>CAKQDA010000001.1 GCA_934218695.1 uncultured Succinivibrio sp.
GATGCCTCCACATCAGGTCATGCTCTCTATGAATATTTAGGCTACCTTACAGATAAAGACACTCAGAAGATGCAGGATTTAATTGACGGTAAGACAATAAGTTTCAGTCTCAATGACTCCATGAACTAGGACTGTTTATCTCTGCACAATCCTGATGACTTCTGGTCACTGCTTCTGCATACAGGATATTTAACCTTAGACTGGGATAAGACAACAGAAGAAGAACTCAAGAAAGACGGTCAAACTAATAAAGACGTCTTTGCAAGAATACCAAATCTGAAAATCAGAGAATGTTTTATAAGCAATATTCAGAACAGATTTAATACAGAGATAGCTCCTAACAGTGTTTCTGATGAAATAGCCAGTGCTCTTTTAGACGGTAACAGCAGTTTTGTAAAAACAAAGTTGCGAGAGATTTTAAAGAGATTCATCTCCATAAGAGACTGTGCCACAAAAGCTCCTCATGAAAACTACTACCACGGTTTTCTAAACGGACTCTTTTCTAACTGCTCTAAGGGATTCTTTTCTGAATACCACTCCAATTGTGAAGCAGGAGACGGGTATGCAGACATCAGCTTTACAGATGCCTATTCAGAAAAAGCGGTAATCATTGAAATTAAACATACAACTTCAGTTTCAAAGCTTATAGATCTCAGTGATGAGGCTGTAGGTCAAATTACTAAAAAGAATTACGCAGAGTCTTTTATGGAAAACAAATTTGTTCAGAGCATCTATGCCTATGGAATTGCGTTTTCAGGAAAGAACTGCTACATCACCTGTAATAAAATGAAATAGATGTATCTTTTATTGTGATTTCAGAGACTCAATACGGTCAGAGATAAAGATTAAATCTCTGCTATTATTTTTTTTATCATTTCAACGGATGTGCAGTTTTTGATTTCAACAGAAAATTCTGAACACCCACAGTCGACATAAACTCTGTCTCCTCTTAATGTCAGGTTTACGTCATCTTCTGTAGCCAGAAACAGTACTTTGCTTAAGAGTTTCAGGATTTCATCCTTTTTTTCAAGATCTGTCATTTTATAATCCGCCGAAGACAGGTTTGACCTCTATTTTATTCAATGCACAATTTTATTAGGATTATTTTACTTACCATATGCTAACTACTCTCCATATTGGTGAGAATTTAATGGTTATTATCTAATAGAGCCATTGTCTTCAAAATCATTTACAATGTCTGAATGATAAAACTTTGTAAATGATCTGAAACTGTTTCAAATCACATTCTGTATACAAAATAAGTATAAAAGCAAACGAAAAGAAATTTACCAAAGAGGCTAGCAAATGATCCCTAAAATATCTGACCTTCCACAGTTAGATCCTGTTTATGCACAATATCTGAATGCGCTAAAAGCATCTGGCTTTAAAGGAGATGTTGAAAGCTCACATGCATCAAGACTGCTGGTTGCCACAGATAATTCTGTATATCAGAGAATGCCTCAGGGGGTAATTTTTCCAAAAGATAACGAAGATATCTCAAAAGCCTTAAAGCTAAGAGCCACACCTGTCTTTGAGCGCCTTGTCATCACCCCAAGAGGTGGCGGTACAGGAACCAACGGTCAGTCTTTAAATGACGGAATTACCATTGACTGTTCACGCTACATGAAGAACACATCTGACTTTGATGCTGAGAAAAGAGAAATCTATGCACAGTCTGGTGTTATCAAAGATGAATTAAACGAATTTCTAAAACCATACGGACTGTTCTTTTCTCCTGAACTGTCCACATCAAGCAGAGCCTGTCTGGGTGGTATGATAAGTAATGATGCTGCAGGTCAGGGCTCATTGCGCTATGGCAGAACCTCAACCCACATTAAAGATGTAACAGTGGTTTTAGCTGACGGCACAATTACAACATTTGGTCCTGTAAGTGGAGAGAAACTTAAGGAATGCCTTGAAAAAGACGGGCTTGAAGGTGATATCTATCGTGGCTGCTATGCTCTGCTAAAAGACAATCGAGATGAGATTGAAAAGATCTTTCCTAAATTAAACCGTTTCATGACAGGTTATGATCTGGACCATTCATATGATCCAGAAACTGATACTTTAAATCTGGCCCGCCTTATCTGCGGTGCTGAAGGTACACTGGCTGTTATCTGCGGTGCCACCCTTGATCTGACCAGAATACCTGATTTCAGGGAACTTATGGTTGTAAAGTATGAGAACTTTGACAGTGCCCTGCGACATGCTGTTGATCTTATTGATGCCGGGGTTTTCTCAGTGGAAACTGTTGATTCCAGAGTTTTGTCACTTGCAAAAAAGGATACTGTCTGGTCTTCAGTAAAGGATTATATCCACGAGGTTGAAGGTCATGAGATTCTGGGGATCAACATTGTAGAGTTCAACGGTTATGATTCGGCAGCAGAAAGCGGCAAGCTTGAAAAGATATTTGAAGCTGTACAGAAGAAGTCAGAGACTTTTGAAAACGGTATTTTAGGTGCACAGCTTGCAAAAACACCTGAGGCTGTCAGTGCCATTTACGGTATGCGTAAAAAGGCTGTCGGTCTGCTCGGAGCTGCAGCAGGAGACAAGAAACTTGTGGCATTTACTGAAGATACAGTAGTTCCCCCAAGAAATCTTGCTGACTACATTCTTGAATTCAGAGCTCTTTTAGACTCACTGAATGTCACCTACGGTATGTTCGGTCACGTTGACACCGGTTTAATGCATGTCCGTCCAGCTCTCGATCTCACAACAGACGAGGACAGAAAAAAACTTGTTACCATTTCAAACAGGGTAGTAGAGCTTGTAAACAAATATCAGGGCCAGATGTGGGGTGAGCATGGACGTGGGTACCGCTCATGCTTCGGTGAGGTTTTCTTTAAGACTCTGTATCCTGTAGCCCGCAGGGTAAAGGCTCTTTTTGATGCCAGAAATATTTTAAATCCAGGCAAAATCTGTGTACCTTATGGTAATGAGTCCGACAGAATTGTCTCTATTGACTCTTTAATGAGAGGTGATCTGGACAGAACAGTCCCACTTACTGTAAGGCAGTCCTTTAAGGGAGCTGTAAGCTGTAATGGCAACGGTCAGTGTTTCAGCTATCAGACCAGTGCTCTGATGTGTCCTAGCTACCGCTATACTAAAAATCATATCCGTTCACCTAAAGGTTTCAGTGAGCTGATGCGCGAATGGATGAGACTGATGAATGACAGAGGGTATAACATTGCCTCAGAGGAAGTTTCCTTGATGACATCATCACCAAATCCTGTAAACTTTATAAGGCGCATAATCAATACTCTTACCTCAAGAAAGGAAGATTTCTCAACAGAGTATCTTAAGAATATACAGACCTGTCTTTCATGCAAGTCATGCAAGAGTATCTGTCCTGCCCATGTAAATGCTGCAGATATGAACTCCCGTTTCCTTGCACTGTACTACAGCCGTTATCTGCGTCCTTTAATGGATATGCTGATTTTAAATGCTGAGTTTACACTGCCTTTAATGGCAAAAATGCCAAAGCTGTCCAATGCTTTTTTGAGTAACAGTCTGATTAGGACACTGACTAAAAAGATCTTTGGTTTTGTGGATATCCCGTTATTCAGCGTAAAGACCTTCCATAGTGAATGTCAGGACAGCGGTTTTGAAATTCTGACTGCCGAAAAGGCAGCAAAATCAGATTATGAGGTGATTATTGTCACCGATCCGTTTACTGTAAGCTATGAGGCGCACGGTCTGATTGCTATGGCTTCTTTTATGAGAAACCTTGGCTATAAGGTGGCATTCCTTAGAGCTTATGTAAACGGCAAGATAAAAGTTATCCGCGGTCAGAGAAGAAGTTTTGTTCACTATGCTGCAAAACAGGCTGCAAGACTTGAGGCTATTGCCAAGACCGGTAAGTCCCTTGTAGGTTACGATCCTGCCCTGACTATCTGTTACCGAGACGAGTATACCCAGATGTTAGGAGACAGAAGAGGGAATTTTGATGTCAAACTCCCTGAAGAGTGGTTAAACGAACAGTTTGGTACAGAGCTTTTTGTCGAGCGTTTTGCAAAAATCAGAGATAGGGTTGAAAAGGTTGCCCGTACTTCAGAGTTTAAGGATCCTTACTACCTGTTTACACACTGCACTGAAAGAGCCCTTGTAACACAGTCTCCTGTACTGTGGCAGACTCTGATGCAGCACTTTTTCATCAGTGTAATTCCTGAAAACGTAGCCTGCTGCGGAATGGCAGGTCTGTTTGGACATATTGCTAAAAATCATGACGAAACCTATGCAGTCTATGAGAAAAACTGGAAGGGTAAAATTCAGTCCCACGATTTCAAGCACTGTCTTATTACAGGTTTCAGCTGCCGTTCTCAGGTACACAGAATGGAAGGTAAAGAAGCGGTGCATCCATTGTTTGTATTAAATGATTTGCTCAATAAAGCTCTGAAATAATGAATTTTAAAGAACTCTCTGCCTATATTTTCGGAAGCACGATACTGTTTGTAGCTCTGCCTTGCCTGATGATTTACCTTGGAGTAAATTATCCGTATGACTTCATGCCCACAGGTCTGCAAAGCAGTATCTTTGGAGCGGTATGCTCTGCTGTAGGACTTTTTTTTGTGATCTGGTCTAATTATGCACTGATCACAAAAGGGCATGGCGGTGCCGTTGTTCTTGGAAAAATAAAATTATCAAGGCAGACAGATCGTCTTGTGACAGAAGGACCCTATTCTTTATGCAGAAATCCTATGCATATGGGAGTTGTACTGTTTTATTTAGGCCTGTGTTGTGCTATAAATTCACTTATAACTTTGGTGATCCCTTGTCTGTTTTTAATCTTTGCCCAGATAGTGGCTGTCTATATTGATGAGCCGAGACTTAAAAGAGATTTTCCTGAAGAATATTCACAATGGGTACAAAAAGTGCCTCAAAGGTTCTGGCCAAAACCTAAAAAAGGCTGATTGTAAAAGGAGATTTTCATGACCATGATGTCGGGCGCACAGATGGTGGTGCGCACCTTAGAAGATTTAGGTGTTGATCGTTTATTTGGTTATCCTGGCGGAGCCGTGCTCGATATTTATGATGCACTGCTCGAGTCTTCAAAGATTAAACACATTCTTGGACGTCATGAGCAGGGTGTTGCCCATGCCGCCGACGGTTACGCAAGAGCAACCGGAAAAGTCGGTGTCTGTCTGGTTACCTCAGGTCCTGGCGCTACCAATACTGTAACTTCAATTGCCACAGCCTATATGGATTCCATTCCCATGGTTGTGCTCACAGGTCAGGTAGGCACTCCGCTTATCGGTTCTGATGCCTTCCAGGAGGTTGATACCGTAGGTATCACAAGACCTATTGTAAAGCACTCATACCTGTGTCAGTGCGCACTGGATATTCCAAAGTACATAAGACAGGCTTTCTATCTTGCCTCATCTGGAAGACCTGGTCCTGTAGTCGTTGATATTCCAAAGGATTGTGTAAGACCTTCACTGCGTTTTGAGTATCCTGAACAGTCAGGTCCTGTCAAGCTGAGATCATACAATCCTACAATGCAGGGTCACCGCGGACAGGTAAAGAGAGCTGCAAAACTTCTGGCTGAAGCAAATCATCCAGTAATGCTCATAGGTGGTGGTGCACAGCTTTCAGGAGCTATCGAAGAGGTCCGTTCAGTTGCCCGCCGCTTTAATGTGCCTGTAACCTCAACTTTGATGGGTCTTGGTGTATATCCTGGCACTGACAGACAGTTCCTCGGTATGCTGGGTATGCACGGCACCTATGAGGCCAACCTTGCCATGGATAAGGCTGATCTTGTGTTTGCTGTGGGCTGCCGCTTTGATGATCGTGTAACCAACAATCTTGCAAAATTCTGTCCTGCCGCCAAAATTGTTCACATTGACATTGATCCTGCCTCTATTTCAAAGACAGTAAATGCTGACATACCTATTGTTGGTGATGCAAAGACTGTATTAAATCAGTTTATTGATGCCTTCAATGAGTTTGATCTGCATGAGAACGAATCTGCCATGAAGCAGTGGTGGAGTGAAATTGAAAAGTGGCGCCATATTGACTGTCTGAACTACCGTCATGACGAGAAACTGATTCAGCCTCAGGAAATTATTGAGACTGTATATAAGGCAACTGACGGCAAAGCCATCATTGCAACCGATGTCGGTCAGCACCAGATGTTTGCAGCCTTATACTATAAGTTCGATGAGCCACGCCACCTGTTAACATCAGGCGGTTTAGGCACTATGGGATATGGTTTCCCTGCTGCAATCGGTGCCAAGGTCGGAGAACCGGACAAGGAAGTATGCCTGTTTACAGGTGACGGTTCATTCCAGATGAACATTCAGGAGCTGTCAACCTGTCTTGAGTTTGGTATTCCTGTCAAAATCTTTATCCTTGACAACCACACCCTGGGTATGGTCCGTCAGTGGCAGAAGATGTTCTATCACGGACACATAAGCTCAACCAACCTCAATTCAAATCCTGACTTTGTCGCACTGGCAAAAGCCTATGGACATGAAGGCATCAGAATTGAAGATCCAAAGGATCTTGAGTCAGGTGTAAAGAAAGCTTTAGCCATGAAGGATAAGCTTGTGATTGTGGATATCGTCTGCAACACTGATGCAAAGGTTCTGCCTATGCAGCAGATGGGTGGCAGTATGTCAGACATGTTCCTGAATGAGGATTAGTATGCGCCAGGTTATTTCAATTTTACTAGAAAACGAAGCCGGAGCCCTGTCAAGAGTTGTGGGCCTTTTCTCTCAGCGCGGATACAACATTGAGAATATCACCGCAGCTCCAACCGAGGATAAGTCAATCTCAAGGATCACTATTCTTACTGAAGGTGACGGCTCTGTGGTTGAGCGAATTACCAAACAGCTTCACAAACTGGTTAATGTCATCAAGGTGTCAAGTCAGCAGGACAACTCCTGCGACATCGTTGAGCGTGAGATCCTGTTTGTTAAAGTTCAGGCTGTGGGCCATACCTTAAGAGAGGAAATCAAGACTCTGTGTGATATCTTCAAGGCCGAAATTGTGGATATTACTCCTGAACTGTATATTCTGCAGTTTGTGAACACCTCATTTGAGGTCGACAGATTCCTGAAGGCCGTCTCTGAGCAGGCTGAGGTCATTGAGACTGTGCGCTCGGGTGTGTGCGGTATCTTCAGAGGCGAGCATTCACTGCATTCATAATACAGAGTATGATTAGTTGAGCCTCGCAGTGCGAGGCTTTTTAAATTATGACAGAGCAAGAATTTTTTAAATATAAATCAGAGCTTCTCCTACAGGTTGAAGCCCTTTATAAAAGTGATGAACTGTTTAAAATCATCGATCTTTTAGAAAACAGTGATCTTGATTTTGACCTGTGCATGGAACTTGTCAGAACCTATATCAATGCTGCTAACAGAACCTCTGATCCGTTCTCACTGTTTGAAAAGGCTCAAACACTGCTAGACAGGTTCACTTTAGAGGGAAAGTCATCTGCTAAATACCATTTTTACAGAGGATATATTCTCTTTAAGAAAGGTCTTGTCTCAGACAGTCTTATTCGTTTTGAAGAGGCTTTAAAACATGCTTCTGTTATGGACGGTATGCTTTTTTCCAACATTACCGTTATGATTGATAACGCAAAACGTCTTCTTGACAGAGCTGAGTTTAAAGGTCTTAATGAGGATGATTTTAAAGAGCTTTTATCTTTTACTGAAAAAACTTTTGGAAAGGCAAATCATCTGTGTGACTTCTCTCATGTCTCACTCTATCAGATCCCGCCTACAGAAAAGCATGACTACAACCTGATTGTAAGTCTTGGTCTTAGCGGAAAGGATTGTGACAGACAGCATGAGAATATTGAAGTGTGTCTTGCACTGCCAAAAGACTACAGATTTAATAAAGATTCAAAATCGGCATTTGAGATTTACATGTTAATTGAGATAATAAGCTATCTTATTACAGAGAAAAATCCTGTGGGCTTTGGCTATTATCTTGAAAAGGAAAACGGCTTTTCAAAAAGGACTGCCTTTACTGGAGCTATGCTCTGTTCATTAGGAGAGTATCCTAAAGAGAGTCAGTCTGTTACATTGTCATCTGGTCGCAGTGTGAATTTCTATGAACTGCTGCCGTTGCGTCCTATGGAGCTGAATTTCAGAAAAACTCACAGTGCCCATGAGCTTCTGGAGCTATTTAAAAAACATCTCATAAAACTGACACCTTTTATCAGTACACGAGATGATGTCTGTCAGAGACTTAATAAAGAGTAGAATAACAGACTGTAATATTTAAAAAGTACTGAACGTTCAGTACGTAAAAGAATTTATATTTTACGGTAAGCGAAAAGAGGAGGCTGCAGCTATGAAAAACCTACAGATCACAATTAACAATTGCTTACTGATGCGAGTGCGCTAATGACTGTTTGCAAAAATGCAGAATAAGTGAAAAGTCAGAGAATTTACACAGGTTATAAAAATTTTAGAGATATAAAAATATGGAACAGTTAAACGGTGCACAGCAGGTTGTCAGAGTTTTAGAAGATCTTGGGGTAGAGAGAATTTTCGGTTACCCAGGTGCTGCTGTTACAGATATTTATGATGAGCTGTATGACTCAAAGAAAGTAGTTCACACATTAGCCCGCCATGAGCAGGGGGCAGTTCATATGGCTGACGGTTATGCCAGAGCTACAGGCAGGGTAGGTGTGGCTATCGTAACTTCAGGTCCTGGTGCCACCAACACGGTAACAGCACTTGCCACCGCATACGGCGATTCAATTCCTCTGGTTCTTATTACAGGTCAGGTAAGCACAGATTTAATCGGCACTGATGCCTTCCAGGAAGTTGATACCATGGGAGTTACAAGGCCTGTTGTAAAGTACAGCTTCCTGTGTAAAAAGCCTGAGGATATTGCCAAGAATCTGCGCAAGGCTTTCTTTATTGCATCTACAGGCAGAAAAGGTCCTGTTGTGGTAGATATTCCAAAGAACTGCCAGAACAGAAACTATCTGTTTGATTATGATACAAATCCTGATGTAAAGATCCGCTCCTACAATCCTACTGTCTTCGGCCACAAGGGACAGGTTAAAAGAGCTGTTAATGAGATTTTAAAGGCTCACCATCCTGTAATGCTTATAGGTGGCGGTGTAGTTCAGGGAAATGCGACAGAGGAGATCTATAAGATTGCCAAGAGACTTAACCTGCCTGTTGTAAGCACCTTAATGGGTATTTCAGGTTTCCCTGCATCAGATGAGAATTACCTTGGAATGCTGGGTATGCATGGTCTGTATGAGGCAAATGAAACCATGCATCACTCTGATTTAATCTTTGCTGTAGGTACCCGTTTTGCCGACAGGGCAACCAATAAGGTATCAAAGTTCTGTCCTGAGGCTACTATCGTTCATATTGATGTTGATCCTGCCTCAATTTCAAAGACAGTTCAGGCGGACATTCCTATTGTTGGTGATGCCAAAACTGTTTTAAATCAGATAATCTCAGCTCTTGATGAGTCAGATACTTCAAAACAGCCTGATTTAAAGCCATGGTGGGATGAGATCCGTTCATACAGGCAGAAACACTGTCTGTCCTATGAGAAAAAAGAGGGTATCATCAGACCTCAGGAAGTAGTCGAGACAATTTCAAGAGTAAGTCATGAGCTTAATATCGATCCTTACGTTACAACCGATGTGGGGCAGCATCAGATGTTTACAGCTCAGTACTTTAAATTTGAAAAGCCACGTCATTTTATTACCTCTGGCGGTTTAGGCACTATGGGACTTGGTTTCCCTGCCGCTATCGGAGTTAAATTTGCTATTCCTGATGCAACTGTAGTTTGTATCTCAGGTGATGGTTCATTCCAGATGAACATGCAGGAACTTGCTGTCTGCAGAAAGTACAATTTACCTGTTAAGGTTTTCATTCTTGATAACTCAGTGCTTGGCATGGTTCGTCAGTTCCAGACTGTGTTCTATGACAAGCGCTACAGTGCTACAAATCTTGATGGAAATCCGGACTTTGTAAAACTGGTTGAAGCTTACGGATTTAAAGGTATCAGAGTAACAGATGAAAGCATGCTTGAGAGTACTGTAAGAGAAGTTCTCCAGGCAAAGGATGAGTTTATTCTGGTGGATGTCGTAACTGATACCAATACAAAGGTAATGCCTTGGCTCAGAGCTAACGGCTCAATGATTGATATGATGCTCAATGATGAGGAGAACAGATAATGAGACACGTAATTTCCATTCTGATTGAAAATGAGGCTGGTGCACTGTCACGTGTGGTAGGTCTGTTCTCACAGCGCGGTTACAATATCGACAGTCTGACTGTAGCTCCTACAGATGATTCAACCTTATCACGCTGTACTATCCTGACGTCAGGTGACAAGAGTGAAGCTGAGCAGATCACAAAGCAGTTGCACAAGCTTGTCTGCGTATACCGTGTATCTGCTCTTTTAGATGAGGCAGAAGGCGGCATCGAGCGCGAAATGGTTTTAGTAAAGGTAAATACTCCAAACCGCAATGTAAGAGATGAGGTAAAAAGCCTTGCTGATATCTTCAGTGCCAGGATCATTGATGTTAATGCGGAGATCTTTACTTTAGAGTATGTCGGTAATTCAGCTGATACTGACAACTTTATAAGTACAATCTGTAAGCTCGCTGAAGTGGTTGAGGTGGTACGCTCAGGTGTTCTTGGTATTGCCAAGGGTACCCATTATATGAAACCTTAACTGTTCAGACTGTCATCATAAAGTAAGACCGGCTGTGGCCGGTCTTACTTTATGAGAAACTGTGCAAATTTTTAGAGGTTATACTCAGTCCTCACTGTCAATTGTAAAACCTACAGCTTCTGCAGCGGTATTACTGCTCTCTTTTGTATCGCTTTCAATATCAATGACTTTGTCGTTATCGAGTGCTTTAAGCTCTCTTGATGAATTGGCATCAAATCTGTCTATCATTGATTTGAAGTTGCCTTTGCCTTTATAAAGTCTGTTCTCAAGCTCATCGACGCTGTCTCTTAATTTCTTTTCAGCAGAGGTTATCTTTTCACATGAATCAATAACATTGTTAAACTTTGCATTGATCTTCTGCGCAAAGGCTGCAAGTGCTCTCATTCTATCTGACTGTTCAGCAAGAACCCAGAGGTTTCCGACTACTCGTAAAGCAGGCAGAAGAGTTGATGGGGACACTAAAAAGATCTTGTTATGTGCAGCTCTGTCATACAGAGATGAATCAGCGTACAGAGCGTCAGTAAGTGCGGCATCAACCGGTACAAACATAAACACAAAGCTTGGACTGTTCAGGGACTCATAGGAGCTGTAATCTTTTTTTATAAGCTCATTTAAATGAGAGTTTAATGAATCGATGTGAGCTTTCATAGCTGAACTCTTTTCATTCTCATTTTGAGAGTTGATAAATGAGGTATAGGCTGTAAGAGAGCATTTTGCATCAATGATAAGGCAGTGGTTGTCAGGCAGTCTTACCACTGCGTCAGGTCTTCCTCTCTCTCCTAGGTTTCGGTCGCCAGCGACCTCTCTTTCATATTCAATACCAGATCTTAAACCTGAAGCATTTAATACTCTCTCTAACTGCAGTTCGCCCCACATTCCCTGTGATTTGCCTCCAGAACGAAGAGCTTTGGCAAGCTCTTCTGCCTGTTTGGACAGGGTAGAGTGTGATTCTTCTAAGATCTTTATTTCCTTTTGCAGTTCACCTGAGCGTCTGGCATTACTCTCCTGTGTCTGAGCAATATAGTTCTTGAAGTTAATGAGTTCTTCCTTTAATGGATTTACTACCTGTGTAAAGTTCTCCTTTGAGGTCTTTGACAGATCTTCGGTTCCTGCTTTAACAAGGTTGTGTCCCATTACCTTTAACTGTTCCTGAAGCTCTTTATATGAAGTGTCAAAGCGCTTTTGCAGTTCCTGATTCAGCACTCTGTTGGACTCAATATCCGATCGCAGTGATGCATTCATGGCATTGAGTGAATTTACGCTGGATACTGCATCGTCAAACTTTACCTTTAACTCAGTCAGTTCTTTTGTAAGACGACTGTTGTCAAAATCCAATCTGTCGCGTTCCGAGACAAGAGAGGTTCTCTCGGTATTTAAATCATTGAGCTTATCCTGCAGGGCTTTTACATATTCATTGCTCTTTGTAAGTGCCTCTTGAGCAGAATGCAGGTTGGCAGCATCGGTTGCACTCTGTTCGGTAAGTTTTGAATTTTCTTTTGAAATTTCAGTAAATTTATAAATAAAAAAACAGAGCAGCAGTGCCAGCAGCACCATCACAAGATTAGAAAGGGTAAGCAGGTTTTCCATTGATAAGCCTTAATTTCCATAAAGACGAAAATATATCTTTTTGTATCAGCAAACTAATTCAAAACACAGCTGACACAGACGGATAAATAAGAGATTTTACTTTCACAAGTAAAATCCTTAACAAGCATTAAGTGTAGTTTTATTATATAACAAAATATATACAGATAGTTATTATATTGAAATAAATTCACAAAATATGATAAATGAAAAGGTGCTGAAGAAAACAGCTTTATCGTCAAGTTTGTTTCACGTAAGAACGGAGTCAGAACAGTGAATTTCAAAACGTTTATAAGATAAGGCTCCAGCCATACTGACTGGAGCAAACTGGAAAGAACAGGAAGTTATTTATCCTGACACAGCTCCAGGTTCTCTGGATCAATTTCTACAACACTTTTGTCGCTTTCCTTTTCAAACCTGAATTTACCATCTTTTGTCCCTTCAAGTATAAGTCCCGGCTCCTTAGTGTCGATTGTGCACATTCTCATCTTGCCGTTGACAGTGTTCTTTTTGATTAACTCCTGCTGCATCTGACTTACCATGGCAAGCTGCTGTAAACCTGTATTGTTAAGAACTTCACTGTTCAGACCATCTGAAGAAACAGACTGTCCGTTCTGGGCTGCAAGTCTGGCTTTAGCTTCCTGTTTATTCTTTTCACGCTGTTTTGCTCTTTCCTCATCCATGACCTTCTGGATTTCGAGAAGCGTCTTGTCCTTGCCGTTAATCTCATTGAATTTTTTAAACCTTTCTCTTACAAAAGTACAGTGACCAAACGGCAGTTTCTCTTCAGTTAAGGCCATCATGGTAGTCCTTTTTATATCATCTTTGTTATTGAAAGGCAGTCTTGATGTGTCTATATCTTCTTTCGAAATTGTAGTGAACACGTTAAAGTTATTATCCTGATCAAAGGACATAGCCATATTGCAGTCCTCGTCAAGAAAATAGTAGATAGACATGCCCCCCATCGTCTTAACATATGCTTCATTTTTTTTAGTACCGGGAGTTAATCTGTTATCAAGAGCTGCGTTAATCTTTGCATAAGGAACTCCATACAGACTGTCTCCATAGTTGTCGATCATATAGCTAAGATCTTTGTCACCAGATATACCGATTGAGCTGAGTGTACCGTGAACAGCACTCTGTCCCACTTTTATAAAACCGTTGTACACGGAACAGCCTGTAGCAAGAGACAGACATAATGAGGCTACACACATTACCTTTAAAGCTTTTTTGACATGTTTTTTTTCTCTTTGAATTTTTTGTTAGCTGTATCTGAAGTTTTATGATTTCAGAGCGTATTTATTTTACAGGAAAAGCAAAATGAATAATTTCTTAAGATGATAAATTTCAAATCGATGTCAGAAAATGTGTGGCAGTCTAGAAGTATTCAGCTTCACTCAGATTTAAGTTGATCTATATATAAAGAGCATCTGAATTTAGACAGAATATATTCTTCTTATGAAGTGGAGTGAGATGATCTGAAAAGTTCTGATGAGGAGCAGTTATAAAGCCCGCTCATGGTCGTGAACGGACTTTTTAGACTCGGATTTGTGTGTCATAAAACTCTGCAAATCCGTAGAATGAGTTTATTACTGTCAGATCCTGAATTTACCGACAGTATTGTTCATTCTGACAGTGATGTTACTGAAGGATGAAGAACATGATTCAACATTATGAGCTGTATCTGCCATATCCTTTGTGATTTCCTTGATTGACTGCAGATTTGATGACATTTCCTTGGAGGTGCTTGACTGCTGTTCGGTTGCAGTGGCAATTTGAGTGATTTCCATATTGACATCACCTATCTTGGAAGTCATCTGTGTAAGAGTATTTTGCAACTGTTCGGCATTTTCAGCAATCTTAACCATTTTCTCCACGGTCTGAGTGATGGATTCATTGGCTTTATTCACACCGTCAGATACTGTTGTAATCATAGATGAAATCTGTTTTGTAGCTGATGCTGATCTTACAGCCAGAGCTCTGACTTCATCGGCCACGACAGCAAATCCCTTTCCGTATTCTCCTGCACGGGCAGCTTCAATAGCAGCATTGAGTGCCAGAAGATTGGTTTGAGATGCAATCTCGTCGATGGTTGTAATAATGGTGTTGATTTCCTGTGTCTTTTTATCAAGAGCAAGAACCAGCTGGGCATCCTCTTTTGTCTTTTGTGAATGGGCTCTTATCTCATTGACAGTGTTCTCAACTGACAGCATGCCATCGTGAGCCATAGCCATGCTCTGCTCTGAGCTTGCAGCTGCAAGATTACAGTTGGATGAGATTTCCTGAGATGTTGCAGCCATCTCCTCGGATGCAGATGAAACAGAAATCAGTTTATCAAGAACATTGCTTGCCTTGGTATCTATGTCTTCTGATATCCTGGTCATTTCAGAAGATGATGTTCCAAGAACGGAAGCGTCAGAACTCATTTCCCCGACTATTTTCTGCAGACTTTCACGCAGATGGTTAAGATTCTTTCTTAGTTTTCCAAGTTCATCAGAGCCTAAATATCCCACTTCCTGTGTAAGATTTCCGTCACTGAATCTGTCGGATGCTTCTGCAAGAATGCGTATTCTTGAAGTGATTGATTTTGAAAGTTTGATAAAGAAGAAGGCATTTAAAACAAGTACAAGCAGCAGAAATACAATTGTAACTGTAGGATTTACGTCTGATCTTAAATTTTCTGATGACTGTTTTGAATATTCTTCGAGCTTCTTTTCAAGTGTGGCTGTATGTTTATCAAAACTGTTTCCGATAGGAACCAGTTTGTCACGGATCACAGCTGTAGCCTCTAGAACCTTTCCTTGAGTGCAGAGTTCTGTAAGTTCATTTTTAACTACAGTGTCGTAATCTGACAGATCCTTTAACAGAGTCTGGGTTTCTTCTTTAGTAAAGACAACGTTTAACGCATTTACAGTATCAGTAATGTTGCCGTAGTCTTTAGCATATTTTTCCTTCAGTACAGAGACATCACCATTTTTAGCAGTAGGCATTTTGATGGAACTGATTCTCAGTTCCTTAAACAGCCCAGTAAGCACTCCTAACTCATTGAGAGAAGGAATAATCTCATTTACTACAGTGTCTGATGAATGACTTGCCTTAACAGCTTTGTAGGTTGATATCATTCCTGCAAGTAAAAGCAAAATAAAGCTGACAGAAAGTATTAAAGTAAATTTTCCTTTTATGGACAGTTTTTCAAAAAGATTCATGTTTTTGTCCCGAGTATATCGTATTTTTTTTGTAATATCGTTATGCAGTGTCAGATTTCACCACAACATAAAAATATACACATATGATTAATAAAATAAACTTAATGTTCAGAAAAATTCCCATTAGGTCACATTTACTGTATCAGAATTGTATTATTTTGTGATAAATCTTAATTTGGGCTTTTTTGAACTGATACTGAAAATAATACTGTTTTTAATCTGTACAGGGAAAACTGCATGAAGGAACTTTTTTTCTGAAAGTGAATATACTGATTATGACAATTAGATTCTGAAACGGTGCTTTTAGAATATGTAACAGGTATAAAAAAGTCTGAATTTTTATTTGTCTCCCAAAATATTGCTACAAAAAATATAGTTTAACATATTGTATTATAAAGAATTTGTATTGGTAACTGTAAAACATGTTTTTACATCTTTGTATTCAACAATACAAAGGTTACAAAAAAGGTCCAGCCGCAGGACTGAACCTTTGTATAAGGATTTTAACAATGCTGTTTTTTTGTCAGGATCGTCTGACTATTCACCATCAGTTCTGGTGATAACAGCTGTTTTGGCATCGGTCTCATCAGGTACAGGTCCGAATCTGTTTTCGGTCTCATCACCTCTTTTAATGGTAAGAATGAAATAAAAGATCCATCCTGCAAGAGTAATAATTACTCCCAGTAAGATCATTAAACCTAATGCTGCATATGATGAATATGGATTTGAGACAACATTTGAGTATGCTCTTGCAATCATAATTACAGAAATTATCAGAGTTGCATAAGGGATTAAAACAAAGAAGCCTGATTTGTTAATATCGTGCATACGGCGAACTGCTACAGCAATATTAGGAATGATCACAGCCAGCGATACAATAATGGAGACAGCTGTACCAAGGAAAGGGATTACATTTAAGAAACTGATTAAAGATGCATAGATAAACACAAAGAAATAGGTTGGCCACCAGAACTCAGCACGGCCTGCACGTCCACTGAAGTTAAGATAGTTCTTTATGTAAACCTTTTTCATGGCATCTAAAAATTCAAGCTTTAAAGGTGCAGGCAGATTTTCAGCCTTTCCGTAAGCAGATGCAGGATCAGATGGAAGCACTACAAGGTAGGCAATATATGCATTGAAAAGGGCACTGACAGCTCCAACAATACTTGCCAGTGTTATAAGTTCGAAGCTGAATGAAGAATAGCCAATACCAGCAATTGCAAGTGCCACAATACCAAGCCCAAAAGGTACCAGAATGTACCAGGCAGGCTTACCCACATCATGCAGACGTCTGGCACATACTGCAAGAAGTGGAAGAATTACTGCAAGAGTGTAAAGCACAAAAATAATTGTTCCCAAAACTGGAACAATTAAAAGTATGATTGCGATTATGAACAGGAAAAGAACGCTTACCAGTACAGAAAAGTACTCTGTTCTTGTAGCTCTGCCGCTGAAGTTGACATAGTTGTTTTTAACTGAATTCAATGCCAGCTTGAAATATGAAATTAAGGTTTCCATGAGGTTGTCCTTGTTAACATTTGATCATCTGTTGCTCTATCATTAAAAGCCAGTGTAAATGCGATTATACATTCTCATGGGGCAGGTAAACTTTAAAACAATAAAAAAGCGGACCAAGATCCACTTTTTTATTGAGATAAGTTAAAGTTATTCTATTTATTCAGGCTGTGGACCAAAACGGTTATCTCCAGGAGTACCTGCCTGACAGATAAATACAATGTAAACAATCCATGCGATGAAGTTTACAAATGGAATCATACCTAACAGCCAGAATACCAGAACCAGCCAGCCTGATCTGTTGGTGTCGTGCAGTCTTCTGATACCTGCTGTGAATGATGCAATTGAACCTACAATAACGTAAAGTGCAAAGATAATTCCAATAATTGAAGCTAAAGTAGAATCTGCTCCTAAAGCTACAACAATGAGTCCAACGATTAAGCCGATAACGAAAAATGACAGCTGAAACCACCAGAACTCAGAGCGTGATGCTCTGCCTGAAATGGTAAGAGTCTTTTTAAGACAGGTTTTAACTGAATCTAAAAATGTCATAATGACCTCTGTAAAAAAGTAGTAAATATAAAAAAAGGCTTACAGGCCCAAGTTTTTACTATCTTATCCGAATGTCTGTGTTATTTGAATTTTATGCGTTTTATGTTCAAATATTGTGCAATATAATGTACAGCAACTGTTAAGATTTGTTAAAGAATGAAATCTTCAGAAATGAGCATTTTCAGCTTTCATTAAAAATACAAAAGCCTGCTTGAAGCAGGCTTTTACAGTTAAACTTATTTATCAACAGAGATTTGACTGCTAGTCTTTCCTGTCACCATTGGCAAACTCTTTTGCGATTTTTTCCTCTTCCTGAGCCAGATACTCATGAATATCAATCTGAGCTCTTACTTGAGGATCACCTGGCTGAGCCTGAACATAAACGTTCTTCTGCTCGGCATCAATGATTCTTGCCTTACGGTTATCCTGTTCCTGAAGTTTTAAGATACCCTTGATACGTTTCTGCAGTTCAGGATCTAGTATTCTTGCTCCAACCTCAATTCTCAAATCAAGGTTTCTCTTCATCCAGTCAGCTGATGATATGAACAGTTCCTCGTCTCCGCCATTGTTAAAGAGCATTACACGAGGATGTTCAAGATATCGGTCAACAATTGAGGTGATATAGATGTTCTCTGATAACCCTTCAACCTCAGGTTTTAATGAGCACATACCGCGTACAACGCCACGGATCTTTACACCAGCCTGTGAAGCCTCATAAAGTTTGTTGATTAAAGGTACATCCACAAGAGCATTTACCTTAAAGTGGATAGATGCATACTGGCCCTGCTTTGCAAAATCAATTTCACGGTCAATCATGAACTTGATCCTGTCACGGGCATTTAATGGGGATACCAGAAGGTTCTCAAAGACAGGTCTTGTATATGGGTACTCAATGAAGCTGAATACATCATCGACCTCTTTTGTGATCTTCTCATTGGCGGTGAAGAGGGCAAAGTCTGTATAGATCTTGGCAGTCTTTTCGTTGAAGTTACCGGTACCCACATGAGCGTAACGTACAATGCTGTCACCTTCATGACGGGTAACAAGACACAGTTTTGAGTGGATCTTCAATGTTGGCAGACCGAAGAGTACCTTTACGCCTGCCTGAGTCAGACGTGAAGCCCACTTTACGTTGTTGGCCTCATCAAAACGGGCCTTGAGTTCTACAACCACCGTCACGCTCTTACCGTTGTTGGCAGCATGAATCAGAGAGTTGATTACTCGGCTGTTGCTTGCCACACGGTAAATATTGATCTTAATGGAGCTGACCTTAGGATCGTATGATGCATAACGCAGGAACTCTGTAAAATAGTCAAATGAATAGTATGGGTAGTACAGTAAAACGTCCTTTCTGGAAATTGCCTCAAAAGGAGTTTCTGCCATTTCAAACTGTGATGATTTAATTTCTGACAGCGTAGGATTTTCCATGTCATCACTGCCAAGACTTGGGAATGACAGGAAGTCCTTGAAATTGTGGTAGCGGTTGCCTGCCATCATGGAGTCGATGGAACTCATCTTAAGTTCCTTTGCCATGAACTTAACCATGTTGTCTGGCATCTGGGCATCATATGAGAAACGTACCGGCATAGCATTCAAACGCTGTTTTAAGGCTTCAGACATATTCTCAAGCACTGATCTGTCAATATTGCCCAAAAGGTCATATTCAGCATCACGGTTCATCTTGATGGAGTAGGCTTCAATCTTGTCATAGGAGAATAAGCCACGGAAGATCTTATGAATACCGACACGGATCACATCATCTAGAAACATGAAGGTGACAGATTTGTCAACAGAAGGCAATCTGATGAATCGTGGAAGTTTGTCTGTAGGGATCTCAATTAAGGCATGATGTACAGTCTGACCTTCAGTCATATCTACGAGTAGGTATGTGAACTCATCCTTGAGAAAAGCCACAAGATCGGTCTCTTCATCGATGATAACCGGGTTGATGTGTTTTAGAACATGATGCTTGAAATAGGCTATAACCCAGTCTTTCTGCTCTTTTGTGATTGAGTCCTGATCTCTCATAAAAATATTATGATCGGCAAGTTCAATCAAAAGCTGTTTGTAGATATGGTTTAAGGTTTTCTGATAGCGATTGGCTTCATTCTGCACATTTCTTAACAGATGTACCTTATCCTCATTGTCGCCCTGGGCTCTGTTAATAATGATCTGTCTTTTTAATTCGGCAACTCTTACTTTAAAGAATTCATCAAGATTGCTTGAATAGATACCTAAAAATCTGACTCTTTCTATTAGAGGTACAGAAGGATCGGCCGCTTCCTGTAGAACTCTTCCATTAAATGAAAGCCATGACAGCTCTTTTGGCATGATTTCGTTATCGTTGATTACGTCTGTCATAAAAACCTCAAATATAATATTTTGTGCTTAATAAGCTGAAATAAAAATGATCCTGAAGAAAGATCATACAAACAGATTGTTAACAGAAAGTTCTGCCAAGTGTTAAATTTATGTTAATCCCTTTTACAGAAAATTGCTTTGACTGCGCTTTATTTTTTCAAAAGATTTTCTGTTTTGAAAGGATTTTTCTGTTTGTTTTCATCAGAAATTCTTTTATCTGAAACATCTTCAGAAGCGGTTGCAGGTTCTGAACTTTTACTGGAGTTTTCTTCGCTGTCATGAGAGTTTTGCTCTAAACCGCTCTCTTCTTCTGATTCGGAGACGATGTCAAAGACGTTTCTGAACAGAACGGTCTCGGATAAAAAAGCAGAAGCGGTGGTGTTGTCATGTTTTGCAGATTCACTTAACATCCTGGCACCGATTTCAACGGTTTTAGGATCTCTGACAAAGACTCTTCCCATTATGTTGTAGCCTTTGCTGATACCTAAAAGATTTATTACTCTCAATGCCCAGTAGGCGCCGTTCTCATAGTCACTGTGCGCATAGTAGTACTGAGAGATTCTTGAGGAAACCACAGCTCTTGTAAGGTAATAGTTTCTGTATTCTGCATTCCCTGAAACAGTAGCCTTCTGCATACATTTTTCAAACTCAAGATTCAGATCTTTTCTCTGGAAAAAATATCTGTCCTCAAGAAGTCCTCTGTAATTAGACTTTGCTTTTTCAGGAACATCTTCAGAAGGCAGAGAGGAAATGTACATGGAGAGTACGTCGGGGGCTGAATTCATGTCACCTGTTGTGCATTTTTTTGTCAGCTTGAGAAACTTTATGGAAAGGGGACTGTCATGTAGTGCTGACTGATCCTTTAAAGGGATCACAATCCTGTCTTCAGTTTCATCTTCAAGAGTGCATCCCTGAATGATGGCCGATGAAATAACTACACATAAAGAAAACATTTTTATAAAAAAAAGACCTAATGAGGCGAATTTGCATTCGTCTTTTCTGTTAAGTCTTTTCTGCTTTTGGAAATAATGAGGGAGCAAATTACTATTCAGGAAGATCAAAGTCTGCTGCCTTGCCGCCGTCTGGAGCTGTCTTCAGACCTTCACCAAAGTTTGCAGGTTTCCTGTAGTCACCTGACATGTCAACCAGAGTGTCTCCACTGAAAAGTAGCACAAGTTTCTGTACAGAAGGTGAACTCCAGCCTTCACGCTTGAAGCAGACGTAATACCAGCGGGATTTGTCATAAGGATCGATAAGCATTGGAGTTCCAAGAACAAAACGCACCTGTTCTGAGGACATGCCGTAGGCAAGCTGGTTTACCAGATCCTGCTCAACGTAGTTACCCTGGTTCAAATCTGCTCTGTAGGCACAGGATGTGGTCAGTAATGACACTGCCGAAGCCAAAATCGCTACAGAAAGTATTTTCTTAATTTGCATAATAAATCCTTTGTTGCTTCATGGAATTGTAGCAAAAAAATCAACACTTAAAATTATAAAAACAAAGATTTTTAGTAATTTTCTGATAGCAGTCTTGAAATTTTTTCTCTCTGTCCCCATGTAGTTTTCAGCGTTAATTCTATGAATTTTTTAAGAGATAAAAATGCAGACTGAAGAAACACAAATGCAAGAGGCTTTTGAAAAGGCTCAGGCTGAAGCTGAGGCCAGAGAGCAAAAGCAGGAAGAAATGGCAAAAGCTCAGAACAGTGGTGAGAAGCAGAGTTCACAGCAGGCTCCTGATCAGGAAACTCAAAATGTAGCTGATGAAACCGGCGGTGAATCAGAAATTGCTTTTGATCCAAAGGAGCTTGTAACAGAAAACGAACAGTTAAAGTCTCAGCTATCTGTTCTTGAGGAAAAATACAAAGCCGACAACGAAAAACTTGTCAGAGCTCTGGCTGAGTGCGAAAACCAGAAAAAGAGAATTGAGGCTGACGTTGAACGTGAGCGCAAATTCGGCAATGAAAAGATCCTGAAGGCTTTAATTCCTGTAATCGATTCATTAGAACTGGCACTCAAGCATTCTGATATTAACGATCCTGCAATCAAACCTATTGTAGAGGGCGTTCAGAACACTACTACCCTGCTTTTAAAGGAGCTTGGCAAGTTTGGTGTGGAAGGTGTTAATCCAGAGGGGCAGGCTTTTGATCCAAATCTTCATCAGGCAATTTCAATGGTACCTTCACCTGAGGTTGAAGCAAACCATGTTCTGTCTGTAATGCAGAAAGGTTATACCTTAAACGGACGCGTGGTAAGACCTGCAATGGTTATTGTCTCTTCAGGAGCTCCTGCAGGTTCAAAGCCTGAAGATAAGACTTCTTCTCAGGAAGAGCAAAAAAATTCCATAAATATTGAAGCCTAGTCTTGAAAAAGAAAAAAACAGGCTCCATTTAGTAAGACAGAAAAGATTTGTAAAGTTATTTAAAAAATAACGAACTGCAGAATTTAAGAGGATTTTAAAATGGGAAAGATTATTGGTATTGACTTAGGTACTACTAATTCATGTGTTGCCGTTCTGGATGGTGACAAGGTTCGTGTGTTAGAGAACTCAGAAGGTCGTCGTACCACTCCTTCTATCGTAGCTTACGCAAAAGACGGCGAGATCATCGTAGGTGATGCCGCTAAGCGTCAGGCTGTTACAAACCCAAAGAATACACTGTTCGCTATCAAGCGTTTAATCGGTCGTCGTTATGATGATGCCGAGGTTCAGCGTGATATCGGCATTATGCCATTCAAGATCACCAAGGCTGACAACGGAGACGCCTGGGTTGAGGTTGATGACAAGAAACTGGCTCCTCCACAGATTTCAGCTGAAGTTTTAAAGAAGATGAAGAAAACCGCTGAAGATATCCTAGGTGAGGAAGTAACAGAAGCTGTTATTACCTGCCCTGCATACTTCAACGATTCACAGCGTCAGGCAACCAAGGATGCCGGCCGTATCGCAGGTTTAAATGTAAAGCGTATCATCAACGAGCCTACCGCTGCAGCTATTGCATACGGTGAGGATAAGGCTAAGGGCGAGCAGAAGATTGCTGTTTACGACTTAGGTGGTGGTACTTTCGATATCTCAATTATTGATATTGATGAGGTTGACGGTGAGAAGACCTTTGAGGTTCTTGCAACCAACGGTGATACCCACTTAGGTGGTGAGGATTTTGATAACCGTATCGTAGATTACCTGATCGACGAGTTCAAGAATGAGCAGGGTGTTGATCTGCGTACTGATCCTTTAGCTCTGCAGCGTCTGAAGGAAGCTGCTGAAAAGGCAAAGATTGAGTTGTCATCATCACAGCAGACCGATGTAAACCTGCCTTACATCACCGCTGATGCAACCGGTCCTAAGCACATGAACATCAAGATCACACGTGCAAAGCTGGAGTCTTTGGTTGAAGAGCTTGTAACCAAGACCTTAGAGCCAGTTAAGACTGCACTGTCTGATGCAGGTTTATCAGCATCAGATGTCAACGATGTAATTCTGGTTGGTGGTCAGTCACGTATGCCTATGGTTCAGAAACTTGTAGCTGACTTCTTCGGTAAGGAGCCACGCAAGGACGTAAACCCAGATGAGGCTGTTGCTATCGGTGCTGCTATTCAGGGCGGTGTTTTAACAGGTGACAAGAAGGATGTTCTGTTACTTGATGTTACCCCACTGTCATTAGGTATTGAGACCTTAGGCGGTGTTATGACAACTCTGATTGAGAAGAACACCACTATCCCAACCAAGAAGTCACAGGTATTCTCAACAGCTGAGGATAACCAGCCTGCTGTAACAATTCATGTTCTGCAGGGTGAGCGTAAGAGAGCTGCCGACAACAAGTCATTAGGTCAGTTCAACCTTGAGGGTATTGAACCTCAGCCACGCGGAATGGCTCAGATTGAAGTTACCTTCGATATCGATGCTGATGGTTTAATCCACGTATCTGCAAAGGATAAGAAGACCGGTAAAGAGCAGAAGATCACCATTAAGTCATCTTCAGGTCTGTCAGACGACGATATCAAGCGTATGGTTCGTGAGGCTGAAGAGCACTCAGCTGAGGACAAGAAGTTTGAGGAGCTTGCAAATGCACGCAACAGAGCTGATGCAACTGCTCACCAGATTAAGAAGCAGCTTACAGATCTTGGTGACAAGGTATCAGATGCCGATAAGACCAAGGTTAACAAGGCTTTAGCTGATCTTGAACTTGCAGCACGTGGTGACGACAAGGATAAGATTGAGCAGGCTGAAAAGGCTGTAATGGAAGCTGCAACCGCTTTAATGCAGGCAGGTCAGGCACAGGCTCAGGCCCAGCAGGCACAGCAGGCTGCACAGCAGCAGTCTCAGCAGGGCGGTTCATCCAATGATGACAATGTTGTTGATGCTGAGTTTGAAGAAGTTAAAGACGACAAGAAATAATCTTAAATCATAAAGATTCGTTAAAAAGGTGGGTGGAGTATTCCACCTGCCTTTTGTCAGTTATAAAGAGGGTAAAATGGCCGAAAAACGTGATTACTATGAGGTGCTTGGCGTAGACAAGGGAGCTGATGATGCAACCATTAAGCGTGCGTTCAAGCGTCTTGCTATAAAGTATCACCCTGACAGAAATAAAGATCCCGGTGCTGGTGAAAAGTTCCGTGAAATTAACGAAGCCTATCAGGTTTTGTCTGATCCTCAGAAGAGAGCTGCCTATGATCAGTATGGCTTTGCAGGTGCTGACGGCTCACAGGCTAGTGGCGGCAATCCATTCGGAGGTGGCTTTAACGGTGCTGATTTTGGCGATATTTTCGGAGAGGCTTTCTCAGATCTTTTCGGAGGTCGTGGCGGTTTTGGTTCACGCAGACAGGGTCCACGTGAAATCAGGGGACGTGACATCAGAGCCAAGCTTACTTTAACCTTGGAAGAAGCCGTAAAAGGCTGCAAGAAGAAGTTAAGCGTCAAGACCTATGTAAAGTGCAAGGACTGTGGCGGTTCAGGACTTGGCAAAAACGGCAAGAAGGAAACCTGCCCTGACTGTAAGGGCAGCGGAACAGTCCATATCCGTCAGGGGTTTATGGATTTTGCTCAGACCTGTTCACGCTGCAATGGTTCAGGTTCTATTATCACCAATGGCTGTAAGACCTGTGGTGGTACCGGTAGAGTAGTAAGCTCCAAGACACTGTCTGTGGATATTCCTGCAGGTGTTGACACCGGCGACAGAATTCGCCTGAGTGGTGAGGGTGAGGCTGGATTAAACGGTGCAGGTTCTGGTGATCTGTATGTTGTAATCGAAGTTAAGGATCATGATATCTTTACTCGTGACGGCAATGATTTGTACTGTGAGGTGCCAATCAGCTTTACAACAGCAGCCTTAGGCGGCAAGGTTGAAGTTCCTACCTTAGACGGTCCTGTTAACATTACAGTTCATCCTGAGACACAGACCGGCGTAATGATGCGTCTGTCAGGTAAGGGCGTTAAGTCCTACAACTCAACCTTCAGGGGAAATCTGTACTGCAAGATTGTAGTGGAGACACCTGTAAACCTAACTAAGGAACAGAAGGATCTGTTAAAGAAGTTTGAGGAATCACTAAATGGTGATGACAAAGTTCCTGCATCAGATTCATCTGACAGCAGTAAAAAGAAAACTGACACTGCAGCGAAGCATAAGCCAAAATCAGCTGGCTTCATAAAAGGTGTAAAGAAGTTCTTTGAGGATCTGTCTAGTTAATTATGTGAGATGACAGGCTAATCGAAAGTTTTTGTATTGAACAAAGTCATAGATTAGGTTATCATCAGTTCATATGATCATGAGGACGCCTGATGTAATAGTTAGGCGTCATTTTTTTATATTTTAAATTGAGGCTATTATCATGGATCAGACTCCAATGACTCCTCGTGGCGAGGATTTACTCCGCAAAGAATTACAGCGTTTAAAGACAGTAGAGAGACCTCGTATTGTAGCTGCAATTGCCGAGGCAAGAAGCCATGGTGATCTTAGCGAAAACGCAGAGTATGATGCAGCTAAAGAAGAGCAGGGACTTTGCGAAGCAAGAATTAAAGATATCGAAGGTAAGCTTGCCAGCGCCAATGTTATCGACGTATCCAAGTTAAAGACACCTAACGGCGGCAAGTTAAAGGTGATCTTTGGTGCAACTGTAACTGTAGTTGATGTTGACACCGACAAAGAGACAACCTACAGAATCGTAGGCGAGGATGAGGCCGACATTCAGGCTAATCTGATTTCCTACAAGACTCCTATCGCAAAAGGCCTTTTAGGCAAGTGCGAAGAGGATGAAATCGAGATTAAGATCCCTAAGGGAACAATCTGCTACGAGATTGAAAAGGTTGAATATATCTAGTCCTGTATAATCCGGTCAGAACCTCTAATACCTATGGTTCAGTTAAACAGGATAATAAAACGGAGTTGCTCGTATATGAGGCTCCGTTTTTTTGTCTTTCAGAAAAAGTAGACTTTAAAAGTAGACTTTAAGCCTTTATAAAAAAAGTTGTATCAAAAACAACAGGTTATATAAAGCACGCAAATTTAAAGTTTACTTTTAAATCAGGACTGCTGATGTGGGAAACTATCAGAGAATCAGTCCCACAGGTTATATTCTGTAGGCAGTGATAACTGCAGGAGCAACTGAACAGACTGCCAATAAAAAACGCCTTAATATTTAAGGCGCCTTTTCAAAAAAAATAAGATCTTAAAACTAGCGTGGAAGTATGAATCTGCTGTCGTCTTTTCTCTGTCTGAACAGAACAGCAATTCTGCCTACAAGAGAAACCAGTTCAGCATTAACAGTCTTAGCTGCGGTTTCTGCCTGCTCCTTTCTTCCTTCACCGGCATTAAGACGGATCTTGATAAGCTCGTGATGCTCAATGCTGCTGTCAAGTTCCTTAAGCACTGACTCTGAAAGTCCGTCATTGCCAAGCAAGACAACTGGCTTTAATGAATGAGCTTGTGCCTTTAAAAATTGGCGCTGATGTGAATTCAATGACATACAAAACCTATAATAAGAAAAAATATCGTGTTAAAAGCTTAATCTATTGTGATTTAGACTTCGCATAAATGTTTTGCAAATTGTATAATATTATCGGTTAATTTTAAACTGAAAAATCTATAGTAATATTTGGGATTTAAATTTAATGCCAGCAAAGAAAAGAACTGCCAGCCAGACCAGATGGTTACAGGAACACTTTTCCGATCCTTATGTGAAACAGGCCCACAAGCTAGGACTGCGTTCACGAGCATCTTTCAAGCTAGAAGAACTGCAGAAAAAAGATCACCTGATACGTCAGGGTAATATTGTAGTTGATCTTGGTGCCGCTCCAGGCGGCTGGTCCGAGTATGCCGTAAAGTGCATTGGCGACAGCGGACGTGTTATTGCCTGCGATATTCTGCCTATAAGGCCTATCCGCAATGTACAGTTTCTGCAGGGCGACTTCAGAGATGAAGAAGTCTTTAAGAAACTGTACTCAATGATTGGTGTCGGTGCCCATGTGGTACTCTCTGACATGGCCCCTAACATGTCGGGCAATCTTGCAATCGATCAGCCTCGTGCCATGCTTTTATCTGAACTTGCCCTCGATATGGCAAGACGTGTTCTCAGAATAGGCGGCACTTTTGCTGTTAAAGTTTTCCAGGGCGAGGGGTCTCAGGAATTTTTAAAGGCGCTTCATCAGGATTTTACAACTGTAAAAGTAAGAAAACCTGATGCTTCAAGAGACCGTTCCCGTGAAGTGTATATGGTGGCAACAGGATTTAAGGGGCATCCTTTAAACGGTGTTGCTCCTGGTGCAGAATTTGAAGAGTCTGAAGACAAGACTTTGGAGTAAGTGAGTAAATATGACAAAAAACCTAATATTATGGCTGGTTATTGCCGTGATTTTAATGACTCTTTTTGAGTCATTCAATTCATCAGACAGTTCTGGTCGTATGGAAGACTACACAAGCTTCGTAAGAGAAGTGCAGTCAGATCAGATACAGGAGGTTGTATTTGACGGCAAGGTTATCAATGGTGTTAAAAAGAACGGTGAAAGATTCTTAACTGTTATGCCTTTGAGCGATCCTGCAATTATCGATTCTCTTTTATCTCACAATGTAAGAGCCTCAGGCACTAAGCCTGAAGAGCAGAGTCTGCTTTTGTCAATCTTTGTGTCATGGTTTCCAATGCTGCTTCTAATCGGCGTGTGGATCTTTTTCTCAAGACAGATGCAGGGTGGCTCTAAGGGTAATCCTCTGTCTTTTGGAAAATCAAAGGCAAAGCTTCTGTCAGAAAATCAGATTAAAACAACCTTTGATGATGTGGCAGGCTGTGATGAGGCCAAAGAGGATGTTGTAGAGCTTGTTGACTTTTTAAAAGATCCAACCAAGTATTCAAAGCTCGGTGGCCGTATTCCTCGCGGTGTTCTCATGGTAGGACCTCCTGGTACCGGTAAGACCCTGCTTGCAAGAGCTATTGCAGGTGAAGCCAAGGTTCCTTTCTTCTCAATATCAGGTTCTGACTTCGTTGAGATGTTCGTGGGTGTAGGTGCCTCTCGTGTAAGAGACATGTTTGCTCAGGCCAAGAAAAATGCTCCTTGTATTATCTTTATCGACGAAATCGATGCTGTAGGCCGCAAGCGTGGCGTTGGCATGGGTGGCGGGCATGATGAAAGAGAGCAGACCTTAAACCAGCTTCTTGTTGAAATGGATGGTTTTGAAGGTTTTGAGGCTGTAATCATCATCGCTGCAACCAACAGACCTGATGTTCTGGATCCTGCACTGCTGCGTCCTGGCCGTTTTGACAGACAGGTTGTGGTAGGTTTACCGGATGTGCGCGGCCGTGAGCAGATCCTGAATGTTCATGTTAAGAAAGTGCCATTGGGAAAGGATGTTGATACTGCAACTATTGCAAGGGGAACTCCCGGTTTTTCAGGAGCTGAACTTGCAAACCTTGTAAATGAGGCTGCCTTGAATGCTGCCCGCCACAACAAGCGAGTTGTAAGCATGAATGAGTTTGAGGAAGCTAAAGACAAGCTTCTGATGGGTGCCGAGCGCAGAAGCATGGCAATGAATGAGCATGAAAAGATCAACACTGCCTATCATGAGGCAGGTCATGCCATTGTCGGTAAACTGGTGCCAGAGCACGATCCAGTGTACAAGGTATCTATCATTCCACGTGGCAGAGCTTTAGGTGTCACTATGTATCTGCCTGAACAGGATAAGGTATCGCAGAGCCGTATTGGTCTTCTGTCAAATATCTCAACTCTGTTTGCAGGCCGTATTGCCGAAGAGCTGATGTTTGGTACTGATGCTGTAACTACCGGTGCCTCAAATGATATCGAAAGAGCAACTCAGATTGCCCGCAGCATGGTAACCAGATGGGGTTTCTCAAAGAGACTTGCTCCTATGCAGTACGAAAAGGATAACGAAGGTTCTGCATATCTTGGAGGTTCTTCAACCACTATGATCTCAATGTCTGATGAGACTGCCAAGATCATTGACGAGGAAGTAACCGAGATCATCAACTCCTGCTATAAGAAAGCACAGGATCTGCTTGAAGAGAACAGAGACATTCTTGAGAATATGAAGGATGCCCTGTTAAAGTATGAGACTATTGATGCCGAGCAGATTGACGATCTGATGAATCGTAGAGAAGTTCGTCCTCCACGCAAGTCAGGTGACGGCAAATCAGCAGAAAACAAATCTGATGACAGCTCAAAGGACGCAAAGTCTGATGAAGTTAAGTCAGAAGGCAGAACTGCTGATAGAAAGGACAGTCAGAATGAAAATGTAAAGACTGAGAACTCAGACAATGAATCAGTGTCAAAAAAAGACGATAATGACACTAATTCAGAGAAGTAGTCAGATCATTACAGTTATCTGAAATACTATCGTCTCGTGAAGGATCTCTTTGTGGAGATCCTTTGCTTTTAATGTGGAAAAGGTTACAGTCTGATTTATATCTGATTTGTACAGATTGAGTGTAGGGGTGGCAATGAAATTAAGACTGCCAAACAGTAAAAGCCTTGATTTGTCTTTTACAAAAGTAATGGGCACCATTGCTTTAGAAGAGAATGATACCCGTTCAATTGAAGATCTCGTTCTTCTGGCCAACAGCTACGTAAAAGCAGGAGCCGAGCTTCTGGAAATTGGTGCCAGAGCAGGTTCAGATGGCATCAATGAAACCAGAGTGATGTCTGTTCTTTGTGCTGTAATGAACAGTGTTGATGTTCCTGTGGCCTTAAACTCAAACAACTATGAGGTTGTTTCACAGGCTGTTAAGGCCGGTGTCTCCATGGTTATTACCACCAATGGCCTTGCAACTGAGGGCATGATTGACCTTATAAAACGCTCTAATGTTGCAGTATGCCTTCACTTTGATCCAAAAGAAAAAATTGATGATGACAGCGATGTGGTAAGTATCATTTCTGAATACTACTTTGAAAGAATCGATACTCTTTTAAATGCCGGTATTGAAAGAAAGAGATTACTCATTGACCCATCTGTAGTAAATGCATCTGTAAGCAACAGATTACGACTTCTTGGAAGAATTGAGAGTTTCAAGAGTTTTGCTCTTCCAATCTGTATTGCTCTGCCTCGCTCTCTTCCAAAGGAAGACCGTTTTATGAAGGACAACAGAGTGCTTACACTGACTACAGCCTTATTCTGTTCATCTGTAAGCCCAGTGCAGATCATTAGAACAACAGATGTAAGTGAAGTTGCTATCGCAATCGGTTTCTGGCAGATCATGGCAAGCAAAACCAAGCCTTTCAAACTGTCTAAGACCATCATCAGACGTTTGAGACTTATGCGTGATGCAATTCATGACTTAAGAAAGAATAAAGACAGAAATTAGATCTCTCAGCTAAGATACGCAACAAATTCAAACTTTTTAAACAGAAAAACGAAAGAAAACAAAGATGAAAAGAAAATATTTTGGTACAGACGGTGTACGTGGCCGTGTGGGTCAGTATCCAATCACTCCTGATTTTGCTGTAAAACTCGGACTTGCTGCAGGTAAGGTATTAGGAAAAAAAAGTGGCGGTAAGGTAATCATTGGAAAGGACACCCGTCTGTCAGGCTATATGCTCGAAGCTGCCTTAGAGTCAGGTTTTTCAGCCGGCGGTATGTCTCCTGTAATGTTAGGACCTATGCCTACTCCTGCTGTTGCCTATCTGACCAGAGCTTTCAGAGCAGATCTTGGTGTTGTGATCAGTGCATCACACAACCCTTACTATGATAACGGTATCAAGTTCTTCTCAGCTCAGGGTACAAAGCTTCCTGATGAAATCGAACTTGAAATTGAGTCTGTACTGGATTCAAAGGATATTCCACTTGCAGCTTCATCTGACTTTGGACGCGCCTTCAGACAGAACGATGCTCCAGGCCGCTATATCGAGTACTGCAAGAGTACTTTTGCAAGCCACTTCTCGTTAGAAGGTATGAAGATTGTTTTAGACTGCGCAAACGGCGCAACCTACCACATTGCTCCACTTGTATTCAGAGAGCTCGGTGCACAGGTCGTTACAATCGGTGACAAACCAAACGGTATTAACATCAATGATGGCGTGGGTTCTACACATCCTGAGGCTTTAGTTGCCAAAGTTCTGTCTGAAAAGGCTGATCTTGGTATTGCTTTTGATGGTGACGGTGACAGAGTTTTAATGTGTGACAGCCACGGCACACTGCGTGACGGTGACAACCTTCTATATATCATTGCCAACGACACTAAAAAACGAGGACGTCTGCCAGGTGGTGTGGTCGGTACTCTGATGACAAATTTAGGTCTCGAGCTTGCCTTAAAGCGTGAAGGTATTCCTTTTGCACGCGCCAAGGTCGGTGACAGATATGTTATGGAGCAGCTTTTAGAGAAGAACTGGACTTTAGGTGGTGAGAACAGCGGTCATATCATAAGCTTAAATCACGCTACCACAGGTGACGGTATCGTATCAGCACTGCAGGTTCTAAAGGCATGCATGTACGCAGGCAAGAGCGTGGAGGAACTGTCAGAAGGTCTAACCATGTATCCTCAGGATCTTATAAACGTAAGATTAACTGCAGGACTTGATGTAACCCGCGACGAGAAAGTACAGGCAGTTGTAGCTGAAGTTGAAAAGGAACTTGGTGACAAAGGTCGTGTCCTTTTACGCAAATCAGGTACAGAGCCTGTGGTACGCGTAATGGTTGAAGGTGAGGATACACAGGACGTTCATACTAAAGCACAGAGAATTGCTGATGTGATCATCCATCAGGCCGGTTGTGAAAATGCTTGAAAAAAAGCACAATAACCTGTAATATTTGCAAAGCTTTGTATACGCAAAATAGGGTGCGTTTTTATTATGTACGAAATTGGTATTGTTGTTTTATTACTAGTTGCAATTGCAATGATTGCTCTGATCCTTGTTCAGCAGGGTAAAGGTGCCGGAATGGGCGCTTCGTTTGGTGCTGGTGCATCAAATACAGTATTCGGTTCTGTAGGTTCAGGAAACTTCCTGACAAGATCAACCTGGACTTTAATTATACTGTTCTTTGGTATCTGCCTGTTCTTAGGTTATCTGCAGAAGTCAGCTCACGAGGAAAAGTCAGGCTTCAGCAATATTTCTGAGACTCCTGCAACTGAGCAGGTTGAACAGAAGACTGTTGTTAACACAGACGCTCCTGTAGTAGATACAGATGCTCCTGCTGTTTCTGAAACAACTGATGCTCCTGCAACAGATGCCCCAAAGGCAGATGACAAAGAGTCAAAGTAATAAAACTATCAGTTAAAAAAAGACCCACCTTAAGGTGGGTTTTTTGTTGCAGATTGGTTGAAGCAGTGTTAGAAAACGTAATGCTTAGTTGGCGTTATTACCTCATGCAGTGGCATATCCCAGTGCTCAACAGGTACTGAATCGAGCAACTGAAAATCATAAGCTACACCTATCAGAAGACACTGCACTGACAGTTTTTTTAACATCCTGTCGTAGTATCCTCCACCCATTCCAAGTCTGTTTCCTTTAGAATCAAATCCTACTAAAGGAACAATGAGAGCTTCAAACTTATCTGGAGTAACCAGATTTTCAGGTAAATTCTCGGGCTCTAAAATATGAAAGCGGTTCTCAATTAATCTGTCGCCTTTCTTATAGGCATAAAAGTCCATATGTCCTTTTACATGCACATCCATAAAAGGTAGCGCCAGTTCATGATTTTCAAGAAGATATTCATTGATAGGATCTGTTGATAATTCGCCACCTAAACTTAAATATGATCCGACCATTCTTTTTTTCTGAAGGTATTTATGATGGCTTAAAATTTTTACAATCTCAACACCGGCATCATAAGCTTTTACTGGTGTAATCTGTCTACGCTGCTGAAGAATCTCCTGACGTAGAGATTTTCTTAATATTTTGTTGTCTAAAAAATCAGTCATTGTTGGCTCTTTGTAGTGAAACCTTCATTTTGGTGATAAGTTTCAGTGCTTCATTTTCAAATGGTGTTTTGTTGTTTAAATATCCCTGCAGAGTGCTCTCCGAATCAAGAGCAATGAGAATTGCAGCCTGTGTAGGTGTTAAATTCGGATTCTCTCTCATCATATTTGAAGCCTTTGTCTGCAGAGAATCTACTGCTTTTTTAAGATTGTCCTTTTGAGCTTTTGCACATCTTAAGTTGAAACTTTCACCAAAGAGTGCACATTGGACAAAGTCCTGTGAATCGTTTTGATCTGGCATAAATTTTCCTTTTTGCCTATATTGTAAGGTTATTAATCAAATTGTCCAAAAACTTCTGAGGGTGCATTAAAATTAACGGTAGTTATACTGATATTAGACTATAAAAATTATTTTGTATTGAAAAATAATGCGAATAGTACATCTAAAAATAATATTTTTTTAAAATGTGAAGATAATACTGTTTAAATTATAGATTAGGTGTTAAAGTGAGATGAGAAGTTTTCATCTATCCAATAGCAGAGTTTTATTATGAGCAAAAAAACAGTGTATTCAAATATTGCAATTGATCTAGGTGGTAAGTATACAGGATGCGTATCATATACATCTTCAATATTGCCATCTGCAGATGACATCAATGCTTTTATTATTGAGATGCCTGATGATGGTAATGGTATTAAATATACAGTAAAAGATAGAACTCAGAAGAGACATATGATTCGTGCTTTGGATAGATTCAAAAAAGCAAGAAAACTAATCTATCTTGTTATAAGTTCAGTAATTCATAGAGAGCTGACTGCTGATGAAAAAGAAGCAATCTCTTCTTTAATGAAGAGAAGAGGGTATACAAGGCTAGAAGCAGAAATTGACCTTGATATTTTAAAAGAATGTCCTGTTGATCTATTTGCCTCATATATTAAAGATCTGTTTGATGAATCTCAGTCTTTATATGATCAGTTTAATCAAAGGTGTTGTGATTTAGATTCAGCAAAAGTCATGATGAAAGAACTTTCTCAAGATGAATTTAATAAGGCAGTGGAATCTTCAGAACTTGATAAAACAGAAATAGAACTGTACAAGTCAGCTTTTGATGTGATGGTGAAAGCTGCTGAAAACATCATCAATACCTGTGAATTTGGCAATAAACACCGTAAACAATACTTATCAGATATCAAGGCAGATATAAATAAGGATTCTAGATTAGCTGATATAGTTAAGTCATTTGATGGTAATGAAAAGCTTTTCAAATGTGTTGGAAATATTTCGAATCTTCAGCTGAGAGCTTTGCGCTGGTATTTCAATGATATCAACATGAAAGGAAATCCAAAATGGATTCCTGAAAGATTTAAAAAAGTGTGGGCAAGAGCCTATAAATACTTCCATTATCCAAAAGAAGATCAACAAAAAGCCAGAGAGCTGATAAAAAATCTGGAAATTTCAAATGATGTAACATCATTGTTGTGTTCAATTGATCCTCTCGACACAATCCCTCCATATGAGGATCAAAACAATCGAAATCCTCCTACAGATTTAACATTACTCTTATCACCTAAAGCCTTAGACAAGAAATACGCAAATGTATGGGAGAAATGGGCAGAGAAGTTCGCAAAACTATATCCAAATTTAAAATACCAGCTAGAAGATATAGTTAAAATTTCAGACCGAAAGTCAAGAATAGAACTAAAGAGTTCAAGCTCATATACGCAAAGCAAAATTTTCAACTCATATGTAATGCAACGTTTGTTTGATTTAGCTGCAGATAAAAACGAGCCAATTACACTATTGAGATTATGGGTAAGAGATCCTTCAAATTCAAAACTGGCAGATACAGTCAAGATAATTCAGTCAGTGGTAGAAGATCGTGAGGATGATTTTTATAAGTTAGCTCAGTCATATTACAACGAAGTAGAAATGGCCAAATCAGGTCTTTGGTCAGTAGTTGAAGATCCTCTTCTTGAAATTTCTGGAATACATCCTCCAATGAAGAATAAAGTGATATCAACACTGGTTGGAAATGTACTTGGAATAAATAATGATTTTGATTATGAGAAATTTCTTGAAGTTTGGAGAGCTCCTATAAAAGGAAGAAAAACTTTAAAATCAGTTTGTAAAGATATTGAAGAACTTCGAAAAGAATACGGTAATACTTTTAAAATCGAATATGACTATGCTAATTATTCTGCTAAAGAAAAGAAAGAACGGTTGACTGCAGATCAGAAGAAACTAGTAGAAATCAATAAAATAATTGAAGAGATTTCTCCATTAGTTAGGAACAGTATTTCTCAAGATCCTTTATCAGAAATTAAATTTAACAATCCGTTCAGTTTTTCTCAACTTTATACTCTAATCGAAACAGATACATTAGGCTTTTCAAGCAATTGTGTAGCAGTAAATATGGAGAATAACGCAAGAATGCAGTCCCTGTTAGGAAATCATGCGCTATGTTCTCGACTGCCAACTGAATCAGTAAGACCTTTTGATGGTGCCTTAGGAAAGATCTTAGAAAGGCAGGCTTATGAAATTGCTAAAGTAAAGAGCGCAGAGATAAAAGAGTTAGACTCTCTGAATGAGACAGTGATAAATGTCGGTATATTAATTGAACAGAATAAATTTGAGTTTACAGAATCAATAGCGAAGATAAAGAAGTCAAAGATACTGAAAAAAATTAAAAAAAGATCCCAAAGTGGAGTTAGTCGTCAATTAAAGAAATGGGAAAATAAAGAGAAGAGAATTAAATCTGCTTCAAGAGGTGTATGCCCATACACAGGTGAACCTATATCCGAAACAAATGGTGAGATCGACCATATCATTCCAAGAAGCTTTACTAAATCCAGTATGGGTACGATTTTTAACTCAGAAGCGAATCTGATTTTTTGTAGACTAACAGGAAATCGGAATAAAGATGAAAATATGTATACATTAAGAGAACTTTCACCAAAGTATCTTAATGCTGTATTTGGAACAGCAGATATTGTGCAGATTCAGCAGAATATAGAAAGTACGGTAGCAAAAATTAGTAGCAAAAATCCAAGATTCCTGTTTGATATGATGGATCAAAAAGAGCAAGACTGTTGCAGACACGCTTTATTTATGCCTCACAGCAAAGCCTATCAGATAGTTGTGTCAGCAATGGCCAGATCCTATAGTACAAGGGTTAATGGAACTCAGTCTTATTTTGTAAATGCGATTATTTCAAAATTAAAAAACGAGTTGTCTTCATGGCTAAAAACACACAATAGTACTCTTAATTTCTTTGCTTATAAGGTGGATCCTTCTGAAGTTCACTCAACAAGAGATAACCTGAGCAAATTTAATGAACTTTTGAAAAAACAAGACATTCAGTCAATAACATCTCACGCCATAGATGCTTTATGTGTATTGGCATCTGCATCAACAAATGAGCGTATTTCTGAAAATATCTCAAAAGAAAGTTGTTTGGCTAAAATTTCTAATACTGGCAATTTGTTAAAACTTGAGCCTCATGAATTTAAAATTCTTCGAATAGAGAAAAAAGACTTTACAGATAAAAAAGACGATTTTTCTAGAAAGTTATTTAATGATACGATCTACGCAGAGCATTTTTTACCTGTGATGGTAATGAAAGATCAAGTTAAGATTGGATTTTCATGGAACTCTAGTGAAAAAGGAAATTCTATTGAAATTGTAAAAGATCAACATAAATTTCTTGAATTGTTAGCTCCATTTTTTAATAAAGAAATAGAATCCAGTTGTAAATTTATAACGTATAAAATAAATAAAAAGAAAGCTTTTGATTTTATCCATAGATATGTACATCAAGAAGTAGATGTAAATGATTGTGCTCTTATAGTGAAAATTTTAGAGTCATTACGTTACACAACAGTAAATGCCGATGTATGTGATATTTACAATGAAAGCGAAAATAGATTTAAGATGAGATCTGAAATCCTTACAAACAAAAATTTTGAGTTGAATTTTTCATTACCAAAACCCTTTAAGATCTTAGCTTGTAAAAAAATATATTTACCATCTAAAAAAGAATGGTCGAAAATTACTGATAAATTATCAGATTATTTGGGTAAAGATAACATTAAAAATTGGAATGAGATTATTTATAATTCTTTAAATTTAAACAGAAAAAACACAAAAAAACTCAATCATGCCGGAACAAAACGAGTGTATAAGCTTACCAATACTAAAAAATGCATCTGGAGGAATAAGAATTAAGAGGTATACAGATGCAATGGAAGAATTTTATCAGTTGCTAGAAGTAAATACGCCTCAGACTGTTAAAAGAAAAGGGTTTGCCTTAAGTGAAAAAGGTGAAGTCATGTGGAATAAACCAATAACAGTTGATTCGTATATCGGAAAAAATCTAACTCTACTTGAAAAAAATTACAAAAATGTATGTTTTGGGGATAATTTTGTTCCAATGAAAGAAAATAGGATGGTTTATAAAAACGAAAAAACAGAAGTATACGTTTCTCCATCGTCTGATTCTCGTAGATTGGTAATAATTAAGCAACCTTTTGATGAATTTAATAAATGTTTAAAAAATAAATATAAGAATTATCTAGAACTTCCTTCAACATTGGTTTTGTCTGGTGATGAAATTGAAAATTATGTTAAAAACATGAAAAATAATTTTATTGGAAATCCAAGAGTAGAAAGAAAAAATAATAAAATAACAGGAAAAATAGTTATGCTTTCTATTGGAAAACTTGTTCGTTATTGTTATATGTCTACTACTTGTAATTCTCAGATGAAAACAGCCTATGACTGTGCCCTGAGTTAGAATGAGATACCTTACTGTAAGCGAATATGGTACTTTTTTAGGTCTTTCAGGAGAAAGACTTATTGTTAAACAGAATGGTACACAGATAAAAGAGATCCCCTTATCAAGATTAAGAACTATTTGTGTTCTTAAAAGAGGCGTGTCTGTTTCTGGTGACTTAATCCTGACCTGTTCCTTAAGAGGAATAAGAATTCTCTTTTTAGATTGGAAAGGCCAGGCTGTTTCAGCCGTTTTAGGTCAAAATCAGCATGCTGTAGTGTCTTTGAGAAGAGCTCAATTTGAGTTTATAAAAGATGAAAAACTTTGCTGTGAAGTATCAAAAAAGATCATTCTTTCAAAAGTAAGAAATCAACGAGCAGTTGTACTTTATTTCTCAAAATATCAGCTAAAGAATAATGAAGAGTTATCTTCAGTAGTTGGCAAATATGTATCCTCTGTTAATCAGCTTGTAACTAAGATCAAAAATATTCAAGGTCCTCAATGGAAGTCCTCTTTATTCGGTTTAGAAGGAAAAGCTGCTGTATTGTACTGGAATGTCCTTATTTCAATGTCTCTACTTCCCCATGACTTTGAATGCAGAGAAGGTCGAGGTGCCGACAGTATGACTAATAAGGCACTCAATTATGGTTATGCAATATTGGCAAGTTTTTTATTATCAGCTGTAGATAACGCTGGATTTGAAATGTACGCGGGATTCTTTCATGTAGATAGACCTGGAAAGCCATCACTTGTTTTAGATCTTATGGAAGAATACAGAGCATGGGTTGTTGATAGAGTTGTTATAAAGCTAAGAGCAAGACTAGGAAGTGCCAAAGAATTTGATCCTTCAATTAAAAAAGCCATAAGTGATGAGATATACCAAACTATGGCTACGAAGTACTCTTATAACAAGAAGAAAGTAAAACTTGAAAATATCATACAAAGGCAAGTCTACAGATTGTCTGGTGTCATAAGTGAAAAAGGAAACTATAAAGGCTATTCTTTTAAATGGTAGGGTAAGATGAATATTTATCAAAAATACCTTGTTTGTTATGACATAGAAAATGATAAAACTAGAAAAAAGTTCTTTGAGAAAATGAAAGATCTTGGGTTGATATCTATTCAGAAATCAGTGTTTTATGGAGATTTAAATCAAGCCGAGTTCTCTGCTATGAAGAAAGTTGTTCTAAAAATGCTTGATCCTGAATCTGACAAGTGCTTTTGGACAAAATGTACATTGCCTGATAAAGAGCTTGGTAGTTGCTTTGGTTATAAAAATTTTAAATATATAGAGCCAGATGGATATGAATCAATTTAACTTACCGGTTTCAATGTTAAGACAATACTGTTTTTGCCCAAGAATTCCTTATTTCTATATTGTGCGAAATATAACGCCTGTAGAAAAAGAGTGGATGTCTCAAGGCATTGAAGAACACAAGCGCCAAGAGATGTTATCTAAAAGAAGGAATCTCTCTAGGTTTGGAATTTCAACGATTGGAAAAATTTCTTTTAATGTGGAACTGTATAGTGACCAATTATCTCTTCATGGCATATGTGATGCAATTTTGTCTGCTGATTCAGAATTAAGCATCATTGAATTTAAAAACTCAGATTATGACAAGTTCACTATAGGAACTGCAGTGCAACTATGTGCATATGCAATGCTATGTGAAGAGAAGTACGGAGAAATAATAAAACAATGTTTTGTTCTTTACGGAAGTAAAGGGAAAACCAGAAAAGTGAATATCGATGCATCTATTAGATCCAAAACTTTGGAAATAAGAGATCACATTATTGAAAACCTCAAAAAGGCAGACATTCCACCTTCTAGCGCAGAAGAAAATAAATGCGGACAAAGCGAATTCTTCAACTTCTGTGCTGACAGGTTTTAAAAATACATCCAGATGCTTACGCAGTTGCTGGACTTAATCTTGATTTTTGATGATTTCAGCTCGCCATAAAGACGACTTCAAGAACTTTTTCAATCTATTTTTTTATTGTAAAGTATTTTTTTCGAAAAATATACTTGTTTCAGTGCAAAAAATAATATTTCGAAATTTACATCACATTTTATATGTGCAACATATTCTTTTTAAAGAATTTTATGTTGCAGCTTCAATTATAGATTGAAAAAGCTCTTAACTGAAACTATTTTACTCTTTGCTGTTTCTCTCACTCTAACAAGCTTCAATTATAGATTGAAAAAGCTCTTAACTGAAACTCTAATACTTCTAATGTCACACTAGGCGAAAACTTTGGCTTCAATTATAGATTGAAAAAGCTCTTAACTGAAACTATTAAGCAGTTAAAAGAACTTGATATAAATATTGCTTCAATTATAGATTGAAAAAGCTCTTAACTGAAACCCATGTTAAGACCTAGCATATGGTGACCGAGATCTTGCTTCAATTATAGATTGAAAAAGCTCTTAACTGAAACTTAGTAACTTTAGCACTCACTAAAACGCCATTTCGCTTCAATTATAGATTGAAAAAGCTCTTAACTGAAACAGGTTTTGTTTGTTTGATTGTTTAATTTTCTTTTTTTGCTTCAATTATAGATTGAAAAAGCTCTTAACTGAAACCAGATGTGCTACATCGAATTGATACCGATGGTTTGGGCTTCAATTATAGATTGAAAAAGCTCTTAACTGAAACTAGCTGTACTATTCTTGGGGATGAGGCTCTCCAGTTGTGCTTCAATTATAGATTGAAAAAGCTCTTAACTGAAACGTATTTTCATTTCCAGAGTAATAGCAGGAAAGTGGCTTCAATTATAGATTGAAAAAGCTCTTAACTGAAACTAGAATGATTGAAAAACACATTGATTCAGTCTGGAGCTTCAATTATAGATTGAAAAAGCTCTTAACTGAAACAGTGTTTTTGTAAGTTGTCTAATGCTTTTAAATTCAGCTTCAATTATAGATTGAAAAAGCTCTTAACTGAAACTGTAAGTTAGATACTCAAGATCAAAAATGTCTGAATCGCTTCAATTATAGATTGAAAAAGCTCTTAACTGAAACTTGTTATATGCGTGTAAGTCAGTTAAAAAAATCTTGTGCTTCAATTATAGATTGAAAAAGCTCTTAACTGAAACATCTTTTATGCAGATACTATATCTGACGGTATCTGCTTCGATTATAGATTGAAAAAGCTCTTAACTGAAACATAATTCTGCGTGTCATATTGATAACATAAGGTATCGCTTCAATTATAGATTGAAAAAGCTCTTAACTGAAACTGACTACTTACTTTCATCATCTGATTTACCCTCAAGCTTCAATTATAGATTGAAAAAGCTCTTAACTGAAACATAGCTGTAGGTGATAACTCAACCTGGTCTGCAAGCTTCAATTATAGATTGAAAAAGCTCTTAACTGAAACTTAGCGATTGTCAGCTTTGGTGAAATCTCGCTTTCTGCTTCAATTATAGATTGAAAAAGCTCTTAACTGAAACATGTATGTTATCGCAGTAACTAACTATCAAGGAAGTGCTTCAATTATAGATTGAAAAAGCTCTTAACTGAAACAAGATGCTTGCACCTGTACCCACAACAGCACCAAGCTTCAATTATAGATTGAAAAAGCTCTTAACTGAAACTCACGCTCATATACAGCGCTACGGCGTTCTTTTGCTAGCTTCAATTATAGATTGAAAAAGCTCTTAACTGAAACGTAGCTAGTGCTGTTTACTATCGTGTATATCGTGAAGGCTTCAATTATAGATTGAAAAAGCTCTTAACTGAAACTTAATGAAAAGTTTAAGATCGTAGTTTTCATAAGTTGCTTCAATTATAGATTGAAAAAGCTCTTAACTGAAACGCATGACAAATGACTCTTTAAAGTCACTGTTATTAAGCTTCAATTATAGATTGAAAAAGCTCTTAACTGAAACTAACCTATCTTAAGGAAGATTTTTTTAATGAAGAGCTTCAATTATAGATTGAAAAAGCTCTTAACTGAAACGGCACTGCTGCATCTATTTCACTTGCCAACAATATCTCAGCTTCAATTATAGATTGAAAAAGCTCTTAACTGAAACTAGCTTATGCTTTAAACACAAATTGAATATTTCATGCTTCAATTATAGATTGAAAAAGCTCTTAACTGAAACGTACAAGATGCGCAAGAACTAACTTTTCGCCCAGGAGCTTCAATTATAGATTGAAAAAGCTCTTAACTGAAACAAAGCTCCTGAAGTGAGGATACCAGGTTCATAGCCAGCTTCAATTATAGATTGAAAAAGCTCTTAACTGAAACCTAAAGAGAAGAGATATAGCGTTGTAATCAGTCGTCAAGCTTCAATTATAGATTGAAAAAGCTCTTAACTGAAACACTATCAAAGCGTACAATCAATTCACTTTCTCTGAGCTTCAATTATAGATTGAAAAAGCTCTTAACTGAAACCATTAAATCTTGCGTCAGTTGGTGAATTACTTTTAGCTTCAATTATAGATTGAAAAAGCTCTTAACTGAAACGTTATCACTCCAATCACGTTTTACCGCAACATAGGCTTCAATTATAGATTGAAAAAGCTCTTAACTGAAACATGTGCGGTGTAGCCCCTTATCATCTATATATAAGCTTCAATTATAGATTGAAAAAGCTCTTAACTGAAACACAGCTTCCGCTTCTTCCTTTGAGATGAATAATTCAGGCTTCAATTATAGATTGAAAAAGCTCTTAACTGAAACATCTCTGACCAAACCACTCCATGTTAAATGGAACAGGCTTCAGTTATAGATTGAAAAAGCCCTCAACTGAAACCACGTTGTGGGGATGTCTCTGTTCTTATATACTTTGTTTCCATTACAGATTGATCAAAATATAAACAGAAAGCTTTTTTGAAAGGCATTAAGCTTATTACTCCATATAATTCTCACTGAGAATTTCAATTTTGTAAAGTACTAATGTAAAATAGAACCATATTTGAATTTAAGCTTTTTTTAAGTAGAAAATAATATATGACTGAGAAGTTACAGAAAATTTTATCCCGCGCTGGAATTGCTTCACGCAGAGCTCTTGAGCAGATGATTGATCAGGGCCGAGTTACCGTAAACGGCAAATTAGCCACCATCGGTGACAGATACGAAGCAGATGATATTTTAGTTAAGATTGACGGTAAGGTGGTGTTAACCCCTGACAGCCAGAAAGTTTCATGCAGAGTCTTAATGTACCATAAGCCAGAAGGTGAGCTTACCACATTATCCGATCCTGAAAACCGTCCTACAGTATTTGATCATATTCCAAAGCCACCTACCGGCAGATGGATCTACATCGGACGTCTTGATATTAACACCTCTGGTTTACTGCTGTTCACAACAGATGGTGAACTTGCAAATGCACTTATGCATCCTAAATACGAAGTTGAGCGTGTGTACGCTGCTCGAATTTACGGTGAAGTAAGTGAAGAGCAGATCGATCAGCTTACTCAGGGCGTGATGTTAGAAGACGGAAAAGCCCGTTTTAACAAGGTAACTTATGTAGGTGGTGAAGGTCGCAACGCCTGGTATCACGTTACCTTAAAAGAAGGTCGTAAAAGAGAAGTTCGCCGTCTGTGGGAAGCTGTAGGTCTCAAGGTTTCAAGACTTATCAGAATCAAATATGCAGTTATCGATCTTGATCCTGACTTAAAGACAGGACAGTTCAGAGAACTTACCTTAAATGAGTTAAATCGTTTAAGAAAAGCTGTTCATTTAGAGCCAGTTGAAGAGTTGGCTCCTGCTTTAGATTTAAATGCCTCTTCTTCAAATAAAGGAAGAAAAGCTACAAAAGCTCCTGTAAGAAAGCCTGTTTCATTTAATTCTTCGAAAGAAGAAAATGATGATAAGTCTTCAAGAAGATCTCCTTACGGTAAGCCACAATCTCGTCCTGCAAGAGTGGATAAGTCAGCTTTCCCTAAGAAAGGTAAATCTTTTGGTGAGAACAATGGAAGAAAGTTCTCTCAAGATTCTTCATTTGATAAAAATGACAGAAGAAAGTCTTTTACCAAAGATGATTCTTCAAGAAAGTTTGGTCCTAAGTCAAACAACTCTGCAAAGCACTTTGTTTCACACACAAATCTTCGCTCTGAGAAAGAAGGTCAGTCTTTTAATAAAGGCTATGTTGTAAAGAGCAGAGGTAGTGCTGTATCAAAGTCTTCTTTTGTAAAGCCAAGAAGAACAAATAGAAGTTCATATTAAGCTTAAGAGCTATCTTTTAAGAGATAATTGTGAAGGCGGATATTTATGAATGAGCTTTTAAAATTTGAGATATTTTCAAATGAAGAGCTTGTAGCAAAGGTAACTGTCTTTTCTTCACGAGGGCATGATGTCTATGACTTTTGTTATGTACCGTCTTGGATTGAAAAAGGTTATTCACTAGATCCAACGTTATATTTCTCAGCTGACATTCAGCATATCCAAGTTCTTCCTCCTTGCTTACAAGATATATGTCCCGATCGTTGGGGTAGGTTAATACAAAAAAGAAAGTTAGGTTACACTCCTTCTTCAACTGACTATTTGCTTGGTGTAAGCGATTATTTTCGAATGGGCGCTTTACGAATCAAAGTCAATGGAAAGTTTGTAGATGATTCAACCGATAGACCTAAGTTGGCAAGCTTAAATGAGCTAATTGAATCTTCTAGACAAGTAGAACTTGGTAACACGAGTGATCATGATATAAAGTTACTATTTGCTCCAAGTGGCAGTTTAGGAGGAGCAAGACCAAAAGGTTGTGTAGTAGATAAAGGTCAACTTTTTTTAGCTAAGTTTCCATCAATAAACGATCAAGATATTCAGTTGTCAAAGTGCGAGAAAGTATATTTAGATTTGGCAAAAGAAGCTGGTATCAAAGCTTGTTCATCAAAAGTTATTGAATCGAAGTTTGGTGATGTTCTTCTTTTACCAAGGTTTGACCGAAACTCAAATAACACCAGAATTCCTTTTATGTCTGCAATGACGGCTCTTGGATTGTCAGAAAATGATAAGTTGGATAATTACAGCTATGCAGATCTTGCAATGTCAGATTTCATGACGTCAAAAGAACAAAAGCAAGAATTATTCAGAAGAATGCTCTTTAATGGACTTTTTGGAAATACAGATGACCATTTGAGAAATCATGGTTTTTTACGTATCAATGGAGAATGGCAATTATCTCCAGCCTACGACCTAACACCGAATACAGTTCCCTACAATAAACAACACCACGCTTTATGTTTTGTTGAAGGAAAAGATCTACCTTCACTTGAGCTTTTTGACGAGATAAAAGACTTCTTTGATGTTGATGACAAAATTTATAAATCAATATTGCTTGATATGAAGAAAGCTCAAGAATCATCTCTTACTTTGCTTAAGAAGAATAAAGTATCTCCCGATAACATAAAACTTCTGCAAAACAATTTTGAGCACGAAGATTTTGAAAAGCTAAAATCCATTGTTTAGCTGTCATATCTATCAATTTGAAGCAAAAGAATGCACCTATTGCAATTGTGCTATGCTAATTCGTTGTTTCAACTGTAATATATAGCAAAGCATTCGATGTTACTTCACATAATTAATACATGTTGTTAACATTTGTTGCTTATAATTGCTATATTTACATCGTTATACATACTTTTGATTTTATTTGAGAAATTAAAACTTAAAATGAACGCAGACCCGGCTATATTTAGTCACACCATTCTATCTAACCTCTCTATTTTTTCATTTTCAAAGCTAGGAGCTAAATAACTATGCAAGAACAAGCTCTAGCTCATCCAACTTTATTATTCGATATGCTGTGGGTATTAGATCCTACTGCATGGTTAGGTCTATTAACCTTAACAGCAATTCAGATTGTTTTAGGTATTGATAACTTATTATTCATTGCTATTCTGTCAGCAAGACTTCCTGCGAGACAAGGTAAGACAGCTCGCTACATTGGTTTAGGTGGTGCTTTAATCATCAGAATTATCTTGATGATCTTCGCCGCTTACGTAATGGCAATGTCAGAGCCATTGTTCACTGTCTTAAACTTTGAAGTTTCAGTTCGAGACTTAATGATGTTCTTAGGTGGTGCTTTCTTGATATACAAAGCAACAGAAGAACTTCATTCCAAGTTGGAAGATCAGAGTGGTGATGAATCAGTATCAGTTACTAAATCAGCTGGACACTCATTTGTCATTGTAGCAACCCAGATCATGATCCTGGATGTGCTCTTCTCAGGAGATTCCATCATCACAGCTGTCGGTATGACCAATCATGTCTACATTATGATCATAGCTGTAACTATAGCTATGGCTTTACTGATGTGGGCCTCTGGATTCATTGCAGTCTTTGTTTCAAAGCATCCAACAGTGGTTATCCTGTGTTTAGGCTTCCTGCTCTTAATCGGCTTTAGCCTTATTATGGAATCATTCCATATTGAAGTACCAAAGGGATACTTATACTCTGCAATTGGCTTCTCATTGTTAATCGAGATCTTCAATCAAGCATCACGCAAGACTGTTTTAAACTTGAAACACTCTAACAATATGCAGGCCCGTCAGGTTGCAGCTCATCTTGTCTTAAGACTTTTAGGATCAAAAGACGATAACGTGCATTCAATACAGGAAGCCATTGTTTCAAGACCTAGCGCCTACGTCTTTAACAAGCAGGAAAAAGAGATGGTCTCAAGAGTTCTTGAAATGTCATCTCTTCCTGTAAAGGCTGTAATGACCGCAAGAACCGATCTGCAGACAATCAAGGTGGACGGTTCAAAGGAATATATCCTGAACAAGGCTCTGTCATGTTCAAAATCCCTACTGATTGCCTACAGAACAGGACATAAGGATCAGCCTTTGGGCTTTGTCTCAAGAGCAGATGTCTTAGGACTGTTTGTAGAAGACAAGGTGGATGTTGCTCACATGGAAAAGATAGTTCAGGAACCTTTATATCTTCCGCAGACTATCAACATTCTTAGTGCCTTAGAGCAGTTCAGACAGTCAAAGAAGTATTTTGGTTTTGTCTTTGACGAGTTCGGAGGATTTGAAGGTATCGTTACCGTCCATGATGTGGTCGAGGAGATCACAGGCGAGATGCCTGAAAAGAGTGAAACTCCAGAGATTGTACGTTTTGGCAAGGATGGAAAATCATTCAGAGTTGACGGTGATGCAATTCTGCCTGATGTAGCAAGAATAACAGGTCTTGAGCTGCCTCCATCTGAGCATTATCAGACGATAGCAGGCTATGTTTTAGACAGACTGCAGAGAGTGCCAAAGCAGGGCGAATCACTTGATGTTGGCGACTGGAAAATTGAAGTTTTCAGTGCTGATGCAACTGCAATCAATGTCCTGAAACTCTATAGGATAAAGTAGGAAAAAACTTGATTTTTAACCTTACTTTTGCTATAAATAGGGGGCTTGAAGCTGACAGTGTTTCAAGCCTGTTCAAGTGTGAGCTTGAACCTTCAGTAAATCTTTTTAAGATCACTAATAGATATAGTGGAACTTCATAAAGAAAGGGACCCTAGTTTGCGGTCCTTTTTTTGTGTTTGAAATTAAATAATTGAGGTACTAATGGCAGGAACCATTGAAGAGAAAGTGGCAGAGCTTGTAACTCCTCTTGTGGAGTCTATGGATCTTACAGTCTGGGGGATCAGATTCCGCGGCGGCAATGATCATGCAATGCTGCAGGTGTTTGTTGATTCTGAGCAGGGGGTAAGTGCAGACAAGTGCGGTGAGTTAATGGATGTGTTATCTCCAGCGCTGGATGCAGCCGATCTTATTGCTCCTAAATATACACTTGAGGTATCTTCACCTGGTCTTGACAGAATTTTGTTTACACTTGAACAGGCAAAGTCCTATACAGGTAAGACTGTAAAGGCTGAACTTAGAATTCCAACTCAGGGAAGACACAAGCTGCAGGGTGCTTTAGAAGAAGTATCAGATGACGGCATGCTGAAGATTAACGATAAGATCTCTGGTCTTATTGAAGTTGCATTTTCAAACATATCTACAGCACGTGTTGTACCAGAGTTTCCAACCAACAACAAAAAAGCTCCTAAAAGCGGATCATAGAGAGGTCTTAAATTAAAAATGGGTAAAGAGATCATTGCCATAGCAGAAGCACTATCAAACGAGCGTGCTATTCCTAGAGATAAGATTTTTGAAGCTTTAGAGACTGCATTAGCAACTGCAACCAAGAAAAAATATCCTGTTGATATTTCTGTTCGTGTTGTAATTGACAGAAAAGACGGCTCATATGACACTTTCCGCCGCTGGGAAGTTGTTGATACAGACGGTCCACTAGAGAAGCCTGCACAGGAAATTTCACTTGCAGCAGCAGCTGTTGACCACCCTGGTATCAAGGCAGGCGATATTGTCGAAGAGCAGATCCCATCTGTTGAGTTTGACCGTATCACCATTCAGACAGCAAAGCAGGTTCTGTCTCAGAAGGTTAAGGATGCTGAGCGTGAGCAGGTTGTAGCCGAGCAGCGTGACAGAGTGGGGCATGTTGTAAACGCAACCGTTAAAAAGCAGACTCATGACATCATGGTGCTTGATCTTGGAAACAATGCCGAAGCTGTTTTAAAGCGTGAGCAGATCATTCCTCATGAGACCTACGGACGTGGTGACAGAGTCAAGGTTTTATTACAGGAAATCCGCACTGAAGCAAATCGCGGTCCTCAGATCATCTGCTCAAGAACTTCACCAGAGTTTTTAAAGGAACTGTTCAGAATTGAAGTTCCTGAGATTGGTGAGGACGTAATCGAGATCATGGGAGTAGCCCGTGATCCTGGTTCACGCGCAAAGATTGCTGTCAGATCAAAGGACAGAAGAATTGACCCTCGCGGTGCCTGCATCGGTATGCGCGGTGCCCGTGTAATGGCAGTTTCAAATGAGCTGTCAGGCGAAAAGATTGATGTTGTTCTGTATGATGAGAATCTGGCTCAGTACGTTACAAATGCAATGGAACCTGCTGAAGTGTCACGTATTATCATCAACGAGGATGATCACTCCATCCTGATTGCTGTAGCAGAAGAAAACCTTGCTCTTGCAATCGGCAGAAACGGTCAGAATGTACGTCTGGCTTCACAGCTTATCGGCTGGGATCTGAAGGTAATGACTGAGAAGGAACTTGAGTCTAACATTCAGCAGGAAGTCGGTAAGGTTGTAAAACTTTTCGAGGATTCTTTAAATGTTGATGAGGAATTTGCAACTGCTCTGTCAGATGCAGGTTTCACCACATTGGAAGAAGTTGCATATGTTGAACCTGAAGAGCTTTTGGCTATTGACGGTATGGATGAGGAAACTGCCTCTCAGTTACAGGAAGTGGCAAGACAGGTTGTAGAAAGCAAAGAAAACGCAGAAACAGCTGAAGCTATCAAACAGCTTACATCACTTGACGGTATTGATAAGGAGCTTGCTTCTAAGCTTGCAGCTCACGGTATCAAGTCAGGCGAGGATCTGGCTGATCAGGCAACCGATGATCTGACTGACATTGAAGGCCTTGATGAGAAGAAAGCCGGTGAAATCATTATGGCAGCTCGTAATGAGTACTGGTTTAAAGAAGAGAATAAATAATACAGGAAGACTTGAATGATGAATGAAGAAAATCAGGGCAATGCACCAAAGCGTATGTCTTTAAAGAAGAAGTCTTCTGGTACCATGACTCTGCAGAATGCAGGCGGTGCCAAGAAAGTTCAGGTTGAAGTTCGTAAAAAGAAATTTAACTTCGACCCTAAAGAGCGTAAGGCTCAGTTAGAGCAGGAAGCTATTGCCAAGCAGAAGGCTGAAGAGGAAGCTAAAAAAGCAGAAGAAGCAAGAAAGGCAGAAGAGGCTAAAAAGGCAGAAGAAGCTAAAAAAGCTGCAGCTGCAAAAGCCGAAGCTGACAGAAAAGCTAAGGAAGCAGCTAAGACTTCAGCTGTAAAGGCTCAGCCTAAGCCAGTTTCTGCACCTCATAAGGAAAAGCATGAGGACAAGGCAACTGAAGAGTTACGCAAAGCTCAGGAAGAACAGCAGAAGCGCAAGTCTGAAGAAGAGTCAAAGAGACTTGCTGAGCAGGCAAGAAAGCTAGCTGAAGAAAATGAGGCTCGCTGGGCTGCAGAAGAGGAAGCCCGTTCTCACGAGAATGACGATGATGATTCAACAACTTCACAGTATGTTCGTGAAGCTGAAGCCCGTCAGGAACGCGAGGCAGAGAACAGAGGCCGCCACCGTGACAGATCCGGTGACAGACGTTCTTCAAAGCGTTTTGAGGAAAACGAACAGAATACCAGCAACCGTCGCCAGAAGGGCGGTAAAGGCGGTAAGAGCGTAAAGGGTGCTGCCAAATTAAATCAGCAGCAACACGGCTTTAACCGTCCTGCAGTTCCTGTAAACCGTGATGTTGAAATCGGTGAGACCATCACTGTTGCTGAACTTGCAGCCAAGATGGCTGTCAAGGCAACTGAAGTTATCAAGACCTTAATGAAATTAGGTGAAATGGTAACCATCAACCAGGTTCTTGATCAGGCTACAGCTCAGTTAGTTGCTGAGGAAATGGGCCACAAGGTAATTCTGCGCAAGGAGAATGAACTTGAGGATGAGCTCTTAAACGGCAACAAGGATTCAAAAGCAGAGGCTACTCCTCGTGCCCCTGTTGTTACCATCATGGGTCACGTTGACCATGGTAAGACCTCACTGCTTGACTATATCAGAAAGTCAAAGGTTGCTGTAGGCGAAGCCGGTGGTATTACCCAGCGTATCGGTGCTTATCATGTACAGACACGTAATGACGGTATTACCTTCCTGGATACCCCAGGTCACGCCGCATTCACCGCAATGCGTGCCCGTGGTGCCCAGTGTACTGATATTGTGGTTCTGGTTGTGGCAGCTGATGACGGTGTTATGCCTCAGACTTTAGAAGCTATTCAGCATGCTCAGGCCGCCAAGGTTCCTATGATTGTTGCTATCAACAAGATGGATAAGCCTGGTGCTGAACCTCAGAGAGTTATCAATGAGTTAATGCAGCACGGTGTTATCCCTGAGTCAATGGGTGGTGAAAACCAGTTCGTTGAAGTTTCAGCTAAGACCGGTATGGGCGTAGATGATCTGTTAGAGGCTATTACTCTGCAGGCTGAAGTACTTGAGTTAAAGGCTGTTCATGATGGTATGGCTGAAGGCGTAACCATTGAGTCTCGTCTTGATAAAGGTCGTGGTCCTGTAGCAACAGTTCTTGTGCGTTCTGGTACCTTAAAGAAGGGAGACATTATCCTTTGCGGTCTGCAGTACGGTCGTGTTCGTTCAATGAGAAACGAAAACGGCAAGGAAGTAACCGAGGCTGGTCCTTCAATCCCTGTTGAGGTATTCGGTCTGTCAGGTGTTCCTGCAGCAGGTGACGAGGTTACCGTTGTAGCTGATGAAAGAAAGGCTCGTGAAGTTGCTTTATTCCGTCAGGGTAAATACCGTGAGTTAAAGATTGCAAAACAGAAGAGTGCACAGTTGGCCTCTATGTTCAAGGAGAGCAATGCTTCAGAGCTCAAGGTTGTTCTAAAGGCTGATACTCAGGGTTCTGTTGAAGCTATTTCTGATGCTCTGCTAAAACTTGGTAACGAAGAAGTACAGGTTAAGATTATCGGCTCAGGTGTTGGTGGTATTACCGCAAACGACGCAACCTTAGCTGCTGCTGATGGTGCTGTTGTAATCGGCTTTAACGTTCGTGCCGATGGTCCTGCCCGTCAGGTAATCGACTCAGAGTCAGTGGATCTGCACTACTACAGCGTTATTTATGATCTGATTGATGATGTTAAGAAGGCTATGTCAGGTCTCCTCAAGAAAGAGATCAGAGAAAACTTCATCGGTTATGCTGAAGTTCGTGAAATCTTCCGTCATCCTAAGTATGGTGCAATTGCCGGCTGTATGGTTGTTGAAGGCGTCGTAAAACGTTCAGCTCCTATTCGTGTGCTGCGTGACAATACCGTTATCTTCGAAGGTGAACTTGACTCATTGCGCCGTTTCAAGGATGACGTATCTGAAGTTAAGCAGAATAACGAGTGCGGTATCTGTGTTAAGAACTACCAGGATGTTCGTGTAGGCGACCGTATCGAGTGCTTCGAGAAGGTCGAAGTTGCACGTACTCTTGATTAAAGGAAAATATGCCAAGAAGTTACGGTAGAAATGAAAGAGTGGCAGCAGCTGTAAGACGTGAGCTTGCAGATGTGCTGCAAAATGAGCTTCATGATCCGCGTGTGAAGAATGCAACTATCACAGAAGTTGATGTTTCACCGGATCTTAGAAATGCTCGTGTTTATATTTCTTTTTTAACAGATAAAAAAGAAGAGATAGATGCGGCTATGAAAGGTTTAAAGAGCGCAAAAGGCTTTTTGCGTTCACAGCTTGCATCAAGACTGAATCTTCGTTATATGCCTGATCTTGATCTGCGTTATGATTCACTGCTCACAGAGTCAATGAAACTAGACGCTCTGATTGCAAAAGGTCTAAACAAGAATTAGTCCTAAATCTTAAATAGAGGTACCCTGAATTGTAAAAAATTCGGGGTATTTTTTTGTCCGTAAAATCAGTAAAAATCAATAGATAAAGTGAAAATGGAAGACTTTGTCTGAAAGACGTTTGAGATGGTCAGTTTTAAGTGAAATATAGGCAAAAGCCGTCAATAAATCAGTCAGAAGCTCATTTTACTCACAATTTGCCTTAAATAGAATAAAACCATATAAAGAGCCTATATAATCTAAGGATATGGTCAAGAGATAACAGTCATGAAAATAATCAGCATCAGCAGTTCAGGTTCATTTGATGATTTTACAAATGACAATTTTATCTATATTGATAAAACTGAAATTATCTATAATCTTTTATAAACTAAGAAAAGAGTCCTTATCTCCCGTCCACGCAGGTTCGGAAAGACACTTACCTTAGATACTATTGGTACCTTATTTGAAAAGGTGTATAACCATACTTTAGGGGATCCTGAATTTATGACAAATTGGATGAGCAAACCTATCCTGTATTCAAACTTACATTTCCGCCTTTTTCAGGTAATTCTCTTACCACCTTCAAAAGTAGTTAAATCAGAGAATCTCTCTTTTTGCCAGAGATCAGAACTTAGATAAATATGTTGAAAATACAGAACCATCTTCATCAATGGAAAACCTTTTGACTGAACTTGAAAAGACAGAAAAAAGAATTGTAATTCTGATAGATGATTATGACTGTCAGATGACAGCCAACATCAACAATAAAGAATTGTATGACAGTTATAAAACAGTCATTCATGACTTTTATGGAGCTATAAAGGATAAGAAAGCCGTCAAATTCATGTTTGTAACCTAAGTTACAAGATTAAAGGATGTATCCATATTCTCGGTAGGCTCTGATATTAAAGATGTATCCAGTGACAGTGCCTATTCCCAGTTAATCGGTTTTACAAAAGATGGAATTAAAAGTTCTGTATAGATTACTTAAAGCTTGTAGCATCATATGAGAATAACATCAGTGCAGAAAACGTAACTGAAGCTAAAACAAAACTTAATGAAGCTATAGAACAGATAATGACCTGTGACTACGGTAATATTCTGCCTAAGAAGAAAGAGCTTTTAAGAATAGATGCAGTATTTAATGCCGAGCCTAAGATAAGAGCCTTTGCTTTGTACACTGCAGTCTGATGTATTTTTTTATACTATCTTAGGAAGAGAATAATTAGCGTTTCTGTGTTCAGCACAGTAATCGCAAAACAGTATCTAGTTAGGTTTTGTGAAAACTGATGGATCTTTTTTCTGATGGTTTCTCTTACTTTGAAAAAGATCATCGCAGAATGTACAATAAAAGCTTAAACATTATAATTTTAGGAGAGAACCGTGGTAGCTTCAATGGTACAGCAAAAGCCCATTAAATCAGCTGTAATTGTATCTAAAGTATATAAGCGTCCTGTGTCTGGAGCTATCAGAGATATTGCCTCAAAACTTTCAAGATTAGGTGTAAAGGTATATCTTGATGCTAATACCTCTGTAGGCTTTAACATTCCTGAAATTGAAAGCATCACCCGCCGTCAGATGAGAGATCTTGACCTTATCATAGTTGTAGGCGGTGACGGTTCTGTTCTCGGAGCTGCAAGAACCCTTGTAGATCTGAAAGTACCTGTGCTCGGTGTAAACCGCGGTCATCTTGGTCTTCTGACAGATGTAAATCCTGACAATCTTGAGGACAGTCTTAAAAAGGTGGTAAACGGTTATTACACCTTAGAGGACAGAACCATGATTGATGTTCGGGTTTCAAGAGACTCTCAGGATGGCGTGGGTGAACTGATAGGTCAGTCTCTTGCAACAAACGAAACCGTCATTCACTCTGGAACCATGGCTCATATGATGGTCTTTAAAGTAAGTATCGACGGCACCTATATGTACACTCTGCGTGGTGACGGTATTATCGTCAATACACCAACAGGATCAACTGCCTACTCACTGTCAGCTGGCGGTCCTATCATTGAACCTAATCTTGATGTTTTGTCACTGGTACCTATGTTTCCACAGTCTTTAAACTGCTCTCCCATTATTATTCCCGGTAAATCAGAGGTCAGAATTGATTTTGAGTGCCCTGATGATATGGCTGAGCTGATTGCCATCAACTGTGACGGACAGGTAACCATGAGAGCTGATACCAAGAGCTCTGTACTTATAAGACAGCATCATATTCCTCTGACACTTATTCATCCTCAGGGATATGACTATTACAGCCTGCTCCGCCAGAAACTGGGATGGGCTCAAAGTCTTGTTTAGGAGATATTATGCTTGAACAGTTAATTGTAAAAGACTTTGCATTAAGTGATAAAAATATCCTGGATTTTAGCAGTGGCATGACCTGTATTACAGGTGAAACCGGTGCAGGTAAATCTTTAACCGTAGACGCAATTTCCATGCTTTTAGGTGCAAGAGCAGATTCTGGCTGTGTCAGAACAGGCTCTCAGAAGGCTGAGCTTGATGCGGTGTTTTCAGTTGAAAATAATGAAGCTGTCAGAGCTTTTTTAAACGAGCGGGATCTTTTATCTGAAGACAATACCTTAATGCTGCGCCGTGTGATTAGTGCTGACGGAAAATCAAAATCATACATTAACGGCTCTCCATGCACTTTGGCTCTGTTAAAAGAGCTTGGCTCCTATATTGTAGCCATCCACGGACAGCATGCCAGCATCAGACTTATAGACAGAAATAATCAGTTGTCTTTAGTTGACAGCTTTGGAAGATTAAAAGACAAGGCTGAAGCTGTTAAAACCGCTTTTGAAATATACAATAAAAAACGTCAGCACCTTCAGGAACTGGCCGATGAGCAGCTTTCAGGTGCTCAGACCTACAAAACCCTGCGCTATGAACTTGATCTTTTAAATAAACTTGATCTGCATGAGGGGGACTATGAACAGATAAGCTCTGATTATGATGCTCTTCAGCATCAGTCCCAGGCTTCAGATGCTGTAGCACTAGCTCAGGGCGTGCTCGAGAACGAAGAGCACAACATCATTGATATTATTGCAGCACGTATTGCTGATTTGAGTAAAGTTGCAGTCTTTGCCAAAGACAGTATTGATCCTATTGTAGATGATCTGTCTGAAGCCTGTGAACACCTTGATTCTGCCCGTGAAAAGCTCGATGCCCTGACTTTAAAGGCAAATCCTGCACTGGTTGAAGAGCTCTCAGACAAGCTCTCAAAATGTCATGAGCTCTCTCGCCGTTTTGAAGTTAAACCAAACGAGCTTTATAAGATTAAAGACAAGCTTGAAAAGGATCTGGAGCATTTTCTGTCTTTAAAGGAGCAGATTGCCACATTAACTTCAAGTGTGAAAAAGTTAAGAGACGGCTATGAAAAGGAAGCTCTGGAACTCTCTTTGTTAAGAGAAAAGGCAGCTTTAAAAATGTCATCTGATGTAACGGAAAAAATCAGAACTCTAGCTATGCCTGACGGTGTCTTTAAGGTTGTTTTAACCCGCGATGAGACCATAAGACCAAGGGCTACAGGTCGTGACAGTGCACAGTTTCTTTTCTCAGCCAACTTAGGCGAGGAACCAAAGGAACTTGGAGTCGTGGCCTCAGGTGGTGAATTATCCAGACTTGCTCTTGCAATTGAGGTTTTAACCTCACGCAAAGGTTCAATGCAAACCTTAATCTTTGATGAGGTTGATACCGGTATCTCAGGCCGTACAGCGTCATCTGTAGGAGCTCTGTTGCATCTTTTAGGACAGGATGTTCAGGTAATAACCGTAACTCATCTGCCTCAGGTGGCAGCTGCAGCTGATCATCAGTTTCTGGTTACAAAATCTCTTAACGGTCAGAACGTGGTGTCAGTTGTTACAGAGCTTGATACAAACGGTCGAGTTGAAGAAATATCACGAATGATGGGCGGAAATGTGGTTACTGAGGCTACACGTCAGAGTGCTCTGGCCCTTTTAAAACAGGAAGGCGTCAAGGCCTAAACTACAGGATCGCTCTTTGTGAAAAACAACACTGTCTTTGTCAAAGGAAATCTGTCTGTTCATATCCGCTGGGCCAATGTGACAGATGCAAGCAACATCGCACGTCTTGAGCTTAACGCCTCTCATTATGAGAACAGGGCACAGCCTTTTACGTTTACACATCCTCAGTTTACTGCACTATGGGAGAACCGTTTAAATGATGAAAATTATCGGACTGTGCTTGCCTGTGGTGCAAAAAGCCTTTATGGATTTCTTACTTTTAAAAATGAAATAGAGTCGGGTAAAATTCTTGCATTGTACATAGATCCTCTCTATATGCGGCTCGGTATAGGCAGACTCCTGCTTCAGACTGCTGAACAGATGGTTAGAATGAAGGGCGGATCTTCAATTGAAGTGGATGTGGAAGTGCTCAATAAAAGGGCAATCAATTTCTACACCTCGTTACAATTTTCAAAAGTAAGTGTAAAATTAGACCACTTAATTGTTATGCGAAAGGAGTTTTATAATGCTTAAGGTTGGTATTGTAGGTTTAGGCGGACGCATGGGACACGCTCTGTGGGAATGCTGTTTGGGTCTCGATGGCGCAAAGGTTGTCTGCGGCATCGACAAGAGCACCGATACACTGCCTTCAGGCTGCAATGTTGAAGTTGTAGTTGAGCCTTCAAAACTGTCAGCAGCTCCTGATATGTTTATCGATTTCTCTCGTCCTGAGTGCTCATTAAATGTCCTTGAATATGCAAAGCAGCACAACTGCAGGGTTATTCTGGGTACTACAGGTTTTGATTACGAGCAGCGCGATAAGATCAAGGAGTATTCAAAGAATATTCCAATCGTTTTTGCCGCCAACTTCTCTGTAGGTGTAAATGTTTTATTAAATCTCGTTAAAAAGACTGCGCAGATCATGGCAGACGCTGATATTGAGATTGTTGAAGCCCATCACCGCTATAAGGTTGACAGTCCTTCAGGTACTGCACTTGCAATCGGTGAAGCTGCAGCTGAAGGTCGTCATGTTAATTTAAAGGATGTAATGGTTGCAGGCAGAAACGGAATTACCGGCGAGCGCATCTATGGTTCAATCGGTTTCTCTTCAATCCGTGGTGGTGATATCGTAGGTGAGCATACAGCAATGTTCTGCTCAGAGGGAGAACGTGTCGAGTTAAGCCATATTGCAACCTCACGTCAGACATTTGCCCGTGGTGCTTTCAGAGCTGCACTGTGGCTTGAGAACAAAAATCCTGGTTTATATGATATGAATGAGGTTTTAGGTCTTAACAGGGCTTAATCTTTAATCAGTAAACAAAAAGGCCAGAACTGTGCTGTCAGTTCTGGCTTTTGCTTTTCAGGAATTTACATCAGGGATGCTAAAATTCCTCCATCAGCAGGGATCTCAGTTCCTGTTACAAAATCAGATAGTGATGAGGCAAGGAACAGAGCCACCTTTGCCACATCCTCAGGTGTGCCGATCCTGCCTGCAGGAGTTCTTGAAATCAGTCTGTTGTTAAGCTCCTTGTTATTGAGCATGGACTTGGTCATATCTGTCCTGATGTAGCCCGGAGCTATGGCATTTGACTGAATATTGTATTTTGCCCACTCTACAGCCTGTGTCCTTGTCAGCATTCTGATTGCAGCCTTTGATGCACTGTAGGCAGCCATACCAGGACTTGTTACATTAGCAAGAATGGAAGCCAGGTTTACGATCTTGCCTCCACCGTTCTCTTTCATCATAGGAAAGCATTTCTGAGATAAATTCAGGGCAGCCGTAAGGTTGGTATCAAGAACCTTATCCCAGAGAGCAATATCAGTAGTTTCAATGGAATTAGATGTGGCAATACCTGCTGCGTTTACGAGAATATCAACTGAAATACCGTCAGCCTTAAAACGTTTGAAGACCTCTTCTACTGCTGTATTAGAGGTAATATCACAGGGAACAGCAAATACATCCTTACCTGTAGGATCGAGTTCCTTTGCGGTTGCAGATAGTTTATCTGCACTCCTTGCCATGATATAGATCTTAGCTCCATTCTTATTTAAGATCCTAGCTATCTCTTTTCCTATACCCTGACTTGCACCTGTCACAAGTGCTGTTTTGCCTTCAAGTAACATAATCTGCTCCTTATTTTATTGTTATGTCTTAAGTTTAGGTCAGAATTTTTTTATTTAAAGGCAGGAGTAAAAGTGAATACCAATTTTGTTAGCTGTAACATGGTTTTGATTTGAATGTAATTTTTTTAATTAAAATGCTGTTCAGAAAGGTAAATTTGAGCATGAGTAGAATTCAACTTTATTGTGTAATTTTTAAAATAAAAAAGCCCCGGAAGGATAGGTTCCGGGGCATTATTGAACTTAATTATTTAGAGGAGTAAATCTATTAGATCACACCCTGAGCAATCATTGCATCAGCTACTTTACGGAAGCCAGCGATGTTAGCACCTAATACCAGGTTGCCTTCAACACCGAATTCACGAGCGGTATCAGCAACGTTCTTGTACAGGTTGGTCATAATGGTGTGTAACTTCTGATCAACTTCCTCGAAGGTCCAAGCAGTCATACCAGCGTTCTGCTCCATCTCTAACTGAGAAGTTGCAACACCACCAGCGTTAGCAGCCTTTGCAGGACCGTAAGCAATCTTAGCCTTTAAGAACTGATCGATAGCACCTAAGGTTGAAGGCATGTTAGCACCTTCAGCTACAACCTTACAGCCGTTAGCTAATAGGGTCTTAGCATCTTCCTCATTTAACTCGTTCTGAGTTGCGCAAGGGAAAGCACAATCTACGTTGTAAGTCCAAACCTGGTGTTTGCCTGCTGGGTACTTATCAACTGGAGTGTACTGAGCTGTTGGAACTAACTCTGCATAACGGGTTAAACGTGCACGCTCAACTTCCTTAACCTGCTTTAATACGTCTACCTTGATGCCATTTGGATCATAGATAGTACCGTTAGAATCTGATACGGTAACAGGAGTTGCACCTAACTGGATTAACTTCTCGCAGCAGTAGATAGCTACGTTACCTGAACCTGATACAGCGCACTTCTTGCCCTTTAATGAATCGCCACGATCCTTTAACATAGCATCAGTGAAGTAAACGGTACCGTAACCTGTAGCCTCAGTACGTGCTAAAGAACCACCATAGGTTAAACCTTTACCAGTTAAAACACCCTCATAACGAGTGGTTAAACGCTTGTAAGCGCCGTACATGTAACCGATCTCACGACCACCAGTACCGATATCACCAGCAGGAACGTCGATAGTAGCACCAATGTAACGGTGTAACTGGATCATGAAAGCCTGGCAGAAACGCATGATTTCAGTCTCTGACTTGCCCTTAGGATCGAAATCAGAACCACCCTTTGCACCACCGATAGGGGTACCAGTTAATGAGTTCTTTAAGATCTGCTCTAAACCTAAGAACTTTAATACGCCTTCATTTACTGTTGGGTGCAAACGGATACCACCCTTGTAAGGACCAATTGCTGAATTGAACTGTACACGGTAGCCCTTGTTAACCTGAACTTCGCCCTTATCGTCAACCCACTCAATACGGAAAGAAATAGTTCTCTCAGGCTCAGTCATACGCTCTAAGATCTTGTACTTCTCGTACTTAGGCTCTTTATCTACTACAGGCTGTAGGGTGTTTAGGATCTCCTCAGCTGCCTGTAAGAATTCTGGCTGGTATGGATACTTTGCTTTTAAAGAGTCTAATACTCTCTGTGTGTATGACATTTAATGTCTCCTGTTTACCTGTTGATAAAATTGTTTACCGGCAGTTATAACCGGTAGAAAATACTATGTTTTAATTTGTTGAAGTCAAATTTACAATTCTTAATTTTAGCTTGCAATAGCAAATCGAATATTCACATAAATGGTGCAGATCTGACTTAAAACAGTGCACAGCGTTAGTGAATGTTCTGAAAACAATATGTAACCTATTATGAGATAAGAAAAAAATTTTGTGATGACAGTAAAGCTCTGATGTAATTTTTAAGGGCATTTTTAAAATTTAGGTTTAGCAAAATGAATTAAGATCAATTAGTTAGGAAAATTTGCTGAAATTGAGAACTGTGTATCTGTTTAGTGCACTAAATAAGATTGTTTAATCTTAATATTTCTTAATTTCACTTAAACAGTGCATTACTTAAGTCAGGAAATGAAATAAAAAAAGCCTCCTATTTGTATAGGAGGCAACTACCAACAGGCAAATGTTTAGTGACTAGTTTCCTTTTAGGAAACAGTCAACTGCTGCAGCACACTGTCTACCTTCTGCGATTGCGTAGACAACCAGTGACTGGCCCTTTCTGCCGTCACCTGCTGCGAATACTTTCTTGTTTGAGGTCTGATAGGCATTTTTACCTTCAACCTCAGCCCTGATATTTCCGCGTTTGTCTGTATCAAGAGCAAACTCTTTAATTAAGGCTGAAGAAGGATGTGAGTAACCCATTGCAATCAGGACCACATCAGCTTTGATCCTGCTTTCAGTGCCCTTTACTCCCTCAAAGTGACGGCCTTCACCCCACTTTACCTTTTCGGTTACAACAGCTTCAAGTCTGTCCTTGCCCTCAAAGGCTGTGGTGTTGGTGGAGAACAGTCTTGTGCATCCTTCCTCATGTGAAGTTGAGGTGCGCTTAATCTTTCTCCAGTCAGGCCATGCCATGGTCAAATCAACACTCTCTGGCAACTCGTCATGGTAATCAAGCTGTGTGACTGAAGCCGCTCCCTTACGGATTGAAACACCTATACAGTCAGATGCTGTTTCACCACCACCGATTACTACAACGTTTTTGCCGCGAACATCAATAGGATTCTCGCAGTCACCGTTATTCTCACGGTTCTGGGCAATCAGGAAGTCAAGTGCAAAATAAATGCCCTTAAGTTCACGTCCTGGCAGTCTCAGATCGCGGGGAGCCTCTGAGCCTGGAGCGAGCACTACTGCATCATAGTTATCGAGCAGTTCCTGTCCACGAACTTCATTTAATGAGTCGTTGTGAACACCGTGTTCAAGATCTTTTATGGCACCTACGATTGTTGATGTCTTAAAGGTGATGCCTTCCTGCTCCAACTGAGAAATTCTTCTGTCAAGGATCTCCTTTGGCAGTTTGAAATCAGGAATACCATAGCGTAAAAGACCGCCAATCTTGTTCATTTTTTCAAGCACGGTTACTGTGTGACCGAAGCGGTTTAACTGCTGAGCTGCAGCCAAAGCTGCAGGACCTGAACCTACAACACAGACCTTTTTGCCTGAACGTTTTTCTGTGATAACAGGTTTTACAAGTCCGTGCTCAAAAGCGTATTCGGCAATTTTTCTTTCAACAGACTTGATTCCTACAGCCTTACGGTGAATGCCAAGAGTACATCCTTCCTCACACAGAGCAGGGCAGATACGGCCAGTGATCTCCGGGAAGTTGTTTGTAGCTGACAAAACATTGTAGGCTTTACCCATTTCCTCTTCTGACACAAACTCGTTAAAGTCTGGTGAATCATTATGCAGAGGGCACTCATGCATACAGAATGGAATACCGCAGTCCATGCAGCGACCTGCCTGAATCTTAGCCTGTTCATCTGTTAAGGTTCCGTAGATTTCGCAGAAGCTCTTTACACGCTCTTTTACATCAGCATGAGGCTGTTCGATACGCTCAAATTCAATAAATCCTCTTAAAAAGCCCATCTTAGTGTGCCTCCTTCATTGCGTTTAATGCGTTGAAGTATTCAACAGGGAATACTTTGACGAAATGCTGTAACTCAACATCGAAGTTCTCTAAGATCTTTTTGGCCACCTTACTTGATGTCATATTGAGGTGACGTGTCAGTAAAGTTCTTAAAACCTCTTCGTCTGATTTTCCCTGATGCAGAGGAACTGCAGGATCAGCCTTTACAGCCTTTACCACGTTGCTTATCTGGAATGAGCCTTTTGCCATACGTGATCTGAAGGTACCGTCCCTGTCGTAAACATAGGCCATACCACCTGACATACCGGCAGCAAAGTTTCTGCCTGTTGTTCCGAGCACTACGACGGTTCCGCCTGTCATATACTCACAGCCGTGATCTCCACAGCCTTCGGTTACAGCATCGGCACCTGAGTTTCTTACAGCAAAACGTTCGCCGCAGACACCACTGAAGTAGGCCTCACCAGAGGTTGCACCGTAAAGACAGGTGTTACCGCCAATGATATTCTGCTGAGGATCGCCGTCAAAGGCAGCACTCTCATGAACAGCGATGATACCGCCTGACATACCCTTGCCGACATAGTCGTTGGCAAGACCTGACAGATTCAGGGTGACACCCTTTTCAAGGAAGGCGCCGAATGACTGTCCTGCAGTACCACTAAGATTGAAGGTAATGAAGTTGTCTGGCAGTTTCTTCTTCAATGAGGCAATGAGACCTGAGGTATAGGTTCCTACTGAACGGTTTACGTTAACAACCGGAGTATCGATTGTAACAGGACTGTTATCCTTGACAGCCTTTAGAACCTGAGCTTCAAACTTCTTGTCCAGTGCCTTGTCAATCTCATGCTGCTGAGAGATTGCATGATGTGCAATTTCATCGGCAAAAGCAGGATCCTTAAAGAAAATTCTCTCAAAGCTTAAGTTTCTTGCCTTGGCAAATTCACTGTCTGATACCTTGGTCAGAAGTTCAGCATGACCGATTAAATCCTCAAACTTCCTAAAGCCGAGCTCTGCCATGATCTCACGTACTTCACGGGCAACATAGTGGAAGTAGTTTTCAAGCTGCTCTGGTGTACCGATAAACTGCTTACGAAGTTCAGGATCCTGTGTTGCAATACCGGTAGGGCAGGTGTTCTTCTGGCACTTTCTCATGATGGTGCAACCCATACATACAAGAGGTGCAGTACCAAAACCGAACTCATCAGCACCTAAAAGTGCGCCGATAATTACGTCACGGCCTGTCTTAATCTGTCCGTCAACCTGCAGTGTTACACGTGAACGAAGCTTGTTCATTACCAGAGTCTGCTGTACGTCAGCAAGACCGATTTCCCAGGCAGAACCTGCATGCTTTACAGATGAGGCTGGAGCCGCACCAGTACCGCCGTCATGACCTGAAATCACAATATGGTCAGCCTTACACTTGGCCACACCGGCTGCAACCGTACCGATACCAACTTCTGATACAAGCTTTACTGAAATATCAGCTCTGGTATTGGCAAGTTTCAGATCAAAGATCAGCTGAGCCAGATCTTCAATTGAGTAGATATCGTGGTGTGGTGGAGGAGAAATCAGACCGATACCTGGCAGTGAGTGACGCAGTTTACCAATGTACTTTGAAACCTTGTGACCTGGTAACTGACCTCCTTCACCTGGTTTTGCGCCCTGAGCCAACTTAATCTGAATCAGATCAGCTGTGGACAGATAATCTGTTGTTACACCAAAACGTCCTGATGCCACCTGTTTGGTGCGTGAGCGCAATGAATCTCCCTTGTGCAGAGGAATGTCAACTACAACGTCATCACCCAGGATAGCCTTGGTTGAGGTTTCACTGTCAATGATACCGTCACGGCGAGGATCTTCACCGCCTTCACCTGAGTTTGACATTGCACCAAGTCTGTTCATGGCAATTGCCATGGTGGTGTGAGCTTCAGTTGAAATAGCACCCATAGACATGGCTGAGCAGGCAAAACGGTGGATGATGCTCTCTTCACTTTCCACTTCGTTAATATCAACAGGAGTGGTCTTTTTAAACTTGAACAGACCGCGAATTGTCATCAGACGCTTGGACTGATCGTTGATGATCTTAGCGTACTTTTTGTACTCATCGTATGATCCAGCACGGACAGCTCTCTGCAGGTGAACTACTGCATCAGGTGTCCACATATGCTCTTCGCCGTCATATCTCCAGTTCAGATCGCCACCCTGAAGCAGTGAAGGATCTTTAAGTTCAATCTTTCTGAAGGCTGTCTTATGGGTTTCCACTGCCTCCTGAGCAATATCAAACAGACCCACACCTTCAATAGGGCTTGGAGTGTTGGTAAAGTACTTGTCAACGAATTCAGATGATAAGCCTACAGCCTCGAAGATCTGTGCACCGATGTATGACATGTAGGTACAGATACCCATCTTAGCCATGGTCTTGTACAGACCCTTGTCAATGGCATGAATATAGTTGTCCTGGTACTGTTTAGCAGTCTTTGCATCTGGAGCAAGTTCTGATACCACACGTAATGCAACATATGGGTGAATGGCTTCTGCACCGTAACCGCCAAGAAGTGCGAAGTGATGAACTGTGCGGGCAGAACCTGTCTCAACAACAAGACCGGTGCTTGTGCGCAGACCGTTCTCAACAAGGCACAGATGGACAGCAGAGGTTGCAAGAAGGGCAGGAATTGCAAGTCTGTCGGCTGCAACATTTCTGTCAGAGATGATAAGAATGTTGTGACCTGTTTTCACTGCATCGATGGCTGCTGCTCTGATTGAAGCCAGTCTTGCTTCAATACCGTCCTTACCCCATGATAAAGGGTAGGTGATGTCAAGTTCCTTGGAGCGGAACTTGTTGTCTGTAAATTTGCTGATATTACGGATCTTTTCCATCTCAACAGCATCAAGTATTGGCTGCTGGACCTCCAGTCTTACAGGAGGGTTGTTATCCATAATGTTCAGAAGATCAGGACGCGGACCGATAAATGATACCAGTGAGGTTACCATTTCCTCACGGATAGGATCGATAGCAGGGTTTGTAACCTGAGCAAAGAGCTGACGGAAATAGTCGTACAGGCTCTTAGGACGTTTTGATAAAACAGCCAGAGGGGCATCATTACCCATTGAAAGCACAGGTTCCTGACCGTTTATAGCCTTTGGCTTTAATAATCTTTCAACATCCTCACGTGTATAGCCGAATACACCCATGAGAGCCTTGGTATTTAGGTTCAGACCAACTGTTGCGGTTTCATCCTTAATATCGGTCAGCTTGATGCGAACCTTGTCGGTCCATTCCTGGTAAGGACGCAGTGTGGCAAGGCTTAACTTGATTTCCTTGTCATCGATGATACGCCCCTGTTCTGTATCGATAAGAAGCATACGGCCAGGTTCAAGTCTCCAGTGACGTGCAATTCTGCTCTCGTCAATCTTTAGAGTTCCCTCTTCTGAAGCTAAAATGACCAGATCGTCTTTAGTTACGATATAGCGGGCAGGACGAAGCCCGTTTCTGTCAAGTGTTGCGCCAATCTGACGGCCGTCAGTAAAGGCAACAGCTGCAGGACCGTCCCATGGCTCCATCATAGCGGCATAGTACTCGTAGAATGCTCTGAGTTTTGGATCCATTAGAGCATCTTTTTCCCATGCTGAAGGGATCATCATCATTGCAGCCTGAGCTAGTGAGTAGCCTGACATGGTCAGAAGCTCAAATACGTTGTCAAATGAGGCTGAATCTGACTGTCCCTGGAAGATTAAAGGCCACAGTTTCTCAAGATCCTTACCGAAAACAGGTGAGGAAATGTTTTTCTCACGGGCTTTAATCCAGTTGAAGTTACCGCGCAGGGTGTTGATTTCACCGTTGTGGGCAATCATTCTGAATGGGTGAGCAAGAGACCACTGAGGGAAGGTGTTGGTGGAGAAACGCTGGTGGATTAGAGCGATAGCACTGGTGCAGCGGCTGTCGTTTAAATCTCTGTAGTATTCACCAACCTGGCTTGCCAGAAGCTGCCCCTTGTAAACAATGGTACGGGCTGAGAATGAAGGAATATAGAATTCTTTACAGTGTTTTAATTTAAGATTTGAAATCGCAATTGAAGCTGACTTACGGATAATGTACAGCTTACGTTCCAGTGCGTCTGTTACCAGCACATCTGGAGAGTGACCCACAAAGATCTGTCTAATTACAGGCTCTTTTTCGCGAACTACAGGAGACATTGGAATAGTCTCGTTCAGAGGAACATCTCTCCATCCCAGGATGATCTGTCCTTCTGCTAAAATAGCGCGTTCAATCTCTTCCTGACAGGCATGTCTTGAAGCTTCTTCTCTTGGCAGAAAAACCATACCTACGCCATATTCACCTGGAGGAGGAAGCTTTACGCCCTGAGTCATCATATCGTCACGGAAGATCTGATCAGGGATCTGAATCAAAATGCCGGCACCATCGCCCTGCAGTGGATCTGCTCCTACTGCACCGCGGTGAGTCAGGTTCTTAAGAACTTCCAGTCCCTGACTTACGATGCTGTGGCTTTTTTGACCTTTGATGTGAGCAATGAATCCGACACCGCATGCATCGTGTTCATTTTCACTTCTGTATAAGCCAGAATTAGTCATTTATGTGTCACCTTTTGCGAGTGGTATATATACAATAAGGGCCCTAAACGGGCCCTTTTTTGAAAACTTTTACAGTTTTCTTATTATTATCACCCCATTTTTGATGGGGTGTTTTTAACCCATTTCGTTAAATTATAGGCTGTAGTACAGCTCGAACTCAGCAGGATGTGGAGTTGAACGTACGCGGGTATCTTCAGCTGCCTTCAGCTCGATGTAGGCACTGATCATATCCTCTGAGAATACGCCGCCTGCAGTCAGGTAGTCATGGTCAGCCTGTAAAGCCTTTAAAGCCTCATCTAAAGAACCGCAAACCTGTGGAATATTAGCTGCTTCCTCTGGAGGTAAGTCGTACAGGTTCTTATCCATAGCCTCACCTGGATCAATCTTGTTGAGGATACCGTCAAGACCTGCCATTAGCATTGCAGAGAATGCCAGGTATGGGTTAGCCATACAATCTGGGAAACGAACCTCAATGTGTGCAGTCTTAGGATTGATTGCATATGGAATACGGATTGAAGCTGAACGGTTTGCAGCAGAGTATGCCAGCATTAAAGGAGCCTCGAAACCTGGAACCAGACGCTTGTAAGAGTTGGTTGAAGGGTTTGTGAAAGCGTTTAATGACTTGGCATGCTTGATGATACCGCCGATGTACCATAAAGCTTCCTGTGACAGACCACCGTAGAGGTTGCCTGCGAAGATGTTCTTGCCATCCTTACCGATTGACTGGTGGCAGTGCATACCTGAACCGTTGTCTCCGTAGATTGGCTTTGGCATGAATGTAGCTGTTTTGCCGTACTGGTTTGCCACATTCTGAACAACATACTTGTAAATCTGAACCTCATCAGCCTTCTTGGTTAATGAGTTGAACTCGGTTGCAATCTCGTTCTGACCTGCAGTTGCAACTTCGTGATGGTGAGCTTCGATAACAAGACCCATTTCCTGCATTACCTTACACATTGCAGAACGGATATCCTGTGATGAATCTACAGGTGGAACTGGGAAGTAGCCGCCTTTAACTGCTGGACGATAGCCCTTGTTGCCACCCTCATACTCGGTAGCTGAGTTCCAGGCTGCCTCGATATCATCGATTGCTACGAAAGAACCTGAAATATCAGACTTGAAACGAACATCATCAAATAAGAAGAATTCAGGCTCTGGACCAAAGAAAGCCTGGTCACCGATACCGGTTGACTTTAAGTAGTCCTCAGCACGCTTTGCTACAGAACGAGGATCACGGTCGTAACCTGTTAGGGTCTGTGGCTCAAGAATATCGCAACGTACGATAATGGTTGGATCTGCATAGAAAGGATCAAGCATAACGGTTGTGATATCAGGCATTAAGATCATGTCTGACTTGTCAATTCCACGCCAGCCTGCGATTGAAGAACCGTCAAACATCTTGCCCTGATCGAAGAATTTCTCATCGATGCAGGAAATAGGTAGAGAAATATGCTGCTCTTTACCTTTAGTGTCAGTAAATCTTAAATCAGCAAAAACAACATCATTTTCTTCGATGAGTTTTTTTACTTCACTGTAATCCTTGATTGCCATTTAGGTGCTCCTAATTTTCAATTGATGGGGTATTACGTACCCGTTCTTTAATGTCTGAGTAAATTTTCGTGGTTATAGTGAGAACTGTCAAAGCATATTTGTACTGGCACTAAAACTACACGTTATATTTTACTATATGTTGCATAATGGTGCGATACCTAAAAATTATTTAAAAAACAGTAAGATAATATAAATATCTTTAGCGAGCTAAAGAAAAATGAAGTAAAGTTTAATTTTCAATGATTTAAAAATTTCTTTATTATATTGATTTATAAAGATAAATTTAAAAACTGCAGAAATTAGTTAAAAAAGTGCATTGCACATTTTTAGCGCGAAGAATTTGTCAATTTCTGCATTTTTTTGTGGCGTTTCTGATTCTTTTATGAAGTTTTTCTGTGACAGGAAGTTCCGAAGAGACTTAAAAAGGAATTTCTGAAAAGACATAATCAGATCATATTACAGGTCAATGATCAGAATTTTTGCAAAAGAGGAGGTTATGCATTACGAATTTACAGAAATCTGACACTCTGACGGATATTTTTGATTGTGTTTTCTGCCTTTTTACTGTCTGTACTGCTGGTAAGATATATATGTGCCATAAAGTCTGTAAGCGGAATGTGGTACTGTGTAACTTCTGTAATGGAGCCTAATTTCTCTTCTGCCATCAGGAAGTTAAAGCAGACTGAAATCTTTCCTCCAATAAAGTCATTGTAGACATCTATACTGCCGATGATTTTATATCCAGTCTCATTATAGTGCTCTTTCATTTCCACAAGATATTCAGCACATGTATCCTCAAGTTCACGATCGAGTGCGTCTGAACCTACGGTGTGGAGTCTGTCTAAAAGTCTTTCCTGAGTAAAGTTGTCCTCATAGACAGCTTCTGTGAATGCTTTGGCTCCTATCCATGTTTTATTCTGGTAGCAGTTGTCAGCTTCAAGTGATTTGACTTCAATATGATTTTTCTGTAAATCTGCAGCCGATGTGGCCACTAGCGTGTGATGATCCGGATCATATACTCTGAAGTATCCCGGTATCTCAAGACTCAGCTTGTCATCGACATTTATTATGACTGAGATGTTCTGTCTTTCAGCCAGGCTCGCTTTTAAGTCAGAACCACAGTCATGTTTTGAATCTGAATCCTGAATTTCTCTGTTGGTTTCGACTGCACAAACCTGACTTGTATACAAGGCGAGCAGCAGGAGTAAAATTGTTTTCATTTTTTATCTTTTATTCAGCGGCCGTCCCTGAGTAAATGTGGTGACTTACCCGTACACTGACAGCAGCTGCTTTTTATTTACGAGTTTATCTTCATGGAATACACCTCTTCATTGATAAAGAAGTCTCCCATGTCCAGTCCTGTATCTCTTACTTTTTCCATACCGTGTTTTATATAGAAATCAAGACCGGGATTATGTTTATTTATCAGCAGTTCAATTGTACATGGTTGAGGGTGATCCTGTTTTACATATTCAACTACATGATTAAATAATGCTGTACCCACGCCTTTGCCCTGATTTTTAATTTCAACATAGATTTTCTGCATCAGATACAGATCTGGGCCATGCTGAATGACAGAGACAGCGGCAGTATCCTCACCGTCAAGTGTGGCTATAAAGTAAACCTTTCCTGAATTGATGGCATCCTGCAGAGCTTCCTGTGAATAGTATTTATCCAGCATAAAGTCAATCTGTGCAGTATTCAGAACACTTTTAAAAGTGTTTGGCACTAAGACATCAGCTAACTGTTTTAAAATCTTTACATCAGAAAAATCTGCTTTTCTAATTGAGATCATAATGACCACCTTATTTCCAAAACCTAACCTAAGTATAGGAATAATTTAGAAAATATCTAATTTTGCACAAAAATAATTCAATTTGTCTTATAAAAATTCAACAGCCCTCAAATTTCTCTGCTGTTTAATTTAAAAAGGGTATTTACGTTGATCCTATTACAGGAGCCCCACTATTTGTCTCAACAGATAAATACGAATCCGGATGCGGTTGGCCTGCTTTTTCAAAGCCAATTGATGACACTGTCCTGTCACGGCATTTAGATACTTCTTTAAATCGTCAGAGAATTGAGGTTAGAAGTAAGACCAGTAATGCTCATTTAGGTCATGTCTTTACTGACGGTCCTAAAGAAACAGGTGGTTTGCGCTACTGCATTAACAGCGCCGCCTTAAGGTTTATTCCTTTTGAAGAATTAGATGAGAAAGGCTACGGGGAGTTTAAAAAGTACGTAAAGTAAAAGATTAGATAGTAAGTTTGTAAAAATTCATTAAATAAGATTGCCATAAAACACGAGATGCTCTAAGGAACACTTTAGAGCCTCTTCTTTAGCTTTGGTAACTAATCAGAATGCTCATCTTATTTCTTTTGGTGATCTCCATGTAGATCCAGAAAAATCCTACCTTGGTTAGAGTTAATTTTCCTCACTCAACAACTGCAACCTATAGCACTCATAAAATATAAATCCCAACTGAAACGATTGTTGATGGTTAAGTCAAGGAGTTCCTCTACGTCATACACATCAAAAATGGAAGAATAGTGCATTTGTACACATTAGTACAACTGTCGAAAAAATGATTCATATGATAAACAACTCAACGTTTTCTTCTTAACTAAATTAAAGCTATGGTAATCAGATTATGGAATGCTGTTATATAAAATAACAGAGGTGAATAAAACAGAAAATATAATGAAAGGTGGACTTTATGAGATTTATCTATTCTATTAAAGATAGATGTATTTATACTCAGATTTTGAATGCATTTGAATTTGATTTAGAGCATAACGGTACAATCAAAACCATAAGATTAACGAAAGAGATCGATATAATTGATGCTTACGCTCCATGTACATTTTTTGGATACAAGTTTGAAGATAATATAGATGAAACTCTTAGAAAAAAAGCAATAGATTATCTTGAAACATCATTAGATTATAAGACTTTCTGCAAACTGGCAAGAGGAAGCATATGGACCTTAGACAGAGAATTAAATATCTTTGATTTTAAAACAGTTGTTTATCAAACAACTAAATCAAGATTTGATTATTTATTTTCTGTTACTGCTTATCATATCAATGCAGGTTATTTTGTATCAGATCTGCTGATTACAGAATTGACCAAAAATATAGAATTTGATTATGACGGATATACATTGTTTTTAAGACAACATAATGTGAATGAAAATGACATTACTGAATCTTGCAATGTAGTTAAAGCTATGGTTGGAAATCTCCATAACCTGCCATATTTTAAGGTAGTGGAAAGTACAAAAGCCTATTTTATGAGTGCACAAAATACAAAAGCTAAATATGGAGACTTTTTAAATAAGTTCTTTACGTTTAAGTCTCAAAGACAAGCAGAAGCATTTGAAGCTGTTCAAAAAGATTACTTGTTGCTTATAGCTGATATTTCTGCGTCTCACTTTGCAATAAAATCTACTCTGAATAATATAAGAGCATTAAATCCTAAATGTGAAATCATAGTTTTTTTTGTGGGGGCTTCGGCAAAAGAGGTGTTGCCTTAACCCCAGGAAAATCTTCCTTTAGAACATATTTCTCTATGGTGTATTTATGTGAAAACATAATATTTACCTTATGCGTAGTAAAGATAAAGTCCATCAAAAGTTTCTCTTAACTAAAAAACTCACAAACGAATATGATAGCTCTCCAACATATACATGCGATAAGCTCTGCTGAAGGCCCTTATTGTGTTTTGCAGAAATTTAATGAACATGATCACCTAAAAACACAAGAGGCCCTAAAGTTATCCTTTAGAGCCTCTTCTTTAGCTTTAGATCTTAAGCTTACTTTGAATACTTCTCATCAACTAACTTGTGAAGTTCCTGTAGAGAGTGTACTGATGCGTACTCATCTGCACCTACAGCCTCGATACATGCAAATGCAGCATTTAAGGTTGTAGTGTAGTAGATGCCGTAACGTAAGCAGCTTCTACGTAATGAACGAGAGTCTTCAACAGACTGACGACCTTCTGTAGTGTTGATAACCCAGCTGTAACGACCTGACTTGATGAAATCAAGTAAGTTTGGTCTGCCTTCATATACCTTGTTTACAAGTACGCAATCAAGACCTGCAGCCTTTAATACGTTGCATGTACCCTTAGTTCCTTCTAGCTTGAAGCCTGCTGCAACTAATAACTTACCTAAAGCTGGTAATCTATCCTGATCTGACTTCTTGATTGACAGTAAGATAGTACCGCTTCTCTGTACAGGTGCCTTAGCAGCTAACTGTGACTTAGCATAAGCCTCAGGGAAGGTTGTAGCTGTACCCATAGTCTCACCTGTTGATCTCATTTCAGGTCCTAATAGAGGATCTGAACCTGGGAACTTGGCAAATGGCAGTACAACTTCCTTTACAGAGTAGTATGGAGGAATAACCTCATGGGTAACTCCCTGTTCTGCAAGGGTTTTGCCTGTCATTACACGGGCAGCAATCTTAGCTAATGGAAGACCTGTTGCCTTTGATACGAATGGAACAGTACGTGCAGCACGAGGGTTAACTTCGATTAAGTAAATCTTGTCCTCTCTAATTGCCAGCTGTACGTTCATCAGACCTTTAACGTTCAGAGCTAAAGCTAATTCTTTAGAGATCTTAGTTAATCTTTCGATCTGATCTGCTGTCAGGTGGTATGGAGGCAGAACGCAGCTTGCGTCACCTGAGTGAACGCCACACTCTTCGATGTGCTCCATGATACCGCCGATAACAACGTCCTTACCGTCTGCTACAGCGTCAACGTCAATTTCTGTTGCGTGATCAAGGAACTTGTCCAGAAGAACCGGTGACTTGTTGGAAACCTTAACAGCTTCAGCAAAGTATCTCTTCAGATCCTCTTCACCATATACAACTTCCATTGCACGTCCGCCTAGAACATATGAAGGACGAACTACTAGAGGGTAGCCAATTTCGCTGGCAACATTGATAGCCTGAGTTAGAGAAGTTGCAGTTCCGTTGCGAGGCTGCAATAGGTTGAGTTTATTGACAACTTCCTGGAACAACTTACGATCTTCTGCTCTGTCGATGTCGTCAGGTGAAGTACCGATAATAGGTACACCTTCCTGCTCTAACTTCTTTGCAAGTTTTAATGGAGTCTGACCACCGAACTGAACAATAACACCTACTGGCTTCTCGATCCTTGCAATCTCAAGTACATCTTCTAATGTAACCGGCTCAAAGTACAGTCTGTCAGAAATGTCATAGTCGGTTGATACGGTCTCAGGGTTGCAGTTAACCATGATAGACTCATAGCCGTCTTCACGTAATGCCATTGAGGCGTGAACGCAACAGTAGTCAAACTCAATACCCTGACCGATTCTGTTAGGACCGCCACCTAAAACAATAACCTTCTTTCTGTCGGTAGGTCTTGCTTCACATTCCTGCTCATAGGTTGAATACATATAGGCAGTTGAAGTGGCAAACTCAGCTGCGCAGGTATCAACGCGCTTGTAGGTAGGGTAAACCTCGAACAGCCAGCGACGTGCGCGAACCTTATCCTCAGTGGTTTTGAGCAGAGTTGCAAGTCTGGCGTCAGAGAATCCGCGAGCCTTCAGATCATGCATTTCATCAGCATCAATTGACTTTAGAGTTCTGCCGCTCAATGACTGCTCAATGTCAATGATCTCTTTAATCTGGCTTAAGAACCATGGATCAATCTTGGTGTAGCCGAATACTTCCTCTACGGTCATGCCGATACGGAAGGCATCACCTAAGTACCATATTCTGTGAGCACCTGCATTCTCCAGTTCGTGAAGCAGTTTCTGACGGGCATCAGGTTTGCTCATATCAAGACGTGGATCAAAGCCAAGCTTACCAGTCTCTAGACCGCGAAGAGCCTTCTGCAGTGATTCCTCAAAGGTGCGACCGATAGCCATAACCTCACCTACAGACTTCATCTGAGTTGTCAGTCTGTCGTCAGAGTTAGGGAATTTCTCGAAGTTGAAACGAGGGATCTTGGTTACCACATAGTCAAGGCTAGGCTCGAAAGATGCTGGTGTCTTGTCGCCTGTAATATCATTGCCAAGCTCATCGAGGGTGTAGCCTACAGCAAGTTTTGCTGCAATCTTGGCAATAGGGAAACCTGTAGCCTTTGATGCAAGAGCAGATGAACGTGAAACACGAGGGTTCATCTCAATGATAACCATACGACCGTTCTGAGGGTTGATACCGAACTGGACGTTTGAACCGCCGGTTTCAACACCGATCTCACGTAAAACAGCCATAGCCGCATCACGCATGATCTGGTATTCCTTGTCGGTCAGAGTCTGGGCAGGTGCAACAGTGATTGAGTCACCTGTATGAATACCCATTGGATCGAGGTTTTCAATTGAGCAGACAATAATGCAGTTGTCCTTGCGGTCTCGAACAACCTCCATCTCGTACTCTTTCCATCCGATGAGTGACTCATCGATTAAAAGTTCATGAGTAGGGGACAGCTCAAGGCCCTTGTTGCAGATTTCCTCGAATTCTTCAGGGTTGTAGGCGATACCGCCACCTGTACCACCCATGGTGAATGAAGGGCGGATAATGCAAGGGAAACCAACCTGTCTCTGTACTTCCCATGCCTCTTCCATGCTGTGGGCAATGCCGGCACGTGGACACTCAAGACCGATTTTCTTCATGGCCTTGTCAAAACGTTCACGGTTTTCAGCCTTGTCAATAGCATCGGCCTTGGCACCGATCATTTCAACGTTGTACTTTGCAAGAACACCGTGCTTTTCAAGGTCAAGTGCGCAGTTTAATGCGGTCTGACCGCCCATGGTTGGAAGAATAACATCAGGATGCTCTCTGGCAATGATGTTCTCTACAACCTTCCAGTGAATAGGTTCGATATAGGTCACATCTGCAACATCAGGATCAGTCATGATGGTTGCAGGGTTTGAGTTGACTAGAATTACCTCGTAGCCTTCTTCTCGAAGAGCTCTGCAGGCCTGAGTACCAGAATAGTCAAACTCACATGCCTGTCCGATAACAATAGGACCTGCACCTAGGATCAAAATCTTCTTTATATCAGTACGCTTTGGCATCTGTTATCCCCTAGTTTTTCTTGCGGTAATTGCGCATTAGTTCTACAAAGTGCTCGAATAGATACATTGGATCGTGCGGACCAGGACTTGCCTCAGGGTGACCTTGGAAGCTGAATGCAGGAACGTCTGTGCGCTCAACACCCTGGAGTGTACCGTCAAACAGAGATTTGTGGGTTGCCTTCAGATTGGCAGGCAGTGTAGCCTCATCAACGCAGAAACCGTGGTTCTGAGAAGTGATGTAAACAACACCTGACTCAAGATCGCGAACCGGGTGGTTGGCACCGTGGTGACCGCATTTCATCTTGATGGTCTTGGCTCCTGATGCCAGTGAAAGCAGCTGGTGGCCCAAACAGATACCGAACAGAGGGATCTTGTGCTCAATAAATTCTTTAATTGCTTCCTGTGCATAAGTACAAGGTTCCGGATCTCCAGGACCGTTAGACAGGAATATGCCATCAGGGTTCATCTTGATAACTTCACTTGCAGGGGTCATTGCAGGAACCACTGTTACCTTGCAACCCAGAGAGGCTAATATGCGGAGAATGTTGCGCTTGATACCAAAATCATAGGCTACAACGTTAAATTCTGTACGGCTCTTGTTTACATAACCCTGACCAAGTTCCCATGTACCTTCTGTCCATGAGTAGATTTCAGGAGTTGTAACAACCTTAGCCAGATCCATGCCCTTAAGTCCTGGGAATTTTCTGGCAAGCTCAACAGCCTTTTCCTCTGTCATATGAGGATCTGTTGACAGACAGCCGTTCTGTGCACCCTTCTCACGAAGAATTCTTGTCAGCATACGGGTGTCAATGCCGTAAATACCAGGCTTTTTGTATTTTGCCAGGAAGTCGCTTAAATTTTCTGTGCTGCGGAAATTAGATGCAACCAGGGATAAATCTCTAATGATTAAACCCATTGCAAATACATCACGAGACTCCACGTCTTCGTCATTTGTTCCGTAATTGCCGATATGCGGATAGGTTAAAGTAACGATTTGGCTAGCGTATGAAGGATCGGTTAAAATTTCCTGATAGCCGGTCATAGATGTGTTGAAAACGACCTCACCAACAGTTGTTGTATTCTCAGCACCAAAAGCTTTGCCTTTGAATACTGTACCGTCAGCAAGAGCCAAAATTGCGGATGCGACCACAAAGACCCCCAAAAATGTTATTGAGTACACCAAGTGACGCAGATCAAATTTCTGATTGTTAAATACAGTGATCTTAGTCTGGGATATTTTAGACGAATCCTGTTTTTTTTCAAGATAAAATTGCGATCTGAGTCGTGAATAATTTTTCTTTATAAAACATAAAGTTAATATTTTTAAGCTGTTTTGTACGGCTTCTGAACAGTGGTTTTTCAGGTTACACCATGCCTGCAGTGAAAAAAATCATTCATCCTGATTGGGCTATTAAGCTTTTATTGTAAAAAAATGGTCTTATTCTTTTGTATAATGTAGGTAAATATTTATCAGATTAAAGGCGTTCAGGCCGTTTAATCAGTAGCATTAAAAGACAGGAAAAATGAGTTTCAGACGGACAGAGGGTAAAGGCAATTTCTGCAGATGTTCACTGCAGAACGGGGCGTTTGTACCTGCAAAGACTTCGCTTTCAAAAAAGTCTGCTCTCTGTCTTGCCTTATCGTCTGTAATCATGAGTTTTTCTCTGGTCTCATGCTCTTCTGATGGAAAACCTGTAAAAATATCTTCAGGAGTGGATGATCCTGTCAGTATAGAGGTTAAAGGTGTTCATAATAAGGAGATAGAACAGAATATCTCTGCCTATCTTGCCACACTGCCTACAATCTCAAGGAAAAGGGCAAGACTGTACGGTCGAGAGATCACTGACAAAATTACAACTGCCGTTCACGCCTTTGGTTATTACCATCCTGAAATCAATATTGAATTCCCTGAAAACGACCGAATGTTTGATCATTCATTAAAGGCGGAAGTTGATCTTGGCAAACCTCTGTATATCCGTAACTGTCAGATAGAGCTGATAGGTGAGGGAGCCTACTACAGTTCTTTTTCAAAGATCATTGAGGACAGTGGTCTGAAATCCTATACGCTTTTAAGACACGGAAACTATGAAAAGCTAAAGGAGAATTTAAAAAACAGGGCTCTGGAAATAGGATTTTTTGATGCAAAGATCATTTCATCGAGAATTCTGGTCTATAAAGAGCAGAATGCAGCCGACATTCAGCTTGTATTTGATACAGGCAGACGCTATCAGTTCGGAGCTGTAATTGCCGATGCCAGATCCAGAGAGCTGATGAAGCCTTCCCTGTCACTGCAGAACTTTGTTACAGGTCAGGACTTCTCATCTAAAAAGCTCTCTGAGTACACATCATCACTGTCTCAGACAAATTTCTATAAATCTGTAGATGTAAGACCACTCGTAGAAGATAAAAAGAACGGAATGATCCCCGTTTCGGTATCTCTTGAACGACAGTCAAAAAATCTGTTTAGAGTGGGTCTTGGCTACTCTACAGATGAAAGTGTCCGCGGCATTCTTGCATGGGACAAGCCTCTTATTAACGAAAGAGGACATTCTTTTAGCTCATATTTTAGGGTATCCAGAGTAAAGCAGGATGCTCAGGCAATCTATAAGATACCTCATGAAAATCCGAATCTGGATTACTTTTACATAAAACTGGCCCAAACCCATACGGATTTTAATGATACTCTGTCTGATCTGTCTCATGCCTCTTTTCATTATGTGGCAAATATGACTGGTGTGTGGAGACGTGATTTTTACCTGGCCATTGAGTATGAGGATTACAGACAGGGACTTGAAAACGGTTCTGCACTGAATCTGACTCCTGGTCTTGTTCTTTCAAAACGAACCACCACAGGAGGTCTTGATCCTAAGACAGGCTACAGTATAAGCTTTGATAACCGCTTTGGTAGTAGCGCTGTAACTGATGCCAACTTCCTAAGATCGGAACTTTCAGTCAGAGGTGTATTTTCTCCTACACAGAGAACAAGAGTTCTGTATAAGTTTATACAGGGAGGAATTTTCGGAGCGGATGCTTATAAAGTTCCTCCTTCCATGAGATTTTTTGTGGGTGGTGAACAGACCTTAAGAGGTTTTGGCTATAAAACCCAGTCTTCGCGCCATCAGGGGTACCTTAAAGGTTCACGTTACCTTACAGCAGGAACACTAGAATACATGTTCCCTGTCGGTATAGAAAATTCACGTGGAGCTGTATTTCTTGATTCTGCAATCTGTACAGATTCCTATTCAAAGGATAAATCCATACTTTATGGTCCTGGTATCGGCTTTAGGTATATGTCAAGGTACGGAACCTTCAAAGTGGATCTTGCCTATGGCATAGACAACAGTAATGACAACAGCCAGTTCAAGCTCCATCTGTCATTCGGTCCTGAGTTCTAGCTTTGAGAGGCAAGTGTGATTATTTTCAGAAAAGAGTTCGAATAATGAGTGCTAGAAAGTCTGTAAAAATTATAGCTCTTATAGGATCAGTGTTTATGATACTGATCCTGACGGTACTCTTTTACATACTGGCTACCACAAGCGGTCTCCGCTTTGTAGTTTCAAGAGTAAATTCCGCTCTTGGCGATTACGTAAAAATTACAGCCGATATTGAAAAAGGTTCTGTGCTGACAGGATTTAAAACAAAAGGACCATTTGACGTTCTGGTCTATGATGTGGTCGATGTCAGAGCTAAAAGTCTCAATCTTGAATATGACGGTCTTGGCTATCTTGCAACATCCAGACTCGATATCAATCTTATTGATGCTGATACGCTTGAGGTAGAGTTGCTTGATTCTGAGGAGACATCTGATGATACAGCAGATGACGGTGATGACTTCAGACTCAATATTCCTGTCAAAATCTTCATAAACAGATTAAAACTAAAAGATTTTGCTTATTTGTCATCTGTTGTGGATGTTCTGGTAAAAAAAGCTGATCTTTCACTGCAGACCTATAGGGACTACGCAGCTGTCGACAAGGGGCAGATTGACTCTCCTTCAGTTCATCTCAAATATGAGTCTGAGGATGATACCTCCGTTACCTTGCCTGAAATTCTGACATTTGATAACGGCAACGGGGCCATAGAAAAAATCTGTGACATCTTTCTGCCACTTGATGCAGCACTGCACAACCTTAAGCTTAATAATGCACGCTACTATATGGACGGCTATGATACGGGGGCATTTAATGCTTTTGTGGATGTATTCTGGTCTCAGTCTCTGCTTAAGGTAAAAACAATTGATATTGAACACAGACTCGGCAGGGCCTCACTAAAAGGATCAATGAATTTTACCGATTATTACACTCTGAATTTCAAGGTGGCAGGACAGGGCGCAAAAACTGACTACACCCTTCATAACTATGATGGGGCCCTGTATGATTTAAAAGGAGAATTTACTCTTACAGGAAACCTTGTAAACATGAATGCGGATATGCTGCTTGACAGTCCGTACAGTGTCAGAGTAAAGGCCAGACTTAATCCTCTTTCAAATGAACTGCCATGCTACCTTTCTGTAGAGTCGGACAGAATTTTATATCCTCTTCAAGACACTCAGTCTTTAAAGAGTAAAACCAGGGAGTTTTCTCTGTCTGAGCTGTCCAATGCATTCAGTTTTGTTGAAAAGTCACTTTCTCCAAATCTTGAAAAAGAGGATCTGTTAAAAGACAGGATCAGTGCTCAAAACGTAAAACTCCTGCTTACAGGTGCTGTGTTCAGAGATATGCATCTGAACTTTGACTCACAAATTTCAGGTCATGGATTTAACAGTTTAAAAACAAATATTGATGCCAGTGTAACTTTAGATAACGCCCATTTTAACAATTTCTCCATGGAAGGCCTTTTAGGAAAAAGAAAGTTCACATCCCAAATTGAGGGTGATCTAATTTTTACAGGTGGTCTTGGCTATCAGGGCAGTGTCAGGATAAAGGCTGATGATGCCTCCGGTCTGCACGAATCTCTAAAAGGAGAATTCTCGCTGAACTCCAATCTGTCAGTAGGATATGATCCTGACAGAGATGAGGTTATTTTTAATGTTGCAGATTTAAAGTCTGATTTTTATTTTAACTCCCACAGAGCTTCTTTAGATGTTGAAAACTTCCTCGGATCAGTTAAGGACGGTTTCTCTGTCGATGATTTCAGACTGTCTCAGGATAATAACTATGTGGTGCTCAAAGGAGATGTCTCAGAGAACTCTCATCTTGAAGGCTGGGTTTCTGTTTCTGATCTTTCAAAACTTGATCCAAAGACAAAAGGTGCTTTTGCCGGAAAAATCCTGATTGAAGGAGCTCTTAATGAACCTAACATTTTTGTTTCCGGCAAGAGTGAAAAGATAAATTATGAAGATCTTTTAGTAAGAAAACTTGTTTTCGATTCCAATTTAAATGTGGCATCAGGTTCTTTGAATTTATCTGTCATCTCCAATACCATCCGCCTTGCAAGAGATATTAAAGCCTATCAGAAGTGTTCTCTGGATGTTACTGGAACCCTGGAAAAGCACAGTCTGACCTTATCGTGCGGTTCTGGTTCTGGAAGTTATGTGGCTGCCAGCGGTGGATATAACAGAAAAAACGGAGTTTATTCAGGAACACTGTCCAATCTCATTTTTGTAAGCAATATTGTTGATCCCGTATCAATTACTGATCCTGTAGAATTAACCTACAACTGCAGATCTCATAAGGGAAACATAAGTAAAATCAGGCTGACTGACGGTAACTCCAATCTGTATATTTCCGATATCAGGCTTGGGAAAAACTCATTTTCATCTGTTGTTGATCTGAGCAATTTTCAGTTGAGTCTGATTAAAAAATATTTGCCAAAGGATGCTTTTGTCTCAGGTATTCTGTCACTTCATTCTGATATAAGTTTTAATGGAAGGGTGCCTGTAATAAATGCAAGGGTAAAAGCATCGGACGGTGTTTTGGTTTACAGATCCTCTGTTTTTCCTTTTGACAATGTCAACTTTGACTTAAATACAAATTCTTCGCTATTTTCAACAGATATTACAGCCACTCTGAAAAGTGAGAAGGGACTTCTTTCTGTTCATGCCGATGTGTCCGATCCTTTCAGAAAAAGGGATCTGTCAGGTAGGGTCAGGTTAAAGGATCTGTCGTTAGATCTGTTTACAGCATCTACAAACTCGTTAAATACCCTCAAGGGAAAGGCAAATATTGAAGGGACACTTGGTGGAAGTCTGTCAGGACCTCTTTTCTTTGGAAAAATTTCGCTAAATGGCAGCGCCAACCCAAGTTATAACGTAGGTACTGTAGATAATTTTGATATTACGGTTAATGCCAGTGGAAATACCGGTATTTTAAACGGTGAGCTGTCTTTAAACGGATCAAAAGCCAGTCTGAACGGCACTTTAAACTGGGAGAAAGAGCCATTAGGACAGATAAGCCTAGATGCGGACAGCCTGCCAGTTTTCCTGTTAAGCTATGGAGAGGCACAGGCCAATGTTCATACCCTAGTTACTCTTAATAAAATTCTCAGGGTAACCGGTAATGTTGAAATTCCAAAAGGTCTGATTAAATTTAAATCCATTGAGAACAGTACTATAGCGCCTTCAAAGGATGAGATCTTTGTCGATGATGACAACAACCTCAAAGGTGTTATTGCCAGACTGAATGAGAATGGAATCAACAACGATATGTCCATTGATGTTGACGTAAATCTTGGAAATGATGTCAAGGTTGATGCCATGGGGCTTAAGGCTAATGTTCTTGGCGGTGTAAAAATACATAAGTCATCGGACAGCAATACAGTAAATGGCAGTGGTTCTGTTTACCTTGAACACGGCAGAGCTGAACTTTATGGTCATAAGTTTATTGTCAACAGTGCAGATGCCAGATTTAATGGAAATCTCTTCACTCCTCTTGTCAATGCTGAAGTTGTAGTTGATCCTTCCACAATTGAGAATGATGTGGTCGCAGGAGTTAGAGTAAAGGGAAGAACTGAGGATCTGAACATTTCTCTGTTCTCAAAGCCTGCAATGAGTCAGAATGAGATCCTGTCATATCTTCTGTACGGTCACGGACTTGAAAAAACAAGCGTAACAGGAAATTCTGACAACACAAGTGCTCAGCTATTAATGACCTTAGGTTTGGGAACAACCACTGGTATTCTAAATTCTGTAGTTGGCATCTTTGGTATGGATGGTGTTCAGCTTGGATCATCCGGTACCGGCGATGATACTCAGGTTGAGGTACAGACCTATCTGAGCAACAGGATCAGACTGTCATACGGCTATGGAGTGTTCAATTCAGTAAATGAATTTAAACTGCGTTATGAGATAATGCGCAGACTTTATGCTGAGTTTATTTCTTCTCTTGATCAGTCTGTTGATTTGATTTACAGCTTTGATGTCAACTAAAATCCTAGCTGCATAAAAGAGAAATGCAACAAAAACATACAATCAGAAATAAAAGCTTTTTGGTGAATAATATTGAAATACGTTTTTACAGATAATACTAAAGAAGCTCAGAATGCAGAGGATGCGGTTTTAGAGCTTGAGTATAATGATCTTCTGACTGATCTTGGGAAGTATTCCTTCTGCTCTACAAAAGAACTTGAACCACGTTCTTTTTCAAAGTTACAGTTAAGAGCTCGCAGTGCACTAAAGTATCTTTTAAACAACAGTCTTTCCAGAGTAATGCTTTTATGCGGAAGCTCTGGTGTAGATACTATCGATATTGCCTGTGACCTTTTTAAGGATGTCTCATCGGTTACTCCAACCATAGCTATAGCACCAACCAAATTTGAACTGTTCGGTTCAGATAAGGAAAGCGGCGTTTTAACAGAACCTGGATATGTGGTTATGCCATGTTCTCATTTTATTGATCACCCAAAATGGCTTGGAATGGCTGATGCCTGTATAGCTATGAATGAAGGGTTGAAACTGGTCCTGTGCGGAGATGCAACTGACTGTGCCACGCTGAACATGATGTGGCAGACGCTAGATAATGCTGTAAGAGCTGATATTGTCCTTGAGTATCCTATACTAGGCGCGATGGATCTGATGGGATCACTTGTGGCCTCATATAGAGAGAAATACAGTGTTGGAGACTTTGATGACAGGGCTGTCAGACTTTTATGCATCTGGTCATGCAGACAGAGCGGAGACAGACGGTATCTTGGTATTCCCGAGACAAAACTGCTCTCTCTTATAATGGAAGCTGACAGATATGCCAGGTTAAGATCAGGGGAGAACTCTGCATATACAGTCCTTGAACATGATGTTCTAAAAGCTATAGGAGCTGCTGATTTCAGAGTAAATTCACTTGCTGAATCGGAGCTTAGAAATCATCGGGACAATCAGATCATTTTAGAAACAAGTGGCGAGGTTACCGGTCAGATTAATGGTCTTAGTGTCATTGAAACTGCAGGTACCTCCTATGAGTACGGAGAGCCTGTCAGAATTACTGCGACACTGCGTGCAGGCGGAGATGGCGACGTTATCGATATTGAAAGAAAAGCTGAGCTTGCAGGTCAGATCCATGCCAAAGCAATGATGATCATCAATGGATTCCTGTCTACAGAATTTGGTGCCGAGCAGCCTATGCCGGTGTCCGCAAGTCTTGTGTTTGAGCAGTCCTATAGTGAAATTGACGGTGATTCAGCGTCTTTAACCGGTCTTTGTGCTGTAATTTCAAGCCTTTCTGATCTGCCTGTAAGACAGGATCTTGCTGTAACAGGTGCTGTCGATCAGTTCGGAGATGTGCAGCCTGTCGGCGGTGTAAACGAAAAAATAGAAGGATTCTTTAAGATCTGCCGTTTGCATGGTCTTACAGGTACACAGGGAGTGATAATTCCATATTCCTGTATTCATCAGTTGGTTCTGCGTCCTTCTGTAGTTAAGGCTGTAAAGGAAGGTCGCTTCCATATCTATGTTGTAGGTCATGTTACAGGTGCCGCTAAAGTTTTAATGAAGACTGAGTGGGGGGAGCCTGATGACAGTGAGTCAATCTGCGGTAAGATCTGCACCCGTTTAGACGATGTAAGTGCGGTTAAGGCATCAAAACCATGGTGGCGCCTGTGGTAGTACCGCATCTGTAGACTTTTACAGAGCCTGTTCCCAAAGCAGTACAGGCTCCTGACAGTTTACAGTCTTTATTTTCTGACAAAAGTCTTTTATTTATCCTTCATATCTTTTATTTAATCTGTTCTGCGCAAACGGCATATCCTTCTGATTTAAATGAATCAGCTCATTCTGAATTTTCTGATACAAGCGTAAAAAAGATTAGAACTAAGCTATTTCTAAGAATAAACAACTATCCTTTTAATTATAGGAAATGAATAACTTTTAAGGAGTTCATATGAGGATTAGAAACTGCATAGCCGCAATCTGTCTGTTTGGATGCACTTCAGTTGCCAGTGCTCATGGACATTATGGTTTCTATTATGACGATGGAGATACCAGTATCTCAGTAGGCTCTTCACAGGCCAGTCAGCCTCCTGCAGGCCCTGCGCATCATTTTGAGCCAGGCTTTGAAGACCATGAACACCATTTTGCTCCACAGCCTCCACGCAGATTTGGTCATGATTTCAGACCTCGTTTTACAGAACGTTATTAACGAAACAGCATTAAGTCAGCAAACAGATTTATGAGAATTGAAAACTGTAAAAAACAGCTTTTGTAATTGTCAGAGTGTATATTTATGAAGATAAAGTCAGTCATACTGGTATTCACATTTGCAGGTATGATCTCACAGGCTCAGGCCGGTATGGGATTTTACTTTGATGACGATGATACCTCTTTCTCGCTAAGATCAGGTCGCAGTTATCATTATGCTCCACCACCACCTCCTCCTCCAGGTGTTGTAGTGCTGCCTCCAGCTCCGGGCCTACATTATGCACCACCTCCACCACCTCCTCCACGTGGTGAATTCAGACATGGTCCATGGGAAGAGCACAGAGGATTTTCACCACCACCTCCACGAAGACATCATGGACGTCACCACGGACATTTCCACTAACCTTGAAGGAGAGCCTCCCAGGCTCTCCAGTCTTAAACAGTGTCTCTTTGTACAGAAATTTAGCTTTAATATAGAGCAGAAGAATTCTTTTATGCACTTTTTATATGCAAATCTGCCAAATTTTTATAAAGTAGGGACATTTTATTTTTACGGCTCCATAATTAACACATTAGCATTTATGGAGAAATCTCATGTCAGTAAAATCAAATTTATATGGCGCAATTTTTGGCGCAGCAGTTTTTTTATATTCTTTTAATGCCTGTGCTCAGGAAACCATTCATGTAGGAACTGAACCTACTTTTGCTCCTTTTGGTTTTGTTGATGACAAAACTTCTGAAATAGTCGGATTTGATATTGATCTTATCAACGCAATCGGTAAAGCTGAAGATATAAAAGTTGTAATCGAATCAATGCAGTTTGATGGTCTTATTCCGTCAATTCTGTCAAACTCAATTGATGCTGCCATTTCTGGTATGACCAAAAATCCTGAGCGCGAGAAGATGGTTTTGTTCTCAGACTCATACTATGTTGCAGGCCAGGATTTAATGGTAAGAAAAGATTCTCAAGGAAAGTATAAAAGCATGAACTCCCTTGAAGGAAAAGGTGTCTGCGTGCAGTTAGGCTCAGTTGGTGCCATTGTGGCAGAAGGTATTAAGAATGCTAAGATTAAGAACTTTAATAATATAACCGAAGCTTATATGGAACTGAAAAAGAATGGCTGCGAGGCTGTGATAACAGGTACTCCTGTAAATCAGTTCTATCTTGTTCAGACTGGAGACAGAGATCTTGTTCATGTTCCCGAAAGCGTTGTTCGTGCAGCAGATCTTGGCATTGTAACCAATAAAAACAATACTGCACTAATGGACAGAATTAATGATGGTTTAAAAAAGATCAGGGAAGACGGTACCTACGATAAGATTTACAAAAAGTGGTTCAAATAACAGCTGAATTTAAAACAATCCGCACAGGGGAGGCATAAGCCTCCCTCCCTCCATGTTTTTAAATTATGAAAACAAAAGATGAAGTGAGCTACTCGTTGTAGAGAATTCCATCAGCCACTTCTTTTGCCTTTGCTTCACCTTCCAGTGCCTTTAAAAGTTCGAGTGCAAAGGGAATGGCATAATTAGGTCCGCGACCTGTGATGATATTCTCTTCAGAATTTACGCTTACAGGCTTGTCGCTGAATTTTGCACCACACTCACAGCCAGGATAGGTAGATGCCTTTTCAGTATTCTTTAAAATTCCACATGAATACAGAATAAAGCCTGGAGCTGCACAGATTGCTCCAATAAGTCCTTTCTTTTCTTTTTGTGCTTTCAGCATATCAATAAGCTTATTACAGCCTGAATAAGTCTTGGTGCCAGGACCACCTGGAACTACGATAAGGTCAAAATTATCACTGACGTCTTCAATGTTCTGCTGGCACAGAACAGTTGTTCCGTGAGCGAGATTTACTAAACGTGAACCGTCAGCGTTTACTGATGCGGTAACAACGTCTACTCCGCCACGTTTTAAGATATCCAAAACTGCAGTAGACTCAATGTCTTCTGTTCCCTGAGTATATACTATTAAAGCTTTTGACATGGCTTTCTCCTTATCTGATATTAGAAATATCATATAAATTTCATTAGAAATTTCAATAAGAAGATTGTAAAAATGCGAAGTGTGAAAATAAAAAAAGCAACCATCAGGCTGCCATGTGAGTTTTTTTGGCTCCTCCTGCGGGACTTGAACCTGCGACATACGGATTAACAGTCCGCCGTTCTACCGACTGAACTAAGGAGGAACTCCAAAAATTTTTTTTGTTTTTCATGGCTCCTCCTGCGGGACTTGAACCTGCGACATACGGATTAACAGTCCGCCGTTCTACCGACTGAACTAAGGAGGAACACCGTGAAAACGCAGACGATTATAAAGACAATGCGTAAATGTGTCAACACTTTTTAGTAAAAAATTTTTTATAAAACAATAATCAAAGTGGCAGATGTAAATAAATGCGATATAAATGCCATCGACTATTTAATATATTTTTCCCATTTCTCGCCTTTTAATTTATAAAAATCCTGATGCTGGAAATTCATATAGTAGGCATTTGTTGATTCAGATATAAAGGCTGTTTGTGGAAGATCATAAAATATGTCTGCAACCCTGTCGGTTCTGCTTTCATCTTTATTGTTTACTGAGAAGACATTATCCTCAATAGCTCTTTTTACAATTTCAGATATTGCCAGATAGCTGTAAAAGCCCTTGATCCTTTGCGTCCTGTGAGCTTTTGATTTTTCCTGTCCATCAGCATAATTTCTGTCTGCGCCAATGAAACTTATTCCTACAGGAATTCTGGTGATCTTGTCTGTAGGTATTTCTCTTAGTTTTGCAATCTGCATTTTGTCTCCGCGAATTGCTGCTCCATGCTCTGGGATCATGATAAAAAGGGTATTTCTTTTTGTTTTTCTGATCTCTTTAATGAAATCCTCAAGGTTGTCTAGCAGCAGTTTCAGTCTTGGAGCGTAGCTCTGTGATTTCTTTTCACCTGCCAGTCTGTTGCCGTCATGAAGTGATAGAAGGTTCATGAAGGTTATGTTGTTGACGCTACTGTTGTTGGCAACATTGTTGATGTAGGAGGTGAACAAATCGGAATCACTTCTTATTGCACTGCCATCAAATGCGCTGTACTTTACAGAAAGCTTAGATAGATCATGAATGCTCTCTTTGAGTCCCCCAAGTTCATGCAGAGTCTTTAAGTAGTCACCGTATTTACCGTTGTGATCAAAATAAACTTCGCTCTGATAACCTAACTGTTCTACCGCAGTGATGAGCTCACATTCAGATCTTCTTTCCCTGTACATCTGAGCTTCAGTCATCTGCCCGCAGTTTGAACGTAACAGTCTTAATGTGGATGGGGTTGAATAGGATGACACTGAGTTGAATGTTTCAAAACTGAAGTCAAAAGTTCTGAACAGCGGATGTTTTAACAGGTTTGAAGCTTCAATATCGTCTGTTGCCATTGAGCAGATATTAACTATTACTATATCAAAAGGTTTGAAATTCTCTGGAAGCGAGGAGGGCATTGAGACAATGCGCTGACTTTCAAGTTCCAGAAATGTCTGCAGATAGTTCTCAACACTCTGACTGTCAGCAGTGCCTATCTGAGGTGGAATATCGGCACTGTCAGCCACTACATTCTGCACAGCCTGAGAATTAGCCTCTTTAGATACATTCAGTGCCCAAATGTTGAGAACAGCTACTGTAACAAATCCTACAACAACAAAAGAGGTGATCTTCAGAAAGTCATTTAAGAAGAACACGGCAATAAACAGCAGGGCAAATATACCGAAGTAGCTGTAATCAAAATAATCTGCAATAAAGGTTGTTACAAGCTCATAGATGCCTAAAATTCCCTTTTCATCATAGATAACCTGAGGTGTGAACATAGGCAGATAACTGTCATGATAGAGAAGAAGCAGACCTGAAATAATCAGAACAGCACTGTATATGGTGTTTAAGGTCTTCTGCTTTACAGAAAACAGGCAAAACAAAAAGAGGATCAGATTCAGTACAAAATCGAATCCACAGATTGCCATGAAATAAAGACCCAGTTTAAACAGAAAATATGTTCCGACGAGAGTTTTTATTCTTAACGAAAAAGAGATCCTGTTTCTGATAGTTTCTTTTATTGCCTTAAACATACTGTCTAATCTCTATGTTCTGTTTAACTTTTTGCCTGCAGACTGAAGTTTATGTTAAATGTATTTAACAGTTGAATTCCACTGGACCGCTCTTCATTTTACTATTCTGTATATTGTGTCCAGTCATCAGAGGCAGTTTTATAGAAGTATCTGTCTTTAAATTTAAGAAATACAGACTTCTCGTTTTCTGAAATTTGAGATGTCTGTGACAGATCTTCAGTCAAAGCTAAATTTGACATTACATTATCCTCATAGAAAATGTTGCCGTCGATTGCTCTTTTGATTAAATGTGCAACACTCATATAGCTAGTGGGGGAGGTCACATTTATAGCTGAAGCTTTTTGCTTGTGACTGATAAATTTAATCATCGCTGTTACATTGGTAAGAGTATGTGAAGGAATATCCTTTACACCCTTTAACTGTGTTCTGTCACCCTGCAGGGCTGATCCTCCGGCAGGAAGGAACACAAACATTGTGTCGTTAGGGAGGCCTGACAGATAATCTACAAATTTATCAAGTTTCATCAGGAAGTTTTTTAATACTGAGTCATATTCAGTTGCACCTGTTACATTGTCTGCTAATGACATATTCAGAAAAGTGAACATCTGATTGTTATGCTCAAGTCGCTGAACTTCAGCATATTCTGCCATTACATCAATATGATTAAAGGTTGTAAGCAGCTGATTTTGTTTTTCTCTGTACAGGATCTTAGCAGACGGGAAAACTGTTTTTTCCTGAAGAAATTTGGCTGTCCTTATGTTGTCTTCATTTCTGTCAAATAAATACTGTCCGCCATAGCCTAATTTTTCAAGTGAACTGAACAGAGCGCAGTTTTTATTTTCTTTTAGCAGTTCTTCACGGGATTTCTGACCGCATACAGAATTAAGCAGACGCAGGGCAGATTCATTTTTGTCAGTTGTTACAGAATTAAAAACACTTAAATAGATGTCAAATCTTTTCAGAACAGCATGCTCCTTTGCATTGTGAACATAAAGATCTTTATTGGAAATACCATCTACCTGTAACACGACAATGTTAAAAGGTTTGAAATTTTTCCTAAGGTGGGTGGGGAACTCAATTTTTCTTTCGCTTTCTTTTTCATAAAAAGTCTCAAGATAGCGCTGCAGATTTGTTTTAGTGAAATTTCCTCTCTGTTCTATAAGATCTCTGTTGTTTCTTAATGCAATGAAGTTTTCATTTACTCTGATGGTGTCATCGTTATCGATAATGTTTTTAAAGAAATCACTAGGTATAAGTAATGTGGCAAAAATGAGCGCATAAGTTATGGTGATTATTCTTACAAGTCGGGAAGCAAAGTACAAAATGACAACGGCAAAGATAAAAGCCATGATCATTTTCAGATTTATGAATCCTTCAATAAATTCGACTATATATCCTAACGAGAAATCTGTAAGGTTGTTTCTCTGTGCCATCATCTGTTCAATACCAGGAAGATAACTGTCATGATAGAACAGAGCAAATGTCATAATAATCACAATTAGTCTGTATATTCTGTTTAAATACCGGTTGTTAAAATAAAGACAGACTGAGCTAAGTCCAAGCAGATTGAGCCATATGGAAAAATCGATAAATCCTGTCAGGTACAGACCTGCTTTAAAAATATACAGGGCAGAGAAAAATAAAGATCCTCTGAATAATATTTTAGACTGTACTGTATTAAGTTCAGATTTCATAGCTGTTCTTTCTTGATGAATTCACTAAAAGAGCCTTTGTCTTTCAGTTTTGAGCGAAATTTTGTTGAAATTCTAAAAAAAATACGGTACTTATCAAAAAATTTTCTAAAAAAGAACCCCAGTGGAATAAATAATATTCCGCATAATGTTACCAGTTCTATGACATCAGCTAGCGGCAGACTATCAAGCATCTTGTTCTTCCTTCCACAGTTCATTCATGGATACAGGCACAGCAGTTACAGTCGAGGTATCAGCGAGATCATAGATACTCTTGGCCTTCTTTTTCATCAGATCTTCCTTTCTCTGTTTTGTTATGATTTCCTGCATGATATTTATATCTTCAAAGGAATCATACTCGGTGGATCCAAGATCTCTGATTTCAGATACAATTCCCTGATGAGTATATACAGCAGAGCAGGTCTTAAACAGCGTAGTTGGCTTGGTATTAAAGGTGTGTTCAAGAGTAACTGCAAGTTCACCTTCACGGCAGCTTGGCAGATACAGAATAATATAGCCGTGAATAATGGTACAGTAATCACCGCCGCGTTTTGGTTTAAACTGGCTTACGCACATCTTTTCGGTAAGTCCTTCCTTTACTGTAAGCTTTACCAGAGTTCCCCTTAAATTTGATTCTTCTATGTTGTGAGCAATTAAAGACTGGACTTTGACAATAAAATCATGGGGCATCAGAAAACCTTTACCTTCATTGTCAATTAAATGATAGTTGTCCTTGATCTCTTTAAAATTCTTGCTGATTGTTTTCTGGAAAACCAGAGTTTTGAGCGTTGGCAGCATCGCATTGATGTAGGTTCCCTTCGCATCTGTTTCAAAGATAAAATTGGTTCCGCAGGTGATGAGAAACTGTTCAGAGTTTGCTCTGATACCTCTTACCTTTTCGATTACGATGATCTTTAAATTGCTGCCTCTTGTGGTTCTTAACCTGTATACATACTCAGCAGTCTCATCAATGCTCTCTCTTGTGTTTACTGTCAGGAAAATAGTGGCTGCAGTTGCGTGTTCGATTGCATCTTCAAAAAGATCCCTGTTTGAATTAAATCTCTTTACAAATGAGTAAACAGCACTGTCCGGTATGAAAGTGTTATCTGTTATGTAGCAGGTGTTTTCATCAATGGATGCAATAAGACTGCTGTCAGGTACAGTTACTTCAACTCCGTTTTTATCAATTTTAAGCTGATTGTTTGACTGTATGAAATGTCCGTCAGGTTCTCTCCAGAACAGGGTATTCATCAGGATCCCTGTTGGCCTGTCAGTAAAAGAAACAAGTCCGGAGTAATGGTTGCTTTCCTTTAAAAGTCTTTTTACAAGAGCATCCTCATAAAGTCCGTGAGTAATAATCAGCACCGACAATTCACAGTTCTGAGCTAGCTCTTCAAGACTGAGCAGGGTGCTCTGAAGCTGTCGCTGTGAAAGTTCGGTTAAAAGACTGTCCTGCAGTAGCATCACAATCAGAGAGTTTTTGTCGGTAGCCTTCTGTAATAAAAGATCTTTTGCAATCTTTGTAACATCAAGTGTGTTTTCATCATACTCGTAAACATGAGCTCTGATGGAATCTAAAATCTCTCTGTTCTCAAGGTATGAGACCATTTTTTCTGAATCAATTCCACCTGTTACAAAGAATCTTAAATAATCATCGCAACTGTTGTGGTACAGGCAGTTTAATGCAAGATTAACCGCTATGTGCCTGTTTGAGCATGTTAAAAGATACAGACATCCTGACTGCAGTTCCTGCAGCTGGACAATTAGATTTTTAATGCCTAAATTCATTGCTTGCCACTCCACATGCTTACCACTCCACATAAGGGGTAGGTCCTGAAGGAGGCATTGGTAAATCACCTTTCCATGCATCCATGTAGTATCTGAAGTATAAAGTACCGTTTAAAGGTGAGTAGTCATCTGATTTAATAGCTCTTAACTGGGCTCCAACAACAAAGTGGCTGCCAAAGCGCTTTTCAGCTGATGCGGTGATACCACCACCTACAGTGTTCGAAGAACTCTTTGAACTTACTGCGGCGTAGTCTTCAGTCAGATAGTATTTTGTTTTTATCGGATAGCGGTCAATGCTGTCGGTTGCTGAATGGCTTAAAGACAGTGACGCCTCGATTGTATAAGAGAAGTCATCATATCTTCTCATATAAGATAGAGACAGTGATGTTGAATAGTACTGCTGTGGTGAATAATAGCCACCCTGAGAGAATGTGTAATTGGACAGATCTTTGTCATAGTGCATATACATTGCACTAGGAGAGATGGTTAATCTCTCGTTAGGTTTGTTGATTAGGTGATAGTAATATCCGCCCATGAATGAGAATTTTGAGTTTGAGGCAACATCTGTTCCTTTTAGTGCCTCGATACCACCTTTCATCCAGAAGCCTGAATATTCATTGATATAGTTGCTTACTGTAAGAGAAAAACCAGTTTTCTTTACAGCTCCCCATAATTTTCCGTCAGCAGGATCTCTGTCTCCAAAGTAAGACAGAAGAGAATTGTCTAAAGCTCTGTGATAGATATATGGAGTAAATGACCAGTCTCTGTAGTCGATATAGGTTCTAAAACCTCCAACAATGGCGTTTGATTTTACCTGATTGCCTGAAATTTTTGGGGCGGTTCCGATATCTGCGTGGAACAGTTCGTTGTCATAGGACAGGGCATAGGTGTTTATGTTTCTCCTGTGAACAGATGAATCATTGCATCCAGAAGCAAAGCATGAACCAAACATGTCGTTGTATTCGCCACCTGTAAGGGTACCAGCATCAGTTACAGTTCTATCGGTCTGGAAAGCTACTCTTCCACTTAACATATGGAACGAAATGTTAAGTACATTGATAAAGCCTCTGTTGTCTGAATAACCGCCATGACCTGAATCTCTTATGAATCTGATGGCGTCGGTAATTACAGTGTTACGCTCCTGATAGTATTCAGCTCCACGTGAGGCAATTGACTGACGCAACCAGTCCTGAGGTTCATCTGGAGTTCTCAGAGCCTTTGTATAAAGCTCATCATCACTGTACATACCTATCCTGTCATCATAAATTGCCAGTGCCTTTCGGTAATCATCCAGTGCCTTTGCATGATTTTTGTTTTGCTCGCCTTCGATAACTGCAATATTTCTCTGCATCCATGCTTTAGTCATGCGCTGTTCACTTTCAGATACCTCAAGCTCCTGATGCTGATAGTTGACAGAAGAGCCGTTTCTGTCAGAAACAGAAGCAGCCTGGACGTTATCTTCTGACAGTCCTGATTCGTATACGGCTATTGCATCATCAAATCTGTTCAGATCGGAGAACAGTTCTCCTAAGGCTCTCTGATTATCAGAAGACAGCCCATTAGATTTCGCTTTTAATGACAGAGCAACCTCTGAAGCCTTTTCATCGTCGCCAAGCTCATGATAAATCTGTGCCAGACGCAGTTTTGAATAGGTTTGTGTGTCGTCCTGTGATACGGCATCACTTAAAACCTCAGATGCTCTCTTTAAATCTCCTGCTTCATACAGATACTGTGCCAGTGTTGCCTGTACATAAGGGATCCTGTAATTTTCAATTGCTTCAATTGCACCCTGCAGATCTCCACTTGCATAAAGCCTGTTAGCTCTGTCAACTGCAACAGTCTGTTCAAAGCGTTCTATATTCTCATCAATGCTCTGGCTTGTGTGCCTGTATGGTTTTAAGGTTTTAAGTGCTTTATCCGTGTTTCCTGACTTGTCCAGAATCAAAGCCAGTGCAAAAGCATATTCTGAAGTGCTTTTAACGGAATCTGAAAGATTTTCTAATGTTTTGATGGCTGTATAGCGGTCACCTTTATCCAGCAGAAGGTTTGATAAGGCATAGGCATTCCATATGGATGTGTTATCTGTCTTTAATGCTTTTATATACCAGAAGACAGCATTCTCTCTGTCACCTTTTTTCTGAAAGTCTTCAGCAGCTTCGGCATACAGCTTTGCTTTTAAGGCTTTCATGGATAAGGCAATTCGCTGTCTTTCATCTTTGGATTCTTTTTTAGAATTGGTTATGGCAAGTGCTGAATATCTGTCAAAGGCAGCTTCATTTTTATCTGAAACAGCACATCTTGCAAGACCAACATAGGCATAAGGACTGTCTCTGAGAATGCGCGAAGCATCAGAATACAAGTGCTCAGCCTCTTTGATGTCTCCTTTTTCAAGCAAACTGTCAGCCTTGTCCAGCATTCTGTAGTATGTACTGTAGTGTAGAATTTCTTTCCAGTATTTGGCATCAGGATTTTCTGGATCGGTTTTTAAGGCTTTCTTTAAGTTTGTCTGAGCTGCAGCAGACTGTTTGGGATCATCAATAATTTTAATTGCTCTGTTTGCAAGTAACTGTGCTTTAAAGCTGTTTATATCCTTTAAAACTTCAAATCTGAAGGTACTGTCAGTAGGATCTTCCTTTACGATAGACTCAAGACCGTTGATAGCTTCGCTTTCACGACCTTCAATATTTCCCATCATTACATAGTAGCGGTGCCTTAAAGAATGCTCAAGTGGAATTCCCATCAGTTCATCCATATCTTTTACCGCAGCTTCATAGTCACGGTTGGTTTCATGCATATTAAATGACTGAAGCTTTATTTTCATCTGAGGTGATGAAATATCATAAATGGCTTTACCCTGAATGCACTCATAGGTGAATTTTCCCATTTTGCACAGTTTATCGACAGCTTCCTTTGCCTCTTCTCTTGCTTTGCCTCCCTGATTTACCTTGAATCTGACATAAGCTATCAGGTACTCTTTTGAGGAACGTCCGGAGATTAAAGCAAGCTTTTCAAGTGCGTTGAGCTCAAGAGTAGGATTATAATTTTTCTTTGCATATTCCTGACTTTTTTTGAGCTTTCTGACCTGCTCTAAAAATTCACTGTTTCTGACAGAAGGCAGATTAGGCTGCTCAATTTTTATCTGTAAATCATCTTTTTTTATAGGCACGACCTCATCTGCCAGAACATACGACGATGTCAGACATGAAATAAGTCCCGCCATAAAGAATAATCTCAAAAGTTTCATAATGACTTACTACTGCTAAATCAGAGTTAACCTATCTTCTTTGTACAATCCTGCCTTCAGGTGACAGTGAGAAAATGTGCCTGTCACATCCTAGAGAAAACAGAGCTAGCGTATGAGCGTAAAAATCTTTTTGTTTAAAAACATAACTGTTAAGTTCAGTTCTTAAATAATCTTTAATTTTTCCTTTTGCATTTGGCAGCAGTGCTGCACTGTATGCAATTGAACCTTCACCATTTATATTCCTGTAATAGAAATTGTACTCCTGAGGAGCCTTCAGATCTCTGTTTAAGGATTTTTCCATATTGTCATACAATGGCTTTAATAATCTGAAGTTGGCATCAGCCTTTGAACTTATATTCAGAAACAGATAGAACTTCAGAGCATCAGCAGAACCTATGGTGTCTTTACTGATAATAAGGTTACCGTCTCTGTTGAACTGCAGTTCATCAGCTGCAAAACCATCACCAGATCCCTTTACTATGGCTGCATAGGTGTTATGTAGCAGCTTCTTTAACTCAGTATCGTATAAAGACAGCCTCTGAACTGCAAACAGCGGAAAATCTGAAGGTTTTACAATAATGGTCTGATTTTTATCACACGCAGAAACTACAAGTTCTCCTAACACCTCATTTTTAACAGTAAATTTCTCTTTGATGCCTTTAATGATCCAGTCTGCCTTTTCCTTGTACTCAGGCTTTGAGAAATGTTCAGAGGCCTCTAAAAGAGAATAGGCTGTGAACAGGGCTGCTCCCACATCAGATGTTTCGCTGTTTTTCCCTGAAGTAGTGCTTGCAACCGGAATATTTGTATCTGTGTTTCCTGAACAAAGATCTTTCTCAAGTGCCTGAAGGGTGTCAGCAAACAGTTCTCTATTGGAGTCAACAATTGCAAAAAACAGGTTGTAGGCCTGGTATTTTGCGTAAACAGTATCGTCAGCCATGCCTTTCTCAGTTATTCTTCCCTGAGAATAATGGTAATTTAAGTACTTCTCATAACTGTACAGATTTTCTGCACTGGTAGCTGCAGCACAGGTACAGATAATTAAGGACAGAATAGTTTTTTTTATTTTCATATCTGTTCTCCTTACTGAGCTTTTTTCTGTGTCTTTCTCAGAAGTCTGGCTTTCTGTATTCTTCTGAGCACCTTGTAGCAGATTATGCAGAATACTACTGAGCTGAACAGTGACAGAAGCATTAACATCCAAGGATTGTCGAGCAGTACATAGTACACACGCTGGTACCAAGGCAGATCACCCACATAATAGCTTTCACCAACATCAAAGCTTCTGCTTCTGTCTTCCTTGAACAGGGTGATTGACCCTCGAGCATCTCCTGAAGGTGAATTCAGAATGATGTTTTTATTAACAATCTCCATACCTGAAGGACTGTCGGCTAATATTGCAATTACGGTCCTGTCTTTGTTGAGTGGTGATCTGAATGAAACTATGGCCCCCAGACCTTCAGTGCTCTGTGCTGTCATTTTCTGGGTAACATCTCTCTTTTCACTGGAGAAACTGTTAGGCATCTGATTGTTAAAGGATGTGGAAATAGCCTGTCTGGTCTTGTTCAGTACCAGAGTTGCATTCTCATCTGTCTTTAAATAGTCTGGAACCTTACCTACAACTAAAATGTCTTTATAGGTAAGTCTGTCTTTTGCTTTATCAGAAGCTTCGGTTACAATCTCAATATTTGTTGAGCTGTAACCTAACTGCGCACCGATTCTTCCGAGCGTATTGAACAGAGCACACAAATCGCTTGTATCTGTTGGATTTTCTATTACAGCTGCAGTTTCCTGTAAATCCGCATAAACAGAGAATGGAAATCCGCTCTTCCAGAACAGCTCCAAATTTGGCATCAGTGTGAAGTGATACAGACCGGAAAAGTCGATTGTTGATGAAGGATCAATTTCAACACGGTTAGGAATAGGCAGCTGTGTTGTACATTCGTTAACCTTTGATGTGTAGACCATTGAGTAGTTGAAATCAAAGGTAAATTTGTTCATAGGCTTTAGGAACGATGTTTCAACCTTTGATTTTGTAAAGAGATTGAGTGTTCCCAAAAGAGGCATATTCTCTGTAATCACATCTGACTCATTCTCAGGTTTCAGAGGATATGATCTCAGTAAATGATCATTTACCAGGAATCGTAACTGAGACATTCCAAGTGGAGATGGCTTGGAGTACTTGTATAAAAGGTTCATATCAATTCTGGAGCCGTTTACAAAGTACAGATCAGGCGGCAGGTTCAACTCCAGATTGATAGGTATTGGTTTAAATCCCTGTGAACTTAACTGTCCGTCAAAGGTAGCAAGAGATCCAAAAGTTACCTTCTTTGAGGTGTCAATCCAGTTAGGTGCATCATAAGGTTTTCTCTTTTCAATTTCCCTATATTCTAAAATTCTGCTCAAAGGTCCGTTAAACAGCACATTACCCATAGCTAAAGCTTTGGCTGCAGTAACCAGTCCCTCACTGTCAGGTGCAGAAACAATCAGCATTTTTCCTGTAAGTGTTGATGGAATATCTGCCATTTCAACAGATGGAACATCAGTTTTAGGATAGTCCTTCAGGAAATAAGGACGATTGTCGTTGGTGATAAAGACAACAGCATTGCCGTCATCTGGAAGACTGTTGATGAAAACAGGGTAATCAATACCGCGCCATTTTGTCAGAACACCACCAAAAGAACTTACAATGGAGGCAGCCTTTATGGTGCTTTCGTCAGGAATGGTTGCAAACACAACAGGAAGCACTGTCTTGTCATTTGTGGTGACGTTGAAGAATGGGACAGGAAAGTTTGCCAGATCATTTGCAATGTGCAGTTTCTGTTTTGTCAGTTTTAAATTTGAGGCGGCGCCTATATTTAGCCACAAAGTAGAATCTACAGGGTTTTCACATACATCTGTATAATGTCCTATAAATTCAAACTCAATGATATTGTCATCGCCAAGGGCTCGAGGATCGAGAACAATCTCCTTCTCTGTCTTGTTGCCAAGATCTCCCTTTTCAATCGGCAGGGTTTTTACAAGAAGACCGTTCAGATAAATATTCAGCTGTGATCTTACAGGAATTAAAGATGGCGACGGAGTATAGAACAGAGACAGGGTTGAAGCAGTAATCAGCTCATCTTTCCTGATTGAAAAATGGACACTCTTTTTAGGGGACACACCAGAAAGTCCTAGCCCTCCGCTGGACTCCACCCAGTCAAGACTTGACATCGGGTAGTTTGTCACGATGCTGGGAATGGCTTCAACTCTTAGAGGTGAAACATTTTCAACAGATGTTTTCTCTTCATTTTTTACTTTGTTGTCTGAAGCATATGCACTTGCAGTTGCATATGTTGCAATCAGCAGTGCGGTTACTAACTTACAGGTTTTAGAAAGCATAAGTACTCCGTTAACACTCTGTCTTGTTAAACTGTCTGTTCAAAGGTAGATCTTTTGTCAGATCAAGAGGTTGTGGCAGCAGACTGAAGATAAAAAGCATTGAGCGAACAATTACAAACAGCACCTCTCTGAAAACAGGAGGGGCATTTTTTATCATTTTTAAATAGCCGTTAAGGCCAAACTTGATCAGGGTGTGGATACCGTGAAGCAATCCGTCCTGATGCAGATTTTCAAAACTGTGAGACCATCTGTCAGCACAGGCAAAAGTGGTTCTAATATATTCGATGTTCTCTTTTAAACCGTTCAAATGTAACTGTAAACCTAATTTTGTCCTGTTAAAGAATCGCACGCTTCCCTTAAAACGGTATCTGATCCCGGCACTTGTAATTGTGATATACAGAGGCATATTCTGATAGAGAAGATCTGCCACTGACTTTCCGTCAAGATTGGGCGCAGGAAGCTTTATACCCAGACCTTCCTTTGAAAAGTCTGTGATCACAACAGCAATTGAGTTACCTTTTTTTATTTCAAGCTGAGCTCTGATGTTACAGTCAACGCGGGGTGAACTTCTTACCTGTTTTCTCTCCAAGGCCACAGCTGAAGCAGCTCCTAAAACTAGAAGGTTATAGCAGACCCATGCGATGTTGACAAGTATGATCCAGACCTCTGCAAAAGGATCTGTAGCAATTCTGTAAAAACCGTAAATTAAACCTGCAAAGTTCAAAATAATCAAAAAGATATAAGACTTGGACACCGTCCAGTCAAAATATGTCTTTTCGTTGGATTCTCCCTTTGCGGTTACATTGAATTTACCATGTTTTGGTGAGATCAGTGCCACCAGTGTAGGAACTGTTATATACCAGGACAGAATAGTTTCGTAGATAACACCCCAGAAATAGAATCTCTTGTTGTCCTGTATCTTCTGGTTTGTAATTGTAGAGTGAACCATATGAGGAAGCACATAGGCAAAAATCATAAGGCCTGAGGCGAAAATCACATAAACATTAAAGAACAGAAAAGGCAGAGGTGCTATCAGAAAGATAATACGTGGCAGTCCGTGTAAAAAGTGGATCATCGCATTTGCAAAACAGATACGCTGAGGAATAGTAAGTCCCTTCCCAAACAGAGGATTGTCTATTCTGAAAATCTGCACCATACCGCGTGCCCATCTGATACGCTGATTGATGTGATCTGCCAGTGACTCGGTTGCAAGACCTGCCGCCAGAGGCATGCTTATAAATGCAGATGAATAACCTTTTCTGTTTAATCTTAATGAGGTATGGGCATCTTCAGTTACAGTCTCTACAGCAATTCCGCCAATTTCCTCTAGAGGCTTGCGTCTGATGATGGCACAGGAACCACAGAACATGGTGGCGTTCCAGGTGTCATTTCCTTTTTGAATAAAGTCATGGAACAGCGAGTTTTCTGCAGGAACCTCACCTTTAATGGACAGGTTCTTTTCAAATGGATCATCTGAATAAAAATGGTGAGGTGTCTGTACCAGGGCTATCTTCTGATCATGCACCATCCAGCCTACAGTCATCTGCAGGAAAGCTCGGGTTGGTACGTGATCACAGTCGAAGATGGCAATGATTTCGCCGCTGGTTTTGGTAAGAGCATGGTTGATGTTACCCGCTTTTGCATGGTTATGCTCTTTTCTGATGATATAGTTGACACCAATTTCTTTACAGTAATTTTCAAAATCCTTTCTGCTGCCGTCATCTAGCATGTGCACTTTCAGTTTGTCCTGAGGCCAGTCAAGATCAAGAGCTGCCAGAAGGCAGGGCTTTACCACCTCTAAGGGTTCGTTGTAGCTTGGTATAAAGATATCCACAGTTGGCCACAGACTTGTGTCCTTTGGCAGTGGGTATGGTTTTCTGTCAAGAACCCAACAGACCTGAAAATAGGATAGGATCAGGACAATATATGCATATATTTCTGCTGCCAGTAGCAAGAGTGCACAGATTGCAGTTACAGCATCTGTAAGCAGCACTGTTTTAGTGATACGCCAGTAGATGTATCGTGTCGAGATGATGATGGAAATAAAAATCAGTAGCATCAGTGCTACATGATTTTTAACAGGCTTTAAGAGAATTGCCAGAAACCACATAAGTCCTACGAATATTAACTGGTACGTCACATCAAAAGGCTGAGTTACGGCAAGGATACAGCTTAACAGAGAACCTGCAAGTAGAACCCTAAGGAGAATGTAATTCCTGTCCTTTAAAAGTATGCTCTCTTTTGAGGTAACTCTGTCTCCCATATTCGCGGTAAGTACGGTTACTCTTTTTAATAGGGGATCACTTATGTACTTTTTGAAATTCTCTGCAATTTTATTTACAGTTTCAGCACTTCGCTGTCCCTTTTTAGGATCAAACCTTACAAAGAGCAGGAAGATTGTCTGTATTACCACTCTCAAAGGATCTAAAAGTTTTGGTCTGTTTCTCTGAATCTGAGGGTAGAAGAAATAAAAATGCTGTCTTAGGTTTTTATAGTAACGGTTCTCAACAGGAAATACGGCCAGAACCACTGATAAAAAAAACAGGTTTACAAGGCAGGTAATTTTTGGAGCACCGTTCAGTCGCCAGCTGTCGTATAAATCTAGAGGATTTATGGCCTCATTTCTGTCACTCTGTAACATCATTGAGCTGCTCCCACTTTTCTGCAGATAAGAATGATGTCAAAAAGAATTCTTTCCAGTGAATTGGTGGAGGCACTTATTGGAAGATATTTTGAGAACGGCTCCTGATGCATATTTGCATCAATTACCGACTCATCAAATTCGATGGCCGAGTTTAAAATACAGTTTCCAGCTCTGCTTTCTTTCATAAGAATGAATACATCGTTCATGACTCTGCTTGAAGACAGCATCCTATTTACCAGAAAGTATTCATTGTCCTGAACGTTGATGCTGTTTAATCTTATCAGGGAATTCTGTTCAGGCTCAATGACTGTGATGGTCATTGTGGAAATATCTGAGAGCGACCTGGCAAACACTGACTCCCTGTTACCTGCGTCAATAACTAAAAAGTCAATTGCCTTAAAGCGTTCAAGGCTTTTTAAAAGAGAATCTGCTGTATCTGAACAGTCTTCAGGTGTACTGATGAGCTCTAAAGCACTGCCCAATGGAATAAAATAGGAACCGTTACTGTATTTGTATAGCAGCCTTGAGTTGTCTTTATTTAACTCATTATTTTTTAAGGCATCCAAAAAGCCGTAAGTCTGTCTTTCAAGGCCGAACAGGAGAGATGAGCTAACTGAGTTTTTACTGTTGTCGGCGTCAATGCATACAACTTTCATTCCCAGAAGTGAGAGTGAATAAGTCATAGCTGCGGCTAATGAACTGACACCTGTGAAGTGGTTTAATCCCTGTAAAACTATTGTGTACATGAACCCAAACTAAAACAACTTTTCTAAGGATGAAATAAGCATTCTGTAGTTGTCTTTTGCTTTATTCACCTTTGCTGAACCGTGAAAATCGACATAGCCAGAAATTATACAGTCATTTGAAACAGCCAAAGCAGCAATGTCTCCAGGCAGAGAATACAGTTTATCTGCAGAATCAATAAATTCCGGCCTGATTTTTTCTCTTAAAGCCATTTCATCTTCAAGAGTCTGAAAACCTGAAAGTCTAGCCTTTATTTCTAAATGTTGTTTATTTGTATTCATTAGACTGTCATTTATATGCTTACAGAGTAATTTTTTATTATTATATTTTTTTCGGTTGTGTTATCCTGAAATTTCTACTCTCTTTTGCACGGTTTGTAAATACTGCACAGTTTGCGCATAATGAAAATTAAAACTTTTTCTCAAATGAGATAATCTACTATAAAAAGGAGTAAATGAATACTATTATCTTTCCATATCTCTTAATATTGTGATAAATATCCAAATGAGTGCGTTTACATAAATTTTACAGCTTTATGCAGACTGAATAAATACGCTAAATCTCCAGCTGTTTACCGCAAATGTTATTCTGCCATTAGCATATGAGAAAAACTGACATTGCTTTTAAATCAAGAAATTTCTAATATGTGTCTTAACAGGAAAATCCTTAATCAAAATTTTTTGTGAGACAGTCATAATCAACTGTGATACAGCTTTTAAATCAGAAAAATGAATTTTAAATTACATTCTCAATACAAGCCTACAGGTGATCAGCCTGAGGCGATAGATGCTTTGGTTAAAGGTTTTAATCGGGGAGATAAATTTCAGACTCTGCTTGGTGTGACAGGTTCTGGTAAAACCTTTACTATGGCAAACGTAATTGCAAAGCTGAACCGGCCGACAATGATCCTGTCGCACAACAAAACCCTGGCAGCTCAGCTGTACGGCGAAATGAAGGAGTTTTTCCCGGAAAATGCCGTTGAGTACTTTGTTTCATACTATGATTATTATCAGCCTGAGGCTTATGTCCCATCATCTGACACTTTTATTGAAAAGGATGCCAAGGTAAACGATCATATTGATCAGATGCGTCTTTCTGCAACTAAGGCTCTGATGGAGCGTAAAGATGTGATTGTGGTCTGTTCTGTATCCGCAATTTACGGTCTTGGTGAGCCTGAAACCTATCTTAAAATGATGCTGCATGTCTCTGTTGGGGAACAGATCACGCAGGAGCAGATAACCAGACGTCTGTCTTCTCTTCAGTATACAAGAAATGATCTTGGTTTTGCCCGTTCCACCTTTAGAGTCAGAGGCGATGTCATTGATATCTACCCTTCTGATTCTGACGGATATGCTGTAAGAATAGAACTTTTTGATGATGAAATTGAGTCTATAAAGACATTTGATCCCTTAACAGGTGAGACTTTTCAGAAACTGGCTAGAACCACTATTTTTCCTAAAACTCATTATGTAACTCCAAAGAATATTCTTGATCATGCCGTTGAGCAGATTAAAGATGAATTAAAAGAAAGATGCCAGTATTTTTTAGATAACAACAAGCTCCTTGAAGAACAGCGCATTCGCGAGAGAACCTCCTATGACATTGAGATGATCAATGAGCTTGGCTACTGCTCGGGCATTGAAAACTACTCAAGGTATTTAACCGGAAGAAAAGAGGGGGAACCACCTCCATGTCTTTTTGATTATCTGCCTGATGACGGACTTTTAATTATCGATGAATCCCACGTGACAGTGCCTCAGATTGGAGCAATGTACAAGGGTGATCACTCAAGAAAGGAGAGTCTTGTTAATTTTGGATTCAGACTTCCTTCAGCCTATGATAACAGGCCTTTAAAGTTTGAGGAATTTAGGTCTTTACAGCCTAGGACCTTATATGTGTCAGCTACTCCTGCCGATCTTGAAATCAAAGAGTCAAGTCAGGTTGTAGAGCAGATCATAAGACCTACAGGTCTTCTTGATCCTGTCATTGAAGTGCGACCTGTAGCCACTCAGGTGGATGATGTTATGAGTGAGATCAGAGCCTGTGCCAAGCGAAACGAAAGAGTTTTAATCACCACCTTAACTAAAAAAATGGCCGAAGAGCTTACAGCTTACCTCAGTGAGCATGATATTAGGGTAAGGTACCTGCACTCTGATATTGATGCTGTAGAGCGAATGGATATTATCAGAGATCTGCGATTGGGTGAGTTTGATGCTCTGGTTGGTATTAACCTGTTAAGAGAAGGTCTTGATATGCCTGAAGTCTCTTTAGTGGCAATTTTGGATGCGGATAAGGAAGGCTTTTTACGCTCGGCACGCTCACTGATTCAGACTGTAGGTCGTGCTGCAAGAAACGTCAACGGTAAAGCTATCTTCTATGCGGATAAGATCACAGACTCTATGAAGGAGACTATTGATGTCACAGCCTCAAGGCGTGAACTGCAGGAAAAATACAACAGGGAGCATGGCATCACTCCAGTGCAGATCAAAAAGAAAATTGTTGATATTATGGATGTTGCTCTGCGCGAAACTGAGTCCTTTAAAGTACCTGATGAACCTCGCAGAAAACCTGTTTCAAGAAAAGAGTGGGAAAAGAAAAATAATGTATCGAGAATGACTGCCAAAGACATCACAAGGCGCATTGATGAACTTACAGCCTCAATGACAAAATATGCCCGTGAGCTCAAGTTTGAAGAGGCAGCATCTGTTCGTGATGAAATCAATGACTTAAAGCAGGCTCTGCTTTTAATGCCAGGAATTGAAGAATAGGTGTTGTGTAATAACCGTCTTCAGTAAAACAAAGAGCCTCAGAGAGGCTCTTTATAAAGGATGCTCAATATCCTCTATTCTTTTGAATGGATCTGATAATTTTTTGCTGCCACATCAATCATAAATTCAAGCACATTATCAAGATCATCCTCATCAAGTTCAGCCTCAACATCAACTTTGGCAACCTCAGAAATAGTGTTGAGATCACCTAAAATCTCATGATCGGTTATCTTTTCCAGAGTACCGTCATCGGCTTTTACAGTAAGACCAAGACTCAGTCCATATGACAAATCAGCTAAAGTTTTTAATCTTACCTTTTTATCAATGGAATCGTCTGGCATTGCAAACAGATCCTGATCGGAGTTTTCTAGTTTTTCTTTTGTATCCATGGCAAGATTGGTCAGGGCTGCAACTAGTGCACCTGGCAGTGGCTGACCGTCATTGAGCAGATTTGAGAAAACACCGATAAAAATCCTGTTGCCAGGCTCTACACCTTTGGCAAGTATTCCCACCATAAGGGCATACCATGAAAACTGGTTTTCAGTAACACCGGCATTGGTCAAATCATTTAATACTTTCCTGTAGTTTCCGTTCTTAACAGTCATCTTTTATCCTGTGTGTTATCGCTGGTAGAAAAAAGTATTCCTTTAAGGTTCTAAAGATTAAACAGAACCTTTTTCTGTTTTGATCTTATGTGTCATCATTATACTTTAACACAAAGAATTTATTAAAAGATTTGAAAATAGTCTTTAAAGGATGCTTAAAATCAGCTTTTTTATATTATAATGCTCACAAGTTTTTTCAGTCATCCGAGTGTATGAGACACATCGCGATGCAATGCTTTTTGACAAATGGAATTTAAAGATGCATCCAATGCTTAATATCGCAGCCCGTGCTGCTCGTTCTGCCGGTAATTTAATTGCTCGTAACCTGGGGCAGCAGGGGTCTTTTGAAGTTGAAGAAAAGAACAAAGATGATCTGGTTACAACTATTGATAAACAGTGTGAGAAGGTAATCATCGACACTCTGTTAAAATCCTATCGCGATCACAGCGTGCTGGCCGAGGAATCTGGTGTTGTTGGAAATCCTGATTCAGAGTATCAGTGGGTAATTGATCCTATTGATGGTACCACAAACTTTGTTAAGGGTATTGCACACTGTGCTGTGTCAATCGCTTTGCGCTGCAATGGCAGAACAGAAGTTGGTGTGGTTTTTGATCCGATGCTCAATGAGATGTTCACTGCTGCCAGAGGCGAAGGTGCATTTTTAAATGGCCACAGAATTCGTGTTTCCACACGCGATTCATTAGACGGTGCCATCATCGGTACTGCATTCCCTACAAGATATCGTGACAGAATGCCAGCATATCTTGATCTGTTTTCAAGACTAATCTCAAACTGTGCTGATGTACGCCGTATGGGCAGTGCAAGCCTTGACTTATGCTATGTGGCATGTGGCCGTTTTGACGGTTACCTGGAGCAGGGACTGAAGGCATGGGATTTTGCTGCAGGCGATTTGATTCTGCGTGAGGCAGGTGGTATCGTATCAGATTTCATGGGAGAGACTGGCTACGTAAAGAGTGGCAATCTTGTATCTGGTAATCCTAAGATGTTACGTGCTCTGCTTAAGATCTGCGATGTGCAGAATCTGCCTGCAATCTTAAAGTAGTTTTCAGATTTACTTTTTTTAATGAAAACAAAGAGGGCGCCGCAAAAGTAGCCTTCACTTAGGGATTGTGTGAAAAACAGTTTTTGAGTGACGTCTTCAAGCGGTTACAAAAGAAATAATGACCATACAAGAGTAGAAATGTTCCTGTGTGGTCGTTTTTTTATGATCTAGTTCCAAAATGGTATGTGAGGTTATTTTATAGAATATTTCCAATAAGCATCGTAGTCGACTATTTTAATATCATCAGATACATATTCAAGTGAGAATTTATTCAATTTTTCAATAAGACAATTTTTACCGAAAGAAGGCTTTTTATCTCTATTCTTAGCCTCTAGGAAAATAACTTGATTTGTTTTTCTCATTGGATGAATAATCATGCCATCGAATTCACTTAGTTTTCTTCCTACCGCATCCTTTTGATATACAAGAATACTTGCTGGAATTGTTATTGTCGTATCATTTACTGAATCATACATAATTTGACTTAGTAAAAATTTAACTTCGTGTTTCTCATCCTCGGTGCCAATTGAAGATTTCAATAACGATTGTAATTCTTTTATTCTTGTATTTTTTCCTCGTGTACAAACAACACATATATCTCTATTTATGGTTGGTTTAATCACAGTCGGATTCTCATCAAACAAATAAAACAAGAAAAATTTTACTGCCAATAAAAATCTTGAATCATAAGACGTAATGTCATTAATCCTACGAAGATAGTTAACAGTACACTTTAATGTTTTATAAGCAGCATATTTCTTTGTATCAGCATTACAAGTTCCCTTTATAGAGACAAGAATGGTTTGCTCTCCAGAATGTCTATCATAATAGCCAACACGAGTATTATTGATACTTTCTAACTCCGATAATAACGCTTCTGATATCAATCTCTGTTCTGCGGTAAAAGTCAATTTCAAAATCTGTGATTGAACATAATCTCTTTTATGAATGTGTGGCTGATTTAATACACTAGCTTTATTTATAAACAGGTCATTATAATAGTTTACATCAACATAGTCCGGGGTCTTCGTTATCTGTGAAACCATTTTTCTTGATATCTTATAATAGCAAATGGCATTTGAATTCTCATTATAAACAGTATCATCCAAAAGCTTTGTAATCGAAGTTACTAAATGATTTGAGGATTGATTGTTGTTGTATTCTGATAATAACTCTTTTAGTAGTAACAACATTGCTTTTTCATTACATAAATCGATAGTTAAAGGTGTTTCAGCTATCTGCAGGTCATATGCCATATATGAAACCGCTCTTATGTTCCTAAATATAGCAAAAGCATATTTCAGTTTGCTTTCTTCTGATAATGATTGCTCATTAATATACGAATACAGGATTTCTAATGCAACTGAAATAGACTGTTTTGATTTGTCACATTGTTCCAATATCAAAATAGAATTTAGCAAATGCAGTCTTTGATAATTCTTGCTTTCTAAAATTGCTTTAGCTGCATATTGATATCGTTCATCTTTACAAGCATTAATGACCACATCACGAAAAGCAATATCTTCCTCTGCTAACATAGTAATTGCACAAGAAGCAGTAAAAGTGTTATAAAAATGACCAACATTATATACGATAGTCAACAGTTGAAGAATATCACCCATTGAAGGCTTGTTTTTATTATCAGAGTAAACATAATCATCCCTGAACTCTTTAGAAATGATATAGTTATTATAAGTAAAGCGTAAATCTCCTTGCAGATGGGTTTTGATTAATTTATGTAGATACAACTGTAACATAACATAATCAAACCTTGTTTTTGCGAGTTTCTTTTTCACCTTTATAATGCCTAATTGAGGAATCTCTTTAACACGCTCAATTATTCCAATGCAATCGAGTTCTTCGTATAATTCGGTTGCATAAGGGTAGAGGTCAATCTTTACCTTTAAATTGTGTTTCCTTGTTTTCAGTTTCGGAATGAGATCATAATTGATTTCCATAGAAAAATCACTCTCCCTTTACTCTCCATCGTTAAGAGCGTTCATGAATTTCTTAACAACTTTACCGTCCCAACCTACACAAAGCATATCCTTTGTGATAATGGCTTTGTAAACAGAATTGCTTTCAATCACATCTATAATACATATTCTGGATAAAAATAACATCAAAAGCATAGACGGACTCAATGTTATGAGTGATGTTGAGCTTACCCGCCTAATCTATCCGTCAGCTGTGATAATTGCGGACAATGTTACAGGAGAGATGGAAGTAAGAATGCTGAGAAAAAACAAAGCTAAGTTTCTCTATCCAAATTTTAAGCTCCTGGCCTTAAAAAGACTTGAAGGACATTATCTGATAAGTGATTTGTTTAATACCTATCATGACATCTGTGACAAAAGAAATCCTTAAAGTGCGCCCTCGCTGTTTTAGAGTGATCTTTTGTATAAAGGCAGTAAATAAGGTCGTCTGCTTTTAAATACATCCTTTTCCTGAGCCAGGAACACTTCTGCTGTAGCAAGACTGTCCACCAGGGCATTATGGGCCTCATAGGCAGGAAAACCTCTCCTTTCTCTGATAGCTGAAAGTCTTACATCCTCAACAGTAGCATCCAGATGAAGCTTTCTTTCTATAGCCATTGTATCTAAAGAAATAAATGGAAGGGGATCTTTTCTTCTAAGACCGAGTGTGGATTTTATAAAGTTAGTTTCGATGAACATACAGTGCATCAGAACTAACCCTCCAGCAATTCTGTCTAAAAGTTCAAGCATTGCTGTTACAGGTTCCTTTCCCTGTTCAAGCTGTTCTGGTGTGATCTGATTTATTACGGCAGAATCTTTCTTTATGAACTTTGAATTGTTTACATAGTAGTGAAAAGAGGTGGTAAAGTCGATCACCCCCTTTTTTAAGCAGATCCCTCCAACAGACAGAACGTAGTCCCTGTCTGGATCGATACCTGTTGTTTCAAAGTCAATTGAAGTAAAACGGCATTCATCAATATAGCTGTTTGCGTTTGGAAGTTCTCTTTCATAAAAAGCCTTCAGATAGTCAGGACAGTTCCTAGAAGTGGCAAACTTCAAACAGCGTTTTCTGTGAATTTCTATAGGTGTAAATCTGGAAAACAGGCTCATTTTTACAGGACACCTCTGCCGGAAGCAAATCTGAAGGACGCAGCTTTCTGATGTTTAGCAATAATTCTGAAGGCATCTCTTAAATGATTTCGTTCAAACTGAGTTAATTCATCTGGATTGAGGTTATTTGAAAGTTTCTCGTGCCTGTCCAGTGCTCTTAGCTGATGTCTGAATCTTACATGGTTCAAGAAAGTATATGCTTCCTTCAGTTCCTGATAGTCATCTTCCTTAATCAGATCTTCTTTTACGGCAGCCTTCATTCTCTCATAGGTATCTGTGCTGTCAGTCTTGGCTGCAATACCGTAAACACGTGCAATCTCAATTATAAGGTTGATAGCTTGTTTTTTTATATTGAGATAAGGATTGTTATCACCGTCTTTTGTAAGCACAAACTGTCTGAATGTTCCTAAAGGAGGTGCTACAGCAGTAGAAATACTGATTAGTGTAGCCAGGAACCTGCTGTTGTCGTTTGCCTTTTCAATCAGGTGCTGTCTTAACTGTTTTACAAGAGAACTGTTTCCGTACAGACATCTCATATCAAGGAAAACGGAACTGCATAAAATTGCATCTTCAGTGGTATTTAAAATCCAGTCGCTGTAATACTCTTTCCATTTATCAAGACTTGCAAGCCAGCGTGGGTTGTTGGCCATGAAGTGACCTTCACACAGAGTATATCCGCATTTATCAAGATTAATATTTACAAAGTTTGCAAGTTTAGTGAAGTACTCATGTTCTTCGTTGTTAAGTTCTCTCTTGGTGATAATGCAGTTATCCTGATCGGACAGGAACTGAACTTCAGAACGTGCCTGGGAGCCGGCGGCCACAAAGGCAAAATCAACAGGTGCAGGTCCTAATTTTTCCTCGCCCATCTTTACGAATGCCCGGCAGAATGTATCTGCAATATGGCTCATGACCTTCTGTATGGTGTGAGGCTTTACGTTTGTCTGTACAAGTGTCTGGAAGATCTCCTGCTTCTGACTGGACAGCTCAATGATCTTTTCTTCAGAACGGGCCCGAGTGATTTCCTGACAGAGGTAAACGGCCTGCAACTGTGAATTCTGTAGCAAACTGGTTGTGGATACTGTACCAAAGACCTTGCCGTCTTTAAGAACAGGCAGGTTTTTGATGTTGTACATCACCATGATTTCTAGGGCATCAAAAATAGTCTTGTCAGCATCAATAGTCATGACGTTAGAGGTCATAATGTTGGATATTGGAGCATTGATATCCATACATTTGGCGACTGCCTTTAAGGTGATATCAGACTTGGTGACGATACCTAAAAGAGTGTCTCCATCCATTACCATCGCAAGGTCAGTATTGTTTTCGCCTAATTTGATTGCAGTATGGCAAATGGTGGTGTCTGCTGTAACGATAGCCAGATCATGAGAACAGACTCTGTCGATGCTCTTATTTGAAGATCCCTTTTCATCAGCAGCGATCTCATCGGCATAGTTGTGAGAAGATGACAGTCTTACCCATTCTTTGGCGTTGAAGTATTCACCAACTTCCTTATTCTTATCAATTAAAAACTGCAGAACATTCTTAGGTAGCAGGTAGATTAGAGTATTTTCAAGGAAAACAACCTTATAGTCGCTTTCTCCCTCCTTGTCGATCTGGGTGAATCCAAATGTGTCGCCGGCACTGAATTTAGCTCTAAGTGAACCGTCAGGTTTATTTCTTTCTTCAACAACACCGGTACGGATCATAAAAAGTCCGGCACCGGCGAGAGTTTCATTATCAAGTTCTTCACCAGGAGTGTGGTAGGTGATCTGAATTTTTGTGGCAGTGGCATCTTTCTCAAGATCATTTAACTGCGAAAAAGGATAAGTATGAGAAATGAATTCGTATATGTTTGGAAGTAATGATTTATCCATGACTGACCTCATTATCCGCGACTTTAAAATAAAGCATCGCATTTCATAAAGATGATTTTTGTTTTTATAATCCTTAAGTATATGAAAATTGAGATTATGTTAATGGGGTTGTCTTTAATTATTTGATACAAGTCAAAAAAAATGGCATCTCAATTTTTTTTGAGATGCCATTAGAAAATACATTAAAAGTTAACGATCTATTTACTAATCAATAAACGGATCTGATTCTCTTTGAGTATCGATTGATTTTGTTGCAGAGCTTGCTGTTCTCTGTGCAAAACCGCCTGTTCTCTCACTTTTCTCAAAAGGTTTTGCTTCATCATCGCTACGGCCTGATGGGACATTTGAGTAGTCGACTGGTTCAACATTAGGTTCTGAGATCCCTTCAATACCTGACAGGACTGCATCACGAAGACCACCGGCCTTTGAAGAATGCTCAACAGTAATAGAGTCAGCCTTTGAGTAGGATGGTACATTAGAGAAATCCACATTGTAGTCTTCTCCCTGACCCATCTCCTGTTCAGTATAAACTCTCTTTACAGGAGTATAAGGTTTTACCTCGGCTATCTTGCTCTTTGGAGCTACAGCCTTTGGAGGAGTACTGATCCTTCTTGGCTTTGCAGGAGCTGTTGTCTGAGCAGCTACAGGAGCCTGTGCATTTTCCTTACTCTGACGGCGTGAACGAGGCTCTTTTACCTGACCCTCTTCAGAATTTCTCTTCTGACGGGCCTGTTTAGGCGCACGCTGTGGCTTAGAGTTCTCTCGCTCTGAATCATTACGCGCATTACGTTCAGTCTTGCCGTTAGACTCCTGTCTTTCAGGACGTTCTGCTTTAGCAGGACGAGCCTTGCGGGCAGGACGGTTCTTCTGACCTTCAGGGCGAGGACCCTTTGAAGAGTTCTTTTTCTGCCCCTGTCTGCCGTTCTTCTTAGGAGGTTCTTTCTTCTCGTTTAAACCGAAGATGGTACCGAAGATTGACTTGATAGAATCGATTAAAGTAGGTTCGCTGTTCTTTGCCTGTCTGCGCTGTGGCCTGTTATCCTTCTTTTGAGCAACTTTTGGAGTTGACATGGTGGAAGAGAGAATGTCAGCGTCAATGGCAGGAGTATCACTGGTATTCTGTGAGATACCTGAATTTTCAACTACTTTCTTTAAGAAAGGATTTTCAAGGAAGTTTTCAGCCTTTTTACGGTTTTCCTTATCAAGATCGCGTAAAACTTCAAGGCTGCTGATGTTGCTTTCCTTGGAGGTTGGAGTCTGAATGCAGCGGTTTACTGTGTATTCCTGAGGCATATATGTCTTTTCAGGAACAATGGTAATGCGAGTCTTGGTTCTTTCTTCAATTGCAGCCAGGGCAGCACGCTTTTCATTTAGAATGAAGGTTGCAACCTCAACAGAGGCAATGGCAAATACGTCACCTGCATTTTCCTTGTGAGCCTCTTCTTCAATCAGTCTTAAAATTGAAAGAGCCAGTGAAGATGTATCACGGCAGGTTCCCTGACCGTTACACATTGGACATACGTGTGAACTGCTCTCTTCTAATGAAGGACGAAGTCTCTGTCTTGACATTTCCAGAAGACCGAAACGAGACAGCCTGCTGAACTGAATACGGGCTCTGTCCTGACGAACAGCCTCACGCATTCTGTTTTCAATTTCACGCTGATTCTTTAATGGACTCATATCGATGAAATCGATAACTACAAGTCCGCCGACATCACGTAATCTTAACTGACGGGCAATTTCTTCGGCAGCTTCAATGTTGGTCTGAAGTGCGGTTTCTTCGATATCACCACCACGGGTTGCCTTTGCTGAGTTAACATCGATTGAGGTTAAAGCTTCGGTAGGATCGATAACGATAGCACCACCTGATGGAAGTCTTACCTCTCTCTTGTAGGCTGTATCGATCTGACTTTCAATCTGGAATTTGCTGAATAAAGGAATGTCACCGTTATACAGGTGAACTTTTGAAGCAAATTCTGGACGAACGAGCTCAATATAGTGAAGGATCTGTTTGTAGGCATCAGTGCTGTCAACTAGAATTTCACCAATATCAGGTCGCAGGTAATCACGAATTGCTCTCAGGGCAATATTTGATTCCTGATGGATAAGGAATGGTGCAGGTCTGGTTGAAGCTGCCTGCTTAATCATACCCCATAGTTTTGTCAGAATTGATAAATCCCACTCAAGCTCTTCAGCGCTCTTACCAACACCTGCGGTACGAACAATAACGCCCATGCCTTCTGGAACAGTAAGTCCCTTTAAGGCAGCTTTAAGTTCAGTTCTATCCTCACCTTCAATACGGCGTGAAATACCGCCTGCACGAGGGTTGTTTGGCATTAGAACCAGATAGCTTCCGGCTAGAGATACGAAAGTTGTAAGAGCAGCGCCCTTAAGACCACGTTCCTCTTTTTCGATCTGAACGATAACTTCCTGACCCTCTTTCAGGGCAGAACGTACCTGTGCGTGATCGCTGAAGTTTGTGCCTGCAGGGTAGTACTCCTTAGCAATTTCTTTTAGTGGAAGAAAGCCGTGTCTGTCAACACCATAGTCAACGAATGCTGCTTCAAGACTTGGTTCGATACGGGTAATTGTACCTTTGTAGATATTGGCTTTCTTGTTTGCATGCTGTGGGGATTCAATATCGAGATCATACAGCTTCTGACCGTCGACAAGAGCAACGCGAACCTCTTCAAGCTGGGTCGCATTTATAAGCATTCTCTTCACGAGAAAATTCCTTTTTTAAGTTCTGTCAGGCAATACAAGACTTGCGAGGGCCCTTTGCTTTTAGACTGAACCGTCCAAGCCCCAGCACTGAGAGAACATGTTTTTCATTACATTCCTAAAACAACGCGCCAATGCTTTCTTTAAAGAGGGGTTATTTTTAGGAACAACCGTAATCTTCAGTCTTTATCCACAGTTTTTTACTGAGTGCTGCGCACTCACAACCGTAGCCGCAGGGCATCCCCTACAGACCTGTAGATTAACTAAAATCGAGTAGAAACCATGAACAAAGGGGTTACCGTACCCGATGGTTAATATTATGCCATAAATCGACCTAATATTTAATTAGAGGAGCCTTTATGCATGCAATTTTTTTTTATATTTTGACCTGTATCAAGAGTACAAATTCATTTTGAACCGCAAATTTTAAATGAATTTTTCTAAAAATTACCTTTTATCCTCTTTTTTGATTAAAATACCGCGAGTAAAACAGCATAAACAAGGTTAGCGCAATGTCTGAAAAGCAAGTAGTATCCCACTCAGTCACATATAGAACAGCAGATGAAAATGATGATGGTCAGAGACTGGATAATTATCTGGCCCGTGTCCTTAAAGGGGTGCCTCGCAGTATGTTGTACAGAATTTTGCGCAGGGGCGAAGTCAGGGTCAACAAGGGCAGAGTAACACCTTCCTACAAATTAAAAACCGGTGACACAATTAGAATTCCTCCCGTAAAAGTTACAGAGGGGCCAGTCACTATTCCTTCCTCAAACCTGCATCTGGTTCAGGATCTTAAAAATCGAATTCTTTTTGAGAACGATGATCTGCTGGTTGTAAACAAACCAGCAGGACTTGCAGCTCACGGAGGAAGCGGTATTGAGTTTGGTCTGATTGAAGCTTTAAGAGCTCTAAAGCCTGAACAGAGGTTCCTTGAACTGGCACATCGTCTTGATAAGGAGACTTCTGGGTGTCTTATTGTGGCAAAAAGAAGATCTGCTCTTAGAAATTTACATGAACAGTTCAGACAGCGAATAGTAAAAAAAAGATATCTGACTTTAGTTCCAGGAAAATGGGACAGAAGAGTTCATCTTGTGGATGCTCCATTAGTCAGAAACGAATTGAGATCAGGCGAGAGAATGGTTGAGGTAAGCTTTAAAAATGGAGCTCCTTCATCCACAGGTTTTGATGTCGTCGAATTTTTAAATGGTGCCACCTTAGTGGCAGCAATGCCTCACACCGGCCGCACTCACCAGATTAGAGTACATACTGCATATGTAAAACATCCCGTAGGCGGTGATGAAAAGTATGGCGACAGGGAATTTAATGCCCGTTTAAAGGAAATCGGTCTTAAAAGAATGTTCCTGCATGCTTTTAGAATAACTTTCCTCAATCCTGCTGACAATCACGTGTTAAAGATTGAAGCGCCTCTTCCTGATGAACTTGAAGCAGCAGTCGAAGCTCTGCGAATCAAAAAAGACAGCAAGGATTAAGAGCAATGTCAGATAAAGAACGTTTTTCACATATAGAAGGCAGTCGCGAAATTGTTTTTGATGAAGATGCTGGAAAAATCCTTTCAGGCATTGAAGCTGTTGTCTTTGATCTTGATGGTACTTTAACTGACAGCATAGGGCAGATCCTAAACTGCACTCATGCAACCTTTGAATATCTCGGTCTCCCTCAGCCTGATGACAGGGCAATTATGAGTACCATAGGTTTGGAACTGGGAGAAGCTCTTACCAGTCTGTTACCCGAGGATAAAAAGCATCTGGGGCCGGGTGTTACCAGAGATTACCGTGAAATTTTTAAATCAAGACGTGATTTACAGCTTGATAAACTTTTCCCCGGGATTGAGCCTCTGATGAAAAAGTTAAGAGAATTCAACATAAAGATTGGTTATGCTTCAGGCCGTTCAATGCAGGGAATTGAAAGAACCATGAATGCCACCTTCCTTGGTAATTACTGTGACGGTATCTGTGCCGGCTCTGAGGTGCCTTCAAAGCCGGATCCTGCAATGATGCATATTTTATGCAGGAGACTTAATGTTAAAGAGCAGAATGTCTTAGGGGCAGGGGATTCTGGGCTTGATATCAGAATGTACCAGAACGCAGGCTGTTTTTCTCTGGGAGTTCAGTCCGGAGTCTGGAGCGGTGATGCTCTCATGAGACTTAAACCCAGCATGCTGATTAAAAGTATCGGTGACCTTACTGCCTATTTTAACTGAACTTCAGGCTTTCTTTCCTACAAAAAAAAGCAGATCATTTCAGAATGATCTGCTTCTTTAGACTGCTGAAAAACAATTATCTGCACAGAATATCGTTTACAGCCCCATGAGCACTGATGAAAAAAGGAATTCTGTTGACAGTTCTGTCTGCAATGGCAAGTATATTAACCCTGCAGTTCTTTTTAACTTTCGCAATCTGTTCCTTTGTATAGTAAACACTGTCTATTGGCGCAAAATCGAAAACAAGCGATCTGCTGTCAGTGGTATAGAACAGTTCTCCCCGATAATTTTTTGATACCATCTCTAGTGGTACCTGGGAAATTACAAGTGGAAAAGAAACCAGCTCAGAGATGAGCTTGCTTAAATTTTTATTGTCGGCAATAGATGAAAACTGTTCAAAGGTAAGGTAAATTCCTGCATAGGTTGCATGTTTTGCATTATCGTCAAAAGTAATGTTTGAGCTTACGTTCTGGGCGTAGTTCTCAGCTGTTATGACACCGAGCATTGGTTCTCCGATGGTACCTGAAAGCCCTTTTGAGCCATTGCTGAAGACTGCAGCTGTTGCCTGGTATTTATTTTTTCTAGCAACATCATTTGCAATTATGTTTTTTAAACTGCTATTGTATTCTTCCCCATTTCCAAGAATTACCTCATACAAGGCAAAATGCTGTGTGTCAATTTTCTCTGTAAGAGTGTATGCACTGGCAGTAGAACTGAAGTTTGCACCAAGGATTATAGTGGCGGTGACACAGATTTTTAAAAGAGTTTTTGAAAACATAATGCACCCAAAATTCGATAAATATATAACTCTAGTGTATACTTTTGTGTTCAATATACATAGTTTGTACTCAAACATGTATCCCAATTTTTAAAAATAAAGGTCAGGAGACGCGAATATATGGCAGAACTGTCATTTACCGAAAACGTAAATTTTGACAAACTTTCTTCTCAGGAGGCAAGTTACAGTACCAGAATTGATCCTGAAAACCTGAAAAGATTACAGGCGTCATGCGTGAGAGTAAACGGTCCTGTTCTGGCCGACTTCAGATTCTATATTGATATGCAGGGACTTAGAACCATTGAGGGCTCAATCAGGGCAAACGCAACTTTTATCTGTCAGAGATGCCAGAAGGAATTTGACAGAGACCTTGTAAGTTCTTTTTTGTCAACCTGTGACGAGCAGAAGGCAAAAAGTTTGAAGATTGATGAAAAACTGGATATCGTTGAACTTAATGAAGACGGAACCTTTAATCTTCTGAACTTTTTAGAAGATTGTCTGCTTCTGGAAATACCATATATCACCTCACATGACGAAGGTGATGAAAACTGTGTTCCTCAGGACAGCAGTTGGTCTTTCGGAAAAATCGAAAAAAGCGAAGATGACAACCCTTTTGCAAAATTAGCTTCTCTAAAGGATCAGTTTAAAGGCAATTAATTTGTCCGATTAATAGTCTAACCGGCGGTATTGTCTGAACATTGTCCTTTTATGATTCTAATGTTTATTTTTTGCTTGAAATGGTAAATCATTATCAGTATAATACCGCGATTAGTGCCACAGACTGTGGCTGCAGTTGGTTAATAAATAAATTAAGCGGGGTTATTGATCTCCGCAAATGTAGTAATATTTAGGAGACAAAAACATGGCTGTTCAGCAGACCCATAAGTCCCGTTCACGTCGTGACATGCGTCGTTCACACGATGCTTTATCAGCAATGGCTTTATCAGTAGATAAGACTTCAGAAGAAGTTCACATTCGTCACAATGTTACCGAGGGCGGTTACTATCGCGGTGAGAAGTTAAATCTTACCCCAGCAAAGCCTTTAATGTCTAAGAAAGAGTTCTTAGCATCAAAGAAATAATTTGTGAGAGCAAATAATTCTTTTTAATTTTTTTTGGAGAAGGGCGTCGAGATTATTTCTCGTTACGCCCTTTTTAAATTGTGCAGGATCGGAATTTAGTAACTGTAGCTTTAGATGGAACCGGTGGTGACAATGTTGACGCAAGAAGTGTTGCCAGTGCTGTGCGTTTCGCTTTAGTTTTAAATCCAAGCTTAAGAGTTTTGGTCTTCGGCGGTCAGAATCTTAAGCTGGCTCTGTCTCAGGAAAAAATCGACGCCAAGCGTTATGAATTTGTCTCTGCCCCAGAATGTATTCCTCAGGATGAGGATCCACGCCGGGTTCTTGAAGGTTATTACAATTCTGCAATGAGAAAGGCTATTGAAGCAGTTAGAGACGGAAAGGCTGATGTGATAGTTTCTGGTGGTGGTACCGGACCTTTAGTCACCTTATCTAGACATATTTTTGGTACTGTCGAAAATTTGAGACCTGCCTTATGCGCACGAATTCCTGCAGGACCCGAGAAATATTCTTTGATGCTGGATCTGGGCGCCAACGCTCAGAGCAAGAGCAGGGATCTTCTTTCTTTTGCCCTGTTGGGCAATGCTGCCTATAAGGTGATGTATTCAGAAGAACATCCTCGAGTCTGTGTCCTTAATGTTGGTTCCGAGCGCAACAAGGGAAATTCCTTTGTAAAGGAAGGGCGTGATCTTATCGAACAGGTAAAACGAATCAACTGCTGCGGTTTTGTAGAAGCAGATAAACTCTTTACCAATGAAGCTGATGTGATCGTAACAGACGGTTTTACAGGAAATGTAGCCTTAAAGGCTGCTGAAGGTGTAGCGTCTTCGTTCCTGAATGCGCCCGGCATCAAAAAATTCTTTTCAAAGCTGGCAAGACCTGACTGGCTTGTTCCATGGCAGTACAACGGGTCGTTACTGTTAGGTGTGGACGGTCTGGTTGTCAAGAGTCATGCCAGCGCCGGTAAGGAAGCTGTGGCTGTGGCTTTGGCAGGCACTGTTAAACTTGCAAGGCTAAATCTCATTGATTCTATCAAGGAAGAGCTGAAAAAATCCGTCTAGTTCATGGAAATTCAGTCTCATCTTGTATAAAATAGACAAATTGTTTAATTGCATTATTTGGAGAATTCATTGTTTACCAGAATTCTTGGAACAGGCAGTTACTTGCCAGAACAGATACGTACCAACGCTGATTTAGAGCGCATGGTAGACACATCAGACGAGTGGATTTTAGAACGTACAGGTATCAGCGAGCGAAGAATCGCTTCTCCTGACGAAACAGCCGCTTCTATGGGAGCAATCGCTGCACGTAGAGCATTAGAAGCTGCTGATACAGATCCAAGTGAAATTGATTTGGTCATCTGTGCTACAACCTCATCACAAAATGCTTTCCCTTCAACTGCATGCGAGATTTCAGGACTTATAGGAATTTCTGACTGTCCTGCTTTTGATCTTGCAGCGGCCTGTTCAGGATACAGTTATGGCTATGCCCTTGCACACTCCATGATTATGTCAGGTCAGGCTAATAAAGTTCTTGTTGTTGCAGCAGATTTAATGTCCAGAGCCTGTGACCCAAATGACAGAACAACCATTGTTCTGTTTGGCGATGGAGCCGCAGCATGTGTGTTAGGCAAGTCTGAAACTGAGGGGACAATTGCAGTTCATATGTCTGCCGATGCCAAATACGGACCATTACTTTCACTGGCTTATCCAAAGCGTGGTGAAGATACCTCCAACAGTTCCTGGCTGTATATGAAGGGTAATGATGTATTCAAACATGCAGTTACAGTTCTGGCATCTCTTGTAACCAAGACATTAGAAAAAGGGAACATGAGTGCAGAAGATCTCGATTTTTTGGTACCTCATCAGGCTAATCTGAGAATTATTGCAGCAACTGCAAGAAAGTTAAAGATGGATATGTCACAGGTTATTGTTACTCTGGATAAACAGGGTAATACCTCAGCTCCTTCTGTAGGCCTGGCATTAGATGAAGGTATTCGTTCAGGCAGAATCAAACGCGGTGACGTTCTGTTACTAGAGTCCTTTGGTGGTGGTTTTACCTGGGGCTCTGCTCTTATCCGCTACTAATCTTTTCAATCAAAAGTGCAGCAATGACTTGCTGTACTTTTTTTAGGAGATAAATATGAAAAAATATGCAGCTGTATTTCCTGGTCAGGGATCTCAGAGTGTAGGTATGTTTGCTGATTTTATGGAAAATGAAATTGTGGCAAAAACTTATGCTGAGGCTAATGAGGCATTAGGTTATGATTTAAAGAACATTACTTTAAACGGACCTGAGTCTGAGCTGAACAAAACTGAAGTAACTCAACCTGCAATTTTAACTGCATCTGTAGCAGCTTTTAGAGTTTTAATGTCAAAGGCCGAAAAACCTTTTGCATTAGCAGGCCACTCACTGGGCGAGTACAGTGCTCTGGTTGCAGCAGGGGCAATTGATTTTAAAGACGCTGTTAAGCTTGTAAGACTTCGCGGTCAGGCTATGCAGGAGGCTGTTCCTGCTGGCGTTGGAGCCATGGCAGCTGTTTTAGGCCTTGAAGATCAGGTTATTATTGATACATGCAGCAAGGTTTCTGATGACAAGAGCAAAGTATGGGCTGCCAACTTCAATACTCCAGGTCAGGTTGTAATTTCCGGTAATAAAGAGGCAGTTGACAGAGCATGTGCTGAATTTACAGCGCTAGGTGCAAAGAGAGTTGTTCCTTTAGCTGTATCAGCTCCATCTCACTGTCCTCTGATGCAGCCTGCAGCTGACAGGCTAGAGGCAGCTTTAAAGGAAATCAGTGTAAAGGATGCACAGATCCCTGTATATGCCAATGCTTATGCAAAGCCTGTTGTAAAAGCAGCAGACATCATTGATGCTTTAGTAAAGCAGTTAACACAGCCTGTTCGCTGGGTAGAGACTGTCCAGGCACTGCAGTCTGAAGGTGTGGAGACTTTAGTTGAAGTCGGTCCAAACAAGGTTTTAAGCGGACTTGCCCGCAGAATCGACAGATCTTTAGGTACTGCTAATGTATGTAATGAAACAACTTTAGCCAAGGCATTAGAAGAATTAGCTTAATAAAGGTAATATGACAATGTTCAATTTAGATTTTAAAGGCAAAGTGGTATTTGTAACCGGTGCAAGTCGCGGAATCGGTAAGGCAATTGCTCAGAATTTTGAGCAACTTGGTGCTACAGTATATGGAACTGCAACCTCAGAAAAGGGTGCGCAGGGTATAACTGAGTATCTAAATGGTCACGGCAAAGGCTTTGTAATGAATTCATTAGACAGACAGTCTGTTGAAGATTGCTTTAATGCTGTTGTAGCTGAGGCCGGAACCTGCCCTGATGTTCTCGTTAACAATGCCGGTATCACAAGAGACGGTCTGTTCATGAGAATGAAAGACAATGACTGGAATGATGTTTTACAGTGCAACCTGTTTGCATGTGTGCAGCTTTCAAAGTTATGTGTAACTCCTATGATGAAAAAGCGTGCCGGTAGAATTATCAATATCGCTTCAATCGTAGGTCAGGATGGTAATGCCGGTCAGTGTAACTATTCAGCAGCTAAGGCTGGTTTAATCGGTTTTAGCAAGTCACTTGCCAAGGAAGTAGGTTCACGTGGTATTACTGTTAACTGTATTGCCCCTGGTTTTGTTGCAACAGATATGACTGCTGCACTAAACGAGGAACAGTTAAAGGCCTGGACCAACACTATTCCATTAAAGAGAGCTGCAAGTGCAGATGATATTGCAGCTTCTGCAGTATTCTTAGCTTCAGATATGGCATCCTACATCACAGGTTCAACCATAGATGTAAATGGTGGTTTACACTGCAATTAATTTTTTATGGTCAAAATTAGGTTTCAGTTTTGACCATATTTGTTAAGTTTTGTGCTAATAATGTGATCTGTCACTTTTTATTGTAAATATAAATATAATTTACTACCAAATCTGAAAGAAAACATATATAATTAGCACAAGTTTGTTTGGGGGCTAGCATTGGGCTAACCCTTTAATTTGAATAGGACAGTATCTGCATTTAGCAGTCTGATCAAGGAAAGAAATGAGCAACAGCAATATTGAAGAGCGCGTAAAGAAGATTATCGTAGACATGTTAGGCGTAAAGCCTGAAGATGTTGTACCTGAGGCATCTTTCGTAGATGATTTAGGCGCTGACTCACTGGACACCGTAGAGCTAGTTATGGCTTTAGAGGAAGAGTTTGGTACTGATATTCCTGATGAGGAAGCAGAGAAGATCAATACTGTTCAGGCTGCTATTGATTACATTACCAATCACAAGGAATAATAACTTTTCAGTTATTGTCCATCAATAGGGATGGGGAACCCATCTTCTGTTATTTAATAAATAGACTGGAGATGAATTTCATCTCCATTCTTTTTTCAAAAACGTTTACGGAGATCCAACGGTGCAATTACGTAGGGTTGTAGTTACCGGTATGGGCATGTTAAGCCCAGTAGGCGGTACACTGGAAGAATCATGGAAGAATCTGTTAGCCGGTAAAAGTGGCATCAGCAAAATAGATCACTTTGATACTTCTGATTTCACAGTTAAAATCGCTGGTCTTGTTAAAGATTTTAGTGCTGAGCAGTGGGGCATTGCCCGTAAAGATGAACGTAAGATGGATTTATTTATCCAGTACGGCATCGCTGCAGGCATCATGGCAATAAATGATTCTGGTATCGAAATTACTGAGCAGAACGCTGACAGAATCGGTACCATGATTGGTTCTGGTATCGGTGGTCTGACCTTTATTGAGAAGAATATCAACGGTCTTGCAGCTCGTGGTCCACATGGTATCAGCCCATTCTTCGTGCCATCAACCATTATTAACATGGTTTCAGGTCAGTTATCAATTATGAAGGGGCTTCGCGGTCCTAATCTGTCAACTGTAACAGCTTGTGCAACAGGTACCCATGCTATCGGTTTATCTGCTCGTCTTGTTGCTTACGGTGATGCTGATGTGATGATTTGTGGTGGCGCAGAAAAGGCTTCTACCCCTATGGGTATCGGCGGTTTCGCTGCTATGAAGGCTCTTTCACACCGTAACGATGATCCTGAGCATGCATCTCGTCCTTGGGATAAGGATCGTGATGGCTTCGTTTTAGGTGATGGTTCAGGTGTTCTTGTACTTGAAGAGTACGAACATGCAAAAGCACGTGGTGCCAAGATTTACGCTGAGCTCGTAGGTTTCGGTATGTCTGGTGATGCCTACCACATGACTGCAACTCCAGAAACCGGTGAAGGTGCTGCCCGCTCAATGGTTCATGCATTAAAGGATGCAGGCGTAAAACCAGAGCAGGTTAACTACATCAATGCTCACGGAACTTCAACATCAGTTGGTGATTTGTCAGAGTTGCGCGCTGTAAAGAGCATTTTTGGTGATGCTCCTAAGAACTGCTGCATGAGCTCTACCAAGTCAATGACTGGTCACCTGTTAGGTGCAGCTGGTGCTATTGAGGCTGTTATTACAGTCATGTCAATCAAGGATCAGATCTGTCCTCCAACAATCAATCTTCAGAATCCTGAGGATGAAGTTGGTGATTTCAATCTTGTTCCTGGTACAGCTCAGAAACATGATATTGAGTACGCTATGTCAAATAACTTTGGTTTCGGCGGTACTAACGGTTCATTACTGTTCAAGCGTGTTGACTAGTATCAGGTATTAGTTGAATGTTTTTAATCCCGCCTCTGGCGGGATTACTGTTTTACAATCACTCCTTTAATCTCTTCCCCTCTAACAATACCGAAATATCTGCTGTCATAAGAATTTTCTTTTGATGATGCCACGATATATTCATTATTATCAAGAAAGCGGTTTATTCTAAATTCTGGTAATTTTCTCATTCTGATGTCATATTTCTGAGGAATTGAAAATGGAAATTTTATGCCATTAATTTCAATACCGTTAGAGCTTATCTTTACATGATCTCCCTGTACAGCTACAACTTTTTTTCCAACAGGTGCTGACTGAAAAGAACAGTTGCCTTGTGTTACATAACCTCTCTGTGATGATATTTTTGCTATTTTTCTGTTTAGGCAGAACAGAATGTAATCATCCTTTTGAGGATATCTGTTTTCTATTCTGTATAATCCGTAGGGAATAGATGATGAGATATTAAACCAGAAATTAAATAAACCTGGTAAAAGTGAACCTGTATATGTTATTAGCACAAAAGCGAACATTATCTTTATAAGAGGTTTTCTTTTGGATTTTTTTAGTTTTCTCGACTTGTAGTTGAGCCATTTGTTTTTCAGAGTTTTCATATTACCTCCAGATGTTAATTCTAAGGTAATAAAAAAAGGCTGTATTCAGATTGGTGTCAGTAAGTGTAAGTTTTTAGGATGATTCTAAAAAAAAGTATATGGCGCGAAAGAACTGCTGCAGTTTTTTTTCTACAGCAGAGCTTTTTACTATTCAGCAGAAGACAGTGAATCGATTGCGTCTTGTGTGTCCTGCTTAATTTTGATTGCTTTCTCTCCGATTACTTTAATCAGTTCAATATAGATCAAGTCGATGATAAAGAACACACTTAATCTTGAGTCAGCATATCCATGAGCCAGATCATAGTCATGCACTGCATGGAGCACTGTTATATCTGTAAAAGAGTAAAGAGGGGATGATGTCTCTGCAGTAATGGCGCAAATCATCGCGCCTTTCTTTGCACAGATTGAAGCTGACTTTACAAGTTCTCCTGTTTTTCCAGAATTTGAGATATAGATAACAAGATCCTGACTGTTAGTCATTATCGAGTGTGTCATGATTTCATGAGAGTCAGTATAGCAGCGAGCATCGATTCCTATACGAGCAATTTTTCTTGCAGCATCCCGTGCCAGAAATCCTGAACTGCCTATACCAAAAAAGAAAACGTGTCTTGCTGATACCATTTCCTTGGCAAGTTTGGTTACTGATTCAAAACCAATTTCAACTGCTGTCTGAGAGAGCAGTGTCTGATTTAACTGTAACAGTTTCTGTGCTGTAGTTTCACAGCTTTCTTTGAGGTTTATTGCGGAACGTTTGCCTTTGTTATCACTGTCTTGAGCACCAAGATCCTGAGCTAGAGAGATTTTAAAATCCTTTAAGGTTTCAAATCCGAATTTTCTAGCGAATCTTGTAACTGTTGCATGGCTGATGTCACAGTCTGATGAGATCTCCGAAATGGATGATGAACAAGCTTTTAGACCGTTGGATAAAAAGTAGTGAATTAGTTTGTTGTCTGACTTTGATGCTTTAATCTGTGGATTGCTTAGTTTTTTTAGAATGCTCACGGTCTTATCCTGATTTATGTATTTCTTGTGCGGTTTAGCATATATGTTTCAATATTTGAAAATTATTTTACACTTTTACTAAAATAAATGTAAATTTTTTTGAAAAATTTTGAAAATTTCTTCAAAAAATGTCGAATTATCTATAACAAGTTTCTTTTTTGGCTGCTTAGTGATCATTTTTAATGACAATATTTTTCTTTTTGTAAAATATAAAATGCAACTGTTTATTAAAATTCTTTTTGTAAGTAAAATGGCTACAAATTTATGAGGAATGAAAAGTGAATCCGATTTTTATAGTTTTACCGATTTTAACCATACTTACATATTCATTAGGTCTCACATTAAAGTCTACAGACTTTAAAATGCTTCTGAAAAATCCACTGCCTATGGCTGTAGGTCTTTCAGGACAGCTGGTTTTCCTTCCAGTAATTGCACTGGTGATAGCTTATATGATGGATCTTGACGGCGTATTTTTCATAGGTCTTGTACTTATTGCCTGCTGTCCTGGAGGATCATCATCCAATATTTTTTCCTATATTGCAAAAGGTGATGTAGCATTATCAGTATCAATGACCGCTATAAGCTCTATTGTTACTCTTGTAACTCTGCCAGTAATCATGTCAGTTTGTGTCTTTGTGCTAAATTCAAATGGTGTTCAGTCAGAATTCGGAACCGTTCAGCTGCCAGTGGGAAAGCTTTTAATTCAGAATGTTGTCCTGATGCTGTTCCCAATTATACTTGGGGTTCTTACTCAGTATTACTTTAAAAATGTTGCTGAAAAGATCTCAAAAGTTCTTTCCAAAATTGCCTTTCCATGCCTGATACTCTTAGCTTCTATCTTTTTTATTAAGCATTATCACAATATTGCAGCTCATCTTGATAAACTGGGCTTAAGCGTATTACTGCTGGTTGTTCTGGCGGTAATTGCTGCATCTCTGCTTTCAAGATTATTCAATCAGTCTTCAAAAACAAGGCGCACAATCGTGATTGAGGTTGCCATGCAAAATGCCGCTCAGGCCATAGCCATTGCATCAAGTCCTTTTGTGTTTAACAGTGAAATCATGACTATACCTCCAATCCTTTATGCCTTGGTCATGAATCTGGTACTGCTTGTTTATGTTGGAGCAATTCTGCATAAAGAGAACAGTTCTTCATTAGTTCAGGCAAAGTCAGAGTAAATCTTTAATACTCCATTCCTGTACAGGAGGATAAAACTATCTGCTGTACAGGTTTGGAACCGTCCCTCAAATACACACCTTTTCAAAATCAGCTACAAAGAATTTCAGTACTAAGATAAGTACAATCAAAATCAGACACATCTGTGACAAATCCATAAGACAGGTTTCTTTATAAAATGATTCTTTATGATAAGTACGGACTGAAGGCGAACAGAGCATCTTTTATAATTACTCTTTTGCTGATAACAGTTATGTTGTCATTTTTTGAGTTTAATACTTTTGCTGAAGTTCAGGCACAGGTTGAGCCTCAGTCTTCCTATGAAATAAAAGTTTTGGATCAGAGTTTAATTGAAAGAGAGCTAAATTCATTTGAAGATGTGAAAATAGCAGAACCTGAAAAGACAGCTGATAATGATGTTTAAAGTGAAGAAAAGATAGCTGTAAAAGTTAAAAATGAGAAAAAAACTGAAAAACGTACAGAGAAAAAGAATTATTCTAAAAAAGAGAATAAAACTGTAAAAAAATCAGCTAAAACTGATAAAAAATTATTAAATAGCGACAATAACTCTACAAAATCGTCTGAAAAGCAGAATTTTCAGAGTAGCAGTAAATCAGAGAAACCGTTAAATGAAACATATGAAAGAAAACAGACAGGACAGTTTTACAATAATGCCTTTAATTCTCTGTTGTCATTCCTGTCATCTAAAAAGAAGTATCTTCTCAGAGCAAAGAGATTAAATCAGCAAGGAAAATGTGTAATTCTTTTTAAGGTTGATAAAACAGGCAGAGTTTGTTCTGCTGTTTTGTCAGAAGCATCGTCTTTTTCTCTTTTGGACAGGGAATGTCAGTCACTGGCATCAAAAGCAGTTGGTTTTGACACCTAGGTTACAGAAAAAGATCTTAATGAATCAGTTCCTGTAAGCTTTAAACTTAATTTCCGGTAATCCGATTATCATTTCAGTTACAGTTATAACTTCACTATTGCCATCCTTAATTTGGAGTTGCAAAGCTCTGTAACCTAGTACTCAGCTTGAATTTTTTTTTACTTTCGTGAACCATCCTCAGAATAATATCTTTGAATAATAGAGTTAAATCCTCTGTTATTTGGTAAAATCAAGTAACGTTTTTTAGAGGGTGTTATGGCAAACAGTAATTACAAGGGTGGAATTCACAATGGCTTTGAAACTCTTCTCAAAGCTATTGAAGAGCTTGCCGGCAGCAAAATTGATCTTTCAGATATAAAAGATAAAGCTGATCCTGCCAGGTTAAGGGCAATGGATGCAAAAATTGCAAGTCAGGAAATAGCAAAAGAGCGTCTTGAAAAACATAAATCCTTTGTAAACAGTATCTATGAAAGTAAAAAGGTTTTACCAGAAAATACCTTTGAAAAAGCTCTGCAGGATGATATGAACAAAGATGCCTTCGCATCAGCAAGATCTTTTTGCTATATGGCCTTTATATCAGGGGAGTTTTCTGCAGCCCCTCCACTGTTTTTGTTGCAGGGACCTGCAGGAACCGGCAAAACCTATATCTGTAACTGTATTGCAAACGAATTTTTAAACAAAAAATGGAAAGATGTCGAAATCTGCGATTACAACCAGATCAAAAAAGCAAAAGTCCCAAGTCAGGCAGATACAAGTTTTGATATAGAAGCTAAGAACAAAGCCTGGCAGCGTTTTGTAACCGTAGATCTTTTAATTCTAGATGGACTGTGCAAAAACAATGAGGCCCTGACAGCATATGACAGGCAGGTACTACCTGAACTTTTGAGATCAAGAAGAGCCAACAACCTGCCAATGGTGATTACAACTCCTCTGCAGCCTACAATGATGCACAATCACCTTGGTGATGAGTGTTTTGAATCTTTAAAGGATTACTCTGTAATGACTGCTGCACTGTTCGGTCAGAGCAGAAGACAGCCCATCCTTTTTGGCGGAGCAAGATTAAATTGAGTACCATTATCTGTTTTGACTTTGGAACCTCTCATATCGGAGTAGCAACAGGAAACACTGTCACTAGAACCTGTACCCCACAGAAGGCAATTCTGGCTAAAGACGGTATTCCAAATGAGGCTGCTTTAAAGAAACTGATTGCCGAATGGCGTCCGTCTCTGTTTGTTGTTGGTCTGCCTTTAAACATGGATGGGACTGAGCAGCTGATGACCAAAAGAGCAAGAAAATTCGGAAACAGACTGTCTGAGAACTTTAAAATTAAGGTTTCCTTTGTGGATGAGCGACTAACCTCAGCTCAGGCTAAAGAGGAAATTTTCAGTCAGGGTGGTTTTAGAGCCTTAGCCAAAGACAAAGGTGCAATTGACTGTCTTTCGGCCGTCGCTATTCTTGAGCAGTATTTTTCAGAAAATGAATAAGATTAGTAAAAAAGAACAGGTTGCGTTATCCCTGTCAAACATAAAGACAGAGCTTGATAAACTGGGCTTATGGTCAAATGGCAAGAACAGACCTCATAAGATAGCTTTTTTATCCAGACTGCCTTTTTGTATGAACACAATGGAATTTCATCAGTGGATTGAATTTGTTCTGTATCCTAAAATGATGGAAATTGTTAATTCAGACAATCCTCTGCCTGAAAGAGTGCTCATTCACACATATGCACAGGAAATATATAGAGGCAGGTGGCAAGAATACAAAGATCTTATAAAAACTTTAATGGAGTTTGATAAGATTTTTGATATGTAAGGCATATAAAATGCTTTTAACTGTCTGAATATGATAATTTACGGAATTTTGACACGTGGCACTTCTAGATAAGATAAAGGTTCCTGCTGCAATTACTAGTTTTATTGGTGCAGCAAAGCGTAACGAAAAGGTTGCAAAGGGTCTGGCTATAGGTAACACCGCCTATAAGAAGATCTCCATGTTCAAGATAGGTACTCCTATCCTGGTGCTAGCCTGTCTGTCTATGATCACGCTGCCAATGCCACCATTCCTTCTGGATATGCTGTTCTCTCTGAATATTGCTTTATCCATGATTGTGCTTTTAGTTGCAATTTACTCTCAGAAACCTCTGGATTTTGGTTCCTTTCCATCTGTTCTGCTGTTAACCACTATTTTAAGACTGTCTTTAAACGTGGCTTCAACCCGCGTTATTCTGTTGCATGGCCAAGATGGTACATCTGCAGCAGGTAAAGTTATCGAAGCATTCGGTAATGTGGTTATGGGCGGTAACTATACTGTTGGTATCATCGTATTTGCCATCTTAATCATTATTAATTTCCAGGTGGTAACCAAAGGTGCCGGCCGTATTGCTGAGGTGTCTGCAAGATTTACCCTCGATGCCATGCCTGGCAAGCAGATGTCTATTGATGCGGATTTAAACGCAGGTATTATCGATCAGGATACAGCAAGACAGAGACGTATTGATGTAACAAGAGAAGCTGATTTCTACGGTTCAATGGATGGTGCTTCAAAATTCGTAAAAGGCGATGCTGTAGCAGGTCTTCTGATTATGTTAATCAACCTTGTCGGTGGCATTATCATTGGTACTTTCAATCATGGTCTCTCTGTAGGTGAGGCCGCATCAATCTTTGCAATTTTAACTATCGGTGACGGTCTTGTGGCTCAGATCCCTTCATTACTGCTGTCTGTAGCCTCTGCTATTATTGTTACACGCCAGAGCAGTTCAAAACAGGAAATGGGTCAGCAGGTTGTATCCGATCTGTTCTCAAAGCCAAAAACAATGTTTATAGTTGCATCTGTTCTGGCAGTTATGGGCATTGTACCTGGTATGCCTCATGTTGCTTTTTTAATGCTGGCTACTGTTTGTGCTCTTATAGGTCTGATAATCAAGAAGCATAAGGAAGCTCAGGCTTTAAAGGCAAAAACAGAAGTGCAGCCAGGTGGCGCCAAGGCAGGAGCTCCTGGAGCTGAGCAGAAGGAGCTGTCATGGGATGATGTTTCAGAGGTTGATGTTATCGGCCTTGAGGTAGGATACAGACTTATTCCCATGGTGGACAAGAACCAGAATGGTGAACTTCTAAATCGAGTCAAAGGTGTAAGAAAGAAGCTGTCTCAGGATTTAGGCTTTTTAATTCCTCCTGTGCATATAAGAGATAATCTTGATCTGGGACCTAACTTTTACCGCATTACCATAATGGGAGTTACATTCGGTGAGGCTGAAATCCAGCCTGAGCGCGACATGGCGATCAATCCAGGTCAGGTTTTTGGTGATATTCCAGGTCTCAAGGCAAAAGATCCTGCCTTTGGTCTTGATGCTGTTTGGATCAGCAAAAATGACAATGATAAGGCCTTAGGTCTTGGGTATACAGTAGTTGACTGTTCAACTGTGATTGCAACTCATTTATCTCAGATCCTTGTGAATAACTGTGCCTCTCTTTTAGGTCAGGAGGAAGTTCAGAACATCCTGGATATTGTGGCAAAGTCACAGCCAAAACTTGTAAATGGTTTAGTTCCTTCTGTTATCAATTTAGGACTGTTAACTCACATTCTTCAGAACCTGCTTAACGAGGGTGTTCCTATCAGAGATATGAGAACAGTTCTGGAAACCCTAGTTGAATACGGTCCTAAGAGTCAGGATCCAGAGGTTTTAACTGCAGCCTGCCGTATCGGTCTGCGTCGCCTGATTATTCAGGATATTGTAGGTTCAGAAAATACCATCCCTGTTATCACACTTGCCCCTGATCTTGAAAAAGTTTTACACAAGTCCCTTGAAACAGGCGGTGCCGAAGGTATAGGTATCGAGCCAGGTATGGCCGACAGGCTGCAGCGCTCCCTTATGGATGCCACTTCAAATCAGGAAATGGAAGGTGAACCTGCCATTTTACTGACATCCGGTATCTTAAGATCGACACTTTCAAGATTTGTTAAGAATACCATTCCCGGTCTTAGGGTTCTCTCATATCAGGAAGTTCCTGATGATAAGCAGATTAAGATTGTCAGCGTGGTTGGCAACCAGAATAATCAGCAGAATCTTGGAATGAGATAGATAAAGTAGTGTAAATGCCTCAATTTTGGTCTAAATAGCATTATCTACTTAACAATATTGAATTTAATATACGTTTTGTCATTGACTTAAATTGTACTTTTACAGAAAATTGTACAGATTTTCAAAAGTTTTGTGAATTATAAAAATAACGAGTTCTAAATGAAATTAAAACGCTTTGTTGCAGCAGATATGCGTTCAGCTCTTGCAAAAATTAAAGAGGAGCTGGGGGCAGAGGCTGTTATTATGTCTAACAAGCGTGTTGCTAATGGTGTTGAGATCATAGCTGGCGTTGAAACAAAGACTGTAAGTGTCGAAGATGTACCTGCAAATGCACACAGTGACGACAGCATCACTAGCAGGATCTTAAAAGAGGATTCTCCTCTTTCAAGAATTATTAAGGATGATGAGGTTACATTAAGTTCCTCTAAAGGAAGAACATCAGCTGCCGCAAAAGATACTGCATTAGGCAAGAGCGCCGGTATTGGCGGATCAAAAGCTGAAGGTTTTGCAAGAAGCCTCCTTGAGATACTGGAACGTCAAAAACAGGAACAGAACAGGGTGCAGGAAGAAAGAAAAGCAGTTTCTTCATCTGTTAACAGCAATAAGTTACCACCAGCACCTCTGTCAGAACAATCTGGATTGAAGGATCTTTTTGTTAAGGAAAAAGACAGAGATCTTGCCAGAAAAGTTGAAACAGCTCACGGCATTTCCTCTTACGAGTCAAAAGAATCTCTCAATGAGAAAAATGAACTCTCCAGAATGCGCCAGGAAGTGGATTCTATTCGTCGCCTCTTGCAATTTGAGCTTGCAGGCCTCATGTCTGATAATAAGAAAAGAGAAGAACCGGTCAGAGCCATGATATACGAACTTCTATTAAGTTCTGGCTTTGAAAAACAGCTTTCACAGGAGCTTTCTGAAAATATAGATGCTGATGCCTCTTTTAATTTTGCCTGGAGACAGCTGGCATCCATCGTTGAAAAAAGGCTTTCTGTAGGACAGGATGAAATTGTAACCGAAGGTGGAATAGTGACACTGATAGGTCCTGCAGGTGTCGGAAAAACAACTACTCTGGCAAAATTGGCTGCCAGATTTGTGATGAGGTACGGACCTGAGAGAGTTGCTTTAATCACAGCTGACCATTACAGAATTGGAGCGGTCGAACAGGTAAAAACCTATGGAAGAATTATGGGATGTTCAACATTTGCGATAAAATCGCTCGATGAACTCCCGGAGATGCTGTATACACTCAGAGATAAAAGTCTGGTTTTAGTTGATACTGTGGGTGTAGGACTGCATGATGAAAGATTTGGCACACAAATTGCACAGTTAAAACAGCAGTCAAAGTTAAAACTCAAGCACTATCTGGTATTACCAGCAACTGCTCAGCGCAGGGTTCTAGAGCAGGCTTATGAGCACTTTAACTCAATTGGACTTAAAGGACTGATTCTGACTAAAGTGGATGAAAGTGAATCTCTTGCTGATGCATTATCATTATGTATAAAACAAAATTTGACACTTTCATATATTACTGACGGACAAAGAGTTCCAGAGGATCTTTCTGTTCCTGTTTCAAGAACTCTGGCGGTCAAGGCCTTAAGTGCAGTTGAAAATGACGTTGCAAAAATAGCTTTAGACAAAGAAGCCTAACAGATTTTATTATAAGAAGGATAAAAAATGGCAGAACTAAACGGCAAGCGCAAAGTTAAAGTAATCACCGTAACTGGTGGTAAAGGCGGTGTTGGCAAGTCAAGTGTTTCACTGAATCTTGCAGTAGCATTATGCCAGATGGGCAAGAAGGTTATGCTGTTTGATGCTGATCTTGGTCTTGCTAACATTGATGTTATGCTTGGATTAAAAGTTGACAAGAACTTAGGTCATGTTCTCAATGGCGAGTGTGAACTTCAGGATATTCTGCAGACAGGTCCTCATGGTTTGAGAATCGTTCCTGCCTCATCCGGTTTAAAGCAGATGGTTGAACTTACTGTTGAGCAGCATGCAGGTTTAATCAGAGCATTTTCAACCTTAAAGGAAGATATAGATTATTTTATTGTTGATACCGCAGCTGGCATCTCTGACATGGTTCTTTCCTTCTGCCGTGCAGCACAAGATGTCCTGATGGTTGTTTGCAATGAACCTACATCTGTTGCAGATGCATATGCTCAGATGAAGGTTTTATCCCGTGATTATGGCGTAAAGAAATTCAAGATCATAGGAAATCAGCTGCATTCACTGGATGAAGGCAAACTAATGTATCAGAAGCTTGTTACCGTGACCGAGCGTTTCATCGATGCAACTTTAGAGCTTGTGGCATGCATTCCTGTTGATATGAATATGAGAAAAGCAATTAGACAGCGTTCATGCGTGGTTGAGGTTTTCCCAACATCACCTGCTGCTAGAGCTTTCAGAACACTGGCTAGCAGAATTACCACATGGCCAATTCCAGATGTTGCTGGTGGACATTTAGAATTTTTTGTTGAAAATTTGATCAGTAACAATAAGTAAGAAGACTAAAAACGCTTATCATAAAACTAGTTAGCGTTTATAAAAGAAAGAATAGTGTATATGGCAGGTATGTTAAACGGAGCAAAAGCTTATCAGGCTCAGCAGCGTCTGGATATGAACAGGCTTGTAGAGACCTATGCCCCACTGGTAAAAAGAATTGCTCTTCATCTGAAGGCAAGACTGCCTGCATGTGTTGACGTAGACGATTTGATTCAGTCAGGCATGATTGGTCTGATGGATGCAGCTTCCCATTATGAGGAAGGACACGGAGCTGTATTTGAAACATATGCCTCAATAAGAATACGAGGTGCTATGATAGATGAACTTCGCCAGTCCGACTGGGCACCGCGTTCGGTTCATCAGAATACAAGAAGCATTGCTGACGCAATATCAAGACTTTCAAACAGATTTGGAAGAGAGCCAAGAGATTTTGAAATTGCACAGGAACTTGGTGTTGATATTGATAAATACCACCAGATGCTCAGTGATTCATCTTCAAGTCAGATGATTGGTATTGAAGATCTTGGTGTAAGTGCCGATGTTATTGCAGAGGGAAGTGATAACACAAAGGATAAGCTGTTTGACACACTCGCAACATCAAAATTCAAGGTGGCGCTTGTTGATGCTATTAAAGTTCTTCCAGAGCGCGAACAGCAGGTTCTTTCTCTGTACTATGATGAGGAACTGAATTTGAAAGAAATTGGAAAAGTTCTTGATTTGAGTGAGTCAAGAATCAGTCAGCTACTTTCACAGTCAATGGCAAGATTGAGATCTCTGCTCAAAGATTGGTGTTCTAAGTAGTGGTAGTTAACATTTTTTTTTGATTTAGGTGGTAATTTAAAAGTAAACTGCCTATAAGTATAAAGATATAAGGATCGACATGACCCTAAGTCTGTATAAAGGAGAAAATCTTGGACAAGAATATCAAGATTCTTATTGTTGACGATTTCTCAACAATGAGACGTATTATTAAAAATCTGCTTCGTGATCTGGGGTTTAACAACACTCATGAGGCCGACGATGGCGCTACTGCTCTTCCAATGTTAGAAGCAGGAGATTTTGATTTTGTTGTAACTGATTGGAATATGCCTATTATGCAGGGCATTGACCTTCTCAAAGCTATCAGAAAGAGTCCTAAACTGAAGGCTATGCCTGTTCTTATGGTTACAGCTGAGGCAAAGCGTGAACAGATCATTGAAGCTGCCAAGGCAGGCGTTAATGGTTATATTGTAAAGCCTTTCACTGCTGCTACCTTAAAAGCAAAGTTGGATAAGATCTTTGAGCGTTTCGAATAAGGTTGATGCAATGGCAGAAGTAGTCGCTAGAGACCTGACAGTCGAAGATTTAGACGATATCAGAGCTCTTGTTGAAGCTGGAATGCAGGAAGAAGCCAAATCAAAACTCATGGCTCTTTCAAGGTTTTTTTCAACTCCAAAAGAGGATGAAATCTTTGCTGAAGTTGGTACTCTCACCAGAGATCTTCACAATGCAATCAAATCATTTGCTGAAGATGAGAGACTGAGAGTGATTGCCAATGTGGACATGCCAAGAGCTTCTGAACGACTGTCATCAATCATTAAAATGACAGATTCAGCTGCGACAAGAACTTTAGATGCTGTAGATGCCTGTGAACCTATGGTTAAGAGTCTGCAGACTGCGGTTGAAAAATTACTGCCGGCATGGAGTTCTCTTATGCACGGTCGCATCGACAGAGATAATTTTGTGACTTTGTGCAGAAATGTTGACGGACTTATTCATGATACGAAGTCAAATGCCGAAAAGGTATGTGAACAGTTAAATGCAATTCTGATGGCTCAGGACTATCAGGACCTTACAGGACAGATGATTCAGAAGGTCATCTCTCTAGTAGGTGAAGTGGAAGACAAGTTGCTGAAGTTCCTGATGAACTTTAGTGATGAGGAAAAGATATCACTTCTGAATGATGATGCAACCTCGGGCACTTCCTCTCAGGGTCCTGCTCTGGAGAGCGTAAAAGAAAAATCAGACAGTGTAGCTGCAAATCAGGATGATGTTGATGACCTGCTTGCAAGCTTAGGATTCTAATAATAACGGAGACTGAAAATGGATGACGAGATTCTACAAGACTTTATAGTAGAAGCTGGTGAGATTATTGAAAATCTTAATGAACAGCTAGTCCAGATTGAGAAGACCCCTGACGATAAGGATCTTTTGAATGCTATCTTCAGAGGCTTCCATACTGTAAAGGGAGGTGCTGGTTTCTTACAGCTGAGCAGTCTCGTTGAAGTTTGTCATGCTGCTGAAAGCTTATTCGATGAGTTGAGAAACGGTCGTATAAGCATGTCTCCAGATCTGATGGACGCAGTGCTTCAGGCATACGACGAAATAACTACCATGTTTGAAGCTGTCAAGAATGGAGATACTCCAGAGGATGCACCTTCTGATCTAATCGACAGATTGCATGCTCTTGCAGCCGGAAAGGCAGCTCCTGCACCAGCAGCAAAGCCTGCTCCTGCTCCAGAGCCTGAACCAGAGCCAGTCAAGGAAGAGCCAAAGGCTGAGGAGTCTAAAGATGGGGCAGATAACTCTTCAATCGATGACATCACCGAAGAGGAATTTGAAGCTCTGTTAGATCAGCTACACGGTAAGGGACATGCTCCTGGTGCTGACGATGATGCTGCTCGTGACGCTACTGATGCAGATTTTGACAAGATGATTGCAAATGCACAGGAAGAGGTTCAGAAAGCTCATGAATCAGAGAATCAAAATGGTAAATCAGAGCTTAAGGTAGCTTCTGGCGAGGATTACAATAAGGCAAATGAAGCTGCAAAGGCTGCTTCAGCGGCTCAGAAAGAAGCTCCAGAGGCTCCTAAGTCCGCAGCTCCAGCTCATGCCTCAAAACCTTCTGCCAAGGCAGGTGACAGCAAGTCTGCTGTTGAGGCCGATACAACAGTTCGTGTTGACACCAAGATCCTTGATGACATCATGAACCTTGTTGGTGAACTTGTTCTTGTCAGAAACCGTCTTGTTAACATGGCATCTCGCCGTTCTGATCAAGAAATGTCAAAAGCTATTTCTAATCTGGATGTTGTAACAGGTGATTTACAGAACTCTGTTATGAAGACCAGAATGCAGCCTGTCAAGAAGGTATTTGGTAGATTCCCTCGTGTGGTACGTGATCTTGCTAGAAAGCTTGGCAAGAAAATTGAGTTGCGTATGGAAGGTGAGGATACAGAGCTTGATAAGAATCTGGTGGACGCTCTTGCCGATCCTATGATTCATATGGTTCGTAACTGCTGTGATCACGGTATTGAGGCTCCAGCTGACCGTATCAAGGCTGGCAAACCTGAAACCGGTATCGTTTTACTTTCAGCATTTCAGCAGGGCGATCATATCCTGTTAAAGATTTCTGATGACGGTCAGGGTATGGATCCTGATCAGTTAAGGGCAGTTGCCGTTAAAAAAGGTCTTATGGATGAGAGTGCCGCTGACAGACTGTCAGATTCAGACGCTTTAAACTTGATCTTTGCTCCTGGATTCTCAACCAACAGTGTTGTAACTGATATTTCTGGACGTGGTGTTGGCATGGACGTAGTGAAGACCAACATCTCAAAATTAAACGGTATCGTTCATGTTGTATCCACCTACGGTAAGGGAACAACCATTGAGATTAAGGTTCCATTAACACTGGCTATTCTGCCAACACTGATGATTTCTGTATCTCACAGAACATTTGCTCTGCCTCTGACATCTGTTTCAGAGATCTTCTACCTAGAGCTTGATTCAATGAGAAATGTAGATGGCTTAAATACCATCGTAATTCGTGACAAGGCTATTCCTCTGTTCTTCCTTAAACAGTGGTTTGAGAATGTTTCAATTCAGGAATACATGAAGCATAAGGCTCATATTGTTCTAGTTCAGGTTTCAGCAGCTCAGCTTGTAGGTTTTGTAGTAGATGAGCTGTTAGGTCAGGAAGAAGTTGTAATTAAGCCTCTTGATGATGTGCTCCGTCATACACCTGGTATGGCAGGTGCCACCGTAACATCAGATGGTGGTATCGCTCTTATTCTTGATATACCTGGTTTAATGAGAGCATATGCTCATAAAAATGCTGAGAGAGTTCAGCCATTGCCAGAGTTAAAAGAAGAAAAATAAATTGAAATATTATTATAAGAATTATTAAGGAACTATCTATATGGCCACCAAGGTTTTGATTGTGGACGATTCAACTTTCTTCAGAAAGCGTTTGAAGGAGATTGTTGAGTCAGACCCTACAATGCAAGTTGTAGGCGAGGCAAAAGATGGAAAGGAAGGTGTCGATTTAACTCAGAAACTTCATCCTGATGTTATTACTATGGATGTTGAAATGCCTGTGATGGACGGTATTACTGCAGTTAAGGAAATCATGGCAAAATGTCCTACTCCTATTCTTATGTTTTCGTCTTTGACATTCGAAGGTGCAAATTCAACCTTTAAGGCACTCGAAGCTGGTGCCATTGATTTTATGCCTAAGAATTTTGATGACATCGCTCATCGCAGAGAAGAGGCAATTAAAACTTTAATTGGTTCTATCAAGGCTGTTTCACGCAGCCGTGTTCGCGGATTTAGGGCTGCTCCATCAGCAGTACGCTCTGTAGCTGGCACAGCTACAGCAGCCTCCTCGCCTCTGAGACGTACATCAACACTGTCATCAGGTCTGTCATCAGGCAGTACAAGAACATCTTCATTTGGAACAGCAAGACCTTCTTCATTAACATCAAGAACCACTGCCTCAAGTGTTTCTTCATTGTCTTCAAGAACGACAGCTTCTCCTACTCCTACAGCCGGTGCAGCCATGGGACAGTACAAGAAGATCAATGAGATGTTGTCATCAGATCAGGGGGTTCCAGCTGCTGCAAGAAAGTTCACCTTTGGTGATCATAAGGCAGAGACAACTGCTTTTAAGAAGTCTGGCAAATTGCATTCTATCGTTGCAATTGGCAGCTCAACTGGTGGACCTATTGCTCTGCAGCAGATCATTCCGAAGTTACCAAAATTATCTGTACCCGTCGTAATTGTTCAGCATATGCCAGCTTCATTTACAACAACCTTTGCCGCAAGACTTGATGCAATGTCACAGCTCCATGTGGTTGAGGCAAAAGATGGTGATATTTTAGAACCTGGTACCTGTTACATTGCTCCAGGCGGAAAGCAGATGATTTTCGAAAGAGTTGGTGTAAAGACCCGGGTAAGGATCATCTCAGATACCGGCAGAGTTTCATACAATCCTTGTGTGGATGTTTCATTTGCTTCTCTGTGTCAGATTTATGGAGGCAAGGTCCTTGCCATGATCTTAACCGGTATGGGATCTGATGGCTGTGAGGGCTGTTCTTTATTAAAGAAAAAAGGCTCTGTAGTATGGGCTCAGAACGAGGAAACATGTGTGGTTTACGGTATGCCTCAGGCTATTGTAAACGCAAATGTGGCTGATCTTGTTTTGCCTTTAAACGAGATTGCAGAATGCATTGTAAAAGAGCTTAACTAAAGCAAAAGGCGAATTTCAGATAGCAACAGAGTTAAACTCAAAGTAAGGCGGACATATGAACTTTTTAGGCATTTTCTTGGCGATCGGCTGTATTGTAGCTGCGATGATGATGGAAGGAACCAATCCTACCATGATGCTGGTTCTGCCTGCTTTCCTTGTTGTTTTCGGAGCCTCATTCTTTGCCTGTGTAGTACAGTTTCCTCTTTCAACAATCATGGGTGCGTTTAAATGTTTCATCTGGACAATCGCACCTCCAAGACAGAACATGGATGCTCAGGTTGAGCTTTTAGTAGGTCTTTCAACCACTGCACGTCAGCAGGGACTTCTGGCACTTGAAAATTCAATTGCTTCAGCCTCTGATGATTTTACCCGTGACGGTATTCAGATGATTGTTGACGGTGTGGATAAAGATGCCTTAAAAGAAATCTTAGAGCAGGGAATAGCTGTTGAGGAAGCCAAATACGAACCATATGCTAAGATGCTGGAAGCTATGGGCGGTTATTCTCCTACCATGGGTATTATTGGTGCAGTTTTAGGCCTTATTCATGCCATGTCACTTCTTGACAGACCTGATGAGCTTGGTCCTGCTATTGCTGTTGCCTTCGTAGCCACCATTTACGGTCTGGTTCTTGCAAATCTTATCTGTCTTCCTGCAGCCAATCTGATTAAGGGATATGTTGCAAATATGACTATGTTCAAATACATGACTCTTGAGGGGCTGGTTTCAATTGCTTCAGGTGAAAACACCATGATGCTAAAGCGCAGACTTGCTGTTTATGTTGGCGAGAAGAACGAGAACGCCTAGGGTTTAAGGGGCAGAAATGAAAAAGAAACCACCTGAGCATGAAAATCTTGAGCGCTGGATGGTGTCATATGCCGACTTTATGACACTTCTGTTTGCTCTGTTTGTGGTTTTGTATGCTTTTGCCATGGCAAAGCAGTCTGATGCCAAGTCTATTGCAGAGAGTATCGCACAGGCCTTTAACGAGAAATCAGTTGTAAGTTCACCAGGAGGTGCACTTTTAGTTCCTGGTTCATTGGCTTCAAAGCTCTCTGAAGAGGTTCAGGAGGCTGTAAAGGCACAGCTTGACGCCAATCAGGGTGATACCGGTAAACAGATCATTGAAGATGGTGGTGTGATGATGAACTTCCAGACCACTTCCACCGTGTCAAATGAAAACCGTGATGATACAACCTCAGGTTCTGATGATGAGAGAGATGGTCAGAATAACTCAGATTCTGCAACTGCTGCAGGTGATCTTGTTATCTCTGAGAATACCGTATCAAAGAATCAGAATCCAAAATCAAACAATCCTGACGGTGGAGCACAGACCGGTGAAGGCGGTTTCCAGGCAGGTGGTAGCGCTGACAAGTTTGAAAAAGGCGGTAAAACAGAGGTTGATGCCGACACTCAGGGGGAAGGTAAGGTAGGCACACACTTTGATGCTGTAAGACGTTCTATCTCTGAAGCAATCTCTCAGTCAGGTATGGAAAAGTATATTGATATTGAAGAGGATCCTCACTGGCTGTCTATAAATATCAATTCCGGACTTCTCTTTGCAAAGGACAGCGCTTCAGTTCTTGCAGCATCCCGTCCAGTGATCTCAAGAATAGCTGTTGCTCTGTCAAATATTAACAACTACATCAGAATCAGAGGTTATACTGACAATACCTTTGTTCCAAACGGCATTTTCAGAAACAGTTGGGATCTGTCTGCAAACCGTTCTGTATCTGTGCTTGAGGAACTGGAAAAAGCCGGTATTGAACCTCAGAGAATGGCCGTAGAAGCTTTTGGACAGTATTCAAATAAATATTCAAACAAGACTGCTGCAGGTCGTGCCTTAAACCGCAAGGTTGTAATCGCCATCTCAAGATACGCAATGGAAAGACAGCCTGAGCTTGATGCCTCAAATGTACCTCTAAACGGTTCAGACAGCACTGGAGAAGTAAGTGGAAAGGCCGGAACTTCCGATATTGAGGTGGTCCGTGGTGAAGGTAATTCTATTGAACTGAATTTTAATCAGAAATAATTTAATAGTATGTGGCACTGGTTTAAAAGTAAACATGAAAGAGTAGGGGAGCACAAGTGTTAGTCTGGTCAATTGCAAGTCAGAAAGGTGGTGTTGGTAAAACAACAACCGTTGCTTCATTAGCAGGATGGTTCCAGAAAGAGAATCTTAAAGTGCTCATGATTGACACTGATCCTCACGCTTCACTTACTAGCTATTTGGGTTTTGACTACAATAACGTGGCCAACAGTCTGTATGATCTGTATACAGCTAAAGAACTGAATATAGAAGAAGTTCAAAAGTGTATTACTCATACCAATTTTCCAAATCTTGATATTATCGCATCTAGCATGACACTTGCCACAATTGACAGAAAACTGTCAGGCAGAGTTGGTGTCGGCAGAATCCTGACCAAGGCTCTTAATTTAATTGATGATGAATATGATGTGGCATTAATTGACTGTCCGCCTGTTTTAGGTGCCTTAATGGTCAATGCCCTCGTGGCCAGCACCTCAGTTCTTGTTCCAACACAAACAGAGTTTCTGTCTCTAAAGGGACTTGAAGGTATGGTACGTACTTTCAATATCATGAAAAAAGCTGACAGCCAGTGCAATATCAATTTTACAGTTGTACCTACTATGTTTGATAAACGCACGAAGGCCAGCAGGACCTCTCTTGATTTTCTAAAGGCTCACTACACAGACAATCTCTGGGATGGTCAGATCCCTGTAGATACTCTATTCAGAGAGTCATCTCAAAGAGGTATGCCAATAACAATGCTTGATGAAAAGTGTCGTGGCGCGGTTGCCTACAGAAAACTGTTGGCAGATCAGCTTGTAAAGGAATTAACTGTAAACCCTGAGAGAATATCTCCTAATGCTGCTGCTTTAGTATCTTTAGAATCTGAGAAGCAAAAAAAGAAAGACAGTGAACTTGAGATAGTTGCAGACGATATGGGATCTATGCTCGGTTAAACAATATAAGAATTAAAAAAGGATTAAGTATGTCATTTAATGAGATTGATGACACTCTGGTAGCATACTTCAAGCAGATGCTTGATGAAGAGACAGCTCAGTCTGATGCAGGTTCTGATGAAAACGCACTGACAGAAAACGAGAAGGAACTTTCTGAGCTGCAGCAGGAAGTTACACCAATTGAAAATGACAAAAGTTCAGTTGCTCAAAGCCTGTCTGAAACTGATGATATTGATTATGCTTCAGAAGACTACGTGCCTCCGGTTCAGGAACAGCAGGTCGTTACAGAGCCAGAACTTCAGACTCAGAGTGCTGCCCTTGAAGAAACAAGTTCACTTCCTTTTGCAGAACATAAGTCATTACAGACTCTGCTTGAGACTGTAAGCGATGTGGCAGCAAAAACAGATACAGCAACTGAAACAGAACTTGCTGAGCCTGCTACAGATGTTAAGTCAGAAGAGGCAGAGCCTGTAACAGCAGAGAAAACTGAAGTAGAGCAGACAGTTGAAGACGTAAAGGATGAGACTCCTGCTGTAGTAAAGGATAAAACTGACGAAACCCCTCAGGAAAATCCTTATGAATGGGAAAACATTGAGATGCCGTCAGAATTCCAGGCACTGTTTTTCCTGGTAAAGGGAATTCGTTTTGCTGTACCTTTAGTAAACCTAGGTGGAATATTTCAGTGTGACAAGATCACTCCTTTATTTGGCAAGCCAAACTGGTTTATGGGAATTGCAGATATTCGCGGAAAGAAAATGAATGTCGTGGATACTCTAAAATGGGTAAAGTCTGACGCACCTTCTTCCGATAACTATGAATATATGATTGCTCTTGATAAAACATTATGGTCAATTGGCTGTGATGAACTTGAGGGAAACCGTATTTTGAGCAGGGACAGTGTCACCTGGAGACAGACCGCCGGCAACAGACCATGGCTTGCAGGCATAGTTAAAAAAGAAATGTGTGCTCTGCTGCATGTTGATGCTCTTATTAAGATGTTTGAAAATGGTGTTAACCTCAAAGATCTTGATATACAAATGGGTGACTGATCAAATATTTAGCAACAACACATTTAATTTTTTTGAAACTTCATTAAAATTAGTAATTAGATTGGAACGTTATGCTATGTGGCGATCTGAAATTTAACATTCGTTGCAAAACGTGTTCATTGATGAGGATTTTTTAGATGTCAGATAAAGAGCAGAAAAAAGAAGAGACCAGCGCAGCCCTCGAGAAAAAGGGTGAACTGTTACGTTGGGTTACTTTCAAACTGGGAAATGAGATCTACGGCGTAAACGTAATGCAGGTCCGTGAGGTTCTGCGTTATACAGATATTGCTCCTGTTCCAGGTGCTCCTTCTTACGTTTTAGGTATTATCAATTTACGTGGTAACGTTGTTACTGTTATTGATACAAGAGCCCGTTTTGGAATTCCTCCTGCAGAAGTTACAGATAACACCAGAATTATGATCATCGAATCAGAAAAGCACGTTATCGGTATTCTGGTGGATTCAGTAGCTGAGGTTGCTGATCTGAATACAGCAGATATTGATGATACTCCAAATGTTGGAACTGAAGAGAATGCCCAGTTCATCAGCGGTGTATGCAACAGAAAGGATGATCTGCTGATTTTAATCGATTTAACCAAGCTGTTCACAGAAACTGAGTGGAAGGAAGTAACCAATCTCGGTTAGTAAACAGCGCTTTGTAATCTTTTCATAATAAGTTACCTATTTAGATAAAATGCAGCCGTGGCTACTGAGTCGTGACTGCATTTTTATTTCTTTAGAACAGTTAATCGCAAATTGAGCTGATCTGTGATTGCAACTATCTTTTTACTATTTATTCAAAAATAATTCAGAGCTTATGATCAGGTTAAGAAAAAAGATCTGAAATCACTTCAGTTAATTTATTGAAACCTTAGAAACGTTATGTTCACAATATTGATTTGCACCTTACCATTTGTAGTGGTTCTGACTATATAACTGTAACGGGCTGAAATGATATTGATCCTTTTATTTGTTCAATGACAATTGTAGCCTTAGCTGAGTTGTTAAAAAGTAGATTCGATAATGCATAATCAGATCAAAACGATAAAAAGACATAGACATGAGCAACAAAACATTTTTGCCACTGCCAGCAGGTTGCTAAATCTTTACAGATTTAAGAAATGATAACTGCTACTATGTTGATAAAACTCCATATCTGAAGACTGTATTCTCTAGAGAAGACTCAACAGACATGACAGCTTCACTTGCAGGTACTTCTGTGCTCCTGTTTACAAGACCAAGGCGTTTTGGCAAGACTCTGCTCATGAATATGTTTGAAGCCTTTTTAAAGATAGACAGCCACAATCCAGGAGACACCACACTACACAATCAACTCTTTTATGGAACAAAGATAACAGAGGACAAAGCATTCTGTGAAAAGTACATGGGTAAGTTTCCTGTTATCTGCATTACCCTAAAGAATGTGTTTGGAAAAAATTTTGAGGATGCATATCTGAAACTTGCTGAAGTTGTAGCATTAAAAGCTCTGGAATTCAGTTTTTTAAAGGACAGTCCTGCACTAAACGGTGATGACAGAGATATATATGCAAAGATATCAAGCAGTGACTATCTGAAAATTGCTGATACAAAAGCAAAGTCATATACAACCTCAGCTATCAAATCATTATCCTCAATGCTCTCCAAGCTCTTCAGACAGCCTGTATATGTACTAATCGACGAGTATGATGTGCCTTTAGCCAAAGCTCAGGAAAATGGTTAGCACAAAGAAATGGTAACCTTAATCTCATCATTTTTATACTTTCTAAAAGATCCACAAAAAGATCCTGATACCCTTCTGCCTGTCATAGGTAAAGTGATAATGACAGGCTGTTTAAAGGTAGCTAAAAACAGTATCTTTACAGGTGTGAACAATCTTGTGGTAAATACAGTTACTTCTCAGAATATGAAACTGACAGGTATCATAGGTTTTCCCAAGGATGAAAACTTAAAGGCTTTAACTTTTCTTTGTACAGATCAGAGTTGCTGTCTATCACTTTGTCAAAGTCTGTTATATGCACTGAAAAGACATTGTGATTTGCATTTTTTATTAGGTAGAGTTCTGTTTTACCTAATGAAGAGTAATAATCTTTCTGATACCTGTATTTAAAGATTTTATCTGAATCCGAGATCAGCATTCTGTCATAGATAAAGCGTGAAGCAAAATTCTCATCCTTAACTAGAGCATCATAATAACTCTGAAGAGCGTCTAACTCGTCATTACATGATTTAGCCGAGCGCATACAAGGGTGCGAGTTAAAGATCTCAAGTTCTTCCTGAGAATTGCATAAATATTTTTCACGAAACTGTAAAAAGTTTGTAACATCAATGCTTCTGAAGATCTTCAGAATATGCTCATCAAGACCTAAATTCTCATCAAAAAGGTTGATATTACCGTTGATGGAGATTTTAAGCTGAACTTTTGGCAGTTTATCAATGATAAGAGAGCTTATAAATACACCTGCTGAATAGGCTATAAGGTAAAATTTTCTGTATTTTGAAAAATCAAAATCTATCTTTAAGTTGTCATAGTCATAAAAGATCATCAGATCTCTTTTGGAGGTTATTGCTTCAAACTGTTTATCGTCGCATCCCCAGCCTGACATAAATATAATCAGTTCGTCAGAATGATTGTTTATAAGGAGTTTTGATTTCATATATGCTACTCAAATTTGTGGATTTTATTAAATTACAGAAAACTAATCTGTTTAATAGGTTTTATTATAAACCTTAAATTACAGATTTTTTTCAACAAACGATTTTTGATCTGTATCAATGCTTTTATGAATATGGCTTAAGAAATTTTGCGAAGAACTCAAAGTAGTGATATATTTGATTTAAAATCAGATAGAAGAGAGCTTTATGCATTCATATTTAGACATGTCCATGATGATAGTAATCGGTACGGCTGTATTGCTGTTGCTGTTTATTCTTATCTCTTTTATCCTATCCTCTCACCGCTGTTCAGTACTTGAAAAAGAGCATGCAAGATTTAAGGCTGACACTGAAGAAACTATCAAATCCCTAAAAGAGCTTAATGACAGATATGCTGCACAGCTTGAAAATATCGAAAGGAAGTCTAAGGTTTCAGAAACCTCAATTCAGTATTTAACCGGAAAACTTCAGGATATTACCGACAGACAGAATGATATCAGAAGCAATTTTGATAATATAAATGTAAAGCTAGAACAGCAGAAAAAAGAGTTTGAAAACAATTCAGTTGAAAACCAGCCTATCATTCTTGCAAAAAGGCTTTTAGCTCAGGGAATGAGCATTAACGAGGTTATTGCAAGGACCTCTCTGCCAAGCTATGAAGTTGAGATGCTCGCTAAGGTTCACAATCTTTCTGCATCTGCAGTCTCTGCCGCTACATCAGATATAAACACTGTTTCTTCAGCCCCCGCTTCAAAACAGACTCGTTCTGTTGAAGATGAGGTAAATGCACAGAGAGCAGCGTTTAATCAGCAGATGGGCAATAATGCTTTCAATACACAGACATCATCTCCAAGACCTGCACATCATGTTGCCAGTATGAAGGCTCGTGATGCCTATGGCATGGGAACCCGTTCCGCTTTACGTCGTCCAAGATAAGATTAAAATGAAAGATAAATTATTAAAAGAGATCTCTAATCAGGCATTAGAGTTCAAGTCTCTTTATGCACAATATCATGATATATATGTAACTGCTGAATCTCTGACAGCAGGTTTAATCGGTGCTTCCATAGTTGAAATCCCCGGCAGTTCCGCCTGGTTTGACAGAGGTTTTATTACCTATTCAAATGAGGCTAAGATGGAACTTTTAGAAGTAAAAGATGAAACCATAAGAGCATACGGTGCTGTAAGTGAAGACACTGTAAAACAGATGGTAAAAGGTGCACTTGAACATTCATCTCTTGCAACTGTGGGCGTGTCTGTAAGCGGTATAGCAGGACCTGATGGAGGATCCGATTTAAAACCTGTTGGAACAGTATGGATGGGGTTTATGAGAAAAGGAAAAGAGCCTGTTGCCCACTGTTACCATTTTTCAGGAGACAGAGAAGATGTAAGACTAAAAACTGTGTTAAGAGCTCTACAGGGTCTGTCTGCACTAACACAGAACCACTCACCTGTTTTCTCTGATCTGTAGGTAAAGATATGTATACCATTGATAAAAAGTTTGAGTTTGAATATGGTCACAGAGTCTGGACACAGACTTTAGATGAAAGATTCAGTCTTGATAACAGATGTGTCTGCCGTCACCTGCATGGACATCATGCAGTGGTAAAGTTGCATCTTTCAGCAAAAGAACTTACTGACGGCATGGTTACAGATTTTAAGCATTTAAACTGTTTTAAAAAGTTTTTAGATGATGTCCTCGATCACCGTTTTATCATTGATGAGAATGATCCTTTGTTTTTGCTCGACTCTGCCATCATCACAGACTATATTGATCATGGCTTTTACAGGACAGCCGATTTATCAACTCTTGATATTCCGGATACTCTGCCTGACGAGATTAGACTGTCGGTCGAAGAAAAGTATGACAGCTTTGTCATAGTGGATTTTATTCCCACCTCTGAGAATATCTGTAAGTGGCTTTATGATATAGCCAATGAGATGTTAGATGAGCTCAATGTATATGTCTCTAAAGTGGAATTCCAGGAGACTCCGAAGTCACACTGCTCCTATGAAGAGTAGACGGATATCAGTATTTGTTTGTCCAGGATATGTCAGACCATGTCAAATAAATTACCTGTAGTAGAGATCTTTGACTCCCTGCAGGGGGAAGGTCCGTATCTGCATCCTGCAATCTTTTTAAGAACTGCTCTGTGCTGTTTTAAGTGTACAGGTTTTAACTGTACTCTAAAAGCACCTGACGGCTCTATTGTCACCGGTTGTGATACCATCAGGGCAGTTTCCACAAGGTTCAAAGACAGCTGGACCTATTTTGAAGACAGCTCAAGTCTTGTCAGAGCCATACAGAAACATATAAGACATTATCCCCACTCTCATTTTAAACAGGATCTGGTTTTAACAGGAGGTGAGCCTTTACTTCATTTAAATAATCCTGTTCTTACAGAAACATTAGATCACTTTATCAGCAGGGGACATGATTTGACCATTGAGACCAATGCTGCTTTACCTGTAAGTTTTGAAAAGAATTTTCTAAGGCAGGCTCGTTTTTCAATGAGTGTGAAACTGTCAAACTCAGGCGAGAAAAAAGAAAAGCGGATAAATTTCGACACTATAAAAGCAATTGCAGACAACACATCTCATTCCTATTTCAAGTTTGTAGTTTCAAAAGACTCATGGCCTAAAGACAAAGAAGAAATTTTTGAAATTCTTGATAACGTGGACAGAGCACCTGATGTATATCTGATGCCTTTAGGTGGAGACTTTAAAACTCTGCAGGAGAATACTGCATTTGTGGTGGAAAAGTGTATAGAGCATGGATTTTTCTATACAGACAGAACTCATATCAGAGCCTGGAACACTAAAGAGGGTGTTTAGGCTCTGACATTGAAGTTTTTGTTGAAGACTATTCTGAGATTACTGCTCTGGCACTAAAAGGCTTAACTGTAATGTCCTTTCCTGTTACAGGTAAACTTGAAAACAGATCATAACCTGAAGCTTTAACATGAATAGGGGAGTCAATCCAGTTAAAGAAAACGTCAATCCTTCGTGAAGACTTTCTGTCACTTATCACAAAGTGTGTAAAGTCATCATCATAGTCGACAGTCTTATCCCATTTCTGAACTTCAAGAATTCTGTTAACCCTGTTAAAGTCTTTAGGTTCAAGCTCTTTTAAGGAGTCTCCGAGCATAAGTACGCCATCTGCAACCAGGATGGCACACAGGTGGAAGTTAAAGTCCTCTTCAGAAGCAATCTGATTTTCAAAGTTTTTAAGACACAGGCAGTCAGGATCGTTTATCCACAGCTGTCTGTTCATCCACTGTCTTGAGAATGTTTCTTTTGCATCATGTTCAATCCAGAATCTTGTTCTCTGGATATCATCACTTACTCTCATGCCATGTACAAGACCAAGACTAGGCCAGAGAGGTGCATTGCAGCCTAGGACAAAGCTGTCTTTACCCACAACTGACAGGATTGCCTTTAAGCCTTCTCGGTAGTTGTCAATTCTTGTAAAACCTGATGTGAACTTAAGCCCTTTGATAGCACCCCAGTAACAGGCATCAAGCTTGAAGTATTTAATATTGAGCTTGTCATGGAAGTAGCTGAACACCTGCTGAATATAGCGAACGACTTCGATTTTGGAGAAATCGAGAGAATACCAGTTCAGATCACGCCATCCTCCATAGGTGATTTTATCAGCTGATACTAAATTTCCATCTGGATCAGTTGCAAACCAGTCAGGGTGCTGTTTAAAAAGTTCTGAGTTTTCGCTGGCAATAAACGGAGCAACCCATAAGGCAGGCTTCTTGCCTGCTCTGATAATATCTGAAACCACACGTTCAAAACCTGACGGAAACTTATCTGTAAAGTTAAGCCAGTCGCCCATGTGTGTCTGATAGCCGTCATCCATCTGAACGTACTCAAGATTATCATGATCTTTCATCTCATCAAGATTGGTATAGACAGCATGTTCTGTCAGGTTTGCATAGTAGCAGTACCATGAGCACCAGCCTGCAGGCGTATGGTCAAATTTTAAAGGTTTGTGATGAGTACTGATTAAAGAAGCAAACTCTTTTAAAACATCAGCTTTATTCTTTCCCTCAAGAATGGTGAAGTATTCTGATTGTAAAATTTCACCACACTTGAACTCTTTTCCTTCAGTCAGAAGTTCAATCTGGAGAGAGCCGTCTTTAAAAATTCTGAAAAGACCTGTGAAATGCTCACATGATGTAAATCCGAGTAAATGCCATAAACCATCATGTTTAAAGATAACAAAATTATAGGTTTCCTTATAATCAGGATTTCTGCTGTGATGTGTATATGGAGGCTCATCATCAGGACAACGTCCTATATTTTCAGGATTTTTAAAGGTACCGCCTGTCTGGGACAGCATTTGAAAACCTTCAGCATAGAGCCTGTCATCAGGTGATGCTACAGGTCCTGAAAACACGGTAAGGCTACCGTTAAAACTGCTGTCAGTTACAAGTTTTCTAAACAGAAATTCTTTTTTACCTTTATTTATGATTGAAAAACTATTGTTGTTTGATGAATCTTTCAGGATCTTCAATAGATAGTTCTCAGACATGTTATATATCCTTAAATTGTGATGTAGTCTTTGCCAGGCAGAAGCTTAACAGCAAGCTGTTTTGTAAAATTGAAAACTAATTATGGTAAAGACGATTGTAGCAGTATGAGAAAGTTATAGATAGATTATTTTATAGAAAAGAAACAATTATCTGAATATTGAATATTTAATATTTAATAAAATTTACAGCATGTTATCTTTAAAAAGATAAAACACAGCAGTCAGAATTTTATACTAACAGCTGTGTAGACGCAGTACTGGATTGTTACTGCTTTTGCTTTTTACCAAATACAAGACTTGTAATTACGCCTAAGGATAAGGTTACGACAATTACAATTAGAGAGGTGTAGACATCAATATCAAACCCCACTCCGAACAGGTGCAAAGATGCTGCAGCTGCAAGTTTGAAAGCGACAAAGAACAAAAGTACTATAACAGCCTTTTCAAGGTAAACAAGAGCATTTTTCAGTGCATCAAGAATAAAGTACATTGAACGCAGGCCTAAAATTGCAAAGATCATGCATGAGTAAACAATGAACGGATCTTTGGATACGGCAATTACAGCTGGTACCGAGTCAAAGGCAAACATCACATCTGAGGTCTCCACAATGGCAAGGCACAGGAATAATGGAGTTGCATAGAAAAGACCTTTTCTCTTTAAAACTATGTGTCTGTTCTCTTCTTTTTGTAGTTCAGTCTGTACATGAGAATTTGAGACAAAGAAATTATGACCTACAAGTTTTGGATACAGAGGAACAAAGAACTTGACGAATCTGTAAGCTGGGTGATTTGTAAAATCTGAAATATTGTCGTTGTCCTTTTTCTTGATCATAAGTACAGCTGAAAGAGCAACCATAACAGCAAAAACAATCTCTATATAGGCACCTAATGAGAAGAGACTTGTACCGATTAAAACAAAGATAAGTCTGAATACAACAGCACCTAAAACTCCCCAGTACAGGACTCTGTGAGTGTAGCCTGAGGAAATGCCAAACCATGAGAAAACTGCCATGATAGCAAAGAGGTTGTCCACAGAAATTGCCATCTCAAATGCGTAGCCAGCAAAGTACAGAGATGCTACCTCTTTTGAAAAGTGATACCAGAGAAAGGCTCCAAACAGACAGCCTACTGAAATCCAGAACAGTGACCAGAGTGCGGCCGCTTTTACAGAAATAGGTTTATCTTTTCTGTGAGCAAACAAATCGATTAAAAGACCAGCAATAGCAAGTACAGTAAAGATGACGACAGATTCAGTTTCAAGACCGATATGAGGGGTGTTTTGCATTGTAATTCCTAAAAAAACTCCAAAAAGACAGATGCAACAAAATTTTAACAATACAGATTTTATCAGTTAAATCATGTTTCTGATATGAAAAAGTTAATTTTGAAAAAGAAAATAATCCTCATGCAGTCATAAAAATTGTTTACCTGTTACCATTCAGGTTAAGAGTGTATTTCTGATCCAGGAACAACTGAGATCACAGTAAAATTCCAATCGGATCTGGCTCTTTACAGACATATTTTTTTAGGAATCAGTCTTTACTGTCAAAAAAAAGCCATTATTAAAGATGATCATTACATTTCTTCATATATAATCGATTTAGAAATCAGATAAAAAATGAAAACAGGATAGAACAAATGAGCGATAGGAAGTTTTTGCCATTACCATACGGGTATAACAGTTATGAGGAAATATGGAATGATAACTGTTACTTTGTGGATAAGACCTCATACCTGAAAAATGTTCTTGAAGGCAGTGGCAAGGTACTTCTGTTTACAAGACCAAGACGCTTTGGTAAAACAGTCTTTATGAGTACGCTCAACTCATTTTTAAAGATAAACAAAGAAAATCCAACTGACACCTCAGAACAGCTAAGACTTTTTGAAGGAACACAAATATTAAAAGACACAGAGTTCTGTGAAAAGTACATGGGTAAATATCCTGTTATCTTTATCACTTTAAAGAGTGTGGATGGAGATAACTTTGAAGATGCCTATAAGATGTTTGCCATTGTCGTATCAAAAGTTGCTTCTGAATATGAATATCTTTTAGAAAGTCCTAGGTTAAATGATTCAGATAAGGATGATTTAAGAAACATTATAAATAAGAGTTTTTTAATGAAACTTGAAAACTCAGCAATACTTAAGACTTCATTAAATACCCTGTCAGAACTTTTATACAAGGAATACGGTAAACTCCCAGTCCTGCTCATAGATGAATATGATGTACCATTAGCCAAGGCCTCATATCACGATTTACTCAAATATAAGACATACGACGGAAAAATTGATGCTAACAATACCTACCATGCAAGAATGGTAACTCTAATGTCAGGTTTCCTTGGTGTTCTAAAAGATGAGAACACTCTTACCAAGACAGTAATGACAGGATGTTTAAAGGTAGCTAAAAACAGTATCTTTACAGGAGTTAACAATCTTTATGTAAATACTGTAACTGCAACAGAAAAAGACTATACAGGCTTAATCGGTTTTACCAAGGATGAAACAAACAGGTTTCTTGATGACTATGACCTGTCAGAATACTCTGCCCTTGTAAAAGACAACTATGACGGATACAGATTCTATGACAAGGAAATGTTCTGTCCATGGGATGTGGTAAATTTCATTCGTAACAATTACAAACTGAAAATAGATGGTGAATTACAGCAGATACATGCAGACAACTACTGGACAGGAACCACCTCAAGCTCTGCTGTCTATGAATATTTAGGATATCTTACAGATAAAGATACTCAGAAGATGCAGGACTTAATTGACGGTAAATCTATCAGTTTCAGTCTCAATGATTCCATGAACTATGACAGTCTGTCAGAACACAATCCTGATGACTTCTGGTCACTTCTTCTGCATACAGGTTATTTAACCCTAGACTGGGATAAGACCACAGAAGAACTTTCAAAAGCTAACTCTTCAAGCAAAAACATTTTTGTAAGAATACCGAATCTGGAAATAAGAGAGTGTTTTATACAGAACATTCAGCAGAAGTTTAAGGAACAACTGTCAAAGGACAATACAGCATCCAGTCTTGTAAACAGCTTTTTAGACGGTAAGGCTCAAGAGGCATCAGACATTCTCTTTGACCTGCTGCAGCACTACGTATCCGTAAGAGACACTGCAACTAAAGCTCCTCATGAGAACTACTATCACGGTTTTCTAAACGGACTCTTTTCTAACTGCACTAAGGGATTCTTTTCTGAATACCATTCCAATTCTGAATCTGGTGACGGCTATGCTGACATTATCTTTAAGAGTAACCGTGGAGGTAAAGTCGTCATCATTGAGATAAAATCATGCTCAGGTTCTGAGAGTAAAAAGGCAAAAGCCAGAGAGGCTATAGCACAGATAGAAGAGAAGAATTACGCTAAACCATATCTTAATAATGAGGATATATCTTCAGTTTATGCATATGGAATTTCATTTGATAAAAAGGACTGTGATGTCCTTTGTAAGAAGATAAAGTAAAATTCAAGTTCTGCGCACGTAACTTTTTTCGTACATAATATGTGGAAATTTTGAAAGCGAGCACAATCAGAAGGATGACTTAAGTTCTGCTTTTATACACTCGTTTACAAAGCCTATTATAAAACTATGCTGATATTTTCTGTTACTGTTTTTTCCAGTTTTAGAAGTTGCTCTTTTCTTTTTATTCCTCCTGAATAGCCTGTAAGTGATCCGTCAGCGCCTAAAACTCTGTGGCAGGGAATAATGATGCAGACAGGATTGTGACTTACAGCACCGCCTACTGCCTGAGCTGACATTATCTTTTTGCTGTCATTATCTGTAAGCTGTCTTGCTACCTGACCATAGGTTAATGACTGCCCGTAGGCAATTTCTGTGAGAATTTTATAAACCTTAAGTCTGAAAGGTGTGGCCTGAAGCTCAAGATGTGGATAGATATCAGGAATTCTGCCTTTAAAGTAGTTGTCAAGATATCTTATTGTATCTGAAAATACTGCTGTTAAAGTTTCTGTACTGGAACTGTCAGGCGTAAAAGAAATTCTGTATTCATCGGAAAAATAAAGTGCCATGAGCGCTAGGTCAGTGCCTAACATAGTCATCTGTCCTAATGGTGAGTCATAGAACCACTTATACATTTGCATTACTTTAAAACAATTTTTACAAGCTGTGATGGTGTATTTAACCTTAAAGGAACACCTGCCCAGATGCGAGTTCCGTTAGTTACGATCACCTGCTCCTTATCCAGAGCATAGTATCCGCTTACAAGACCGCCATTTGCAGCAGCCACAATCTGTTTTAATCCGGGCATTAGCCCTCCATGGGTGTGACCTGCAAGAGTCAGTGCGGAAATCTCTTTTAATTCATGGGCAATTTTAGGCTGGTGTGTTAAAAAGACTGTAGGCACTAAAGGATTTGTATTCTTTAGAGCTTCTCTGATATCTGGTGATGCAAAGCCATAGCGTGGAGCAGACAGATCAATGAGCCCGCAGAGATTTAAAAGTGCTGTACCATCGCTGTCTCTGATAACAGTTCCACTGTTTTCCAGAAAACTTATACCGCCTTTAGAGAAGTAATGTAACCACTCTGTATAGCCAGAGTAAAACTCATGATTTCCGGAAACAGCATACACTCCATATCTTGATTTAAGTTTGAACAGAATTCTTGTCATATGATCAAGAGAAGCTATGTCTCCGTCTATAAAATCTCCTGTAATAACGATCAAGTCAGGATCTTCTATGTTTGCTCTTCTGACAATATCCTCAATTTCAGATACTGTTGCAGGAGCGCTGATATGCAGATCTGCTAAATGTATTATCTTGAATCCTTCAGCTTTTTCAGGAAGTCTGTCCAGCTTAAGACTGTAGGTTATGTCCTCTGGAGGTGCAAAACCATTGATGACACCTGTAATACCCAGGAAACAGGAAATGACAAGCATAATTACGGCATATCTTGTGGAGAAGGATGGAATTAAAAAGCGACGGATATTCCGGCGTACAAGTTTAAAAAAGCCGTTTATGAGCATTCTAAGCAATGTCTGAATGCACAGAAAAATTGATGAAAAATAGATGCAGTCTGAAATGATGGCAGGGTATCGTGTAAGTTTAGGATCCATTAGGGTACCACCTGTAAACAGGTAGATATAGATTTTTAATGAGCCCAAACCAAATACTGTAGCCAGAAGTATTCTTGTTTTTACCGACAGTTTCTTTAATGGCAGTACAAAAAACAGAATGATAATCAGGGCCTGCACAAAAGGATAAATTAAAAAAGCCAACATAAATAAAACGGTACCATCTGTAAAAACGTTATTTCGTAACAATTCAGATAAAAGCACAACACATATTTTCAGTCTTATTCATATTACCTGAATTAGTTCTGTAAAACATGCCTGATGCTGAGCTGTATGCCTAATCTTCACATTTAGGATTGAGACATCCTAAAATTGACGGTCTGTCAGAACCTGTGCTGTGACCTAAATCTAATGGCTTTCTGTGACAGAACATATAGGCAAAGAAAGCAAAGGCATGGGCTTCAATAAGTTTGGAATTTACTCCAAGAGTATCTGCGCACTCTACATCCACGTGCTGTTTTTTGAGCATTTCAGTAAGTCTTTCAAAAATAAGGCTGTTGTAGGCACCTCCTCCGCAAAGAATTAAGCGGGAGGAGTCAATCCTGTATCTGAACAGACACTGTCTTATGGCGTTTACTGATGCCACTACAGTAAATTCTGTAAGAGTTGCAATTAAATCTGGAATAAATGATCTGTCCTGAGTTGCCAGCAGTAATTCTTCAGCGATGAACTCGGGGTTGAAAGTCTCACGACCTGTCGATTTTGGTGGAGGCTGCTGTAAGTATGGTTCTGATAAATATTTTGCTAAAAGAGCCGGTATTACCTTTCCCTGTCTTGCAGTTTCACCGTTTCTGTCAAAAGGCTTTTTTAAAAGTAACCTTGTGGCTGTATCAATGAGTGTGTTGGCAGGTCCCGTATCAAATGCCTGCAGGATTGAATGCTCGGGATTTTTATCTATCACAGTCAGGTTTGCTATCCCACCTAAATTGAGGACCATTGATACCCTGTCATCTGATGCAAACTGAATTCTGTGAAATGCCTGCGTAAGAGGAGCTCCATTCCCTCCACAGGCAATATCTGAAGCTCTGAAATTATTGATAACATCAATTCCTGTAAGTGCAGCTACGCGTGGACCGTCATCTAGCTGAATGGAAAATCCCTTTTCAGGTCGGTGCCTTATGGTCTGTCCGTGACATCCTACTGCGACAACATCTTTCCTGTCGATGCCCGCTTTTTTTAGAAGTTTATTTACAGCTGCAGCCTCATATTCAGCAAGTTTTACTCTTGCAGCTCCTGATTTTTCAATTTCATTATCTGTACCTGTACACAGACTGTGTAAAGTCTGCTTTAGTGCTTCATCAAAATCCACACTGACGTAATCTACAATCTTACTAGTTAAATTGTTTTGAGATGTTAGAGAATTGTCTTCTGTTCTGGAAAAATCAACTAAAACTGCATCGATGCCGTCTATGCTGGTTCCAGACATCAATCCAATATAATACTCAGACATACTGGTCCTTTTTTGATGAAAAACAAGATTAAATGGAGTTAGAAGTCATTTTAATATAAAATAACAGAATTATTGTCTGTTTTTGAAATTCATAAATTTAGGATATTAGTCAGATGTCAGATATCGAGAACGCACTACGTGAAATTGCCCGTGGTGCAGAAGAAATTATTCCATTAGACGAATTAAAGAAAAAACTTGAATCAGGTCGCCAGTTAACTATCAAGTTAGGTATGGATCCAACTGCTCCTGATATCCATTTAGGTCATACAGTGATCTTAAATAAACTCAGAACCTTCCAGAAACTTGGTCACAAGATTGTTTTAATCATTGGTGACTTTACAGCTTCAATCGGAGATCCTTCCGGTAAGAATGCCACCCGTCCTGAGTTACCACGTGAACAGATTATTGAAAACGCAAAAACCTATGCCGAGCAGGCTTTCAAGATCTTAGACAAGGATTTAACCGAGATCCGCTATAACAGTGAGTGGTGTGAGAAGTTAGGTGCTGCCGGCACTATTAAACTTGCGTCAAAGCTGACTGTTGCCAGAATGTTAGAGCGCGACGATTTCTCAAAGCGTTTTGCCTCAAAGCAGCCTATTGCAATACATGAGTTCCTGTACCCTTTATTCCAGGGGTATGATTCAGTAGCCATTAAATCAGATGTTGAGTTAGGTGGAACCGATCAGAAATTCAATCTCCTGATGGGACGTGAACTGCAGAAAGACGCCGGAATGGAACCTCAGTGTGTGTTGATGATGCCTCTGCTTGTAGGCCTTGACGGTGTAGTCAAGATGTCAAAATCAAAGCACAACTACATCGGTGTAACCGAAGCTCCTAAAGAGATGTTCGGTAAGATCATGTCAATTTCAGATGATCTGATGTGGTCATACTATGATCTGCTTTCATTCAAGAATGTTGAAGAAATCAAGGCTGTTCATGACAAGTGCACAAGTGGGGAAATGAACCCACGTGATGCTAAGATTGAGTTAGGTCGTGAAATAGTAGAGCGCTACCACGGCAGTGACGCTGCAGATGCAGCAGTCGAGGGCTTTAAGTCTCAGTTTGCCAAGGGTGCTTTGCCTGATGATATTCCTGAGGTTACAGTTTCATCTGCTTCAGTTCCAAATCTGTTAAAGGATGCCGGTCTTTGTGCATCAACATCAGAAGCCATGAGAATGCTCAAGCAGTCAGCTGTTAAGTGTGACGGTAAGGTTGTTACAGACAAGAATGCACCTGTAGTAAAGGGAACCGCCATCTGGCAGGTTGGTAAGCGTCGATTTGCAAAGGTTACTGTAGCTTAAAAGGGGTAGGAAAATGACACAGGATGAATTAAAAGTAATGGTTGCCAAGGCAGCTCTGGATTATATTCCTGAGAATGCTGTTTTAGGTGTTGGCAGCGGTTCTACTGTAATGAAATTTATTGAGCAGATTGGTCTTAACAAAATACCTGTTGCAGCTGCTGTAAGCTCTTCAAACAAGACAACAGAAGCATTAACAAAAATCGGTGTCAATGTAGTTGATCCTAACAAGACCGAGCCTTATGAGGTCTATATCGATGGTGCTGATGAGGTTGATCCTAACTTTAATATGATTAAAGGTGGCGGTGCATGTTTAACCCGCGAAAAGATCTTAACTTCCATGGCAAAAAAGTTTATCTGCATCGTAGATAAATCAAAGCTGGTCGAATGTCTTGGCAGATTCCCATTACCTGTAGAAGTGATCCCTATGGCTAGAGAGCAGGTTGCACGTACTCTTCGTACCTTAGGCGGTGAGCCTGTTTTGCGTAAAGACTGCATTACAGACAACGGCTGTGAGATCCTCGATGTTCATGGTCTGCATATTTCAGATCCTGTAGCTTTGGAGAAGACAATAAATCAGATCCCTGGCGTGGTAACCGTTGGTTTGTTTGCAGCTAAAGGTGCTGACATCGTCCTTTATGCAACAGAAGAAGGCGTAAAAGTTTTAAAGAAAAACTAGTCTTCAGATATTCTCAATTCAAAGCTCAGGATTCTATTCCTGAGCTTAATACATCACCTTTGCAGACAATATTTATCCTCTCCATTTTATGATTAGAGCTTAAGAAATTAAGTTATCTCTAATTATATACTTGTTTTAGGCGTGTCTTTTCAGGATTACAAAATTACTGCCTAATACAACGATTTCAGCAAACTTATCAATAACAATAGAATATACGTGATAAGACCTCTATTATCTGTAATTTTGCAGTGGATAATGGACCATTTTTCGTATCCAGCCCAAGACGCCTTGGAAAGTCAACACTAATCAATACACTGGTGGTACCTGTAGCACTGGTTTTATTAAACATCATCAGGACAAAAGACATTAATGAAGCTCCTGTCTGTAAAATTGTAGCTTTGGAAAAAACAGATGTTTAAGCGAAAATAATACTTAATATTTCTACAGTGTATGTATTTATAATTATTTAAATTATAAGAAAAAAGTAAATACAACTGTTAAATGTGAATTGCGAATTAACTGTATGTTTTATATAAATATTTTTAATTCCACTGCCAGGAAGATAACATTTTCTCTTTTTCTTTATTTGTAACTGCATCTGTCCTGATAATTAAAAATATCCAGGAAACAGTGAGTAATATCAATTCTTTTATTCTGCTTTTGGTTAAATTCTTGAAATAAAGACAGGAAAAAGGCACAATCTACTTATATGTTTACATTGTTTTACACTTGAAACAAAAGTTGGCACAAAACTTGAAATATATACCTCAGTAAGAGATTAATCTGTCTGAATTTTGACAGTTAGAGGTAGATATGAGTATGTCAGTAAATGGTTTAGGTGCAACATCAATGTTAGCTCAGCTTCAGAAGATGCAGCAGCAAATGCGCACTTTAAGCATGGCATCAGCTGATAACCAGATGTTAAATCAGAATGTTAGCAACACACCCGTATTTAATCAGGGGGAAGTCAGCAAGCCTTCAGGGGCGGCTCCTGTAGAGCAGACTGATAACGTCGGGGCATTTGCAAACATGCTCCATGAAGCATTTGAAACAGTTAATAATTTACAGAACGATTCAAGCAATAAACAGACTCGTTTTGATCTGGGTGACAGAACTATGACACTATCAGATGTTATGCTCGCATCCCAGAAAGCTAGTATCTCTTTTGACGCAACCCTTCAGGTTCGTAACAAAATGATTGAAGCTTATAAAACAATTTCTCAGATGCAGATCTAGTTTATTCTGCATCCTTTTATGGTGAGGATAAAAAATGGCAGACAATGGTTTTCCTGTGGCTCAGGGTGGTCAGGAGCACGATAGTTCATCTGCTCTTGCTACTACCGACGGCAGTCAGTCAAAAGATCTTGTAGCACAGAATACTGAGTCTATGTCAGAATCAGGCTCTGATGATGCGGACAGTTCTGAATCATCTGGGATCAGAGGCTTCTTTAAAGATGGTGAGATGCTTCACCGTCTAATCATTTTAGGTTTTCTGGTAATTTTTGTTGCAGCAATTATCTTTGCTGTCATCAGTTTTTCCTCATCAGGTAAAACTCCGGATTCTGAGCGAAGATTAGGTCAGTATTCAGCTCAAGATATTGGCAGTGTACTCGATTTTCTGGAAAATGAGGGCTATAAGTACAGATTATCCGGTAATACTATTTCAGTAGATGTAAATGAATACAACGAAATCACTGAAAAAATGCTTCGCAAGGGAATTGCACTTCCTCAGGAAAAAACAGATGAAGGTGATCAGATCATCATGTCTGATACCGGATTTGGCGTCTCTCAGAGAATGGAAAATGAGAGGATCAAGCATAATCGTGAGGTTCAGCTGGCACGTGCCATTGAAAGAATTGACGGTGTACAGCATGCAACAGTTCTTCTGGCTATTCCAAAGGAAAATGTTTTTGCCAGAGAAAAGAGCAGACCAAGTGCTGCTGTTGTCGTAACTTTAAAGCAGAACGCATATTTGACTCCTGAGAACGTAAACTCAATTCGTTTTTTAGTATCGTCATCAGTTCATAATCTGATGAGTAAGGATGTGTCTGTAACAGATCAGCAGGGCAGACAGCTGTCAGCAGAGATCAAGACAGACACTGCTGAAAGCAAGCTGCAACGTGAATTTGAAATTCGCACCATGCGTGAGGCTCAGTATCGTGACAAGCTCGATACCATCCTCGCTCCAATGTTAGGACTTGGAAATTATTCATCTGAAGTTGATGTAACACTCGATACCACTGTCCAGGAAGAAACCTCACAGTTATATAATCCTGATTCACAGGCTGTCCGTTCTGAGACATTAAAGGAACAGTCAGGTAATGATGAAAAAACAAATCCATACGGTGTTCCTGGCTCGCTGTCAAACCAGCCTCCAGCAAATGCCTCTATTCCTCAGCAGTTAAAGAATGGAACTGCAAATGCCTCCACTGCAAGTGATAACAGAAAGGAAAGTCGAGAGGCTGTAAGAAACTATGAGGTTGACACCACACTTCGTCATACTGTAAGACCTTCAAATGTAGTACAGAGACTGACTGTGTCAGTTGCTGTTGATTATGTAAAGCAGCTAGATAAAGACGGTAACATCAGCTATGTGCCACGTTCACAGGAAGATCTTGATAAAATTGCCGATCTGGTTCGAGGTGGTCTTGGTCTGAATGAAAGTCGCGGTGATTTTGTAAAGGTAGAAACCGTTTCATTCCCTCATGGAGATATCAGGCCTCCTGTTCCTTGGTACGAGCAGGAGTTCTTCTACCGTCTTGTACGAATCGGCGGTTCAATTATCATTGTGCTGATCGTAATCATTTTTATCATTCGTCCTCTGCTCAACAAGCTGCTGCATAAGGATGAGGATGAACTCAATCCTGAAGTCGATCAGGACGAGCTGGATTCCCAGTCAGCTCTTGATGGTTATGATGATTTCAATCTAATTGCCAAAAACAAGGAACTGGCAGATCAGGTTTACACTATCAATCATGAAGGCGGAATTGAGCTTCCTAACTTGCATAAGGAAGCTGATCTGCTCAAGGCTGTTCGTACTCTTGCCTCTAATGAACCACAGCTTACAGCCGAGGTTATCAAGGATTGGCTTGAAGAAGATTTTAAAGAAAAGGCTTAGGAGTTATAAATGTCAGATAACGCTCCATCATTACCTCAGACCACCGACGCTGGTGGTGCAGTAAGTACGGCTGTATCTAATAATGCTGTACTGGAACTTACAGAGGATGAAAAATCTGCCTTAGAGAATATGTCCGGCATGGATAAGGCCGTACTGCTGATGTTATCTCTCTCTGAGGAAGATGCTGCACAGATTTTTAAAAACCTGGAACCAAAACAGGTGCAGAAACTTGGTATCAGAATGTCAGAGATGTCAGCATTCTCTCAGGATCAGGTAAATGCCGTTCACAAGTCCTTCCTCAAGGATGTTACCAAACATTCAAATCTGGGACTTGGCAATTCTGATTTCGTAAGACATGCACTTGTTGCAGCTTTAGGTTCTGAGAAAGCAAACAACCTTATCGAACAGATTTCACTGGGTACAGGATCCCGTGGTCTTGATTCTCTAAAATGGATGGATGCCCGTCAGGTTGCCACCATTATTCAGCATGAGCATCCTCAGATTCAGACAATTGTTTTATCTTACCTGGAGCCTGAGCAGTCAGCTGAAATTTTAGCTCAGTTCCCGGAGGCTGTTCGTCTTGACTTGATCATGCGTATTGCAACCTTAGAGGAAGTTCAGCCAGCAGCTTTACAGGAATTAAACGAAATCATGGAGAAGCAGTTTGCAGGTGCTGCAGGTTCACAGTCAGCCAAAATTGGTGGCCTGAAGAGTGCTGCTGATATTATGAACTACTTAGACAGCTCAACTGAGACTCAGCTGATGAATGCCATTCAGTCTCAGGATAAGGAAATCGGCAATCAGATCCAGGATCTTATGTTCGTATTCGAGAATCTCGGAGCAGTGGATGATCGTTCCATTCAGACACTGCTGCGTGATGTGCCTAGTGATGTCCTGCAGAAGGCTTTAAAGGGTGCAGACGATACTCTAAAGGAGAAGTTCTTCAAGAACATGTCTTCACGTGCATCTGCCTCGTTAAAGGAAGATCTAGCATCTATGGGGCCTACCAAGCTTTCGGATGTTGAGGCTGCACAGAAGGAGATCCTTACCATTGCAAGAAAACTGGCAGATTCTGGAGCTATTATGCTCAATCGTGGCGGTGGTGGCGACTTCGTATAGTAACGAGTCACAAATCTGTAGAGCCTGACTGTGTTGCAGAAAGGCTGTTGCTTACTGTAGAAGAGATGAATTTCAGTCATGGATGACTTTTTAAAGACAGTACAAGACGCTAAAGGCGATAATTTTGTTATTGCAGAAGAGACCGATCCTTATGTTCATTCTAAGATCGATGTTAGATATAACAGAAAAGTTACAACTGTCACCTCTGCAAAAAAAGTAACAGATTATAAAGTAAAGCAGTGGCCAACTTTATCAGATGATGAAAATAAAGCCACTAATGCTCTGGGTATCAGTATCAGTACTTTAGAACGCAGACGCAGACAGCTTGAGATAGAAAGAATTGCCAGAGAACAGCAGGCGGAAAAGCAGGCAATTGAAGAGGCAAACTCTATCCTGGATGAGGAGCTTGATGGAGCTCAGTCAGAAAATAAAACTCCACTGGTAACTGTTGAGGAATTGGACAGGATCAGAAATGATGCCTATGAGGAAGGTCTTTCACAGGGACGCGATGACGGTTATAAACAGGGACTTGAACAAGGACTTGCTCAAGGTCAGAAACAGGGCTATGACAAAGGCTTTGAGGAAGGTCAGAAAAAAGGTTATGACTCAGGATTTGCTCAGGGCAATGAGGATGGTTTTGTCAAAGGTCATAATGAGGGGCTTGAGTCAGGCCAGCAGGTGGTTTTAGAGCAGTCAGAAAGATTCAGATATCTGTCCGACTGTCTTGCAAATCCTTTAAGAGAGGTTGACCGTGATGTTACAGATGAACTTGCCTACATAGTATCACGTCTTGTTAAAGTTATTACCTGCAGGGAAATTGAGAGAAACGCTCCATTTTTACAAAAATCCATTGAAAAGGCCGTATCTATCCTGCCAAACGCCCAGAAAGGTGCAGAAATCTATTTAAATCCTGAGGATCTTTCAGTTGTAGAAACGACATTCGGTCGTGAATACATCAAATCTCAAAAGTGGGATTTGAAAGAGGATCCTTCTGTTAGTGTAGGTGACATCAAAGTTACAAATTCCCAGTCTGAAATTAACTGGAAACTCAATGACAGAATTGATGCTCTGTTACAGGACTTTTTAAGCAGTGTTTATCCCTGTGTGGATAAGGCCTTAAGAGAGCCTGTAGAAGGTTGCCCCGACTATGATGAAACTCCTAAAAAGCCTGTAGCTCCAAGAGTGTTGTCTGATATTGTACCAACATTTGTTGAAAATGGTGATAAGGCAGTATCTTCAGAAGAAATTCACTCTCCTGATGAAAATATTCAGAATACTGTTTTAGATCAGGAGCCAGAAGCTACACCTCTGACTGAAAAGCCAGATGTTCTACCTGAGTCCTGAAAGGAATTGAGTCATGAATAACCTTTTATCAAGACTGCAGTCAGTAAAACTTCCTGACACACAGAGTGAGCCTGTTCTTTCAGGGCGTCTTACCAGAGTAGTAGGTCTTACTCTCGAAGCTGTAGGCATTAAGGTGCCTTTAGGTCAGCGCTGCAGAATTGATACTGCCTCAGGACCTATGACTGCCGAGGTTGTAGGATTCTCCGGTGGAACCACCTTTCTGATGCCAACAACCGAGATCACCGATGTACAGAACGGTGATCTGGTGACTCCTGTAAGCAGTGCCGACAGTTACCCGTACGGTTTGCACCTTTTAGGCAGAGTTGTCGACGGTATAGGCAATCCTATTGATGGCAAAGGACCTCTGATTTCAAAAGATTCATCCTGCTGGCATGCAAAAAAGCTTAATCCTATGGCTCGCCGTCCCATCAAGCAGCCTCTTGATGTCGGAGTTAAAGCCATTAATGCGCTTTTAACTATCGGACAGGGGCAGCGTATCGGTCTGTTTGCAGGTTCCGGTGTAGGTAAATCCGTACTACTTGGTATGATGACCCGAGGCACAACTGCTGACATTGTTGTGGTAGGTCTGATAGGAGAGCGTGGACGTGAGGTTAAAGAGTTCATTGATGACATTTTAGGCGAAGAGGGCAGAGCACGTTCTGTGGTAATTGCAGCTCCTGCTGATGCCTCTCCTCTAATGCGTCTTAAAGGTTGTGAAACAACACTGTCTATTGCCGAGTACTTTAGAGATCAGGGCTATAACGTACTTTTAATGATAGATTCATTAACCCGTTATGCCATGGCTCAGCGTGAGATTGCACTTGCAGTAGGTGAACCTCCTGCAACTAAAGGTTATCCTCCTTCAGTATTTGCTAGACTGCCTGCCCTGGTTGAAAGAGCCGGTAACGGTGGTGAGGGGCAGGGCTCCATCACAGCGTTCTTTACAGTTTTAGTAGAGGGCGACGATCTGCAGGATCCTATCGCTGACTCTGCCAGAGCCATTCTTGATGGTCATATTGTTCTGTCAAGACAGCTTGCCGACTCAGGACACTTTCCTGCTATTGATGTTGAAAAATCAGTAAGCCGTGTTATGCCTGCTGTAGTGAGTGCCGAGCACATGGTTATGGCAAGAACCATAAGACAGTGTCTTGCACAGTATACTCAGAGCCGTGAGCTTATTCAGATCGGTGCCTATCAAAAAGGCTCTGATCCTAAAGTGGATCAGGCAATTATGATTAAACCCTATATTGATGAGTTTACAGTACAGGGAATGAAAGATATCGTACCTTTCAAACAGTCATTGGATGGATTAAAACAGCTCTCCATGCTTCTGATAAATGATGCTCAGAACAGGGTTGATGCCATGCAGTCAAATGCTCAGGCGCAGAGACCTGCTAGTGGGGCGGCTCTTAGGACAACTGGTGGAGCGTCAGGAGCAACTTTAAAACCGTCAAAGGTACAGATAACTAATAACTTTAAAGGTTAGTACGGTTTTAAAATTCTGATTTATGTTTTCTGTATAAGTTATTAATGGCAAATGTTCACAGGATAGATCATGAGTGGTGATAAAGCTCTGTTGCTGGTTCTTGATTTAAGAAAGAAGGAGGAAGACAGAGCTCTTGAAATGTGGACTGATGCTAAAAATGCTGTGGTGAATTTTGAGCGTCAGATAGAGCAGCTAAAACAGTTTGAAAAGATCTATGAAAACGAAATGACTGTAAAGTCAAAAAACGGTCTGGATATGAACATGTATATGTCATATCAGCAGTTTTTATCAAAACTCGACAAGATCAAAATCCGTCAGGAAGCAGGACTCATTCAGTTGCAGAACCAGGAAGAGCGTGCAAAACAGAATTATCTGGATAAACAGAAAAGAAGAAAAATCATTGAGTCACTGCTTGAAAAGCATAAGCAGGAGCGACTGTTAAAAGAGGCTAAGGCAGAACAGAAGCTGACTGATGATATTGTAAGTTCAAAACAGGCCCGTCTGTTAATGGACAGAGATAAAAACTAGCAGTCAAAAATCTTCCTGTAAGAGCACATCCTGTTCTGGGACAGGAAATCCTTTCATAAGAAAACCATATCTTAACCATATCTGAACACAATGCTTAAATCAGCCTTTTTCTTTCTCAATTCTATTTAATTTTTGCATAATTTTTGAGCATTTGATCATCTATCCGTTGGCGACTCTGTTTCCTTTATCAATGCTGCACAGTCAGGTATTTTTATAACAGAGAGCCATTTCTGAATTTCTATTCCACACTGCAGATGTTCAGTTATCAATTAAAGTTGGCAGAGAATTTGCATTTACAAGTTTATATAAAGACAAATTTCTTTATGAAAAAAAATATGTTAACTAACTAATTGAAATATAAATAAAAGAATACAACTGTCTTGTAAAGAGAGGATGTGCAATGCAAAACATCGGCAATACATATCAAACCATTAAAAACAATGTTGCCTCAAATGGCAATATCAGTTCAGCCGTATCTAAAAATAATGCTGCTGACTTTTCAGATCTGCTAAGCAGTATCAGTAAAAACAGTTCGCTGTCTGCTTTGGGGAATACAAAGAACTCTGTACGATCTGATAAAAAAGTAAATACAGTTTCATCTTCTGACAGAAGATCTGAAAATCTGTCTAAATCATCAAAAGCACCTGAACGTGACATGAATACTGTAAAGGAGATGCCAGACAGTGTTGAGAAGGACAGATCTGATTCTGCTCCTGATGCGGATGTAAAATCAGCTGGTGTGAAACCTGAAGATAAAGAGATGGCACTGACAGACAGTACTGAAATTATCATGAACAGCACTGATCTGTTTTCTGATGCTGACTGTTTAAAATCAGATGTTATCTCTTTAAATCAGAAAATTGAACTTGTAGATAAAATTGTACAGAGAAGCTCTGATTTTATTAAATCAGATGCAGCTCAATCTGAAGCTCTTAAGAGCTCACTTTTGAATCTTTCAAATGAAGAGTTAACAGCTCTTGAGAAATCAGATGATGTCACCCTGAATGAATTTGTAAATAAGGCTGTATCTTCAGCTTTTCAGACCGATCCAGATGTTGCAAAAGACTTTTTAAAAGCAGGAGCACTTAAAGATGCTGATATTGCAAAAGGCACCTTAAATTCATCCTTTCAGTCAGACCCGGTTAAATCATCTTCAGATGATGAACCCCTTGATTCATGGTTTAATGATCTTTTAGGGGATGCACAAGTTGAAGATGTAAAGATTACTGCAGGTAAAAGTGAAAGTTCAGACTTTGGTGCTGAAGACTTTGATCTTATAGAGAAGAGTCTGAAACTTACCAAAACTCTTGATGAAAGCCTTGCAAAGGCAGATGTAAAGAGCAAAATCGATGCTATTATGGATTCAAAGGCTGATGCTCATGAAAACACTCTGCAAAAATCCTTAGAACTGCTAAAAGGAATGGCTCAGGGAAAGACTGGCTCATCTGCAAATGCACCGGAGATTACATCCTACAGGTCTGATTTAAATGCAACTTCAGAACAGAAAATAGGAACTAACGGATTTTTGAGCTTGGAGCAGGCTATAAAGTCAGCAGTTGAAGGCTCAGTTTCATCCATGTCATCAGATTTGTCTCAGGACAGTGGTTTTCAGGGAAATCAGAATCAGTCTTTCCAGAGCATGCTGCAGCAGAGTGCATCCACTAACAAGGAAAACACTCAGACCCTGATTTCAAAACAGTTTGATTTGCTGAGTATGTCATCGAGCCTTAAGCAGAACGCACAGGCTTTAACTGAAAAGGTAATGCAGATGGCATCAAAGAACCTTAAGACAATGGATTTGACCTTAAATCCTGAAGGTCTTGGCAGAATGAAGATTTCTCTTGATGTAGGCGGTGCTGATGATGTCACTAGAATTTCCATTTCAGCAAGTTCACCTGCCACTAGAGCTTTAGTTGAACAGGGAATGGATGTTTTAAGGCAGACCTTAAGAGATAATGATATCAGTGCACAGGCTGAAGTAACCGAATATGAGGATAACTCCTCAAATCAGAATGGAAATTCACAGCAGGAAACTGCAGATAGGAACGGTCATTCTCAAAACGGTCATGAAGAGCAGTCGCATGATGATCTGAATTACGGCACATTCTTTGCTTCAGATGAACATAAGAACAATGTGTCAGAAAATGATACAGAAAATCTAATAAACTCACAAAATGGTGATTCTGTAAGCTATTTTGCGTAAAAATCAAGAGATTATTTAATTCTCTGTGCCATAATATAAAGAATTAGGAGAGAGTTATGGCTGAAAAGAAAACTGTAGATGAATTGGATAGCCCAAAGCGCGGTAAAAAAATGTTCATAATTATAGCTGCTTTTGTGCTGCTACTTATAGGTGCTGGCTGTTATTTTGGAGCTGCCTACTTCTTTAACTTGCCTCCATTTGATGCGGAGCCTGCTCCTACTGTTGAAGAAAAGGCCGCGCAGAAGGCTGAAGAGGAGAAGTCTCAGAAACTTTTGCAGCGTGAGATTTACGTCAAGTGTGCAGAAACATTCTCTTTTAACATTAAGAGTGAAAGGCGTCTGCACACAGGTCAGGTGGATGTTGTACTGGTCGTTCAGGGTGAAGAAAACGAGAACTTGGCTAAAAAGCATCTGACTTTAATCGACAGTGTTATTTTTGATAAACTCAGCGCACAGACCTATGAGGGACTGCTGTTACCTTCAGGACGCCAGAGACTGAAGAGAGAACTTCTGGATGCCACAAGAGCAAAAATGTCTGAAATAGCAAAAGCTCCTGTAATAGACCAGATCCTCTTTACAGGCTTTGTCCTGCAGTAGGAGATATATCAGTGACTGAATTTTTAACCCAGGATGAAATTGATGCACTGCTGCATGGGGCAGATGATGTAGAGCCAGAAGAGCCGCAGGACGTCTCGGGTGTCAAAACCTTTGATTTTGGTTCCCAGGAACGTATTGTTCGTGGCCGTATGCCAACACTTGAGCTTGTTGATGAGCGTTTTGCCCGTCATATGCGTATCAGTCTGTTCAACATGATGCGACACGCAGCTGAAGTGACCTGGACCGGTGTTAACATGATGAAGTTTGCCGAATATCTGCAGACTCTGTATGTGCCTACCTCTTTGAACATGGTTCGTTTCAGACCGTTAAAGGGTACTGCCCTGATAACACTTGAAGCCAAACTGGTTTTTATTCTTGTGGAGAATTTCTTCGGTGGAGAAGGCCGTTTCAGAACCAAGATCGAAGGACGTGAGTTCACACCTACTGAAAGAAGAATTATTCAGAAACTTCTGAAGATGGTTTTTGCCGATTACAAGGAAGCATGGGCTCCTGTAATGGACGCAGAGTTTGAATATCTCGATTCTGAAGTTAACCCTTCGATGGCAAACATTGTCAGTCCGTCAGAGGTTCTGGTGGTAAACCAGTTCCACATTGATCTTGATGGCGGTGGCGGTGATTTGCATATCTGTTTCCCATATTCAATGATTGAACCTATCCGTGAACTTTTAGATGCCGGTGTTCAGTCTGACAAGGGAGACACCGATGTCCGCTGGAACAAGGCACTGCGCGAAGAGGTTATGGATGTCAATGTGGATATGAGAGTAAAACTTCTTGATACTCTAGTCTCCTTACGTGACATTATGAATTTTGAGCCTGGAGATATCCTCAATGTTGAGATCCCAGAGAATCTTCTGGTTTATATTGAGGATCTGCCAAGCTACAGGGCTAAACTTGGCCAGTCAAAGGACAAGCTTGCAATCAAGATCTCCGAAGTTTTAGAGAGACCTAAGAGTGCCAAGAATGATTTGAGCTTCATCAAGGGTAACAATATGAATGTTGCCGATGATGAGGAAGTTGAAGAATTTGATGATGATTAAGGTGAAGTATGTCAGACGATCAGAAATTAGCAGATGAATGGGCCGCAGCTTTAGGAGCACAGGATTCAGGTTCTGACCCTGCTGCAGCTCCAATTGAGGAGTTCGAGTCGGACAGTTCTGCAAACAAGGCTCCTCTGTCAGTTGAGGAGCGTAAAAAACTTGATTCCATACTCGATATTCCTGTAACCATTACTATGGAAGTAGGTCACGCCAAGATCTCAATCCGTAACCTGTTACAGTTAAATCAGGGTTCTGTAATTGAACTTGAAAGACTTGCAGGTGAACCACTGGATGTGCTTGTGAACGGTACTTTAATCGCTCACGGAGAAGTGGTTGTGGTTAACGACAAATTCGGTATCAGACTGACTGATGTCATCAGCCAGGTTGAGAGAATTAAAAAGCTTCAGTAAGATGAGATTTTTATTGTCACTGTGCCTGCTGTCATATGCAGGCATTGCCGTATCTGATGAGACTACCTCTGGTCATGAATTATCCTCGGCAGGTCAGCTTTTTACCTGGCTTCTGTCCACTTTTGCCATTCTGGCTGTAATTCTTGTTGTTGCCTTCCTTTTAAAGAAAACCCGTTTTGTAAGAAATAACCAGGGTAAACTTGTGATTTTAAATCAGTTGTATCTCGGTCCAAAACAGAGAGTTGTCATTGTAAAAGCTAGAAACAGACAGATCATGCTTGGGGTTACTCAGAATCAGATCACATATCTTACAGATCTTGATGATGAGAAAAACGAGTTTGATAAAGAACTTGCAAAACATACAAATTCAGCTGCAGATACTGCATATACCGGATCTTCAATCAGTAAAGAGCAGAGTTTAAATGATATTTCAAAGAGCAATTGAATCTAAAGAGTATATGGCAAATTCCAGGGCCATGTTGTCAAAACTCAGGTCCTTAAAGAAAAGTCTTGCCATAAGTTCTGTGTTAACTCTTGTCACAGGCCTTATTCTGTTTTTACTGCCATCACAGAGTCTGGCTGCAAATCTTGATATTTCGGCATTTACTGTAAAGACCAATCCAGACGGAACACAGGATTACTCATTATCACTGCAGGTTGTGATCTTAATGACTTTATTGTCATTCTTACCATCAATTCTGGTAATGATGACCTCATTTACACGAATCGTGATAGTGCTGGCCATTCTGCGTCAGGCAATTGGTCTGCAGACCTCACCTTCAAATCAGGTGTTAATCGGTATTGCCTTTTTTATGACCATATTTATCATGACCCCTGTATTTGACGATATGTATACGCAGGCAATTGAGCCATATATGAACGATAAAATCCAGGCAAGAGATGCTTTTGAAATTGCACAAAAGCCATTGCACAAGTTCATGCTCGATCAGACCCGTATGAGTGATTTAAATGCCTTTTCAGAATTTGCCAACATCAAGATAGACAAACTTGAGGATGTTCCAATGAGAGTTGTTATTCCAGCTTTCATTGTCAGTGAATTAAAGACAGCCTTCCAGATAGGTTTTATGCTGTTTCTTCCGTTTCTTATCATTGATCTTGTGGTGGCATCAATTCTGATGGCAATGGGTATGATGATGCTGTCTCCTATGATTGTGTCGTTGCCATTTAAACTGATGCTGTTTGTGCTTGTAGATGGCTGGTCTCTTATCATGGGAACACTGATGTCCAGTTTCGGACTCGGTGTTGCAGGAGGGTAGTGTATGGAACCAGAAGTCTTTGTCGATATTGTCCGTGAAGCTTTAGGTCTGGTGGCACTATTAGTAAGCGCAAGTATCGTACCTTCATTGTGTGTAGGTCTGTGTGTATCTATCTTCCAGGCTGCAACCTCAATTAACGAGCAGACTTTGTCATTCTTACCTCGTCTGCTTGTAACTGTAGGAGCTTTGATGGTAGGTTCTCACTGGGGACTTGAAAAGCTCATGTCCTTTTTCAAGACCATTATTGATTTAATCCCACAGGCTGTAGGTTAATGGACGTACTTGAGCCAATCACTCTTACAGCAGTAGCTCAGTTTGTCTGGCCACTGTGTCGTATCAGTGCCTTTTTAGCAACAATGTTCGCTGTCTCTGGAAACTCTTTTCCTATGATGACACGAGCTCTATTGGCTCTTACAATTACAGTCTGTATGCTGCCATCTATTCCCAATCTGGCACCTAACACTGATCCTTTTACTGTATACGGCATTATCGTAACTATAAAAGAGTGTTTAATCGGATTAGCTTTAGGTTTGTGTACGCTCTTTATCTCACAGGCTTTTATTATTGCAGGTCAGGCTGTTGCGATGCAGACAGGTTTAGGCTTTGCATCCTTAGTTGATCCTGTATCAGGTACCAACTCTCCTGTAGTAGGTCAGTTTTTTACAGTACTGTGTACCTTAGTCTTTTTCAGTGTAGATGGTCATTTAATCTTTTTAAGATTATTGCTAGAGAGCTTTAAGGCTCTGCCTATGGGGGAGGCTTTACCTCTGTACGGTATTAAAGAGTTTCTGCTTTTTTCTGGATCAATGTTCAAAGCAGGTCTTGCCATGTCTATGAGCGCGATCTGTACTATGCTTGTGGTTAACTTCACCTTGGGTGTAATGACTAAAGCTGCTCCTCAGTTAAATATCTTTTCTTTAGGTTTTGCCGTGACAATGATTGTAGGCCTGTGTGTCCTCTTCCTGTCTCTAAATGCATTTATGAGCAACTTCACTCATAACTTTAATGAAGTTTTCAATACAGCCTGTTCTTTAGTGGGATTGAGTTGTGAAGGTGTTCTGTAAAACACCTGAAGATAAAATTAAAGTTATTAATGTAAAGTTTTATTCCTGTCATCAGATCTGGCATGTAAAGAGCTGAGTTAACAGCTGCACAGGCTGTTTTCAGAACTCCTGAACTGAATGTCTATCAGCACAGGAGCTTCATTATTTACTGTTATGCTATGATTATTTACTCTTCTACAAGTTCATAGCATGGAATGTATTCTTTCTGAGATAAAAGCACACGTCCCTGCTCTATGTAACTGCGCAGCAGAGTATCCATAGACTTAATGATATCCCCGTCACCATGTAGTTTGAATGGTCCTTTTTGAGCTACAAGCTTAATGCCGTTCTCCTTGACATTTCCGGTTACAATTCCAGAGAAGGCAGAACGCAGGTTGCACGCTAACTTCCATGGAGCTTGATCACGCCTTAAGTCAAGATTTGCCATGAATTCATGTGTGATTGCATTTGCCTCCTGCAGTTCATGCGGAATATGTAAAGTCCAGTTAAAGCAGTATGAATCATGAGTAATAGTTCTGTGATCCAGTACCGTATCATTGTACTGTTTAACCTTCTGAGCTACAGTTACCGGATCATCAATAATAAGATCATAGTAACGTGTGATCTCTTTTCCAAAGCATTCAATCAGGAAGTTCTGCAGTTCATCAAAGTAACCTGTTGCAGATTTTGGTCCTGTCAGGATCAGTGGCAGGAAGTTGTGTTTATTTTCCTTGCTTAATTTGATACTGAGAATATAGAGTAACTCTTCAGCAGTACCAGGACCACCTGGGAAGATAATAAGAGTATGCCCAAGACGGACAAAAGCTTCCAGTCTCTTTTCAATATCCGGCATGATCACAAGATCTGTCACCATGGCATTGGGTGGTTCTGCCGCAATGATAGATGGTTCTGTAAGACCTATCATGCGGCATTTTTCCTGTTCGCACTGCTCTGAATATCCCTGCAGAGAACCTTTCATCGGAGCTTCCATCACGCCGGGACCGCAGCCGGTGCAGATGTCAGTTTTGCGCAGGCCAAGTTCCAGACCGACCTTATAGGCATAATCGTATTCTTCCTGACAGATGGAGTGTCCTCCCCAGCAGACAGCAAGATTGGGTTTCATTCCTGCCTTGAGCACACTTGCATTTCTTAAGATGATGAAAATAAGGTTAGTGGTGTAATCTTCCTCTGACTTGTATTTCTTTTTAAGACTCTCGTCGAGTAATTCTGAGTACTGGTGTATCTGAACAATATCTCTTAAAACAGCATAGAGGTGTTTGCGCAGTTTTTTGATAACCTGTCCTTCAACGAGGGAGGATTTTGGCGGATTGATAAGTTCAAGCTTTAGACCGCGTTCATTTCTGATGATGTTGATTTCAAATGACTTGAAGTTATCTAAAAGCTCTTTTGAGTTATCAGTAATATTGCCACTGTTTAAAACCGCAAGAGAACAGTTTCTGTAGAGATCATAAAGTTCACCCTGACTTGAAAGAGAGAGTGAATCTGCTTCATACTGAGTTAAAAGTGACATGGAGCCTACAGGCCAGACGTCTACAACGCTCATAAATGCTCCTTTGTTATTTTGGTATTATGTTTTATGGAAATTAACTTTTTATCTTGTTTATGTTGTTAATGCTGAACTTTTACCACTCTTTCATTATAGGTTACTGTTTTTATATAACATTTTTATTTTGAACGAAATTTTGAACATGGTTTACAAAAATTCAAGCCTATTTTCAGATGTGGCAGTCAAGCTCTGAATGCATGACTGCCTAATAAAGACCTTCCTACTGTCTTACAGTTCTTACTGATTCAATGTTGTTGAGCTTACCTGATGATCTGACTGGGTTAATGTCTATACCACCACGACGTGTAAAGTATGCTGATACAGTTAATTTAGATGGCTTGAGAAAGTACATTAAATCTGAATAGACAAGTTCAACGCACTGTTCATGAAAACCCTGATGGTTACGCAGTGATACAAGATAGGAGAGCAGTCCCTTAACATCAGGTTTCCTGCCTTCATAATCAATCTTTATGACAGCATGATCTGGCTGTGCTGTTACAGGACAGAGTGATCTGAACAGGTTGGTGTAATAAACCTTTCTGATATTCTTATCATCCTTATCAAAAGTTAAAAGCTCTGGAGAGTAGTCATAACTCTTAAAAGACAAGTCAGAGACACAGGACAACTCCTCAAGACAGGTTCCTTTTATTTCCTGCAGTAAGAATTCTTTTGAGTTAATCTCATAAAGACTTACTTTTACGTTGCATTCAAGAAGATTGCCAAGATCATGCTCAAATACATTTTCGACTTCCTTTAAATCTTTAAATCTGGTCATCGTAAATGACAGCTCATAGAGTTTTAGAGATTTTGATTCAACGATATAGCGGCTGTCTGCAGGAACCTTCATGATGCCCATACAGACTTTTGGAAGTCCGTTTAAGTTTAAATAGGTCATTTCATAAAGACGCCATATATCATATCCGAAGAATTTCTGTAATCTATCAATCTGACTGCGGCCGAGCTGTCTTTCAATTCTCTGCAGTCTTGAAGGGGCATATTCGTTATCGTAAACAGTATTTTTTCCAAGAACAAGATTGTCCATTCCTGAAGATATATCTGAAGTACTCTGTTTTGCGTTGCTGTTCATTACAAATCTCCGTATCTGCAGCCTAAGATACACAAAGCTGCCAGGGCAGCCGTTTCTGTTCTTAAAATTCTTGGGCCCAGGGTTACACCCACAAATCTGTTGTCAGCTGCCTTTTTAATTTCACTGTCATCAAGTCCTCCTTCAGGTCCTATGAGTAGCCTTATATCACCAGAAGGTTCAAGTTCTGTTAACTTTCTGTCAGCTTTTGGATCGAGAGTGAGACTTAAAGCATCAGGGCTTTGAGAATACCATGTTTCAATATTTACGATATTTTCAACAGTCGGAACTACATTACGTCCGCACTGCTCACAGGCAGAGATGGCGATCTTCTGCCACTGTTCAATCTTTTTTAGCTGTCTCTTTTCATCGAGTTTTACTCCACAGCGTGATGAGTAAAGAGGGGTAATTTTATAAATACCAAGTTCACAAGCTTTCTGAATGGTAAATTCCATTCTCTCGCCACGACTGATGACCTGACCTAACTCCACTCTTACAGGAGATTCAACATTGCGCTCAATAACTTTGGTACATCTGTAGTTTGCTGTTTTTCCAACTTTTGTAAGCACAGCCTCATACTCATGACCGATGCCGTCAAAAACTGCAAATTCATCATTTTCTTTAAAACGCAGTACTCGAATCAGATGTCCGTAGCCATCATCATCAAGGGTAAATTCATCAGTTAAATTTAAAGGAGCATTGAGCTGACAGATTCTGACTGTTCTCATTATTATTTTTTTCCGTATTTACATTTCTTTGAAATAAAAGGATTTTCGTTTCCCTGAATTTCTTTTATCATCAGGTTACGTCTGCATTCATTCTGATCAGGCCTGTAGTCCCTGTTCCAGCGGTTGAATAAATTTATCTGCTCGGCATCAAGCTTTATTCCGTACATCATGGACATGTAAAGATAAGCTCTGGCAATAACACCACGTGATCTATCAGGAGGTGTTACCCTCTGTCTTTTTCTGTCAATGAGCATTTTGCACTGACCGAAAGGGGATGCTTTTCTTACTGAATCTGAAAACGAAAAATTCTTTCTTTCGTTGTTTACTTCGCCTACAGATGGATAAAGGTTGTGCAGATCAGACTCAATTAGATTAAAGTATTTATCTGTATTTTCACAGTTGCGGCGACCTGATTTTCTTATCCAGCACTCTCTTTTCTTTCCAAAATATGATGCCGGCACAATGTGTTCTGCCTCAATTCTTTTAGCCCGCTTGGGATTATTGTACTGAATGATGTAACCGCAACTCTCAAGATCAGGATAATACCATTTTTCTGTAATTGTAATATCACATCCGCAATAGACAGTTTTGGGACTGTCAAGCTCACTGGTGATTTTATAAAGATATCCTTTAGCTGAATAAAAGTTTAAATTCAGCCTTTGAGCAAAAACATCGTTAAACGGGCTGAAACTAAAAAATAATGCAACAGCACACAGAATACCAAAAAAGAGTGTTTTCTGTTTCATATAACTCTCCTAATTGAGCTATTTTAGCAAGTTTCGCTTTAACATTGTCTGTTGACCTTCGTCATATGTAAAAGTAAAGGTTAAGTTACGTGCTTTTTCCTGTTAAAATGCAGAGAGTTTACAGGATCTTAAGGAAAATTCTTTTATGAAAATCGATTTAAGCAAGATGGCTACCTTTGGTGTAGCAGGTAATTTTACAGGTCATCTAGAGCAGGCCGGAGAAGCGGTTGATTTTACCAGCGTAAAAACAAGAGAGGCAAAAGCTCCAAAAGCAGTTTTCCCTACTTTTATACCAAACCTCAAACATGGGGATGAGTCTGTAACTCCAGAATTTTTAGGAGTGTTTCCTTTTGACAGCAACAGAATTATTTTTCCAAAGGGAGAGCAGAAATTACAGATTGAACCTGAATGTGCTTTAGTCTGCAATGTAACCTGGAAAGATGGTAAGGTTGCCGCCTTAGAGCCAGTTGTTTTCGGAGCATCAAATGACTGCTCCATAAGAAAAGAAGGTGCAAAAAAGATCAGCGAGAAAAAGAACTGGGGCAAAGCCTCAAAAGGCTTTTCAGATAATGCGATTGCAATTGATTCCTTTGATGAAAATGGCATTTTAAATGATTACCGCATTGCAAGTTTTCTGGTACGTGACGGCGATGTTCACCCTTATGGAGAGGACAGTGCTGTCAGAGACTACAGTTATATCTACGGGACACTGACTGAATGGCTGATTGAAAAATTCAATAACCAGAAGAACGAAGGTCCTGCAGAACCTGTCTGTGAGTATCTTAAGGAGTCAGGATATCCAGAAAAAGTTATGGTATCCGTAGGTGCAACACGCTATACAGAGTATGGCGAAAAGAACTTCCTCAAGAACGGAGATCTTGCTGTGGTGGTTGTATATCCTGAGAGTAAATATACTAAAGAAGACATAGTAAGAGGCGTAGAGAACGGAACATTAACTGACGGATCTGTCAGTGTATTAACCCAGAAAGTTGAACTGTAGACTTGTAACTGAAAAGAACAGAAAATCATTTATGTAAATTCGCAGGTAAACACAGAGCATGAAAAATGACTGTTGCCTGCGTTTTTTTTGTTCTGATGCCAGCTAAAATGCTCCTTATAGCCGGTTTTTAACAGTTGTACTAATGTATATTTCATAAAAAAATGGCTCTTGTGAGCCATTTTTGAGAACTTTACAGCAACTTTTACTTTACAGCCTGTAACAGATCATCAACCCTGTCAGTCTGCTCCCAGCTGAAACTTGGACGACCAAAGTGACCATAGGTTGCAGTTTTCAGGTAGATAGGTCTTAGCAGATTCAGCTGTTTGATTAAACCGTAAGGTCTGAGATCAAAAACTTTTGGAATTGCTCTTGCAATCTTTTCATCTTCAATCTTACCTGTTCCAAAGGTATTAACAGACACAGAAACAGGCTGGGCAACACCAATAGCATATGAAACCTGTACTTCAGCTTTCTTTGCAAGACCTGCGGCAACAATGTTCTTTGCCACATAACGTGCTGCATATGCAGCTGATCTGTCAACCTTTGAAGGATCTTTGCCTGAGAAAGCTCCACCACCGTGACGTGCAGCGCCACCGTAGGTATCAACGATGATCTTTCTTCCGGTTACACCGGCATCGCCAACAGGACCGCCGATAACGAAACGTCCTGTAGGATTTATAAAGATCTTTGTGTCTTTGCGTAGCAGATTTTCAGGAATAACCTTTTTAATGATTTCCTCGTACACAGCTTCGTGAACTGTTTCCTGAGTTACATCAGGATCATGCTGTGTGGATAAAACTATAGTATCCACATGATCTACAGAACCGTCATCATTGTAAGCGATTGTAACCTGACTTTTGGCATCAGGGCGCAACCATGAAATCGATCCGTTGCGACGCAGGGTAGCCTGTTTTTTAACTAGTTCGTGCGCGTAGGTGATTGCTGCCGGCATTAAGTGTTCAGTTTCATTTGTGGCAAAACCGAACATCAGTCCCTGATCACCTGCACCCTGATCTTCAGGAAGAGCGCGAGAAACACCCTGATTGATATCAGGTGACTGTTTACCCAAACCGTTCAGGAATGCACAGTAGTGACCGTCAAATCCAACATCTGAATTGTCATAACCAATATCACAGACAGTTTTACGAGCAATAGCTTCAAAGTCTACATTCGCAGAAGTTGTAACTTCACCTGCAACTAAAATTAAACCGGTTTTTACTAAAGTTTCGCAGGCTACGTGAGCATCTTTATCCTGAGTTAGGATCGCGTCTAGGATAGCATCTGAAACCTGATCACAGATTTTGTCTGGATGTCCTTCTGAAACGGACTCTGAGGTAAATAATCTTGACATAAAGTCTGTCCTCTAAAATAAAAATTACTAAGCTGATTATATACTTTAAAAAATAAATTAAAACTTAATAAAAATTAAAATCAAAAAATTTTAGATAACATTATGAAAAATAAGAAAATAAAAATGAATAAGTAAGGGATTAATTACGATTAACAAAATGGGATTAATATTCAAAAAACTCACCTTACGAAAATCTATGCAAAATTATTTAGTAAAAATAAGTTCGCTCTGTAAAAAAGAAAAATAAAACTGATATAAAACAAATAAATATTAGAAAAATCTAGAAAGACGTCACAGAATTAAAATATTGTAAACGTTTGCGGAGTGGTTTTGATCTACAATTAAAAACATAAAAGTTTCACGTAATAGATTAAATCAGCAAAGGAGATACCATGCGCTTTTTTATTGACACAGCAAATGTAGAAGACATTCGCAAGGCTAATGACTTAGGTGTAATTTGTGGTGTAACCACCAATCCATCTTTAATTGCTAAGGAAGGCCTGGATTTCAAAGAGGTTATCAAGGAAATTACTTCAATAGTTGATGGTCCTATTTCAGGTGAAGTAAAGCCTACAACTCTTGACTTTGAAGGTATGATGAAAGAGGCTCGTGAGATTGCTGCAATCCATCCAAATATGGTTGTTAAGATCCCAATGACTGCAGAAGGCTTAAAGGCATGCCATCAGTGTAAGAAAGAAGGTATTAAGACAAACATTACCTTAATTTTCTCTGCAAACCAGGCTCTTCTGGCAGCACGTGCCGGTGCTACTTATGTTTCACCATTCATTGGTCGTCTGGATGATATTTCAGAGGACGGTCTTGATTTGATCCGTACAATTTCAGATATGTTCTCAATCAACAATATTGATGCTCAGATCATTTGTGCTTCCGTACGTAATCCAATCCATGTATTACAGTGTGCTCTTGCCGGTGCTGATATTGCAACTGTTCCTTACAAGGTAATTGAGACTATGATCCATCACCCATTAACAGATCAGGGTATTGCAAAATTCCAGGCTGACTACAAGAAAGTGTTCGGTTAATTAAACAAAGTGTCGGCCGTAAGGTCGACATTTTTTGTTGCCTTTTTATTGTCATAAGTCAGCTAGTTGGGTAAAATTAGGCTCACATCTAATAATTTAGGCTTTGATTAATGAAGAAAAAATTTGCGGCTTTCTGTTTTGCTCTGCTGGCTTTTGTCATAGGAGTGTGGATATCCGGCGTTATGATTGTTTCTTCGTACTCTCAAGATGGTATTGAAGCTGCACTGCGACGGTGTAACAAACTTCTGTACAGTAAATTCCAGTCTGGAGTTTTTCTCTACAAAATTTCCCTAAGATATATTCCAAAACACAAGGGTTTGCTTTCACAGCGAGGTTTTGTAGAGGTGAGCTTTGCCGGAACTGATAAGTCTTATGATGTTCCTGTAAAAATTGAGCATGGTTTTTTAACCATGGATGTGGAATTTGATTTCAACAGGGTTATTGAGCGTCTTCTGGTAAGGAAGATGATTCTGGATGAAAAAAGTTCAGCAAAAGGCAGAATGCATGTGCGTCTGTTACCTTTTGCAATTAATATTGAGGCTGATGTTAAGGGAAAATATACAAAATATGTCAGGGATATCGGTGTCATAAAGAATTTTCATGGCATGACTCCTGATCTTGATGTGCATTTTCTGTTCAGCCGTAATTTTATGAGACAGCTTCTGCTGGCTGTGGAATGTCGGAATCTGTTTATACCAGGACTCAGTGCTGACAAGATTTTCTTTTTGAGCTCCTATTCTGAAGGTGACAGATTTCAGATCCCCAAGAGCGCCAGGCTTTATGCAAGCGGGCTTGTAATTGATGATGAACTTTTAGGTCAGTTGAAGAGTTTTGATGTGGAATTTAAAGTTCCCAGAGTGCGTTCTACAGGTGACTTTGATATTGATGTTGTTTCAATAGCAGATACCCGTTCAGGCGTCGGCATGATAAAGGGACAGATTAAGAATTTAAGTTCTTACCTTATGGCTAGGAAATTAAAATCTTGGACTGACGTTGTATTAAATCCGAATCTGTTAAACAGTTTTACCAATAATGAGTATTTAAAGGCTGTAATCAGTGAATCAACCTTTGATGCTCATCAGGATACCAGGCGTGGCAAGTTAATTTACAGAGCTTCAGCAAAAGGTGAGCTTCTGGTTCCAAAGTCTGAAGATGGTATATACAAGAATATGGCATCTGTTAAGGGTAAATTAGATGTCAGGTTTGACCATATGAATGATTTTGGTCGTGAGTTTGTTAAAAAAACAGGTGGCAGAATGTTAGGGGAGAGTAAGGATTCTCTTGTAACAGAAATTACCATCGACAAGGGCAAACTTATTTTTAGTGGACAAGTTTTTTGATTTCTTATTTCTGAGGAGTTTTTATGGCAAATTACAGAGAGTTGGCTAATGCTCTGCGTGCATTAAGCATGGACGGTGTTCAGAAGGCTAAGTCAGGTCACCCTGGCGCACCTATGGGTATGGCTGATATGGCTGAAGCATTATGGAGAGGTTTCCTTCACCACAATCCAAAGAATCCTAACTGGGCAAACCGCGATCGTTTTGTGTTATCAAACGGTCATGCTTCAATGCTTATCTATTCTCTGCTGCACTTATCAGGCTATGATTTATCAATTGACGATTTAAAGAACTTCCGTCAACTAGGTTCAAAGACCCCTGGTCACCCAGAGCATGGTGAGGTTCCTGGTGTTGAAACTACTACAGGTCCTCTGGGCATGGGTCTTGCCAACGCTGTTGGTATGGCAATGGCCGAGCGTATGCTGGCAGGCGAGTTCAACCGCGACGGTTTTGATATCGTAGATCACTACACCTACGTATTCATGGGTGACGGCTGCTTAATGGAAGGTATCTCTCATGAGGCATGCTCACTTGCAGGTACCTTAGGTTTAGGCAAACTTATTGCATTGTATGATTCAAACGGTATTTCAATTGACGGTTCTGTAAAGGGCTGGTTTGCTGATGATACCAAGAAGCGTTTTGAAGGCTACGGCTGGCAGGTAATTGAAGTTAAGAACGGTAACGATGGTGAACAGGTTCGTGCTGCAATTGAACTTGCCAAGGCTGACACCGATCGTCCTTCAATCATCATCTGTCCTACAACAATCGGTTTTGGTTCTCCAAAGAAAGCTGGTACTGCTGCTTCTCACGGTGCTCCTTTAGGTGATGATGAAATTGCCGCTACCAAGGCTGCATTAGGCTGGAAGTATGGTCCTTTTGAAGTTCCTTCCGAGATCTACAAGGAGTGGGATGCTACAGAAAAGGGTGCCAAGTTAGAAGGTGACTGGAACTCATTATTTGCTAAATACAAGGCTCAGTATCCAGAGCTTGCTTCAGAGTTTGAGCGTCGTATTTCAGGCAAGTTACCTGTTGACTTCAAGGCTAAGGCAAAAGCCTGGGTTGATTCATTACAGCATAATGAAGATCCTAAGGTTGCAACCCGTAAGGCTGGCCAGATTGCACTGGACTTCTTCGGTTCACTATTACCAGAGCTTGTAGGCGGTTCAGCTGATCTTGCTCCTTCTAACCTGACCATGAACAAAGAGTCAAAGGAAATCTTACCAGGTCATTTAGACGGCAACTACATCCACTGGGGTGTTCGTGAGTTTGCCATGTGCGCTGCCATGAACGGTATGGTTCTGCATGGCGGTTTCCGTCCATATGGCGGAACCTTCCTGATCTTCTCTGACTACGCAAAGAATGCTCTGCGTATGGCTGCCTTAATGAAGATCCCTACATTATTCGTATTCACCCACGATTCAATCGGTGTTGGTGAGGATGGTCCTACCCACGAGCCTATCGAGCAGATCGCATCATTACGAGTTCTGCCTAACTTCGATGAGTGGCGTCCATGTGACATGGTTGAGTCAGGTGCTGCCTGGGCAAATATGATTGAGCGTCAGGATGGTCCTAGTGCAATCATTCTGTCACGTCAGACTCTAGAACAGATGCCTCGTACTCAGGAGCAGGTTGACAATATCGCCAAGGGCGGTTACGTATTAAAGGACTGTGAAGGCACTCCAGACGTAATCTTAATGGCAACCGGTTCAGAAGTTGCTTTAGCATTCCATGCAGCTGAAGAACTTGCAAAGGAAGGCAAGAAGGCACGTGTTGTTTCAATGCCTAGCACCGACGTATTTGACCGTCAGTCTGAAGAGTACAAAGAGTCTGTTCTTCCAAAGGCAGTTCGTGCTCGTGTTGCTGTTGAAGCTGCTATGTCAACAACCTGGTTCAAGTATGTTGGTTTAGATGGTACAACAGTATGTCTTGATCATTACGGTGCGTCAGCTCCAGCAGGTCAGCTGTTCAAGAAGTATGGCTTCACAGTTGAGAATGTTGTAGCAGCAGCTAAAAAAGTTATCAAGTAATAACTTAATAGAAAACTTTTAATAAGAGGCAGGATCGAAAGGTTCTGCCTTTTTTATTGCAGATCATCTAATACAGTGAAGTAATTCACAATTCAATATGGGAACGTAATTTAAATTTTGCAAATTGCGATATGTAGAAATATGACTTTTATAAAGTTGTAAAACAAATAGATAAAAATCGATTATAAATTCTTATAAAAATACTTATCTTATTCATTTAGATTGTTTAAATGAAAATCACCTTGTATTTGTGTTGATTAAAGCAATTAGCACACAAATCATATGAATACCGTTTTGAATGTTAACCGATTATTTTGTTGTCAGTCTGTTTGGCGCCAGTTCTGGCTTTTACAGTAGTAAATTTTAACGCACATCGAAACACGATAAAAAAATCTCTTTTAGAAGTATGAACCAATGAATGAAGTTTACAAAGTCATCTGATACAGTACTTTGCAGTGTTACACAGTGGTTAGCGAACTTGCAAATCCCGCACTAAGAGTTCTTCTGCTAAAAGGGGTGTAGGAGCAGAAGTTTTAGCATTACATCTAATGCTGGTGCAGAAGATACACCGATTATTTTTGTTGTAGCTAACAGATTTTTCAAAAGCAGGGGCCTTTTGTATTTTTAGGTCTTGAAATCTACCACAAGTCCTTGTGAGGAAAAATTTTGCAGATCTCAGGAGAATAATCACTGACCTTTTTCTTTCTATAAGAATCATAAAAACAAGATCAGCCAGTTCTATTGGTTCATACTGTTCTACCTGTTTATATGGCAAAGTGGCTGTTGTATTTGTAGTCACTGTTAATTGGAGTGACCGAATTTAGGTAATACCTAAATTTAAGCTGATAAGGTATAAAATTTTGCAATGATCTTCTTTACTGTTAACTGAAGGTACAGACAAAAAATAGCTTACGAACACTTGTTGAAAATATGTTTCAAAATTACCAAAAATTGATGGTTAAAATTGAAAAGTTGTAAACATGTGCTAAAATTATGAGTTGTTAAAAGCTTAGTTTAAGTCTAACAAAGACGATTTTATAAGAGGAAAACGAACTATGGCAATTTTAAAGATGGCCGACCTTGATTTAAAGGGCAAGCGTGTACTTATCCGTGCAGATCTTAACGTGCCTTTAAAGGATGGCAAGGTTGCATCAGACAAGCGTATTATGGCTACATTACCAACAATTAAGTTAGCTCTTGAGAAGGGCGCTAAGGTAATGGTAATTTCTCACTTAGGCCGTCCAGAGGAAGGCGTTTATGCTGAGGAGTTCTCATTAAAGCCTGTTGCAGATTACATTGCAACCAAGCTTAATGGTGTAAAAGTTCGTTTAGAGAAAGATTACTTAGACGGCGTTGAAGTTAACGAAGGTGAAGTAGTTGTTCTTGAGAACTGCCGTTTCAACAAGGGTGAGAAGAAGAACGCTGAAGACCTATCAAAGAAATACGCTGCATTATGCGACGTATTCGTAATGGATGCTTTCGGTACTGCTCACCGTGCACAGGCTACAACTTACGGTGTAGCTCAGTTTGCTCCAGTAGCATGTGCAGGTCCTCTATTAGCTGCTGAGTTAGAAGCTTTAGGTAAGGCAATGGATAATCCTGCTCGTCCAATGGTTGCTATCGTTGGTGGTTCTAAGGTTTCAACCAAGTTACCTGTATTAAACAGCCTGTTAAAGGTTTGCGATCAGTTAATCGTTGGTGGTGGTATTGCTAACACCTTCATTGCAGCTGCAGGTCACAAAGTTGGTAAGTCTCTATGCGAGAACGATTTAATCGACACTGCCAAGGATTTAGCTTCTAAGACTCACATTCCTGAGTTCGTTGACGTAGTAGTTGGTAAAGAGTTCGATGAGAAGACTCCAGCTGTTACTAAGGACTTAAAGGATGTTGCTGATGACGATATGATCTTCGATTTAGGTCCTAAGTCAATGGCTAACATTAACGAAGTTATCAAGAATGCAAAGACCATTTTATGGAATGGCCCTGTTGGTGTGTTCGAGTTCGATCAGTTCGCTTCTGGTACCAAGTCAATGGCTGATGCTATTGCTAACTCAGATGCTTTCTCTGTTGCAGGTGGTGGTGATACCATCAACTCAATTCAGAAGTTTGGTGTAACTGACAAGATTTCTTACATCTCTACTGGTGGTGGTGCTTTCCTTGAGTTCGTTGAGGGTAAGAAGTTACCAGCAGTTGAGATCCTAGAGAAGAGAGCTGCTGAATAATAAGCTCTTAAATGCCAGCCTTATGTTGCTGGCATTTAAATTTAGATTTTTTTAATTCATATTTTAATTTACAGGTAGATAATCTTATGACTAAGATTCTTGATATTGTAAAGCCTGGTGCTGTTACCGGTGAGAATTTACAGAAGTTATTCGCTTTTGCTCGTGAGAATGGTTTCGCATTCCCTTCAGTAAACTGCGTTGGTACTGATTCAATCAATGCTGTTATTGAGGCAGGTGCCAAGGCTAAGTCACCAGTTATGGTACAGTTCTCTAACGGTGGTGCTTCATTCATCGCTGGCAAGGGTATCAAAGTTGACCGTCCACAGGGCGCTGCTATCTTAGGTGCTATTTCAGGAGCTTTACACGCACGTAACGTTGCTGAGTACTACGGTGTTCCTGTTGTTGTTCACACTGACCACTGCGCTAAGAAGTTACTTCCATGGATCGACGGTCTATTAGACGCTGGTGAGAAGTACTACGCAGAGCACGGTGAGCCATTATTCTCATCACACATGATCGACTTATCAGAAGAGTCATTAAAGGATAACGTTGCTCTTTGCTGCAAGTATTTAGAGCGTATGTCAAAGATCGGCATGACTCTTGAGTTAGAGTTAGGCTGCACCGGTGGTGAGGAAGACGGCGTTGACAATTCAGATAAGGATGAGTCAGCATTATATACTCAGCCAGAAGACGTAGCATATGCATACGAGGAGTTATCAAAGATTTCTCCTAACTTCACAATCGCTGCTTCATTCGGTAACGTACATGGTGTTTACAAGCCAGGTAACGTTAAGCTGAAGCCAACTATTCTGCGTGATTCACAGAAGTATGTTCACGAGAAGTTCAATACTCCTACCGACAAGCCAATCAACCTGGTATTCCACGGTGGTTCAGGTTCAACCGAGCAGGAGATCCGTGAGTCAGTATCATACGGTGTTATCAAGATGAACATCGATACCGATACTCAGTGGGCAACATGGGATGGTATCTTACATTACTACAAGGCTAATGAGAACCGTTTACAGGCTCAGTTAGGCGACGGTACCGATCCAGATGTTCCTAACAAGAAGTTCTACGACCCACGTGTTTGGTTACGTAAGGGTCAGGAGTCTATGATCGCTCGTCTACAGGAAGCTTTTGACCGTTTAGGTTCAGCAGGTTCTTTAGATAAGGATTTTTAATTAACTCTTTTGGCTGTAAAGTCAGATTATGTTAATCAAAGCCCCGCTATGCGGGGCTTTTTCGTATATGAGATGACTTTCATTTCATCTCAGACGAAAAAAGGCAACCTTTTGTAAGGCTGCCTTTAAAAAAACAAACTTCAGGAGAAACTATTTGCTTCCTGAAAGAATTGATGAAATGTATGACAGAGATGTGTTGTAGCCCGACATCAGCGAGTCAAGATTACCGTACTTGTTACGCAAAGATGTTTCATACTTTTCTAGCTTCTCTTCATTTTCACTGATTTTCTGTTCCCATTCACTGATTTCACTTTCAACGTTTTCGATACGCTCTGACAGGATTCCACCTGTCTGTGTATATTCTTTTACATAATCGGATAACTGCTTGATTAAGCCGTCCTCGTCATCTGTAAACAGACTTACAACTGAGTTGAAAGAGTTATCAATTGACTTCTTAAAGGCATCTGAATCAAGTGACAGGGTTCCATCCTTGTTGTACTCAAGTCCACAGTCAAAGATTGACTTACCGGTATTTTCTTTGGTAAATCTTACAACCATAGTCTGCAGAGCACTCTGAATTGACTTTAACTGTGAGTCTCCAGAGAGGTCACCACCATCATACTGATTCTTACCGTCTGAGTAAGTGTTTCTCTTATACAGAGTATCCATTGATGACATAAGTTTGTTGTATGCGTCAACAAATTCCTGCATTTTGTTTTTAGCTGCATCTTCGTCAGTTGAAACATCAACATTATAGGTGGTAAAGTTACCGTTTGAATCTTTGGTCAGCTGACTTACGGTAATGTTCAAACCGGATACCTGGCTGTCATCAAATTTATTGGTATGACTTGTAACCTTATGTCCGTCAACCTCAATCCAAGCATCCTTACCTTCCTGATAGGACCACTTAGAACCTGTGGTTGAGACTTTATGCTCTTCACCTGTAGCATCAGTCTGGTTTGTAGTTTCTGTATCAGGATCAAAATTAAAGACGCTCAAAGAGTCATGATCAGCAGTGTCAGTTGACTCAGTTGTGATCTTCAGATTTGAGGTGTCCTTACCGCTTGAGCCTGAGGTGACAGATAATGAATAACCGTCCTTAGTTTTGATAAGTCCTACGTTTAAGTCATAATCGTTCTGATTAATTCTCTTTCGTATAAGCTCTAAAGTGTCACCTTCCTGAATATCAACAGTGAAGGTTCTCTCTCTTGTCTGCTCAAGACCATCATCATCCTTGTAAGTTTCAGGACCTAAATCAATGGTGATTTTTCCTGCTGAAAAGCTGTTCTTAAAGCCATCAGAGGTTTTGAACTGCTGTGTTACAGATTCGGCTTTGGCAAGCTGTGTTACAGCAAGATCAAAGTTTGTGTTGGAACAGTCTGATTCGCCTGTTACTGTAAAACAGGTATTATCCTTATTTTGTGTTGTAGTGATAGCATGAGTATTCATCGAATTCTTTTCGGTCAGTTTATCACATGCATCTTTAAAGGTGCTCATAGCGCTCTTTAAAGTATTAAGACCGTCTCGCTCGATATCAGCTTCACCCTTACGGGTAGTGGTTCTCTTCTCGTACTGCTGTCTCTTGGCGGATACAGATGCAGAAATGATGCTCTCAAAGTCTGTGCCTGAACCTACACCAGAACTGGTAATTGTTGACGATGACATTTTAAACCTCCCAGTTAACCTATTTTTATAATAGGCTAAAAGCCCACCTCTATAACCTTATAACGGCTCAGTGGAGTGTAACTTTAATCTTTAGAGAGAAATTTTGAATATTTGTGAATGCATCTCTCATAGTAGTATATGAGAGATGCAAATGATGTGCCAGTTACAGATTAATCTTCAAGTAACTGCTTGTGGAGGTCATTTAGGGCTTCAGTTGTATCTCCATCCTTTAAAAGGAAGCACAGGTTGTGACGAGATGCACCGTAGCAGATCATTCTTACAGGGAACTTGTTGATTGCATCAAAAGCTTTTGTAATAACGCCTGAGTTTTCTGACATTCTGTTGCCGATAATGGCAATAAGTGGCAGACCGGTTTCAACCTTTACGTGGCAGAACTGACGAAGCTCGTTTAACATATTTTCACTGATTTCAGTCTTACCTGAGGTGGTAGTGCCTGCATCGATGGTAACTGCAATAGAAATCTCTGAGGTGGATACCAGATCAATTGAGTGATTGTACTTGGCAAAAACAGAGAATACATTTGCAAGGAAGCCTGTAGCACCAACCATTACAGGTGATGACAGAACGATTAAAGTCTGGTTCTTACGCAGGGCCAGTGCTCTGAAGTGAGGCTCACTCTTGGTTACAGGACGGACCCAGGTGCCACCCTTTTCAGGTTCTTTTGAAGAGCCTACAAAAATAGGAATTTCCTGTCTTACAGCAGGGATCATGGTAGAAGGATGCAGAACCTTGGCGCCGAAATTTGCCATTTCCGCAGCTTCAATATAGGTTAACTCTGGAATTGGTTTTGCAGTCTTTACAACACGAGGATCAGTTGTAAACACACCTGCTACGTCAGTCCAGATTGAAATTGTTGCAACACCTAAAGCTTCGCCCAATAAAGCAGCAGTGTAGTCAGAACCGCCACGGCCTAATGTTGTGGTCTCACCCATGGTGTTTGAACCGATGAAACCCTGGGTAATGATAATGGTTTTATCACTGATTAGTGGCAGGAGCTTGTCATGAGCTAATACCTTAATTTCCTCACAGACAGGTTTAGCGCAGCTGAACTTTGAGTCTGTACGCATTACGGTACGGACATCAAACCACTGTGCATCTGTGCCGTAGTGTTTGAACAGAGCAACAAACAGGTATGATGACATCAGCTCGCCGTGAGATACAATGCTGTCTGTTAACTGATCATTTGTACCTTTGTTGGCTAAAAGAGTCTGTTCTTTAATCTCTTTTAAATGACCTTCAATATAGTTGCGAAGTTCATGCTGATTTTCAAGATGAATAATGATCTGCTCGTGGATATCACGCAACTTTTCAATTATTTCGTTAATTTTTGAATCGCTGCATTTTCCTGATGCCAGTTCTACCAACAAATTTGTAACGCCAGAACATGCTGAGATAACAACAATACGTGAGTTCTTATTGCCGACAACCACCTTGTAGCTTGATGTCATTGCATCAAAATTACCAACAGAGGTACCGCCGAATTTAGCTATATCTAAATTTTCCATTTTAATAAATACAAAATCCAAAAATTAAAAACGAAAGTTAAAGCATAATGATATGAATACAAAATACTTATGGCAATTCTAATATACTTTTAGCCTAATTTGGTGCATAATTGTGCATTCTCTGAAAATCCTTTCCTTTTAGAAACTGAAAATGTTTGGAAGTTAGAAGGAAATCAATCTCATACATATATTCAAAAAAAATCAGTTAATTTGCTTATGTGAAATAGGCAAAAAGCTGATTTATTTTTTTGAGATGTTTTTTACAGTATAGCTTTTGAAATTTATATCTGGTAGAAAAAGTGTTTAACAAGAGTTTATTTCAATTGGGTGCCCGCCATTCCATTCCAATATGTTTAGGCTACCTCTCAGTAGGTACTGCCTACGCTGTTATGGCAAAACAGTCTGGTTACTCAGATTTTGAGACAGTTCTTATGTCTATGATCTGCTATAGCGGATCAGGTCAGTTTTTTGCTGTAACTTCAGCTAAAGACAGTGCAAGCCTTATTGCAATTTGCATAGGTCTTATCATTTTTAACTTCCGATACTTTATTATGAGTACCTGTGTTTTTGCCCGTTTTGACAAATTAAGCAATATAAAGAGAGCTTTCTTTTCTCATTTTATTACTGATGAGCCCTTTGCGATTTTTACAACGGCAAAAAAAGATTTGATAAGCTCATCCTATTTTGCAGGATTATTTCTGGTTTCATGGTGTTCATGGGTATCAGGCGCAATCATAGGAACACTTGCCACAAACTATTTGCCGCTTAATCTGATTCAGGCTATGAATATTGCTCTGTACGCGCTGTTCATAGCGATAGTGGTTCCGGCAGCAAAGGGTAACAGCAAACTTTTAGTGATTGTTATCTGTGCTGCTGTTTTAAACGTTGTTCTGTCCAAATTTATGGACAGCTGCTGGGCTATTCTCTGTACAATTATTGTCTGTTCATTTGTGGGCGCATTTTTTACAGACAGCAGAAAGAATGCTGATGACAGCAACATTAGCAGTGAAACAGCTGATAAACAGAAAAGAGGAGCAGACTGATGGATAGCAAGTATTATATTTCTATTGTGCTTTTGTCTTTTTTAATGACATATCCGATAAGAAGCATTCCTGCTCTTTTTATTTCCAAACTCGAACTTACTCCATACTGGCAACGCTTTTTAGATCTGGTTCCATACACTGCACTTACAGCACTGGTGTTTCCTGGAGTTTTTTACTGTATTGACAACAGTCAGTACGCTGCATATATCGGAACAGCAGTTGCACTGGTAGCAGCTATTGCCAAGATGTCTTTATCGGTTGTGGTTTTACTTGCTGTAGCCGCCTCGTATATTGCGATAGTTGCAGTTTAAATATCTGCTTTAAAAAAACTATACATTTAAAAAAAAGTCTGTTTTTATAGAAGAGAACAGGCCTTTTTTTTCTTTAATTTTCAAAATAATAGATAAAAATGTAAAATGTATGTTTATTTAAAATACATTTAGTTGTATATTTAAAGTGTATATAATGTTGGTTTAATGTTTTTTAGCAGGTAAAAAGAATGGAATCATTTAAAGATCTGGCATTAAGAATTCTTGAAAAATCTCAGAACTTTCAGAAATTAAAAGAAAACCTGTTCTCAGAGTCATATAAAGAGGAACGAACTGCAGACAGCCTTAAAACTGGCAGTTGCGATGACTTCTGTTCTTACAGAAATTCAACAGGGAAGGATGATATAAATTTATTAGATGAGAACGACGTATATTCAGTAAAGGATATTTCTGTTCTTACAGATATTCCTGAGTGGACTTTACGCCGAAAAATCAGAAACGGAGAACTTAAGGCTAGCGTAGCTCAGGACAGTAAGAATCCAGGAAAGGCCCGTTTTGTTGTTTTAAGAGAAGATCTTAAAGCGTTCATGGATAAGAACAATAATACAATAACTGGCAGGCGTGACAAAGAGCATAATTATGAATTCAGGAAATTTTATGACCGTTTTACTGAAGAATTTGATGATGTCATTGATTATGGAAAACTTGAGATTAAAAGGGATGAGCTGGATATGAAAGCAGAAGCAGTTGATAACCTTAAGGTTCAGAGAGATATTATTGAAAAACAGATGATGATCAAAAGACTCGAGATCGAAAAGAAGCTTTATCAGAACGTAAACTTTGACGGTAAAAAACTGACAAAGTGTAAACAAGGCTCCTTTATGGAAAAGATCAGAGACTTTATGAGTCATGAATTATAAGCATGCTGTTTAATAAAACAAAAACCCCGCTCAAAAGCGAGGTTTCCTAAAATAACTGAGTAGAGGTAAGGCCTAGTCTAAAGAAGACTCATCAGATGATGATGAGCTGCCACCCATAAATCCGTTATTGATGTCTTCGTCATTGCCAACAGAGCACAGACGGTGAAGGTGACGAGGCTGAATAACCTGTAAGTACTTTTTGAAGATCTTTGCGCTGCGATCTGTGATTACTTCATCAGAAGTGATCTGCTTTAAAAATTCTTTTTCTTCAGGAGTCTTTGGTTTGCGAGTGCCCTTGTAAAGCTCCATCATAGCAGTACCGCACTGCTCTAAAAGATTTGATTCATTAATTGTGAAATCACCACTGCGACGAATACCACGTGCAAAGTGCTGGAAATCATTAAAAGGCTTTTCTGACTCAAAGCTCATCTGTTAATCCTCAATATTTAGACAGTTCATGTCGTTTCAATAATCTTTAGATTATATAATTTTTTTATTTTGTTGTGTAGATGCAGGGAAGATAAATGTGCAGATTATTGTGCTGTTTACTGAATTTTTCTCTTACAGGCAAATAGAGCCACTGCAGTTTTTTTATGGTAATGAGTTCAATTATCTTGAAAAAATCAAATCCATGTCGCAAATTTTCTATTTTTTTGTAAAGACGAATGGTACTAACATATTGATAATAAAGAATAAAAAAAATATTGAAAAAGTCCGGATGTTTAATAAATTACTAATAAAATTGAGTGTTTAGAGCCCATTTGTTAGAATTACACACCAGTAGAAACATATTGTTTGAAAATATTATTACCCTGGGAAATTGGAGTTAAAAAATGAGTAATACTGTTGGTGAAGAGGAAAAGATCCCCCGTAACTTTATAACCGACATTATTGATGAGGATCTTAAAGAAGGACGTACAGATCACGTAGCTACCAGATTTCCTCCAGAACCAAACGGATATCTTCATATTGGTCATGCCAAATCTATCTGTCTGAACTTTGGTTTGGCCCGTGACTACAAGGGTACATGCAACCTCAGATTTGATGATACCAATCCTGAAAAAGAGGATATGGAGTACATCAATTCCATCCAAAATGATGTTAAATGGTTAGGCTTTAAGTGGACCAGGATCTGTCATTCATCAGATTATTTTGAAAGACTGTATGGATATGCTCTTGAGCTTATCAATAAAGGTCTAGCTTACGTTGATGAACTCTCTCCTGATGAGATCAGAGAGTATCGCGGTACCTTAACAAAACCGGGTAAGGAAAGCCCTTACAGAAACAGAACCGTCGAAGAGAATCTTGCTCTGTTTGAGAAGATGAAAAATGGTGAATTCAAAGAGGGACAGGCATGTCTTAGAGCCAAGATTGATATGGCCTCTCCTTTTATCTGTATGCGAGATCCTGTTATTTACCGTATCCGTTTTGCAGAGCATGCCATTACCAAGGATAAATGGTGCATTTATCCTATGTATGACTTCACTCACTGCATTTCTGATGCTATAGAGGGAATTACACACTCAATCTGTACTCTTGAGTTCCAGGACAATAGAAGACTGTACGACTGGGTTTTAGAGCATATTTCAATTGAGGCAAGACCTCATCAGTATGAGATGAGTCGCTTAAACCTTGAAGGCTCTATTACCTCAAAGAGAAAATTAAATCTGCTTGTCAAGGAAGGTATTGTAGACGGATGGGATGATCCTAGACTTACAACCATATCAGGACTTCGCCGTCGTGGTTATACACCTGCTTCAATTAGAGAATTCTGTCGCAGAATCGGTGTAACCAAGCAGGATAACGTAGTTGAAATGAGTGCCCTGGAGTCCTGCATCAGAGACGATCTGAACAGGAACGCCCCAAGAGCAATGGCAGTATTGCATCCAATAAGACTTGTCATCGACAACTACGGTGCTGAAGGTGTAACTGATACATCATATACAGTAAACAATCATCCTGAAAACGAAGCTATGGGCACAAGAACCATCAGCATCAGTAAAGAGATTTACATTGATGAGGCTGATTTCAGAGAAGAGGCCAACAAGCAGTACAAGCGCTTGAAATTAGGTCATGAGGTTCGCTTGAGAAATTCCTACATAGTAGAGGCAACCTCATGTGAGAAGGATGAGAACGGCAGGGTAACTGTTGTTCACTGCAATGCTGTTCCTGATTCTGTAGGAGCCACAGTTGAAGGCCACAAGCCAAAGGGAGTGATCCACTGGGTTGACGCAAACAACTGCTACAGGGGAACTGTAAATCTGTATGAGAACCTGTTTAATGTTCCAAATCCAGGTGCAGCTGATGACTTTTTGTCTACAGTAAATAAGAATTCCAAGACCGTAATTGAAAATGCGGTTCTTGAGAAGAGTCTTGAGAGTGCTGAAGTAGGTCAGAGCTTCCAGTTTGAGAGAGAAGGTTATTTCTGCGTTGACAGTAGAAATTCCAAGCCTAACAGTCCAGAGTTTAATATGACTGTGGCTTTAAGAGAAAATAAAAAAGTTTCAGTATAACGATAAGTGAAAGGAGTAAATATTATGTCAGATTTTGAAAATGATGACGTACAAAAAAGCGGTGAGAAGGTAGCTCCTCCACCAGGAAGTGATTATGAGGTAGCATTCACTTATCATTCTGATAATCAGCTCGAGAGATCATTTGACAAGGCAGACCACTGGGTTAAGACCGGTGTAAAACCAAATCAGATATTTTTAGACGACAGATCGATGGGAGTTATAAATTTCCGCAAGGAAATGCGTGACCCTCTGCTGATTCAGGCAGGTGTTGAGCGTATGATTGATTTTCGCTGCTCTTTGACTTTGTCTGATACAGATGTTGATGCTGTATTCTCTAGTGTATGCTATTACGAGCCAGGTGCAGAACCAACATATATAAATGCTTATGATCCTGAACTTTCTTCGATTAAGGAAGTCTTAAATATGGTAAGTAGCAATCTGTTCAATTATCTGCAGAAGCCTCTAATGCAACAGGACTTTGATTAAGCTTGAATTTCCGCCTTTATGGCGGAAGTTTTATTTTTTCTGTAATGACTCGAGAGAGTATCTGAGAAATGGTTCTCAGATGCTTTTTTTAGCTAAAGAATACACATAAAGGAGATATCACGTGTCAAGGAATAAAATTAAAAAGCTGGTTGCATTAGTGGCTATCAGTGCTGTTCCTGCTTTGACCTTGTCAGGTTGTGTAACCATTAAAAATTACTGGCAGGAATGGTTCGGTATGGACAAAAGTTCAAGAGAACCTACAGGTTATTATGAACATGCTGATGCTGAAGTAATCCATAACCATATCGTAGTTCCTCAGTCACTGGATGATCCTGGCTTAAACCAGGAATTACAGATTCCTTCAGTTAATAAAAAACTGTTAACAGGACCCGTAGGTGAAGCTGTTGATGTCAGAGCTCCAACAGCTCCTTACAGATCAGATGTAGGCTGTCACACTCAATGGGCTTCAGGAGAGGCTATTGTCTGGTTTGAACACGACGGTTCTCATGGCATAAGAACTGAAGATGATGCCTGGATGCTGCTTGCTTCTGTACTGAAAACCATGAACGTGGCTGTAGGCAAGATTGCTCAGGGGCAGTATGTGTTGACTACCATAGCACGCGACTTTACTGAATTTGGAAAACCATACGATGAAACTGATGATGATCTTGGATTAAGACGTTACAAGCAGATTTATCAGATCCGTGTTGGAAGAAACGGTGAGGGTGAAATCGGTATAGCTACCAAGCTTGTAGGATCTATGACTTCTCTGTCATCAGGAACCAAGATGAAGGATGTTCTTGATATGATTGAGCAGGAACGCTTTGCTATGGGCTTTTCAAATCAGATCATCCATGAGATTGATTCTAAGAATCAGCAGACAACATATGATCCGGATAACCTGATTGTATCTTTAGGTCAGGATAACAATGATCATGATGCAATCCTGGTGGAAGCTCCATTTGAAACAACAATGGAACTGCTAAACGGTATGCTTCCAAGATGTGGCTGGAAGATCGAAGCACACTCTGTTGCTAAAGCAGAATATGATGTTGAAGTTCTTGACAGTGCTGACGATTTAATCAAAATCGGAGCTAAGAACCGTCTTGATATCAGACACGGTAAATACAAGATCCGTCTGGGTATACATGGCTCATCAACTGCAATTACCTTCTATGATGAAAATGATGCACCTCTGCCATCAAATGATGTTTCAAGACTGTATCCAAGCTTTGCCGATGCAATTGTTGACGAGTTTAGCAGTTACAGCGGAGCCACCTCTCAAGTTGTTAAAGTAAACTGATCTTTACTTATCTAACCAAGATGAACTGAACCTGTGAAGTCTTTTAGGCCTCGCAGGTTTTCTTTTTTTTATTCATTCAACCTGGTGTACATCAGACTTCCTTAAATTTCAAAACTATTACAGAGAGCTTATCGGTTCTTTGAAATGGAAATTATGCTTCATTTACCGTGAATAAAGTAAGGAGAATAAATGCTGTCTTATAAGAAAGTTTCAGGACATCCGATTAAACTTATTTTTCTAGATTTTTTTCTTTTGTTTAAAATTCCATGCATGATAAAAACATATCCGATAAAACTCATACAATAAAAAAGCAGGCGTGATTGGCGCCTGCTAATTATGTTCATAATGGAGATTAAATGGTTATAAGGTTATTCTGAATTATTTATTATCTGCAGTTTCCGCTTCTGGATCATCTGCAATTGGTTTCTTACCAAACTTTAGAAGTAAGAACAGACATACAAATCCTGATACAAAACCAATGGTATTTGATATATCAATATCAATACCAAATCCCATGTTAGGTTCGTAGAAAATGTAACTTACAGAGATTGCGGTAATGAATGTTGCAGGAATAGAGGTTACCCAGTGCAACTTGTTCTTTCTGTACAGATATGCTGATGCAGACCATAACATAATTGCAGACAGGGTCTGATTTGACCAGCCGAAGTATCTCCAGATAATATTGAAGTCAACCTGTGAGAGTACAATACCGATTACGAATACTGGTATTGCAATTAATAAGCGTTTTGCAGGCTTTATCTGAGGTAATTTAATTGCTTCAGCAATTGTAAGTCTTGCAGCACGGAATGCTGTATCACCTGAGGTGATAGGAAGGATAATTACACCTAAAACAGCCAAAATACCACCAAATGTACCCATTAGAGATATGCAGCTTGTGTATACAACGTTACCAGGTCCTCCTGCATTTATGTCTGCTAGCAGTGCCTGAGCATCAGGGTAGAAGGTCATACCAACAGTTACCCATACAAGTCCGATGAAGCCTTCGGCTACCATGGCACCATAGAACACCATTCTGCCTTCAGATTCGTTCTCCAGACAGCGTGCCATCAGAGGTGACTGAGTTGAATGGAATCCTGACAGAGCACCACAGGCAATAGTAATAAATACTAAAGGCCAGATTGGTAAATTGTTTGGATGTGGATTTGATGTAAAATCAGCCCATGAATAGAAACTGTCAGGCATATTGAAGAACAGTCCTAAGGTTACACCCACTGCCATGATGATAAGCAGTGCACCAAAGATTGGGTAGATACGACCGATGATCTTATCAATAGGTATGATGGTAGCCAGGAAATAGTATGCGAAAATGACAGTGATCCATACCCAGTAGTTTAATGCTCCGTCAAAGTGACCTGCACACAGCTTGGTTAACAGACCTGCAGGAGCAGTTGCAAACACAACGCCCACAAGAAGCAGTAACAGTGTTGCAAAGAATCTCATGAAGTTTCTGGCTTTGGTACCTAAGGTATATCTTACAATCTCAGGTACGTTGGCACCACCATAGCGGACAGACATCATTCCAGAGAAATAGTCGTGTACGGCACCAGCGAAAATTGTTCCAAAAACAACCCACAGTAAAGCTGTAGGACCGTAAAGAGCACCCAGAATAGGTCCGAATACAGGACCGACACCAGCAATATTTAAAAGCTGAATTAACCACAGCTTCCACTTAGGCATTGCGACATAGTCAACACCATCTTTTAAAGTTTGAGCCGGAGTAGGTTTCTTTGGATTTGGTCCGAAGATCTTTTCCACAAAACGGCCATAAACGTTATATCCGATGATCAGCGCAATCGCTGCAAGTACAAACCATAGATATCTAGGCATATAGACTCCTTATTTTTTGTTTGTTATGAGCTTATCTTAATGATGAATTGTTAATAAATATTTGATACAAACGTAAATTTAAAAAAACTTGACGATTTTTAAAATGAATTTTTGAGAACTGTCACAGACTTAATTATTGTAAGTGTTCGGTTATGTATTTTATTTTGAACAAAATTTATGTGGAGGAATTCTTAAGCAAAAAAAAAATGCTTCGCTGTTGAGCGAAGCATAACCTAGGAAAAAATCATTACGAATTAAGCTTTAGCTTGAATTCATGTGTGTATTCTATTAACTTTAGATATGTAAAAAAGTGCTTATGATCAATTTTTTTATGAATGGATAATTAGTTATCCTGATTATTATGATTTCGATCACAGATAATATTTCACTGTATTAGACAAATAATTAATTTTTGCATTATTTGAATAAATTCACCTATAAATTTGCTTTTCCGTTTTTCAGATTAAGTCATCTGAAAAGCTCTCAATCCTCAGGCAGCTTTACATCAGTTAAAGAAAATAAGTTTTTTTACGATAAAAACAGTAAGAGCTGAAAACTAATACAAGAAAAATGAACAGCAAAAGTTTCAGTCAAATAACAATAAATCTGAGAGAGAAAAGCCATGCCACTGTATCTTACCAATATTACGGCTATGCACAATATGCGGTATTTATCCAGTATAAATGCCGGGCTTGATACTGTATATAAAAGACTTGCCTCTGGTAAAAGAATAAATTCTGCAAAAGATGATCCTGCAGGTCTTCAGATAGCTGACAGATTAACTTCTCAGATTAATGGTTATAAGCAGGGAAACCGCAACCTGAATGACGGACTAGCTTTGGCTCAGACAATGGAAGGAGCCCTCGATGAGACTACATCCATGCTTCAGAAGATAAGAACCCTGGCAGTTCAGGCTGCCAACGGTACTTATGATGACAGTTCCCGCGGAGCCATCAATTCTCAGGTACAGCAGTTATGCCAGGAAATTACCAGAATCGCTAAAAAGACCACCTTCGGTGGAACAGCAATCCTCGATGGTAACAAGGGTGGTTTTTATTCAAACGGTGGTATTCAGATTCAGGCTTCGGGAACAGCAAATGACACTATTGCTATTCCAGGTTTTGAACACGGCTTTACTATGTCAGGGCTAACAACCTATACAGGCAATGACGGCAAAGGATCGATAGTAAGAGACGGTGATTCATTCAGATTTTCCATGTCAACAGCACAGAATGCTCAGGAAGTGTTAGGCTATATTGACAAATATATTGGTGCTGTAAGTTCCTACAGGGGAACTTTAGGTGGAGTACAGAACCGTTTTGAGTCTGCAATCAGATTAAATGACACCATGAAAGAGAACCTGTCTGATGCCCGCTCAAGAATTCAGGATACAGATTATGCTGAAGAGGCTTCTAATCTTGCAGGACTCATGGTAAGACAGCAGGTCTGCGCCTCCATTATGAAGCAGATCAATAATAGTAAATCCATCATTTTAAGCCTCCTTGGAGGATAATAAAAAAAACGTATCCTGTAAGTGGTAGAATGATTTACCTACTTAAGGATATGAAAATGCGTGGATTATTTGTAACAGGTACAGGTACTGATATCGGCAAGACCTATGTCAGTGCCGCAATTGCAAGAGAACTTACCAAAAAAAATCTTAAACTGGCCTATTATAAGGCCGCCGTCAGTGGCTCAGACTGTATTGAGCACTCTGATGCAGGTTTCGTAAGAGATCATGCTCTCATTAGGCAGAGTACAGATTCTTTATTGTCCTATCTCTATGAGAAACCTCTGTCTCCACATCTTGCCGGTCGTGGAGAAAATCGTTTTGCCTCCCTTGATGTAATCATGGAAAAGTTTAATGCCTTGAGGAAAGACTATGATTATGTCCTGTCAGAAGGCGCAGGTGGTATTATCTGTCCTGTGGTCTGGGAAAAAGACTGCCATTTAATGTATCTTGATATCTTAAAGGCAATGAAGTTGCCGTGCGTTGTGGTAGCCGATGCAGGGCTTGGCACTATTAACCATACTGTTCTTACCATAAGCTATTTAAAATCTCATGACGTAAAAGTTCAGGGGGTAATTTTAAACAGGTTTGATGAAAATTCTGCCATGCATCTGGACAATTTAACCATGATTGAGCAGATCTCAGAGGTAAAAGTCATTGCCACTCTTGAAAACGGAAAACAGGATCTCAGACTTTTAGATAAGAATATGGAAGATTACTTTGATGAATTCTAAAGAACTTATTGATTTTGATTTAAAACATATCTGGCATCCTGCAGCTCAGATGAAAGATTACGACTCATTTCCTCCTGTTCCTGTCGTAAGGGGAAAAGGTCCTTATCTGTATACAGCAGAAGGTAAAGAGGTTCTGGACATCGTAGGTTCATGGTGGTGTAACCTTTTAGGCCACTGCAATGAGGAAATTTCAGATGCTATTGCAAAGCAGGCTCATACTCTTGAGCATGTGATTTTTGCAAACTTTACCCATCCATGGGCAGTTGAACTAACACAGGAGTTACTGACTGTAGTACCAAAAGGCTTAACCCATTTTAATTTTGCAGATAACGGCTCATCATCGGTTGAAATGGCCTTAAAGATTGCTTTTCAGTATCAGCAGCAGACAGGACAGAAAAACAGAACAAGATTTGCCTGTCTGTCAGAAGGATATCATGGAGAAACCATAGGAGCTCTGTCTGTAGGAAGTATGGATTTGTATAACCTTATGTACAAGCCCATGATGATGGATAACATTCATATTGAAGCTCCTGATATGTTCCGTCATGCAGATGATTATCCAGAAAAATGTATACAGAGAGCTAAAGAGTGTTTTGATAAATTTGGAGACAAGCTCTGTGCCCTCATAGTGGAACCGTTGTTGCAGGGTGCCGGTGGCATGCGAATTTATCCAAAGGAATATTTAAAGGCACTGTATGATCTGTGTAAAGATCATGGTGTTCTGTTTATAGCAGATGAAATTGCAACTGGTTTTGGCAGAACCGGCAAGTGGTTTGCCTGTGATCATGCGGGAATTACACCTGATATTATGTGTCTGTCAAAAGCAATCACAGGCGGTTATATGCCAATGTCTGTAGTCTGCGTTACAGACAGTATTTATAACGCCTTTTTAGCTGACTATTCTGAGGGTAAGGCTTTCATGCATTCTCATACATATGCAGGTAACCCTCTTGCATGCAGTTGTGCTTTAGCAGTTATTAAAATCCTAAAGCGAGACCACATCATTGAAAGAGCCTGTAAGCTTGGGGACTGGTTATCAGAAGAGTTTGAAAGACGCTTCATGAAGATTGACAGTGTAGGAGGAGTAAGACATATTGGTCTTATAAACGCTCTTGAGCTTGTAAAAGACAGAGCTACCCGAGAACCTTTTGACTGTTCTTTAAGACTTGGATACAGAATTTATCAGAACGCTTTAAAGAAAGGCCTGCTCTTAAGACCGATAGGGGATGTTCTTTACTTTAATCCACCTCTGAATATCAAAAAAGAAGATCTGGAAAAGGCAATGGATATTGCTTATGAGTCAATAACTGAGGAATTAGGAAAGCTATAGAAAAATAAAAAAATTATCTTCTCTTTAACGTGCATTTAAAAGCCACTTTTAGAGAATTGCTTTGATTTTCTTTAAAATTACCACTTGCAAGAGTGTGTTATTACCTATATAATGCACTCACTTTCTGATGAGGATGCTTAGCTCAGTTTGGTTAGAGCATCTGCCTTACAAGCAGAGGGTCATAGGTTCGAGTCCTATAGCATCCACCATTTGAAAGTTTCCAAAATTGGATGCTTAGCTCAGTTTGGTTAGAGCATCTGCCTTACAAGCAGAGGGTCATAGGTTCGAGTCCTATAGCATCCACCATTTGAAAGTTTCCAAAATTGGATGCTTAGCTCAGTTTGGTTAGAGCATCTGCCTTACAAGCAGAGGGTCATAGGTTCGAGTCCTATAGCATCCACCATGAGGCGACGATGAGTCGCTTTTTTTATGCCCATACGATCTGTGCCATACATTCCTTAAGATCTGATCTTTGACAGTTGTACTAATGTCATTACCTGAGAGTTGAGTTTTAGCCTTTTTTTATAAAAGAGGATAGCCGTTATTTTGGTAATTTAAAAATCTGCTCACGAAAGGTTTTGAACCTAAACTCCGCAGATCATAGTTACTAATCTTTGATCTGTTTCTTAGGAAAAGGAATTTTAAAAGTCTCAAAGAGATCTCTAGTTTTTTTAGGGATCTCCCATTCTTTGTTACTTTTTTATGTAACTATGTAAATGGATAAAAAAATCCTCAGACGCAGATCTGGGGATTTA
>CAKQDA010000002.1 GCA_934218695.1 uncultured Succinivibrio sp.
CCGTCGTATGTCTTATATTTGAGTAAATCGTGATATGAGGCTTTGGCTAAAGGTACATCATATTCATCTATGAGCAGAACTGGGAGTTTACCGTATTCCTTATATAAAAGAGCTGACAGAGTATTTAATGAAGTCTTAAGTATTGCTGAGTTTTCAAGTTTCATTAAAAAGCTTTCATCTGTGATTCTTTTTAATTTATCCTTATCTTCAGCATCTAATTTAGAGCTTTCCAAAAGGTATTTATATTCAGAAGCAACTTTTGATACGACAATGGCAAACATCTTATAGGCATCTTCAAAGTTATCTCCATCCACACTCTTTAAAGTGATAAAGATAACAGGATATTTACCCATGTACTTTTCACAGAACTCTGTGTCTTTTAATATTTGTGTTCCTTCAAAAAGTCTTAGCTGTTCTGAGGTGTCAGTTGGATTTTCTTTGTTTATCTTTAAAAATGAGTTGAGCGTACTCATAAAGACTGTTTTACCAAAGCGTCTTGGTCTTGTAAACAGAAGTACCTTGCCACTGCCTTCAAGAACATTTTTCAGGTATGAAGTCTTATCCACAAAGTAACAGTTATCATTCCTTATTTTCTCATAACTGTTATACCCGTAAGGTAATGGCAGAAACTTCCTATCGCTCATTTTTCTTATCCTGTTTACAACTTTTATCTGTGCTGATTTAATGGTGTGGTTCCACTGTGCTTAAAATGCTAAAACGGAATAACTGTGTATAGTTTCAAGAGAATGTAAAAACAACCAAGATCACCACAAGATGATTGTAAAATAAGTTGCTAAGAAAATCGAAAGTAATTTTTTTATCGAAACAGCCAAAAATACTTTTCATGAGAGGCGGTTGACCAGAAGATTCTAAAAAGAGGAATTGCAGGAGGAAGTATGTTAAATTCGCCGTTTCATTTTAAAGAAGTAACTTTGTCCTAATCTTTATGGAGACTGGTTCAAATGTCAGTACTTTAAAGATTATCTGAAAGTCACGGATTTATGGTAAAAATCATTGCAGAAGAATATGCAAAGGCTTCTCCTAAGCTTACATTACTTCTGGTAAACTTTCACTTTTTCTTGTTTGAAAGCGCCGTATGCTGATCCGTATGTACGGCGCTGTGAGATGTGTGGTGTTAACCACATACTTGATTCTGTTTTCTCTTAGAACTAATTCTGTGTTTCAGTATTTAACTTTTCAACTGAGTTCTGCTTTTCTTCTGACTTTTTGTCAAACCACAAGAAGATGTTTGCAAGGATGGTTCCTGAAATTGAGTGCCATACACATGAAACTGCTGATGCAATTGCAGCTTCTGCTGATGTAGGGAAGAACTTGCCACACAGACCGGTTGCCAAACCTGCATTCTGAACACCAACTTCGATTGATAGAGTTCTCTTTTTTGCAGTACTCATACCAAAGAACTTAGCTGCAATATAACCTAAAACATAGCCGAAGGCGTTGTGACAGAAAATACATGCAAAGATGATAAGACCTGACTGCAGGAACTTCTCTCCGTGAACTGCGATAACACCACCAACGATTAGTGCAAATCCTATAACTGCAACACCAGGCATTACCTGTCGGAGCTTTTTGAAGAATTCATACTTATGGAACATGATGTTGCATGATGAACCGATAGCTACAGGAATAATGGTAACCAACAGCATGAAGTAGAACATTTTCAAAGGATCAATATCAATTCTCTGACCAATTAATAGATTTACCAGAAGTGGTGTAGCAACAGGAGCAATCAGAGTTGAAACGGTAGTCATACCAACAGAGAACGCTACATCTCCCTTACAAAGGAAAGACATGATATTAGAAGAAACACCACCAGGACAGCAGCCTACAAGTACCAGCCCCAGAGTTAAACCGTCTGACAAGTTAAATGTCTGAGCAATAAAAATTGCCAAAAGTGGCATAATAGTGAACTGAGCTACAGCACCTACAAAAATATCAAAAGGTCGCTGAGCTAAAATCTTGTAGTCCTGTCTGCCTAAAGTCATACCCATTGAAAGCATAATCACACCAAGAATAATGATCTGGGTAGTATCTTTAACGAAACTGCATGTTTGTGGAACAAAGTAAGCTAGTACAGCTGTACCAATCACGAATAAGGCAGTGAACTTTGCTAAGAGCCTGCTTATAGCGATTAAAAATGACATTTTGATATTTCCTTAAGTAAAATTTCCTATTGGTAAAAATTAAAACTCCACGACTGAAGCGGTAGCAACAGATGGTTTTAAGTCCTGTTGAAAGGGGATGCCTTAGAATTAGGTGAGTATAGTTACAGAGGGTAGGTTGTCTGCAACGAAAGGGTGGTTTTTCACCCACTTGCCTTAAAATAGCCTGATAAGCCAGTTTAAAGGTCTTAATGGCATTGTGTGCCGGATAATGTTAACTGTAGGTTTCAGTTAACTGAAGTTATGATAAGACAAAAGCTTCATATAATAAAGATATCATGCAAACTTAAACTCTAGTTCTTTGTAATGACTTGAAATTTTGTTGACTTTAAAGCTCTCAAAACAACAAAAGGTTAATATATCAGACCAGGCTAACCATATTTTTCAATATGTTTTAGGCTTTAAAAAAGCGAAAAAATAATTTTTATCTGTAAAAGATTGAAAGTTCTCTCTCAAATCTTACTTAATCCCATGTTCTTGTTGTCAATCTTCAGTCTATATATGCTATTCTATGAGATGACTCAAGAGGAAATATCAATTGATTAACAAAGATTATCTTAAAATTTACTGTCAATATCCGATAAAAGCACTGTGTTCTGGCCGTTTCTATTTTGATGTGCTGTTCAAGTTAAAAGGAATGGGAATTGCCTATCTGCTTATCATAAGTCTGATCCTATCTGTTCCAGCCACTTTTAAAGTTAATTCTGTCTTAAATATTTTCAAAAATATTGAACTGCCATCTCTTGTGGCATCAATACCTCCAAGCTATTTATCAGATAGTGGTGTTTTAACTCCCAAAAACGCTGCTGATTCTTACAAGGAGATAAAGACCTCTAAAGGGATGTTGGCAATTGTCTACAATGTGGATGATAAGAGTGTAGCTTCCGACGATAATCCAATAGTAGAGCTTAATTCAAGATCAATTTCTGTAAAGTCAGGTGGTAAGGATACAGTTATAGCTTATGCAGATCTTTTTGAAAAAGGCTCTGACTTTAACCCGGTTGAAGCAGCTTCAATGGTTGATGCTGTTTTTAGTGTTGCCAAAACTGTAATGTATTTTTTCATCACCGGATGGTTTTTCTTTATCCTTTCCTTTAATGCACTGGTAATTGCTTTTCTTTCTAAGGCTATCTTTTTATTTGTCGGCAAAATGAAGACTAGTTTTGTTAATGTTCTGCGCATGTCCTCATTTGCAAATACCATTGTCGGTGTGGTTCTTGCAGTCGAGTTTTTTGTCAATATCAGAGTTTCATACGGCCTTGTATGTCTGCTACCAATGATTTATATGGGACTGTTTATTAAAGTTTTCAGATCAGAAATAGAGAAGAACGGAATTGAAAACTTTGTAAAAAAGTTTACTCCTGAAGGCACCAAAGTCAGAAATTATGGCGAGCAGTCTAATGCTTCTAAAAAAGATCTTTCTGAATATACCTCTGGGCTCGACTCTACAAGCAACAGACACTCGCCCTCTGACAGTGCTCCTTCAGAAAATCAGAAGACAGACAGTTCATCTGATTATGTTCAAAAAGACAATGACAGCAGAGAAAACAGCAGATCCTCTGATAATGACAGAGGCGGACCTGGTTTCTTTGCTCCTTAAACTCTGAATGCTTAGGATATAACCATGAAAAAAATATTGATTACCGCTTTTTTAGTTGCCTTCCTTTGTTGCAGAGCTCAGGCTCTGGATGTAACTGTGGATAATCAGACCAAGGCAACTGTGGTTATGGCTTTTTCTTATTTGGATAAAAGCTCCAATGAGTGGGTGGTTGACGGATGGTATAACGTAAAGCCTCAGAAACAGGGCTTTATAAAACTTTCAACCGACAATGACATTTACTATCTGTATTCTGAGTTTTCAAACGGAAAGAAACTTGAAGGAGGAAATGGCTCCATCAGGTTAAAAGTTCAGGAAAGAGCCTTTTTCTACAGACAGAACGAGGCCCCTGCATCTTTAAATCGTGAGGTAAGTTTCTTAAGGGCTCGAGGAAATTCAGGCAAGGCAGTAATCAAGATAAAGTAGTTTCAATTCTGTTATATTAAAGGCGGCCTTTAAGACCGCCTTTAATGCTTTGAAGTAATAAAATCATCAATATATCCGACTATTGAGCTTTTTCTCCTTTTTCAAGCCATAGTTTTGCCAACTCAAGGTTATCCTCATAGGTTTCAGCTCCACCGGTAAAGCCTGATTTGTGAATAAAGGTTAAGTTCTTAAGACCTGTTATATTATCAAGCTCAACATCATTCAGACCTCTCCATGAAACAGGAGCTGACAGTCTGTTTTTAAATCTCTGAGCTTTAGATACCGGCAGGGACTGTACCCTCCAGCGCATATTGCGATCTGGGTATACAGCTATCAGACAGTCTTTAAATTCCTGAGGATGATTGAGTACAGCCTGAGTCCATGGCAGTCTTTCGTGGATAATAAGAATTGGTCCGCCATGATAGAGTGACAGAACCTTATCTATTCCGCTTTCGGTTGTAAGAGCATTGACAGATGTGTTCAGAAGAATTGTTCTCAGCATCTTAACGGTTGCTAGAAAAGCTTTATCCTGATCAGCTCCAGTTGCATTTGGAAGATTCATCATAGCAACAATAAAAGGAATATCAGGGGAAGCCTGATAAAGTTCATTTAGCGCGCAGACTATCTCTTTTTCTTTTGGAGTTTGAGCTTTGGAGATTTCATCTGTATATGCTGTTAACTGTCCGTTGTCATTCAGATCGATCATGGTCATGAAATCAGTGTCGATTCGCTTGAAAGCCTCGTTAATTACCTTTGCAGATGGATTAAATGGCAGTTCTTTTTTTGCCACAGCTTTTAAATAGTCATGACCGAACTTCTTCCACATAAGTCCAGCTGTAGCATATTTAATACCATTATCTCTGCTTAAAGTGAATTCTTTTGAGTGGTGGTCAAAATGTTTTTCGTCATTTTGATTTGAAACGTCGATAATGATATCTGCTTTTTCAAGCTCCTCAGGATCGCGCGATCTGATAATTGAACTGTTTTCAAAAAGGTAGGTTAATATGGCACATGCAGTTGTTTCATCCGCATGAAAAGTGCCGTTATGAGTTGCTATAATCATAGTTGCTCCTTAGCATGCAGATGATTTTATCACAGGCCTTGTGATCTCCTAAAAAAAATCATAATTATGCTTCAAATTTGTTAAGATATGCCAGTTTTATTGAAGTCAGTTTTCATCATCTGTAATGAATTATGAATAATTACAAAGTTTATCTAGCTCCATTAGAAGGTCTTGCAGACGGTCCTATGAGAAAGGTTCTGTGTGCCCACGGAGGTTATGATCTGTGTTTTTCTGAATTTATCAGAGTTACAGATCTTGCTGTTTCAGAAAAAACTCTGCTTCGTGAAGTTCCTGAATATCAGAATGACTGTAAAACAGATGATGGTACTGATATCAGAATTCAGTTCTTAGGTGACAACCCAGAAACTATGGCCAGATCTGCTGTGATAGCAAACAAACTTGGCGCCCGCTCAATAGACATAAATTTTGGATGTCCTTCACGATTCGTTCATCATTCAGGTTCAATGCTTTTACAAGAGCCGGAACTTCTTCATAAAATAGTAGAGACTGTAAGAGATAATTTAGATCCTTCGTGTGATTTGTCTGTAAAAGTGAGACTGGGCTTTTCAGAAAAAAGTGAGGCTCCCCAAATTATTAAGGCTATTGCTGTGGACGGTGTAAAGGAGATTACTGTCCACTGCAGAACGAGAAAGGATCTTTACAGAGTTGAGGCTCTTGACTGGTCCTGTATGAAGTCTTTGCATGCTCTGTGTCCTGGTATCACTCTGATTGCCAATGGAAATATCAATTCAAAAGAGGACGCAACAGAGTGTGAAAAACAGACTTTATGTGATCATTTTATGTGTGGACGAGGAGCTTTTCCTGTACCAAATCTTGGGCATGTAATAAAAGAAAATGCAACACCTTTTTCAATAGCGCAGATCTTAAAGACTGATATTGAGGTAATTGAAGAGTTTTCAAAGTCTGACAGAACAGAAAAAATTGTTATGGACAGGGCAAAACAGTTTTTAGGATATGCAAGAGTTCACAGAAAAGACTTAAATCCATTTTTTAAAAGATTTTGTCAGTGCTTAAGTGTAAGTGATGGGATAAAATTGCTAGAAGAAGAGATTAGAGCACAGGAGAGCTTCGTTTATGAAGAGTAAGACTTTGGTGAAAAATAGAATATCAGGAATTTTTTGCTGTTCTTTTATCGCAGGTGCTTTATATTCATCAGCTGCCTGTGCTGTTCAGCTTGCATATTTTCCACCCGTACCTGAATCATGGAACGTTACTGTAGAAGGCGAGACGGTTGTATATTCCTCTCCAGTCAGCAAAGCTCAGCCTACTCCAGGTTCTGTCGTGAGATTTAACTATTCAAAGAGAACCCATGGAAATGATGCAAAAGCAATAATTGATGATTATGTAAAAAAGAATCAGTGCAAAGATCCAAAACTGCTAGGCAAAGGTTTCTATACAGCATCATGCCCGAATATCGGCAGAGATATTGTTGTAATTGGCGAAATCAATAATATGTATAGCATAGAGATTTCTGGTGATTACAACACAGTATCAACAAGCCTTATCAATACCTATGTAAATTCAATAGTTAACGGAAAGAGAACTTTTGACAACAGGGATATAGGAGAACCTGTAGGTAATCAGTAGGTTAACTTAACATCAGATAATAATTCCACATCAGATAATGAAAGAAAGCTTTGATACTGAAAGCTCAGATCAAAGCTTTATTTTTAGTTAAGTTTCATTCGCTCAAGTATCTGAAGTTTCTTCCTTAGCACCTTAGAAAATAATTACTTTACAGATCCTTTTAGATAAGGTGTCAGTTTTGCACACAGAGGAATAAAGAAATGAACTGTAGGCCCAGTGCACAAGGCTGCAAATAAAGTCCCTTCTCTAACACCTTCGACTGCAGTAAATCCTGTCAGAAACAGAGATAAAATTACAGCTGTTAAAACCAGGAAGATATCAAAAAAGGTTTTAACAAAACTGAAACTCTTTTTTACGATAGGATGGAATACTTTTATGAAGTACTCTCCAGGTACCATGGCTACATTTGCTGTTACAGACAGAGATACAGCCAGTGCTAGCAGTACAGTACCTGACACAACCAAGATCCAGCTTGTTATATATCCTATTACACTTGGAAGAATAAAAGCTAAAAAGTCTGTTGAGAGATCTATCATGAATGAAAAAACAAAACAGACGGGGATCTGCATTACAAGTTTACCAGCATGCTTTTTTAATTTGTCAGAGCCTATGCAGATAAACATAATCTGAAGAACTATCAGAAGAATATTAAAGATAAAGGTAGTGTCACCCAAAGTGAACTGTGAATGAAGGGATAACACATAGTTTGTTGAGGAAATAGGTGTTGTTCCGATATTTGCAAAAGTGATGCACGTAATAGCAGTACCCTGCAACACTACAGAAAAAAAGAATAATACGTAACGTTTAAATAATTCTGATATGCCCATAGTTCAGTTCTAACAGTTAGAAGAGAGACTTGTGAAAAGTAAGTTTCAAAGAGAAAAAAAATATAACCCCGAGTAAACATACATACTCAGGGAAAAATCTTTTATGACAAGAATTTTATATTTAGCGGGCGCGGAATGTAATGCGACCTTTGGTCAGATCATAAGGTGTGATCTGCACAGTTACTTTGTCACCAGTTAAAATTCTGATGTAGTTTTTACGCATTTTTCCTGAAATATGTGCCATTACTATGTGGCCGTTATCCAGCTGAACGCGGAACATGGTGTTAGGCAGGGTCTCGAGAATGGTGCCCTGCATTTCAATACTTTCTTCTTTTGCCATATTTATTAAAAGTTAATACCTGTAAAAAACAATTTAAGTTCAAGCGGTTGCTGTCAACCAACTTTAAACGTGCGCTATTATACAACAAATTTTGCGTTACTAATCACAAAAGTCATAAATGTCACTTATTGTGAGCATTTTATTGTTTTATAAGCTGATGCAGAGTAATATTTTTACCTGTTAAATTTACAGCTTTTTTGGTGTCCTTTAGCACAGGCGATTTTATAGTATTTTCGTGCCATATCTACATCTCTTTTAGTACCGTTGCCGTGGAGATATGAATATCCTACGCTACTGCATGATTTTGCGTCATTAAGATCACAGCCTTTTGAAAAGTATAAAAAAGCTCTGTCTGGATCATGATACTTTCCTTTCCCTTTTACATAAAGCCAGGCACGGTTGCGACATGATGCACCATCATTTAAATCACAGCCTCTTTCGAAGAATTCTGACGCTGTTTTTCTATTCCGTTTTATTTCGCGGCCGAATTCATAAAGATAACCTGCACTGTTACAGGCCTTACCATCTTTTAGTGCACAGCCTCTTTCAAACAGGTTTAAGGCTGTCTTTGCACTTTTTACCACGCCTTTGCCGAATTCGTACATGAATCCTAGGTTGTAGCAGGCCTTTGAATTGTTGCTGTCGCAGGCGTTTTCGTAATTTGATACAGCCTTCTTAAGATTTTTTCTTGTTCCAAGTCCATAGTTGTTCATAACACCTGAATAGAGGCAGGCATTGCCGTCACCACTGTAACAGTATTCACTGATAGCCTGATAGATGCTTTTTAGATCTGTAGAAGGCTCTCTTTTATTAAATGCCCTAATGTAATGATCGAGAGTTTTTTTACCGCTATTAACTTTATCAGATGCATCATTCTGTTCCTTTTTTTGAGTAGCAGCAAAAGCAGCAGGATCCCTGCTGTCAGGAAGGTACAGTAATGCTCCACAGGAGAACATATCATCCAAATCACATCCTTTAAGATATAGCTTCTCAGCCTTTTTCAGATCTGGAATATCACTGTTTTCATAATAAACTCCTGCCTGTGCGCATGACTTGCCCTTTCCTTCACTGCACTCTTCTTCAAGAGTAGAAATATATGCAGCATCGACTGTTGAAAAGATAGAGCAGAAAAAAATAATTCCGGATATGAAAAGAGTATTTTTATTGATCATAATTATGTCAAATAATAACAGGCAGACTAAAAAATAACGTGTAAAAAACAACATAGCTTCAGCTAGAAGTTTGTCCTTCATTATTCTAGCGCTATAGAATTTTATATAAAAGTTTGAGCTTTGTATCACCTATAAAATACTGTAATTCATTTTGTGTTTGTAAAACATTATGATATTGTTGCAGTGTAGTGTTTATAACAGCAGTTTTAGCAGCATTATTTTATAAGAAATTATCACAGAATTTTTTACAAATTCGGAGAAAGCATGACATTAAAAAAAGTTGTCATAACTGGCTTAGGAATCGTTTCATCAATTGGTGTTGGTGTAGATGCGGTTCTAAAGTCATTGAAGGAAGGTAAATCTGGTATCAGACAGTCTCAGGATTTTGTCGACAGACAGATGCGTTCTCAGGTAGCAGGTTTAGTTGATATTGACCTTAAAGAATATATTGACCGTAGAGCATTGCGCTTTATGGGTGAGGCTGCCGCTTATTCTTATATTGCCATGAAAGAAGCAATAGCAATGGCGGGCCTTACAGAAGAGGATATCAGTAATGAGCGTACAGGTTTATTCACAGGTTCAGGTGGAGGTGATACCAGAGCCATTGTGGATGCTGCTGATGTCCTGCGTGAAAAGGGCGTAAAAAAGATTGGTCCGTACGCTGTACCTAAGGCTATGAGTTCAACAACATCAGCAAATCTTGCTACTGCCTTTAAGATTAAAGGTGCCTCATTGTCTGTAAGTTCAGCCTGTTCAACTTCAGCTCACTGTATTGAACTTGCCTGCGATGAGATTGCATTAGGTCGTCATGACATAATGTTTGCCGGTGGCGGTGAGTCTGCCGACTGGACTATATCCTGTTTGTTCGATGCCATGGGCGCTTTATCAAAAGGTTATAATGAAACTCCTGAAAAAGCATCACGACCATATGATGCTGACCGTGACGGTTTTGTAATCGGAGCAGGTGGAGGAATTCTGGTTTTAGAGTCAGAGGAACATGCAAAAGCACGTGGAGCCAACATTATCGCGGAGGTTGCAGGTTTTGGTGCAACTTCAGACGGTTACGACATGGTGGCTCCTTCAGGAGAAGGTGCAAAGCGCTGTATGAAACGTGCTCTTGAAGGTGTGGACTACAAGATTGATTATATCAATACCCATGGAACCTCCACTGTTCTTGGTGATTTAAAAGAGCTTGAAGCCATCAAAGAGGTCTTTGGGGATAACTGTCCTCCAATTTCATCAACCAAGTCTATGACAGGTCATACCTTAGGTGCAGCAGGTGTTAGTGAAGCTATCTTCAGTCTCCTGATGATGCAGAATGATTTTATTGCTCCATCAATCAATGTTGACAATATTGATGAGAACGCCAAAGGCTTTGACATCGTGGCAAATAAGGCAAGAGAAGCCAAGCTTGAGACAATAATGTCAAACAGCTTTGGTTTTGGTGGTACAAACGCTTCATTAGTACTGCATAAATACCATGGCTAAAGACACTTTAAGATTAGACAAGGCTGTATCTCATAATTTTGACGTTCCCCGTAACTACGCTGCAAAGCTCATCAAGTCAGGGGACGTTGAAGTTGATGGAGAGGTAATTACTGATCCTGCCACAAAGATCTCCATTGAAGCGGATATCGTTATCGACGGAAATGAGGTGTCTGCTTCAGACGGCTTTAAAAAGCGTGTTTTCATGCTGAACAAGCCTAATGGCTATGTTTGTGCTGACAGAGATAACAACAATCCTATTGTGATTAATATTTTTTCTGATATTCCAAAGTTTACCCAGATGCATTGTGTTGGACGTCTTGACATTGATACTACAGGTCTCATCATTGTTACAGATGATGGTGATCTGAATCATAAGATCACAACTCCAAAGTCAGGTGTAACTAAAACATACAGAGCAGTTACCAGAGAAAAAATCTCTGAGCACGATGTTGAGAAGTTTGCTAAAGGTTTAAAACACCCTGAAGAAAAAAGCCGTTATAAGGGAGCTTTTCTTGAGATACTGTCAGACAGAGAGGCTTTAGTAACCGTAACTGAAGGTCGTTTTCATGAGGTAAAACGGCTTTTTGAGTGTGTTGGCAATGAAGTCGTAGAATTAGAAAGGCTATTTATAGGACAGCTAAGACTTGATGTATCTCTAGATGAGGGTGAATACAGAGAAATGTCCGAAGAGGATATAAAGCTTGTTTTCTCACCATACAAAGATTTTACTGACTGAGCTTCAATTAATCTTCAATCAAAAAATAAGCCTACACCGTAGAGTGTAAGCTTATTTGTTGTTACTACTTATTTTAATATCATGCAGCTCTTAGCAGAGTGCCACCTTTTCTTTTTGCTGTATAGTCTTTTACGATTCCATTTCTGTCACATAAGAATGTAACTGTTTTATGGATATTTCTGCCAATGCTCTTGATGACCTCACAGTCATAAATGTACATTGTATCTTCACCTGAGTTTAATGTCTTATCTAGTGTTCCAAAAGATGAAATGTGAACAACGGTTGTTGTTTGTCCTTTTGTAACCGACAGCAACTATCTGTCAGTGATCCTTGTCCCCATCTGATGATTTAACAGTGAGCATCCATCCATTAGTACTTACCAGAATAAAAAATGCAAAAAACACTGAAAATAATTTCACAATAAGCTACTACTGATCCTGTTGGTCGTTTAGATTTATCTGTCCTTGTGCTAGTTTGAACTGATGTTTGTTATAGAAAAATAAAATGATCATTCTAATTGGTGCAATGAACCAGCTCAGCATGAACAGAATTGCGTAAGATATGTATTTATATGTGAAAAACAAAAGAGCATTTGCAATGATAATATTGTTTCCCATTACAAATTCTACAATGCTTTCATACGCAAATCTTGAGAAAGGATATAGCACCAACATAGACAAAAATGATAAGGCTAAACAACAGATGTTATACAAAGCTGTAGCTGTCGAAATCTCAGGATTTTTGAATGTTCCGTATATTGCAAAACCAAGAATGATAACAGATATTATTCACCTAATATAAAGTGCCTCCAGTAATATGAAGGTTTCAATCCTTTTAAAGCAAAAGCTGTGATTTGTTGCCAAACAAACATAATTTCTCCTAAATTATAAAAGTATGTGTATTTTATTTAATCAGTATTTTTTTTGTCCTGCATATCACAATTCTGATAAGAGTTAGATTTTTTTTGATTTTAGTTGCTTTTTTAAGAGAGAGGAATTGATCTGTATAGAGCCTATTAACCCGTTATTTTCTTTTTACCTGTGATAAAGATAAAAATATTAAAAAGTCATGTAAATTTTCAAACATTGTTAGATGTTATATCACAGAAAAGATGTGCTGAATAAATTATTATTTTTCATTATCTAATGATAAAATCTATTATTTTTGGTGTTTATTATATAGATATGTTGAACAGATGCAGTTTGCCAGTAAAGACAATAGATCTTTATCAGGCTTAATTGCCTTTATATAATTTTTGGGATGCTTATGAAAAAACTGTCAAAATTCACTTTTAGTGCACTTCTGTTATCATTAAGTTCTGTTGTATTTGCTGATTCAAAGCTTGTTGTATGGGAAGATCTTGATAAAAGCTATGGCATTGAAAAGGCTGCCAGAAACTTTGCAAAAGAAAACGGCTGTGAAGTTATAATTGAGCAAAAGGATTCTGTAAAGCAGGTCGATTTGGTATCAGAAATGGTTGAGAAGGGGGAGAGTGCTCCTGATATTTTTATTGCTGTTTCTGATCAGATCAGCCGCGCTGTAAATAAAGGTTTAATCTCTAAGCTTGACAGGATCTCCTCTGACAGTGAAAAATCAAAATACTTACCGCTGGCAATTGATGCTTTCAGTTATAACGGAGAGATATATGCATATCCTAGATCAATTGAATCTCTCGTGGTTTATTACAACAAAGCTTTAGTAGAGTATCCTTTTGAGGAAATGGATGACTATACAAAGTTAAATGATAAGATGCATTCACAGGGTAAATACGGCCTTATAGGAAAGTTGGATCAGTTCTACATTGCATATGGTATTTACAGCGGTTATGGTGCCTATATCTTTGGCTATAAAAACGGAAGATATGATGTAGATGATATTGGTCTTAACAACGACGGGGCTGTAAAGGCTCTGCAGTTTATTACTTCATATTCAAAGTATCTTCCAAAAGAGGTACTGTCACCAGACGGATGGGGGGCTGTTGATTCCTACTTTAAAGAAGGCAAGGCAGCTGCTGTCATTAACGGCCCATGGGCACTTGGTGATTATGCAAAATCAGGAATAGACTATGGTGTAGCTCCGTTGCCTATGCTTCCAAACGGTCAGCCAATGCGACCTTTATATGGTGCAAAAGGTTATGTGGTTTCAGCTGACACCAAAAACAAGGATCTTGCCGAGAAGTTTTTAGAGTATATCAATCGTCCTGAATATGCTTTAGTTCGTTATTCAGAAATTGCTGAACTGCCTCCTATCAAAGCAGTGCTTGATAATCCTCTTATTACCAATGACGATTTTGCCAATGCTATTGCAATTCAGATAAAGAACGCTGATGCAATGCCTGCTGTTCCTGAATTTTCAAAAGTATGGGATCCTATTGGAAAGGCAATGTCAGATGCAATTTCAGGAAAGGAAGATCCAAAGAGTGCTTTAGATAAAGCAGTTTATGAGATTAAAAATAACTAGCCTTTCAGTGTAAAAGATTGGCCTGACAAAAAGTCAGGCCATGAGCCACGGACATTACCGTGGCATTATTTTATAAATTACTTCTTTTTTAAATCAAAAATTACATTTGCCACATCATCGTATGTATCGGCAAAGTAATAATGAACTCCTTTTGTAACTTCCTCTGGCAGCTCTTTTACATCATCCTCGTTTGCCTTTGGACAAATGATATTCATGATGCCCATACGACGGGCAGCAATGGTTTTCTCCTTGATCCCTCCAATTGCCAGAACCTGACCTGTAAGAGACAGTTCTCCCGTCATTGCAAAGCCTTTTTTAGGAGCCTTGTTCAAAGCAAGTGAGAGCAGGCTTGTCGCCAGAGTAACGCCGGCAGAAGGTCCATCCTTTGGAGTGGCGCCTTCAGGAACATGAATATGGATACAGGCTTTCTTAAAGAAATCCTTTTTTTGAGGGCAGTATCCAGCTATATGTCCCTGAATAAAGCTGTAGGCAATATGTGCCGATTCTTTCATGACATCGCCTAAAGAACCTGTAAGTTCGAACCCTTTTGCATCGTTGTTTATTCTAGCAGATTCAATTGGCAGCGTAGCTCCACCGACAGAGGTCCATGCAAGACCAGTGATCACACCGACACCTTCCAGGTGTTTTTCTCTCTTAAAAGGAGCTGTTCCTAAATAATCAAACAGAGATGCAGCTGTAACTGTAACAGACTTGTTTCCTTCAAGAAGCTTTACAGCCACTTTTCTTATGATCCTGTCGATTGCTCTTTCAGTAGATCTCATTCCACTTTCTCGAGCGTACTCTTCGATAATCTTCTTAAGCACAGTGTCGGAAATTCTGATCTGAGACTTTTTCATATGAGCCTTTTCAAGGCCCTTAGGGATCAGGTGCTTCTTTGCAATAGCAAGTTTCTCAGAGGCAATATATCCTGAGAGTCTTATAGGATCCATTCTGTCTAGGAGGGCGTCAGGAATGGTATCCGTGGTGTTTGCGGTGCAGATAAACAGACACTTTGACAGGTCCAGTCTCTCATCAAGATAGTTATCCATGAAGGTGTTGTTCTGCTCAGGATCCAGAGTTTCCAGAAGAGCTGCAGCAGGATCTCCCTGATAAGACTTTGTAAGCTTATCAATTTCATCTAGCATGATAACAGGGTTCATAACACCAGTTTCTCTGAGTGCCTGCACGAATTTTCCAGGCATAGCTCCTATATAGGTTTTGCGGTGACCTTTAATAACAGAATCATCACCGACACCACCTAAAGACAGTCTGTAGAATGGTCTGTTAAGAGCCTTTGCAATTGATTTGCCAATAGAGGTCTTACCTACACCAGGAGGACCTACAAACAGCAGAATTGATCCGTTTGTTGTACCTTTTAATGCTCCTAAAGCCAGGAACTCGATGATTCTGTCCTTTACATCCTTTAATCCTTCATGGTCAGAGTCCAAAACAGTACGGGCTTTTGCAATGTCAATCTCTTCTTTTGAATACTTGCCCCATGGAATTGAGGATAGGATATCAAGATAGTTTCTTGTAACTCCGTATTCTGGTGATGCACTGTCAAGCATACTAAATTTCTTAATCTCTTTGTCAAAGCGTTTTTTGATGAGCTCTGGAGGATTAAGTTTCTTCATACGGGAAATGAACTCGTCAGATTCTGTATAGCTGTCAGCTCTGGTTCCAAGTTCTTTCTGGATCTCTTTTAACTGCTCTTTTAATACATACTCTTTCTGTCTTTTTGAAAGTCTGTCGTTAACAGAATTTCTGATTTCGTCCTGAAGTTTTGCAGCTTTTAGCTCTTTTTTAATGATAGCCTGTGCTTTCTGCAGTCTCTCGAGCAGATCAATTGTATCCAGAATATCCTGTAGACTCTTAGCACTTGTAGTGGTAACAGATGCAGCACAGTCAGCAAGTAAAGAAGGATCGTTCTGATCAAATCTTAGCAGGTACTGACGCATCTCATCTGAGTACATTGGGTTTAAAGGCAAAAGCTCTTGAAGTGATGATACCAGATTCATAGCCAGGGCTTTGACCTTAACCTCTTCATCTGATCCTGATTCTGGCTCAAGATTTTGAGGGTAAACTACAACTGCTCTGAATTCTTTGTCGAATTTTGTCCATTTTTCAACCTGTACGCGACACAGTCCTTCGCATACAAAATGAACTTCACCAGGAACGCTTTTGGCGTGTAAAAGTCTTACTAGTGTTCCTGTCTTAGGAAAGTCAGCCTGAGTAATCGAGCCTTGTTTTTTTACTTTTTCATCGATGGCAAACAGGGCAAAGGTCTTTGACTGTGACTTTGCAATTTCAGTAATTAAATCTTCCCATTCACCTTTAATCTGAACAGGACAAATCTGTGATGGCATAACAGGTCTGCCAAAAACAGGAATAACAAATACCTCCTCAGGTGAAGGATCTGTCGCTGTTATGCTTGTTCTTGTAGGCACAGAATCATCTGAAGTCTCATTATCAGTTGTATTCTGTGGCTCCACTTTTTCTGCTATTTCTGCAGTTTTTTTATCAAGATTAGCTTTTAATGAACGTAGTTTTTCCTTGAGCTCATTCAGATCGTCTAAAGAGATTTCAAGTTTTTCTTTCTTGTTATCGTCCATGATTTTTTTTACCTTTTTGATCCTAGTTTACTCATCTTCACATGGGGACTTTTCAATATAATTTCAAGAGCATTTACATGATAATGACAGGCTTTGTTCTAAAGTTTCTTTAAGCTTTCGGTCAGTCTTAAAAGATTATGATGAGCAGTTATCATATAATTTTGGAAGATACATTATGCATGCACAATGACTGATCTTTTTAATGTCTTATACAAACGGCATTTATAAGCCTATATAATGCAGTCCGACAAATAAGGAGAAATTTAATGTTTAACAAGGAACAGGCAGTTTCACGCTTAATTGAAATACTAGTCGAGTTCATTCCGAATTTAAAAGGACAAATCGACGATTTTTCAAAAGACTATTTTGCTCAGAGATCTCTTTTAAGAGGTCTTATGAACATGCATTCTGAGAAAAATCCCTTACCTCAGGAGTTCTTTTCTCTGCAGGATGAACTGCTTCAGTATGAGCTTTCAGAAAAGCAGCTTACTGATACAGCTTCTTTAGCTCCAAGTTCTCTAAATAAGAATATATATGTGTTTACAGGGGACATTACGTCCTTTAAAGCTGATGCTGTTGTAAACAGTGCTGAACCCAACCTGTTAGGATGCAGACAGGCAGGACACAACTGTCCTGACAATGCCATCCATTCTGCAGCAGGATTACAGTTAAGATTTGAATGTGCTTCGATAATGCAGGGGAGGGATGCCCCACCTGGCAGTGCAGTGGCAACAGGCGCATATAACCTTCCATACGAAATGGTGATCCATGTGGTAGGACCTAAGGTTTCTTTTGAAGTTACCGCAGAGGATATTGCTGTTTTAAAAAAGTGTTATCAGAGTGCTCTTAAGATTGCTGTGGACCGTGGCTGCAAATCAGTTGTGTTTACTCCAATAGCAACAGGCACATTAGGTTTCTCAATGCAGAAAGTCGCAAAAGTTGCAGTTGATTCTGTCCTTGATTTTCTAAAAAATTATCAAAATGATCTTAAAGTGATCTTTTTTGTTCAGCAGGATCGCGATCGTATGATATATGATACACTCCTTACACCTCATGAGGATAAGAAAGGTGAGCTTCATCCTTTCTTTAATCTGAATTTGTTCTAGCAAACTAACAAGGTATATAAAAAAATAACTATTATGAATAATAATTGTGAACAGATATTTTCGAAACTGAAAAACTTACCCAAAACCACTCTTCAGGCAATAGCAGGAGCTGTAGTGGCTGCTGTAATAGTTGTGATTGCAGTTGTTTTCTTTATTGGAAGTCCTTCAACTCCACAGGAACAGTTTAAGGAAACAATTAAAACTGTAGTTACAACCGATAAATATCTTGAACAGATGGCTTCTGGTTACAGGTTTTCTGACAGCAAAAAAGAACTTTTAAAAAATCATTACAAAGAACTTTTTGATGATGAGATGATTAACTACCTGACTCTTGCTCTGGATAAAAAAGGTTTATTTGCAAATAAAAAAGAGAATAAGAATAAGTCTCTGTGGCTTGCAACCACAATGCAGCTTTTCAATGCTTTAAGCCTTGATGGCTTAAGTCGATTAGCACCTGAAGACAGAGAAAAAAGCATGGTGTTTAACCGTTACCTCGTTAAGACTCTTTCTCCTCGTGAGTGCAAGATGTTTATAAACGGTGACAGAAGATTATTTTCCTCATCCTCTTTCCAGAGAGGTTCATCTAAAGCATTTAATCTGATGACTGACGAGGAGTATGCCGGATATCTTTCTTCTTTAAGGAACGCATTTAAAGCTGAGATAAGAGATAATCCAAAGAAAACAGCTGTTACTCAAGAAGAAAAGGCTAAGGCTTCATCTTTACTTACAGAGGCAATTGATGCTCAGTTAGATGCTCTTCCTTCAGGACAAAAAGCAAGACTTCAGAGAGCTGCAGACGATTTGGAAAAGGCAAATCCTGTTGATGCATGTAAGTTCGGTAAAATTATTTACAGTGCTGCTGCATCAATTTCCAATACAGAAGACAGAGATCTTATAAATAGGATCTTACTGTCTAATTAACAGAGAATAAAACAATTTTTTTTGCTGGAACCTACAAAAAACAGGCTCAGTTTCAGAAATGAACTAAAACTGAGCCAGCCTTTTTTATTTAAATGCAATCATAGCGTTACTTTGCTTTTGATCTGTTTCCAAATATCAGACTTGCAATAACACCTGCAGACAGAGCAACTGCAATTACAGACAGCGAGATATAAACATTAATTTCAAACCCCACTCCGAACAGGTGCAAAGATGCTGCAGCTGCAAGTTTAAAGGCAACAAAGAATAAAAGTACGATTACAGCCTTTTCAAGGTAAACAAGAGCATTTTTCAGTGCATCAAGAATAAAGTACATTGAACGCAGGCCTAAAATTGCAAAGATCATGCATGAGTAAACAATGAACGGATCTTTGGATACGGCAATTACAGCTGGTACCGAGTCAAAGGCAAACATCACATCTGAGGTCTCCACAATGGCAAGGCACAGGAATAATGGAGTTGCATAGAAAAGACCTTTTCTCTTTAAAACTATGTGTCTGTTCTCTTCTTTTTGTAGTTCAGTCTGTACATGAGAATTTGAGACAAAGAAATTATGACCTACAAGTTTTGGATACAGAGGAACAAAGAACTTGACGAATCTGTAAGCTGGGTGATTTGTAAAATCTGAAATATTGTCGTTGTCCTTTTTCTTGATCATAAGTACAGCTGAAAGTGCTACCATAAAAGCGAAGACAAATTCAACATAAGGTCCTAATGAGAAGAGCCCTGTTCCGATTAAAACAAAGATAAGTCTGAATACAACTGCTCCTAAAACACCCCAGTATAAAACTCTGTGCGTAAAACCGGACTTAATGCCAAACCAGGAGAAAACTGCCATGATCGCAAACAGGTTATCTACAGACAGAGCCATTTCAAAGGCGTATCCTGCAAAATACAGCGATGCAACTTCTGGTGAAAAATGAAAATACATAAATCCACCAAAGCATGTTCCAACAGCCACCCAGAAAAGAGTCCAGAACGCAGCTGTTTTGAGAGATATAGGTTTATCTGCTCTGTGGGCCCAGAGGTCAATTAAAAGTCCGGCAATAGCAAGTAGTGTAAAAATTGCAATTGACTCTGGTTCAAGACCGATGTGAGGATAATTTCCCATTGTTAGATCCTGTTTGCATATGATTTCGTAACGACTATTTTTCAGAGCATATAATACTACCAGATCCAGGCTAAGTATAAGGTAAGATTTGTTAGCTAGCGCTAAAGCGAAGAAATTTTACGCACCACCTGTTTAATTTTGAATATAAGATATTGATAGATTTCAATGAAAAGACTATCAGGCTTTTGGAAGTAAAGACAGTATAGCCTCCTTTGCAGAAGGCTAAAGGAATAAGATTATTTTACGAAATTATAATCTTTTAGCGGATTGCCTGAGATGTAGCGTGAGGTTGCATCAGCTAAAGGAGACTCATCAAAACAGCTTGTAGTTCCTTTATGACATGTAGGTCCGTCAGGGCGGGCAAGAACAAGTAGAGTGTCCTTGTCGCAGTCGCAGGTAACTGATCTCATATGCAGAAAATGACCTGACTCTTCACCTTTGGTCCACAGCTTTTGTCTGGTTCTTGAGAAGAAGGTGACAAAACCTGTGTCCAGCGTCTTCTGTAAAGATTCCTTGGTCATATATCCCATCATAAGCACCTGACCTGTTTGGCAGTCCTGTACAATAGCTGGCATTAAACCATCAACTTTTTCAAAATCTAATTCATCAATATTTTGAAAACCATGAAAATATCTAATCACGGATGCAAACTCCTTTTGATCTTAAATAAGTTTTCAGCTCTGGAATATGAATAGTTCCTTTATGGAATACTGAGGCTGCGAGAGCTCCGTCTGTATGAGCAATTTCAAAAGCTTCATAGAAATGCTCCATAGTTCCGGCACCACCTGAAGCAATCAAAGGTACTTTGCAGATTTCACGTACCCTCTGTAACTGTTCAAGATCATAGCCTTTTCTCATTCCGTCCTGGTTCATCATGTTAAGTACAATTTCGCCGGCTCCGCGTTTCTGTACTTCTTCAACCCAGTCTAAGGTATTCCATGCTGTTGTAACAGTACGGGATACATCACCAGTGTACTGTTTTACCTGATACTGACTGTTTTCTGAATTAAAGTAGGTATCAATACCTACAACGACACACTGTACGCCAAATTTATCTGCAAGTCTTGTAATAAGATCAGGATCAGCTAATGCAGGGGAATTGATAGAAATCTTATCAGCACCGTAAGCTAAGATGGTTCTTGCGTCTTCAACAGATTTGATACCACCTGCAACTGCAAAGGGGATATTGATGACTTCCGCCACTTTTGCAACCCAGGATTTATCGACACGACGGTTATCAGAAGATGCTGTAATATCATAGAAAACCAGCTCATCTGCTCCTTCATCGGCGTATCGTTTAGCCAAGTCTATTATTGATCCCATTACCTCATGGTTGCGGAACTGAACTCCCTTTACAACAACACCGTCACGTACATCAAGACAGGGAATTATGCGTTTTGCCAGCATTTGACAGCCTCCTCAACGCTAAATTTGCCTTCCAGAAGAGATCTTCCAAGAACAACGGAATGAGCACCGGCTCTGGCTACAGCTTCAATGTCATCTAAAGATGAAATCCCACCTGAAGCTATGATATCAAGATCAGGATATTTCTTGTACAGCTGAGCATACAGGCTGTTGTTGGCACCTTTCATCATACCGTCTCGACTGATGTCTGTGACAAGCACATGTTCAATGTGATATGGAAGGTAGTGTCTTAGGATCTGATCTAAAGTGGTATCAGATGTTTTAAGCCATCCATGAGTGGCCACATAAGGAATACCATCATTTAAACGTACATCCAGAGCCAATGTGAAGTGTTCTGGACCAAAGTAGTTCAGCCAGCCACGAACAAGTTCAGGATGTTTTACGGCAACAGAGCCTACAACCACTCGCTCTACACCGAGATTTAAAAGATTTTCAATATCGAAAGATGATCTGATACCACCACCAGTCTGAATTGGAAGAGGAGATGCCTTTACAATCTTTGAAATTAAAGCTCTCTGTCTGTAAATAGGATCTTTAGCTCCATCCAGATCGACAATATGGATAAGCTCAGCTCCCTGATTTGCCGCATCAAAAATTCTTTTTATAGGATCGACATTAAAAACAGTTTTCTGAGCAAAATCGCCCTGTTTTAGGCGAACTACATGTCCACCTGAAAGATCTAAAGCAGGAATAATCATAATTGCTCCTAGAAATTGTTAATAAAGTTATTTAACAGCTTTTCTCCTGCAGCAGATGACTTTTCAGGGTGAAACTGAACTCCCATGAAGTTGTCATGACCGATAGCTGAGGAGAAAGGTACACCGTATTCTGTTGTGCCGATTGTATAGTCACCAACCTGCATTGCAAATGAATGATCAAAATAGAAATACGCATCCTGTCTGATACCGTCAAACAGAGGATGATCTGTATGATGAACTGTATTCCAGCCCATATGTGGCAGGCGCAAACCTGTGTCAGGAATTTTGACAACATGAGATGGCACGATATTCAGACACCTGATTACTTCATCAGTGACATTTAAAGGAACTTCAGATGAATCAGTAGCCTGGATCTGCATACCAAGACATATTCCTAAAAGAGGTTTTTTAGTATTGAGAATAAAATCATAAAGTTTGAAGTTCTTAATACCATCCATGACAGCACATGCGGTTCCAACTCCAGGCAGCACAAGTCTGTCAGCATTTTTCATCTGTTCAGTGTCAGATGAGATGATTGCTTCATAGCCGAGTCTTCTGAAAGCCTGAACCACAGAATTCAGATTGGCAGAGCCAGTATCAATGATGTAAATCTTCATGGTTAGAGTTTTCCTTTTGAAGATGGTAATTCATTGCCGTGTCTTGCAAGAGCAACTCTAAGAGCACGTCCAAAAGCTTTGAATAGGGCTTCTATCTGGTGATGTGCATTACCTTCTGATACATACATGTGTAAAGTCAGACCTAAAGCTACGGACAGTGATTCAAAAAAGTGTGGAACCATCTGAGCTGACATTTGACCTACTTTGTCACGTGTAAATTCGGCATCAAAGTCAAATTTGACATGTGGACGTCCTGATATATCCAAAGCTACAGTTATATTGTCATCATCAAGAAAATCAGCAAATACCTTGGCGTAAACTTCGTCCATTGGCAGTACAAAACCGAATCTGCCGATTCCGCGTTTGTCTCCTAAAGCTTTGAGAATAGCCTGACCTAAAGCTATGCCTGTGTCCTCAATGGTATGGTGATCGTCTACATAGAGGTCGCCTTTGACTTTGGCGTTAATTGAAAAACCTCCGTGAGTTGCAATCTGGTCGAGCATATGATCAAAAAAGCCAATTCCTGTATCAAAGCTGGAACGTCCTGCATGATCAAGATCAACTGTAATTGAAATCTGTGTCTCACGGGTATTTCTTTCAACTGTTGCAACGCGGTGCTGTGTTGTAAGTGAATATGCTATCATGTCCCATGACATGGTATCAGAGCTGTACTTAACAGGCTTAATTCCCATATTTTTACCCATCTGAACGTCAGATTCTCTGTCGCCGATGAAATAGGAGTTTTCTCTATCCCAGGAAGTGTCTTTGAGGTATGACATTACAAGACCGAGTTCAGGTTTTCTGCATGAACAGTGATCCTCCGGCTTGTGAGGGCAGATCAGCACCTGCTCAAAGCTGATGCCCTGACTTTCTAAAGTGTTCAGAATCAGCTCATGGGCAGGAGTAAAGGTATCAAGTGGAAAAGAGTCAGTTCCAAGTCCATCCTGATTTGATACCATTACAAAGGTAAAACCATGTTCTTTTAATTTCAAAAGAGCAGGGATCACATTTTTTTCGAACTTTACTTTTGACAATGCATCGACCTGATAGTCATCAGGTTCTGTAACTAAAGTTCCATCACGATCGATAAAAAGGTACTTTTTCAAGTTAAATCTCCAGTGCCTTTAAGTAACGCATAAGCTCGTCTAATTCAGTCTCTGAACCTATTGAAATACGAATGCAGTTTTTAAGACCCTTTTTAGTCTCGAAAGAACGTAAAATGACACCTTTTTGCGCCATAGCATTAAATACAGCAGGACCGTCTTTAAACTCTACAAGAAGGAAGTTACCAAAAGATGCAAAAATCTTTTTAACAAAAGGCAGTGTTTTAAGATCAGCTTCTAGTCTTTCTCTTCTTTCATTGCACTTTAAAGCTCTGTCTTTTGTCATCTCAATACCATGATCTGACAAAGCCTGTACAGCAATCTGTGCAACAGGATCGCAGATTGGGTATGGGTCGATAACCTTGAGCATAGCCTTGATGATATTCTCGTTGGCAATTGCAAAACCGCAGCGTATACCTGCTAGAGCGAATGCTTTAGAGAGAGTTCTGGTTACAATCAGATTCTCAAAATCATTCACAAGGTAGGTTAAATCGTCATCCTTATCGGCAAATTCGATGTAAGCCTCATCAAGAACTATTAAAGTATCTGGTAGAGCGTTTAACAGTTTGATGAGCTCATCTTTAGGAAAAACTATGCCTAAAGGATTGGCAGGACTGTCAATGAACACTGCTTTGACTGTAAAAGCTGCATTCTTTACACCTTCAATTAAGAGTTCTGCATTTAATGAAAAATCATCATTGCGCTGAGCTACAGCAACTAAAGCATCGTTGGTGCTGGCAGCAACCTCATACATACCGTAGGTTGGAGGTGCAATTAAAATACCTTCACGACCAGGTTCACAGAAAGTTCTGACAATAAGACCTATAGCCTCATCTGAACCACGGGTTGCAATAACCTGTGTTTTGTGAACACCTGCATAATCGGCATAGCGTTCTATAAGTTCCTCAGGCTGGCACTCAGGATAGCGGTTTAAGCTAGATGAGTTTAAAAAATAGCCTTCGCTTTTTGGAGACTCATTTGCATTCAGAAAGTTATGACCATGACCACCAATACGACGAGCAGACTGGTATGGAACAAGCTTTTGGACGTGTTTGGTGATTAACTTTTCATAATTCATGGATAACTCCTATTAAAGACTATTTACTCTTACAACAACAGCATTCTTGTGAGCACCAAGACCTTCAGCGTCTGCCATTGCAGTTACAGTTGATGCAATGGCTTTTAATCCGTCTTTTGTGGCCTTCTGAACAGTATAACGTCTGCGATAATCATCAGTGCCAAGAGCGCAGCAGGTTTTAGCATAACCGTATGTTGGTAGAGTGTGATTTGTTCCAGAAGCGTAGTCGCCAAGTGATTCTGGAGTATAAGCGCCAACAAAGATGGAACCTGCGTTACGAAGTTTATCCAATAATGATTCAGGATCTTCAACCTGTAATATCAGGTGTTCAGGAGCATATCTGTTAGATACAGAGCATGCCTCTTCAAGATTGTTTGCAACAATAGCTGTACTCTTTGACAGAGCTTTTGAGGCAATTTCCTTTCTTGGCAGAGCTGCAAGCTGCTTTTCAACTTCAAGCATTGCTGATTTTGCAAACAGTTCTGACTGAGTGATAAGAATAACCTGTGAATCAGGTCCGTGTTCTGCCTGAGAGAGTAAATCTGCTGCAACAAAAGATGGATTAGCCTTGTCGTCAGCGATTACAAGAACCTCAGAAGGACCTGCTGGCATATCGATGGCAGCGCCATGCGGATCATTTGAAACTAGTCGTTTTGCCATAGTAACAAACTGATTACCTGGACCAAAAATCTTTAGAACCTTAGGCACAGTCTGTGTTCCGTATGCCATAGCGGCAACTGCCTGAGCTCCACCTAAATTGAAGATACGTTTTACACCTGCTTTAGTAGCAGCATAAATTATGGCATCAGAAATTGGAGGAGGGGAGCAGAGGATAACCTCAGGGCATCCTGCAATAGCAGCAGGTACTGCAAGCATAAGAGCTGTGGAAACTAAAGGTGCTGAACCTCCAGGAACGTAGAGACCTACAGAGTCAATCGGATGTGTATGAGTTTCGCATACAATACCAGGGTAGGTTTCGAGTTTTACAGTGTGAGGTGTCTGGGCTGCGTGAAATTTCTTTATGTTCTCATATGCTGTATCAATGGCATTTTTTAAATCTGCAGATACATTAGAGCAGGCATCGGTGATTTCTTTTTCACTTAACTCAAGGTTGTCACCCTCGTATTTATCCAGAGTCTTTGAAAACTCAAAAAGGGCGCTGTCGCCCTCTTTACGGATACGTGAGATGATGTTTTCAACAATCTCCTGCACTTTATCAGATGTGCTCTGTGCAGGTCGTGTCAGTGCTTCTTCTTTTTGAGCTTCATTGAGCTCTTTCCAAATTTTTACTTCCATCTTATATCCTATTACAGGGCATAATCTTTATGCCCTTTAAAATGTTTGAGTCAGTCCGTTAGTCAAGCATTTTTTCGATAGGTACAACAAGAATTGATGTGGCACCTAATTCTTTTAACTGCTCTAAGGTTTCCCAGAATAACTTTTCACGTGAAACAACATGCAAAGCTACATGATCAGGACTTCCTTCCAACTCGATAATTGATGGGTTTTCAGCACCAGGAAGAATAGCTCTGATTGCTTCTAATTTATTGCGTGGAGCATTCATCATAATGTACTTACTTTCAACGGCTGACATCACACCCTTGAATCTCTGAATCAGAAGATCGGCAATTGCCTGTTTCTCAGGGTATAAAGGCTGGTCACGACCAATTAAAACAGCCTTTGAGGTATAGATTGTTTCAACTTCCTTTAAGCCGTTAGACTGCAGGGTTGCACCAGTGCATACAAGATCACAGATGGCATCAGCCAAACCTGCACGTGGAGCCACTTCAACTGAACCTGTCAGAAGAACTGACTTGTAGTTAACACCGGCATTCTTCATGGCACGACGCAGAAGGAACGGATATGTGGTTGCAATCTTGCAGCCTTCAAGATCTTTAAGACCGGTCCACTGATGTTCTGTAGGCACTGCAACTGAAAGACGGCAGTCACCGAAGTTTAATTTCATAACCTCATTAAAGCCAGTATACAGTCCGTCAACTTCACGCTGCATTGTGGTCTCTTCAAGAACATTCTGACCTACGATACCCCAGTCAACAACATGATCCATTACAAGTCCTGGGATATCATCGTCACGTACTCGCAAAATGTCGATAGGCAGATTTTCAGCATGTGCAAGTAGATGATCACGGCTAGCAGAGATCTTTATGCCACTGCTCTTAAATAATTTTTCTGTTTCATCTGTAAGACGGCCGGATTTCTGAATTGCAATACGCAGGCGCTTCTTTTCGCTGCCTTGATTTTCGCAACATGCTTTGCAAATACTCATAGTAAACTCTTTTTTAATTAGTAAAATATTTAGTTAAAACAAAAAGAGTGAATTAACACTCTTGACAGTATTTAGTTTACCACAAGTGCTAATAAAACAAACACAAAGCAAAAAGGATCTAAAAGTGAGCAAAATCGGTAAGATCAGTTATATAAATAGACTATAGAAGAGAAAGTCAGAAAATATGAGTCAGGTTAACTACGAAAAAGAAAGAATCTGAACAACAGAAAATAATTCACAAAAAAAATCCTCCAAAACTGCAATTAAGCAATGGAGGACTTTAATTAGCTTACTCCTTATAAGGACTGTCAGTTCTTTGCAACAGTATTTTTTACAATATCTGTTAAAAGTTCGGCTGTTTTTTCAATACCAAAACGGCTTGAATCGATCATAATGTGTCTGTCATCAAATTCGCTTGTACACTCAGGACAGTGCTTCTTTCTGTAGGCTAAACGGGCTTCGTCTACAGTTTTTATCTGTTCTAAAGCTTTATCCTCATCCATGCCAAGTTCTTTGATACAGTTCTGCAGTCTTGCCTCTAATGGTGCATAGATGCAGATATTCAAAATGTTTTTTCTGCCACGCAGAATACTGTCTGCGCAACGGCCGACAATAATGCATGACTCCTTGTCTGCATAGTCCTGAATAATGTTTTTCTGAACTTCAAAAACATTATTGTGAATACTGTATACAGAGAAATCAAAAAGGTAGGTTTTTCTCAGGAAAAAACTCTGACGTCCTGGATTTTCGTCATAGTGGCTGATTTCTCCCTTCTGAAGCCCCAATCTTTTTGCAGCTTCTTTAACGATATCTCTGTCCAGAAGTTCAATGCCCAAGTTAGATGCCATTTTCAGACCGATGGTTCTTCCCATTGCAGCGAACTGTCTTGAGATGGTTACAACGTAATTTGACATAGCTTACCTCATTAAGCCTTTACAGCGGAGATTCTGATCTTGCCTTTTTTTGCGTTCAGATGACGTACAAACAATGAAAGGCTGAAGTTGATAATAAAGTAAATAACTGCAGCGCAGCCATAAAGAACAAATACATCTGAAACGTTGATATTGCCAATACCATTATACATATTTGCTGAACTTAAAATCTGTCTTACGCGTGACATAAGTTCAACAGTTGCTACGTTTGCAAGGTATGAAGAATCTTTGATGGTAGTAATTATCTGGCTTAACAGAGTAGGAACAACGTTGCGGATAGCCTGAGGTAGGATAATGTAGATCATAACCTGTACTACGTTAAAACCCTGAGAGTATCCTGCTTCAAACTGTCCCTGCGGAATTGAGTTAAGTCCTCCACGGATGATCTCGGCAATAACTGATGAAGTGAATAAAATCAGAGCAACTGAAGCTTTGAAAAGTAATTTTGTTTCAACAGTTGTAAGTCCAAAGAGCTTATGTGCAAAGATTGATGGCACAGGGCAGAAAACCACACAGATAAAAATCCATAACAGCAGTGGTGTATTACGGAAGATCTCAATGTAGGTAATGGCAAGGTATTTGAATACTCGATATTTAGGTGCGTTGCAGTAGTTTCTTACCAAAGCCAGAATAGAACCGAAAATAACTCCCAGGAATACAGCAATAGCAGAAATGATAACTGTAAACAGAGTTCCTTTCAGAATATATATGATAATGGCATCAATGCTTAGGATATGAAAGCTTGCCATCCATTCTTGTAATAATGAAGTTTCCATTTTATTTCCTATTTAGCTGTAGATGTCATTCTGTCACGTTTCTTCAGGTTGTTTTCCCAGCTTGAAGCCATCTTTGAAAGAGGGTAACAGAAGATGAAGAAAAGAACACCGCACACTAAATATGCTGGACCATAAGCTCCACCAGTGGTTGCGCCAGTTACAAAACTGTAGGTCAGAGATATCAAATCAGAACCGCCAATAATGTACAAGCATGAGGTATTTTTGATTAGGTTAACCACCTGATTTACCATTGGAGGAAGAATTATCTTAATACTTTGGGGCAGAATGATGTAGTACATGGTTCCAAAGTAATTGAAACCCTGAGTATAAGCTGCTTCGAACTGACCTTTACTGATTGACTGAATGCCTGCTCTGATAACCTCAGCCATGTATGCTCCGTGATAAATTCCAATGGAGATAATACCTGACATTAAAATTCCGATACTGTGCCCAGAGAAGGATAGAGCATAGTATAAAAAGCAGATCTGAAGCAGAAGAGGGGTATTTTGAACAAACTCAACATAAACACGAGCAACGGCAGCAAGCAGGTTCTTTCCGGATGTTGCCATCAGTCCAAAAACAATACCAAGACATAAAGAAATAAGCAGTGCTGACAGCGAAACTCCTACGGTGGTTAAAAAACCTAAAATGAAAGTTTCTTTAAAGTGCCAGACCATCATCCAGGCATCTATGGAAAATAAGTTACCCATTGATTTATCCTATTAAAAATAGCTGCCCCTAAAAAGGGGCAACATACTGTTCTCTGTTTTGAATCTAATAAATCAAATTAAAACTTTATTTAGAGATTCAGAATTACAGGTTATTTTCTTTGATTAACTTCTCAATGGTTCCATCAGCTAACCATTTCTTGATTAAACCATCAATAAATGGAGATAAACCGGAACCTTTCTTGGTTACAACACCATATTCCTGAGGTGAGAATTTCTCATCGATAAAACCGCGAGTTGGAGTTTTATAGATATTTAAAATTGATTTATCAACACAGAATGCCTGAACTTCGTTAGCAGCAAGTGCTGTAGAAATAGCTGGGTAGTTATCGAACTGGTGGAATTTAACACCATCTTTCCATGTTGAAGGATCGAATTTATCGGCATTAAAGTTCTTGCCATCTAAAAGCTTATTGTCAATAAGAGCCTGAACTAATGCCTTAGCAGAGGTTGAACCTGATGACACACCTACAGTTTTACCAAGAAGATCTTTTAGGTGATGAATTTCACTCTTGTTCTCAACTAATACAGAGACGGCATCCTGATAGTATGGAGTAGAGAAATCCCAGTTCTTTTTACGCTCTGGAGTGATTGTAAAGGTAGCAAGAACACAGTCCAGATCACCTGAATCGATAAGCTCAGATCTTGTAGCTGCAGTCACTGCAGTGAATTCAACTTCAACATCCTCACCGATTTCTTTTGCAATCAGTGTTGCAAGTGTATCTTCAAAACCTGTATATTCACCTGACAATGGATCTTTTACAGAGAAACCAACAACGTCATTTTTTACACCAACACGTAGAACACCTCTGTCCTGAATGGCTTTGATTTCTTTAACATCTGATGGTGCCTCAGCTGATGCTGTTGAAGCAAATGTCGCAATACCAAGTGCAGCTGCAACACCTAAAGACAGTAAATTTTTTAGTGATTTCATAAGAGCTCCTTAAAGAATAATCGTAATGAAACTAGTGTTTTAATATTTTTCCTAAGAACTGCTTAACACGCTCATTCTTTGGTTCTGTAAAGAAATGTTCTGGTGTGCCTTCCTCAATAATGGTACCGTCAGCCATGAATACAACACGATCTGCAACCTGGCGGGCAAATCCCATTTCATGGGTAACAACAACCATTGTGATGTTTGATTCTTTAGCGAGCTTAATCATAACATCCAAAACCTCCTGAATTGTTTCAGGGTCGAGGGCTGATGTTGGCTCATCAAATAAAATGATTTTTGTCTGAGCACACAATGCTCTTGCTATGGCAATTCTCTGCTGCTGACCACCAGATAATGTGGTCGGATAAACATGAGCCTTATCTTTAAGTCCAACAACTTCAAGATAATGCATTGCAAGTTTCTCTGCCTCTTCCTTACTTTTATGGAAGATCTTGATTGGAGCCAGCGTTAAGTTGTGCAGTACATCAAGATGAGGGTAAAGGTTGAATTGCTGAAATACCATAGACATATATTCGCGTATAAGCTTGGTTTTATTCTTTTGTGTCAGCTCTTTTCCGTCAATGTAAACATGACCTGATGTCGGTGTTTCAAGAAAGTTCATGCAACGAACTGTAGTAGACTTGCCAGAGCCTGATGGTCCAATAATAACTAGTTTCTCACCTTCGGCAACTTCCAAGCTTACGTCTTTGAGAACGTGAAGGTCACCGTAGAACTTGTTTATGTGGTCTAGTTTAATCATAGTAAGTAGTTTTACCTTTAATAAAATCTTAGGTCAGTCTAAGTGTTATCTTATATACTTTGTAAATGTTGCTGACCTTTTGTGCAGATAATATCATTAGCATTCCAAACTAAGTATTTAAAATTAAAAATGCACTAAAATATTGCAGTATTAAATTTAATAGATCAGATTTTGCACTTAAGTAAGGAATTACAGGAAGATAAAAATCAGATTTATGAAAGGCAGAAAAGTGAGAAATTCTGGGGAATAAAAAAAGATCCTAAAAAGGATCTTTTCTTTGATTATTTGTAAAGCCTGTCGAAATTGCTAGTTTTCTTTTTTACAAAAATTCCAAGAAACATCAGAAATGCAATAACGGTTGCACTGGCAAACGTAATCAGGATCCAGAAAGGCATACTCTGACCTAACAGTTCCCATTCAATTTTATCTGAACACAAGCCGAAAGGTTTAAACATCCATGGAGCAATGGTATCTAGAGGCAGAAATTCTGGAAATTGAGCCTGGAGTTTACATGTATTACCAAATAAAGATGAATTGGTGTAGGCTCTGTAATGTTCCCATGTAACCAATAATCCTCCGACAGCACATGCCAGAAAACCTGCTGCACAGATAAATCTTATAATTAGATAATTTGCAGCCATTGCACCTACAAAACCCGCTACAACAAAACCTAAGAAATATGCTCTTTCATACACGCAGTTGACACACGGATTCAAATGCAGTTCGTACTGGAAATACAAACCGCAAGCCTCCAGCGCAATACCGGATAAAAAAAGCAGAAACCAACAGAATCTTGAAGCGCATATGCTTTTAAATAGTTGTAACAAGGTAGACTCCGATCATAATTGTTATTTTGTAAGGACTAGGCGAGCTAATAATATCATTTTGTTTATCATTATTATTAGAGTTATGGCTCATTATTGTGCATTATTTTACAAAAAAGGCTCTGCAGTTGCAGAGCCTTAACTAAAACATATTTTCTTTACTACTTCATTTGACCCTGAATAAGTTCAATTGAAGCTCCGTGAACCCATCCCTCACGAATTAGCCAACCTGTAAGCTCTGGCATCAGGAACCATGTTGCTAGCAGACCAATTACTGTCAGTACAATGGTGTAAGGTAAAGCCATGTACATCATCTTAAAGTATGGCAGTCTGATTAAAGCTGCTATTGGAGATGTTAACAGGAACAGGAAAGCTGCCTGACCGTTTGGAGTTGCAACTGATGGCAGATTGGTTCCAGCGTTGATTGCAATAGCAAGCTCATCAAACTGTTCAGGAGTAATAACACCGTTTAGCAATGAATCACGAACCTGTTCAATATATATGGTTGCAACGAATACGTTATCAGAAACAGATGAAATGATACCGTTGGCCATAAAGAAAATAGGCAGATGGAATTCCTTAGGAGTTGAGAATACCCAATCAATAATTGGGTCAAACAGTTTCTGTGTTGAAATTACAGTAACAACTGTAAAGAATACACATAACAATGCACAGAAAGGCATTGATTCTGTGAAAGCCTTGCCTACAGGGCCCTCAGATGTTATTCCACACAGAGCTGTTGCCAGAATAATAACAGATAAACCAATTACGCCAACTGAAGCTAAATGAAACCCTAAGGCAACAACAAGCCAGAGTACACAGCATAACTGTACAATCAGATTTAATTTGTCACGCTTGGTTAATGATTTGGTCTGTTCTTCATCTTTCTTAACCATGATGTCATAGACAGCCTGAGGCATCTTATGTCCGTAACCAAACAGTTTAAAGTGTTCAACAACAAAACATGTGATTAGGCCACAAATTAAAACTGGTACTGAAATAGGAGCCATACGCAGAGCGTAATCGATGAATTTCCATCCGCAGACATCACCGATGATCAGGTTCTGAGGCTCACCTACGATTGTACAAACACCACCCAATGTAGTACCAACAGCTGAGTGCATCAGAATGCTGCGTAAGAATGCTCTGAACTCATTTAGGCTCTTTTTATGTTCTTCAGGAACGATGCTGTCGTTATTTGCAATCATTGCCATTGCATTGTTGTCTGTAATAATTGACATATACAGCTGGTACAGACCAACACATGTTGAAATGATGATAGCAAGAACAGTTAAGGCATCAACGAAAGCTGAAAGAATAGCTGACATGAAGCAGAACATTAAAGCTAAAAGCACACTTGATCTTACTTTTACTAACAACTTGGTAAAGAAGAACAGAAGGAAGTCACGGACAAAGTGAATACCTGCAACCATGAACATCAGCAACATGATAACTTCAAGATTTGATTCAATCTCTTTTGTAACATGGTGCATATCGCACATGCCGATGAAACAAGCTTCAATTACTAAAAGACCACCAGCCTCAAGAGGGTAGCAGTCAAGAGCCATAGCAAGAGTGAAAATGAATTCGATAACCAGTAACCAACCTGCAATAAACATAGAATATTGTGCAACAATTGGGTTAATGATTAAGAATGCAATAATTACATTTTTATACCAAGCCGGAGCGCTGCCTAAAAAATTAAGCATACCTGCCTTGGCATAACTGATTGATGTGCTCATATAACCTCAGTTTTTAAAGTAGCGTTTACCACATTTGCAGTTGTCGTTTTAGCTGTGAATATGATAAGCAGTGATACAGACTAATTGTTCATAATAGTCAAAGTAAAATGTCAGTGAATTATATTATTTATCAGCTGACATTAAAAGAAAATTTTTTACATTGTGCGATTATTGATACAAAACAGTTTCGAGAACATAAAAAAGATATTTTTATTTCCTAAAGTTAAGCTTTGCTCTCAGGTTTAATGCGCAAAATGTAAATAAATTTAGTGTGTATATCGAAATATGCAAAATAAAAATTCGCAAAATCATAAAAGTTATAGCCGGATCAAAATTGTCTTTACCAAGAATATAACCTTCTATATGCATAAGCTTAAATTTTGCAAAATAGGTCTCTATAACTGTAAAAATATAAATCAGAGCAACAGTGAAAAGAATGTATACAGGTAAATTTCTGAAAATTGTACAAAAAACTATCTTCAGTGGATTTTCTGTTTTGACTCTTAAATCAAGATCATTGGCTTTTATAAAGCTATAAGCCGTGATTAGCATATGCATAGCTATTATCACAACAGCAGCTGTACAGATAAGAGTTGTAAGTGTGTGTGAATACTCAAGCTGTTCTGGGGTTGCAATCTGCAGAGTGGGATTTCTTTCTGCTTTATATTTGTATATTTCTAAAGCTTCATTTGCTTTAAAACAGAAATATTCAAATATGGCTGTTAGACCTAAAAGGTAAATTATTTCGGTTGCAAGCATAGTCTTAAAATCAAATTTAAGACCTATTTTGAACGATAGGATTTTATCATTCTGTTTAGTGAAAACGTGGTACAGAATAAAAGTTGTAAGTGAAGGAAAGAGTAAAGTGAAAGGTACTGTCACAATGCAGGTTAATGGCTGTAACGCACCTTTTAACATAGCTATAAAAATGCCGCCCGCATTTACTCTGTGCGGGCGGATTTGACTATTGTTATTCAATGTCATCTGTTTTTTATAAAGCTGATGAAACAATAATTAACATTATCTGTGGAGACAGAATACGCAAGAACATTACAAAAGGATAAACTGTAGCATAACCGATTGATGATGCTTCTGCATCCTTGTACATGTTATTTGCATATGCCAGTGCAGGAGGATCAGTATATGAACCTGCAAGAACACCTGATAGCACCAGATAATTAACCTTGCATACCTTGAAACCGATAAATCCAACAATCAGTAAAGGAATTATTGAGATTAATGTTGCCCAAGCCATCCAGTGCAGACCTAAACCATGAGTCAGTTCTTCCCAGAATCCGTTGGCTCCTGCGTTGATTCCTACAATTGTCAGGAACAGGGTAATACCGATCTCCTTGAATGCGGATAAAGCTGCTGTTGGAAGTCTCCAATGCATCTTGTTGCAGGTCCAGGTATCACCAAATCTGGCAAGTAATATTGCTGAAATCAGGGTACCGCCTATAACGCCAAGTTTCATTGGGGATGGAACACCAGGAATTGGAATTGGAACAGAACCTAATAGCATACCGATGAAAAGACCAATGAAAATAGGCATCATTGGAACGTGGTTCATAGTTGCAGAAGAGTTACCAACAACTTTACCAGCTTTTTTGATGTTATCCAAAGTACCAATAACGTTTAATTCATCGCCCAATGCCAGTTTCAGGTCAGGTGTAGGCATGAACTGAACGCCTGAACGGAATACTCGTGAAATTACTAAGTCGTAGTGACCTTCAAGATCCAAATCGGACAGTGTTCTTCCCATTACATTATTGTTTGTAATGATTAAGTGACGTACAGAAATTGTTGAACCGTGAGTAGTCAGAACGTCTTTTGTCTCAGTACCTAATGCAATTGATGCCTTTGATACGAACTTTGAACCTCCGACAAGGTGCAAAAGATCTCCTTTTTTTAACACTAGATCTTTTGATGGAACTGACAGTACTCCGTCCCTCTTGATACGAGAGCAGATTACTGTACCTTCTTTCACACAAGGAATATCACCGATAGTCTTACCAATGTAATCAGAATTCTCTACCTGTACATTAGATACAATAGGAGCATCTCGACCTATATTTTTGCTGTCATGGTAAGCCTGACCTTCGCTGTCTACGCTGACCTTAAATATGACTCGAATCAGGATCATTGTGATTAGAATAGAGCAAACACCAAAAGGATAGGCAACTGCATAGGCTTTTGGAACTTTTGTTACATCCAGACCTAAAGCGATAGGATCTTTGCCTAATCCCTGCAGTGCTGTTCCAATATCGGTAACCATAAGGCTTGCTGCACTCAATGCAGGAGTGTTGGTAATAGCACCTGAGTACATGCCAACCATTGCATCTGGAGTTACAATACCGCAATAGAACAAAGATAAAGCAATGGCGCATCCTAAAACAATGATGGATATAGCCAGAGAAATCAGTTTCAGACCATTACCACGCAGTGCAGCAAAGAAGCTTGGTCCAACCTGAATACCGATTGCGTAAACGAAAAGCATCAGACCGAACTCTTGTAAAAAGTGAAGAATGCTAGCTTCAGCTGTTACACCGCCTGGCACATGTAATTCAAAGCCAAAATAGTGGTTTGCAATGTGTCCGACTAAAATTCCTGAGAACAGCACACCGCCGATTCCCAATCCGACACCTTTGTACTTCAATTGTCCTAGGGCAATACCAAGTACAGCGCCGACTGATATATAAATAACTAACAGGGCAAGAGATGACATTTAATAAATACCATTGGAATAAAAAATAAATAAAAAAACAAAGCCTAACGACTGTTAGGCCTTATTTAAAACTGATTTTATCATATCTGTAAAATTTATTCCTGTTAATGGCAGGACAAAATAACGAATATTGCACAGATTTGCGTAAAAAGTATTAGACAAAAGCTGTATTAGCACCAATATGGAAAGAAAATTTGACTAAAAATAATCGAATTTAATTGATTTTGTGTGTCATGTCACAAAAATAAGAGTATATTATCATCCGGTTTGACAGTTACGAATTTTAGCTGCCTTTAGAATTCTTAAATTTCAACGTGGAGAACAATATGAAGATTAAATTATTGTCTGTTTGCGCTTTCTTGTTTGTATCAGTTCCTTTTTCAGCAAATGCTGTTATGGAAGCTTCTTGGGATGACGAAGGTGTTGAGCTGGCAGAAAAGCCTGAACACTGTCCTATGAATATTTATATTAAGAATGCAGACGGCAAAATTGAAGAGCATGAGTGGTCACACGCAAGAGTTCACAATTCAAAAGATGAGCAGAAATTAGAGTGTGTTTATAACTAATTTGAGTTTTACCAAAAATGCCTCATATTGATTTAGATACAACTTCTGATCTTAATAAAAAAGCAAAAATTCTGTGCACTTTTGGATGGCGTATGGCCCTGGCAGGTGCAGAAACACGCCTTATAATGCGTTGCTGCCATGATATGGCAAAAGCTCTTCATGTCATCAATCCTGAATTTACATTAACACGTTCATTCTTTTTGGTAAGATGCTGTGACGGAAACAGTCGTTTTGCTGAAAGAATAGCAAAGATAAAAAGTCTTGGCATTAACATGAACAGTGTTACCAGATTAAACTTCATTGCAAACGATGTTATCAGTGGAGAGATTACAGATCTTGATCTTATATATCACAAGATCAGAGCTGTTAGACCTGCGCATTACAGCAAGAATATGTTAATCCCCATTGAATCATTTGCGGCTGCAGCCTTTGCTTATTGCAATGGCGGAAGTTTAACTGTATGCCTTGCAGCGTTAATCGGCGGATTTATGCTGATGTTCTTTAAGTTCTGGTTGCTTAAAAAAGGATTTTTCGAAACTTTTGTCTTTATGGCCTGTGCTTTTTTAGGTTGTGCAACCACCTATATCATGTGCACTTACGTCTTAAATGCATCTGCAGATGAAACCCGTCTTGCAATTATGGCTACGACATTACTGTTAGTCCCTGGTTTCCCTTATATGAATGGCTTTTTAGACATTTTTAAAGGATATCTTGAAATTGGAGTTATGAGACTTGTCTATTCGATCATCCTTACAGCCTGTGCCGCTTCAGGTCTATTAGGCGCTTTATATCTGATGTGGATTTAGTTTTAAAAATTGGAGCTGTTTAATGCTGGACTTAAATTTTACAACTGAATTTTTCATAAGATGGGCAATGGAGACTGGGTGTGCCTCCTTTATTGCAGTTGCCTTTGCGATGCTGTTTCAGGTTCCTGTCAAGTATTTGGGCTTTGTAGCCTTAGGTGGAGCTGTAACCCGCTGTTTAAGGACCTTTCTTTTTTTAGGATGCGGTCTTGAGGTTGTTGTTTCAACTTTTATAGCGTGCTCAGTTACTTCTCTGTTATTTATTTACATAGCACCTAAACTGAAAGTTACAAGAGTTATCTTTACAGTAGCTTCAATTATTTCCCTGATCCCAGGCATGGATGCATACCAGTGTCTGATTGCTATGGCAAGAATTATTGAAGATACCCAGACGGAACTCGTACAGGAAGCTTACCTTATCATGCATCACGGAATGAGATGTTTTGGTATCATGCTGGCAATCAGTCTCGGTATTGCCGTTCCACCTCTATTCTTCTACAGATACAGATTCGGCAAATCCTAAATTATTGTGGTGCCTTTATGGCACCACTAAAATAAGTTGTATAACTTCATATCATCTGCCAAAAGTAAAATTTACTTAAATCTCCTAAAGCTTATCAAGAATATCAGTGGTGATATATATACAGTTTTCCTCAGTTGCAACATCAAAAAGAGGATCGTCAAAGTTTTCATATGCCCAGTCATTGATCTCTTCAATCGCAGCATCGCGTGACATAAATTTGAGACTGATACAAATTCCTGTAAATTCGTTAATATCAATAACATCGCAGTTCTGAGATTTAATAGCTTCGATAAGTTTTCTACAGTTCTCTGAAGGATAACTGAATTTATCAGTACCATCATCTGTAGTTGTTAAATTATCTCTTTGAGAAAGAGCTTTTGCGTTATTCTGATTTCTATTAGTAGAATCTGAACTGTATTCAGTGCCGACTGTAAATTTTTCTGAGAGCTCTGTTTTATTCAGATCCTCTTCATCATCATTATTTTCATAATCACTTCTAATCTTTGCGATCACGTCCTGGAGCTGGGCACTTTCCTTTAATTTTGATTCTATCAGTGAAGTATCAAGATTTTTCAGGTTAAAGTTTGCTGTTTTAAAGAAACTGTGTGCAGTTGTTCTTACAAGTGATGTTTTTTCAAATTTGTTTATTATCTGCGCGTCATGATTTGCCGTAATTTGTTTCTTTTCTGCTGTAGGCTTATTTTTCAGATCATGTACTGCAGTTAAAACAGGTCTTGAAGACAGATAACTGAAAATTTCATTAAATTTATTTTCAAGGTAATTTCTAAGGGGAGAGTTCTCTACTTCTTCAGTTGCTAGTTTCTTCAGATAATTTAAGCATAGTCTGAAATTTTTATTGTTCTTCTGTTCTGCGTATAAAGTTCTATAAAATTTTTCATCGAAAGGCTTACATCCTTTCATGAGAGATCTCAAGGTAGTGAAAAACTGGATGGTAAACACATGCTGTTCTGCTGTAAGTTCCATATACCTTGACAGTTTTACCTCAGCGACACTTACAGGAACAATAAAGGAGAAAATTATGAATGCCATTTGAGCTGCGCAGAGCTTATTTAAAAAATCATGAGTAACAGCCTGTTTACCTAAGTGAGTTGCAATTATCTTATGATATTTTAGTTTGTTCCGTGCTACTTTTGGTAAAGCACTGTCGATAGGCACTACCATCAGTCCTAAATTTGGCAGACAGTCTTCAATAGCCTCGTTAGCTGTGTATGAATATCCGATTTTGAAAATTTCACAAAGTTGAGAGTACTTTGTAAAAGTAAAATCCTTTAACTTTCTTTTTATCAGCTGTTCATCAAGTTTTGAGAGATTTCCTGTAACGAGGTTTGCAAGCTCAGTCTGATTATCGTTGTCAAGGTTGCCAAGGAACCTTATAACTGCAGATTTTGAGCAGATAAGATCTTTTAATGATGAAAGTTTTGTACTGTCAATAACTATCTCTTTTTTTAGCAAGCAAGATGCTGCCTCACGACTGAATAAAGGCATAAATAAATTTGAGAAAACAGGATGACCTAACAGAGTCCAAAGTGATTTGCAGTTGTTTCCTGAAAAAATGTGAGCCTGACTGTCAAACAGCATCATATTGTTGAGACTTCTACACTCATCATTATTTTTTTTATTTTCTATGTAAATAGTCCCGTCAATGCCTGAAACAGTCATTTCATTATGAACAAGCTTTTGCATATATACAGACAGATGCTTGGTTTTTTGCTTCAGCCCTTTAAACAGGGAAGAAATCTTGTCATCTTTATTTAACTGTTCAAATATGAGGTTGTAAAAAACAACAGGAGCCTTTTCATATAATTCTGATATGGAAAGTTTTTCGTTATTTGTTAACAAGACATTGGCAACTAAGTAATTTAGAGGTGGAAATTCAAAAAGAGCCTGAGTTGTAAGCTTATCAATTTTTAATTTCCCGGTATTGTGCTTGCAGCATTCAAATAAAGCAAAGTACAGACCTCTTATGAAAAGGAGCTGTTTTTTTCCTGTATTTAAGAACTCTGAATTTAGTTCTTCTAATCCCTTTAAATTTTCTTTTTTGTCATATGAAACAAAAATATTATTTAAAATCAGTCTTAAGAAGAATGTGTATAAAAGTATGCTACTGTTGGTTTTATCTGTCGTGACCGTTATAAAATCTAAATTACCTCTGCCACCGACTTCCAGCACAGTTGAGTCATGCAAGTATGCTATGAAGGTCTTTTCAAGTATCCCTGATTTAATTCCCAGATCCTTGTCGTTTCTGTATATCATACAAGGATAGGTAAGAGACAAATCTTTGCTGTCTGTAATGTAAAGACAAGGTGCTGCACGGGTACTGGATTTTAAATCATCAAAATAGTGAAGTGTAACTGCATCCTTGTCCGGAATAAGCTTCATTATTTTTGGAATAACGTATTTTTCTATGGTGGAAAAAATAGTCATCACAAATTTATTCTCTTTAACAGGAGAATTATCAAGTACAGCAGAGACAATATTCTCAACATTGCATTTATCTCTTTTTCCGTTATTAATTGAAAAAAGATAGTCATAGGCTGATTTCCTTACTGATCCAAACCTTTTTTCAAGATTGGTTGTATCAATTATCTCAAGTTGAGGTTTTATTTCGGTACTGTTTGCAATTCTGGAAGGTTGCGTATGAGCAATTTTCTTTAGCTCTTCCTCTAAATCAGACAAATATGGATAATCCTGATTTAAAGGCTCTCTATATGATGTTGATGCTGAAATAATGGCCAGATAGTGGCTGACTCTTTTTTGCTGTCCTTCATTCAGAGGTTTAAAGCAGTAACTGCTGTCTTTGTAGTTACAGTGTCTGTTCCTGTATTCGCTTGCATATGTATAGCAGGCTCTCAGGTATCCTAGTCCCTCTTTAGGCAATTCAAGTTCACCTAAAATGCTGTTTACAGCAAGTCTCTGGTGTGGATCGAGCTTTGAAGAGCTGACAACAAAAAGTCCTTCAAAAACTCTGAGCATTACATTGTAGTTTGACAGCTTGTTGTTCATTCTGCTGATATGAACAGCATCACTCTGAGTTGGAGTTCTTTTTTCTTGTATAAGTGCTCTGACAGCAGCACAGTCCTCATCATTATTTAGATTTGGTTTTGGAGTGATAAAAATCTTGTCGTAAAAAGACAAATCGACAGGGATAGAGCATGGGACGAGTTTTAATCCCAACATCTCTAGATATGTATTTATGCAGACATAGTTTTTCTGACAATTGTTTTCAAAGGTTTTTTCTGTATACTCAAGCTTAAGCTTTTCGCACAGTTCCTGCATGGATGTGCATATAAAACGGTGAGAGGATGCTTCTTTATAAAGATCCCGTATAACCTCAACCAGCGAAGAGGGGAGATCTTTAATTCTTTTTATATAAAAGCAAGCATCTTTGATCATACTCAGTCCTTCATGAGAGAAATTTAATTTTAACTCCAAAAAGGATAGAAAAATCAACAGATGAGTACAATTTTCTCAAATTATGAAGTAAGACACGCAGGATCAAATTTATAGATACCTGATAAAAAGTCTAAAATTTCTCTCTTCGCTTTTGTGTCGATTGCTATCAGCGTCTTCTTTAAATCCTCTTTCATATCTTCAGAAAGAGCATCAATTCCATCGTCATTTAGGATATCAAGAAACTTTAAAACGGAGTGAACTTTATTGTTAAACATATTTTTTAGCAGATGAAGTCTCAGTTCTTGTTTATTCTTTTCGCTTTCATTTTTATAGCACAGAGGAAGTGTTGCTATTGCAACTTTGGTAAGCTCGGCCTCCAGCATAGGATTGACAGCATGAGAAAAAGCAATCCCGTCAAGATTAATTCTGTTTTTGAATTCTCTGGTGTAGATATGCTTACAGATAAATTTTCCGTCATTAACTGGATAGTTATCCCAGATGGTCACTTTCCTGCCGAAAAGATTATTGATTCTGTTAATATCATCTGCTGTTATTTCTTTTGACAGTACTCTGTTTCCTGTCCAGAAGATCTCTATATCGTCATCAAGTTCTCTGGTTATTTCCTGAAAATAGGTATCAGGGCGTTTACCGAAACATTTATCTAAAATAGGATCAAAACTGTAGTAGGTAGGACAGAAGATAAGCCGGATTTTATTTTTTGAAGAGATTTTTTTTAAGTAAGAAGAAACTTCATTCATTATCTCTTTCTGGTGAATTCCTTCATCATCTGAATAAAGTTTAATATCATCGAACAGAATTGCGATAATCTTTACATTTAATTCTTTTACCAGAAAATCTATTTTTTTTAAAAGGACAGGAAGGAATTTTTTAAGATCAGTTGTGATGCCTAGTGGTGATATTCCCACCCCAAAATCTATTGAGTTGTTTTTGCAGCATACAGACAGCCTTTTAAAAAACTCTATCCTGTCGTTTGAGAAAACCTGAGCCCAGTTTTTGCGAAGAGCTTTGTCATTTTTCGGTGCGTAAATGTAGTAGCTGTACTCATTATCACCTACAAAAGAAATTAGAGAACTTCGTTCCTCCTCAGTGTATATTCTGCCGTAGTAGCCTTCTATTATGCCAAGAGTTGTTTTCATATATTCTGATCTTCTGAAGTATTAAATCTTTGAGTGTATGGAGTATGCCTTTATATCGTGTGGCATTCTTTTAAAACTCAGTCAGAGAATACAACCTATTTAATTGCGAAACAACAGAGTTTTTATATATACAACTAAAGCCTATACAGTGCTCTTTATAAAAAATCGTAAGAATATGCGTAAAGAGAAGGCTGAAACATCAGTAATTGTAAATAACTGCTAAAATCAACAGGGAGGAAAATTTGTACGTTGATTAGATACGGTTAGGCTTGTATAATATCCGAGTTTATATTTAAAGACGTACAGCACAGTTTATTACTCCGCTGCGTCAATGATGTTTGTTAATTACTGCAACCTAGACATAGAGGTAAACGATGCAGGTTTCAACCGAGAAAAAAGAGGGCGTTCAGCACCTTCTAACCGTTACTGTGCCAGCAGAAGATGTTAAAAAGGCATATGACGCTAGTTTCCGCAAGTACGCTAAAAATGCAAGAATCGATGGTTTCCGCAAGGGCCACATTCCAGCTAAAGTTTTAGAACAGCAGTTTGGCGGTCAGATTTATTCAGATGCCTATGATTCATTAGTAAATGAAACCTTAGGTAACGCAATTAAAGAGTCTAAGCTAGAGGTTATTGGCTATCCAAAGATTGATGTTAAGAAAGCAACCTTCAAGAATGATGAAGAGTTTGTTTATGAGGCAACAGTTGAAGTTAACCCAGAGTTAGAGTTAAAGCCATTTGAAGACTTAAAGTTAAAGTCAATCAAGGCAACTGTAACTGATGCTGACGTGGAGAAAATGATCGAGACTTTACGTAAGCAGCAGGGTAAGTGGCAGGTAAAGGATGGTGCAGCAGTTGCTAAGGGCACACGTGCATCAATTGACTTTACAGGTCGCACTGATGGTGTTGAGTTTGAGGGCGGTAAAGCTACAAACTTCTCTTTAACAGTTGGTGAAACCCAGATGATTCCTGGCTTTACTGAGCAGATCGAAGGCCACAAGGCTGGTGATAAGTTCACAATTCAGGTTAAGTTCCCTGAGGATTATCATGCAGAGAACCTGAAGGGTAAGGATGCAGAGTTTGATATTGTTGTTAACTCTGTTTCAGAGCTTTCTTTACCAGAAGTTAACGAAGATTTCGTTAAGGTATTCGGCGTAAAGGATGGTTCTTTAGATACCTTTAAGGCAGACTTACGCAAGAATATGGAGCGTGAGTTAAACCGTGCAAAGTATACTATTACTCGCGGTAAGCTGTTTGATGCTTTAGTTGCTCAGTACGGCGAATTTGCTGTTCCTGAGGCATTTGTTGAAGCTGAGAAAGATCGTCTTGCAAAGAACTTTGAGCAGCAGATGCGTGCTTATGGAATGAAGAAGTTACCAGATTCATTCAAGAAAGATGATATGTTCACTGATGAGGCTGTAAAAGATGCACGCTTAGGAACTATCGTTCGCAAGATTGTTGAGAGCTTAGGTCTAAAGACACCATCTGAAGAGTTCGTTGATGCTCAGTTAGAGCAGATTGCCGGTGCTTATGAAGATCCTGCTGAAGTTAAAGAGCAGATCCGTAAGGACAAGAAGCAGTTCGAGGCTGTTCAGAATGCAGCTTTAGAATCAGAAGTTGTTGCTAAGGTAATGGAAAAGGCTGCTGATGGCGAAGAAGAGATGACCTTCGACCAGTTAGTTAACCATCACTAATAACACACTTAAATAGTAATTGAGGAGCTATGCTATATATGTATAATTCAGAAGATCAGGAAAGAATGGCATCGACATTAGTGCCTATGGTTATCGAGCAGACAGCTCGAGGAGAAAGATCTTTTGATATTTACTCTAGACTTTTAAAAGATAGGGTGATCTTTTTGACAGGTGAAGTTGAAGATCATATGTCAGATCTGATCGTAGCACAGCTCCTTTTCTTAGAATCAGAAGATCCAGACAAGGATATCTATCTGTATATCAATTCTCCTGGTGGCGTAGTTACAGCAGGTCTTGCAATATACGACACCATGCAATATATAAAACCTGATGTATGCACACTGTGCATGGGACAGGCCTGTTCAATGGGATCATTTTTATTAACTGGCGGAGCAAAGGGAAAGAGATTTGCTCTTCCAAATGCCAGAATTATGATTCATCAGCCATTAGGCGGATTTAAAGGTCAGGCTACTGATATTATGATCCATGCGCACGAAACTTTACGTATTAAACAGACTTTAAACAGTATTCTTGCTAAGCATACAGGTAAGAGTATTGAAGATATTACACGTGATACAGAGCGTGATAATTTTATGACTTCTCAGGAAGCACTTGAGTACGGTCTTATCGATAAAGTAATCTCAAGCCGTGCTGAGATAGCAGATTTAAATTCAAAGAAGGATGAGTAATCGTGTCAGAACAGAAAAAAAGTACCTGTCTGTTCTGCGGTCAGGCAGCCTCAGACACAAGAACATTAATCAGAGCCAGAGATGGGATCTGTATTTGTTCAGATTGCATAAAGCAGTGCTATGAAATGTTAGCCGCAAAAGGGCTTGATAACAAAGACAAGCATCCGGCAAGCGGCATAGATTTGGATAATGTTCCTACTCCTCACGAGATCGCCAAACATCTTGATGAGTATGTTATAGGTCAGGACGATGCTAAAAAGGTTTTGTCTGTGGCTGTTTATAACCATTACCAGAGATTGCGTCACTCAGGTGTAGATTCTGATGTCGAGCTTGGAAAGTCAAATATTCTTTTAGTAGGTCCAACTGGTTCTGGTAAAACATTGCTTGTTCAGACTTTAGCAAAGTTCCTTAATGTACCATTCGCTATTTCAGATGCCACTACTTTAACAGAAGCAGGCTATGTAGGTGAAGATGTTGAGAACGTCATAGTGCGTTTGCTTCAGAACTGTGATTTCGACGTTGAAAAAGCTCAGAAAGGCATTATCTATATCGATGAGATTGATAAAATCGCCCGTAAGAGTGAAAACCCTTCAATTACAAGAGATGTTTCAGGTGAAGGTGTACAGCAGGCTCTTCTAAAGCTGATTGAAGGAACTGTTGCATCTGTTCCTCCTAATGGCGGCAGAAAGCATCCTCAGGAAAAGAATATAGAGGTTGATACATCTCAGATCCTGTTTATCTGTGGTGGTGCATTTGATGGTCTTGATAAAATTGTAGAAAAAAGAGTCTCAAAGAAAGCCGGCATTGGTTTTGGAGCTGAAGTTTTCGGTAAGGATGACAAGATGTCACTTTCTGACAAGTATAAGAAAGTCGAACCTGATGATCTTGTAAAATTTGGAATTATACCTGAATTTGTTGGTCGTTTACCTGTAATTACTGCTTTATCTGAACTGAATAGAGATGAGCTGATTAGAGTTTTAAGAGAACCAAAAAATGCGATTATCAGGCAGTTCGAAGCCATGTTCAAGTTCGAAAACGTAAAACTTGAGTTTACTGCTGAAGCCTTAAATGCTATTGCCGACAGCGCTATTAAGCGTCATACAGGCGCACGTGGATTGCGTTCGGTTGTTGAGGGACTGCTTTTAAATACAATGTATGATATTCCATCGGTAAAAAATGTCGTAAAGGTACTTGTTGATAAGAATACCGTTGAAAATCATCAGGAGCCTTTAGTAATAAAGAAAGACGAATTTGAAATCGCCTCTAACTCATAATAATAAAATTAACAGATAAGGCCCTTCAAAAAGATTGAGGGGCTTTTTTGTCTGATTGTCAGATAATACTAATTACACTTGGATTTTATTTGTAGAGATTTTTTTTCTTAGTACTGGAAGAACATGACAGAAAATAATATTAAAAAATCAAGAACTAAAAAGACACCAACCAGGAAAAACACTAATCAGAGTGGCGGCATTAAGCGCAGTTCTGTCCGCAGTGTCAAAGAAATGATCCTCCCTTTAATTACCTTAAGGGCATTAATCATAACCCCACATTCCAAATTGCAGATAACTGCTGCAAGAGATAGTTCCATTGCAGCTTTTGCATATGCTCAGAACCAGGATGAGCATAACCTTGCTGTATTCTGCCAGTTAAATGAAGCTGATGAGAAACCTGATTTTAAAGATCTGCACAAAACAGGTGTGATTTGCAAACTTTTGAGCATGTCTCAGAAAGATGCCAATACCAGACAGTGTCTGATTTCAGGTTTCAACAGAATAAAACTTATAGAAATTATAGATGAAGATAAAGTTCCATTCAGAAAAGCCAGAATTCAGTTTTTAAGTGAAGAGGAACAGTCAGACAAGGATGTTGAAGATACTCTTTCTGTATTGAAATCATGTCTGCAGTACGCAATTGATTCATCTGATAAGACCTCACGAGCCTTAATTGAGGATTCAGTTCCAAAACATCTGATTTCTTCAATTTTAGAAGAGAATTCTCTATCCAGATTAACTGATACCCTGACTCAGATCCTAAAGCTTGATACTCAGACTAAGTTCATGCTTTTATCCTCTTTAAACCCTGTTGAAAGAGGTCGTATTCTTATCAGTTCACTCAACGGTTATTCATATAAATCTGAGCTTGAGAACAGAATCATTGATTTAGCTAAAAAATCAATGGAAAAGAATCAGAAAGAGTATTTCCTTGCAGAACAGTTAAAGGCGATTAAAAAAGAGCTTGGCATTTCTGTATCAGAAGATGACGACGTTCAGAGCTTCATGGCCAGAAACGAAGAGTTGAAGGCACCTGAATACGTACACAAGAGAATTGACAGAGAGATCAGAAAATTAAACTCAATGAGCATCAACTCTTCAGAGTACTCTGTTGTCAGAAACTATATTGACTGTCTGCTGTCACTGCCTTGGCTTGTATGCTCTGAGGTAAATCATGATCTTAAGAAGGCAAAGGAAGTTTTAGACAGAGATCATTATGGATTAACCAAGGTTAAAGACAAGATTCTAGAGTATCTTGCTGTACAGTCTCGTGCCGACAGACTGCACGGACCTATCATTTGTTTAATGGGACCTCCAGGCATAGGTAAGACCTCACTTGGAAAATCTATCGCTGAAGCTACAGGCAGAAAGTTTGTAAGAGTTGCTTTAGGCGGTGTTAATGATGAAGCTGAAATCCGAGGCCACAGAAGAACCTACATAGGTGCTCTGCCTGGCAGGATCATTTCCAATATGGCAAAGGTTGGAGTCAATAACCCGCTGTTCCTTCTGGACGAGATAGATAAGGTTGCATCCTCTTCTCATGGAGATCCTTCAGCCGCTCTGTTAGAGGTTTTAGATCCTGAACAGAACTCTACTTTTGAGGATAACTATGTTGAGATAGACTATGATTTGTCCAATGTCATGTTTGTGACAACAGCGAATTCTTACAATATTCCAGGACCTCTTCTTGATCGTATGGAAATCATTGACTTGTCTTCCTATACAGAAGATGAGAAGTTTCATATTGCAAAAGAGCATCTGTTACCAAAACAGTTGCGTCTTGCCAACGTTAGTGAAAAGGAAATAACCCTGGCAGACGAGGTGCTGATGCATCTGATCCGCTACTACACGCATGAAGCCGGTGTGCGTGAATTGGAGCGTACACTGACAGAGATCATCAGAAAAACAATCAAAGATCTGATGATTAAAAATCCTAAGGCCAAGAAGTTGAAGGAAACAGCTGTGTCAATTGAAGATATTCACAGAATGCTTGGCCCTGAGAAGTATGACTTTACATCTAAGCTCAAGGATAGCAAGGTTGGCATAGTAAATGGTCTGTCATGGTCAACATTAGGGGGCGACATTCTACAGTTAGAAGCTGTGGCAAATGAAGGCAAGGGTAAACATCAGTTAACCGGAAAGCTTGGTGATGTGATGAAAGAGTCAATAACCACAGCGATAACTGTAGTCAGAACCTTGTCTAAGGATCTTCATTTGAACCAGGATTTCTTTGAAACCTGTGATTTGCATGTTCATGTACCAGAAGGTGCTGTACCAAAAGATGGACCTTCAGCAGGTGTGGGCATGGTAACAGCTGTAGTCTCAGCTCTTACAGGTAATCCTGTAAGATCGGATGTTGCTATGACAGGCGAGATCACTCTTCGTGGAGATGTGCTTCCAATTGGTGGATTAAAGGAAAAACTTCTTGCTGCCATGAGAGGTGGTATTAAAACAGTTATGATCCCTTCTGAGAATGAAAAGGATCTCTGGGATATTCCTCATGTGGTTCAGGAAAAAATGACTGTTAAGCCTGTATCGAGAATTGAAGACGTTTTAAAAACCGCTTTAGAGCATGATCCGTACACATTTATGCCAACAACAAGCTGGCTGCTCAAAGAGAAAAAGCAGCCATCAAAGAATGCAAGAAAAAAGAAAGAAGACAGCATGAACATAGTTCTGTAGGAAAACTGCTATGAATGAAACACAGAAAACTCAGAATTTAGAAGATAAGTCACTTCTTAAAAAGGATGACGAGGCCATTGTAAAATTTGATGATGAGCTAAATGAAAATAAGAAAGAGAACTCTATCGATGATGAAATCAAAAAGATAGTGGGATCTGCTGATGCTCTGATTAAGGTTTTAGAGAAGATAGCACCTGAGATCAATTCAGACAAGGTAATAAATCCCGAGGCCTTTTTAAAGATTATAAAACCTTTGTGTGTAAGTGTTGAGAATACTCTGCCAATGCTGATGGAATGTCAGGATAATTTAGAGTATATAAAAGACGACAATTCCTATGTTTTAAGACAAAAGATAGCTCATATTGAAGATGATCTTCTGCCTCCACTGCTCTCTTATATTAGAGAACATGAAAAACAGAAATAATTGCTGAAGAAATTTTATTCAAAAAATATTCTATGACTCCTCAGATGAACAGATACATGTACAGACGGGGAGTTTATTTTTATAAATCTTTCAAATCGCATTCCGATAACGCTTTCTGACAATTTTTTTTTATAAAAAATACGATACAGATCAATTTTTAGAAATAATAACTCTATTAAGCGTGCAAAACACGTGCATAATATTCTTAGGGCTTTTCTGCTCAAGCGTTAACAAAAAAAACGCGCAATTTAACAAACCTTATTAGGAGTATATTGTGAATAAAAGTCAATTAGTTGATAGCATCGCTAAGAAGTCAGGTTTAACTATCAAAGATTCAGCTGCAGCAGTAAATGCATTTTTAGATTCTGTAAAAGATGCACTTGCAAAAGGTGAAACTGTAACCTTAATCGGTTTTGGTAACTTTTTAGTTCGTGACAGAGCTGCCCGTTCAGGCCGTAATCCACGTACCGGTGAGGTTGTTCAGATCCCTGCAGTAAAAGTTCCAGCATTCAAAGCAGGCAAGCCATTAAAGGATATCGTAAACAAGTAATTTTTGTTATTTGTCAGAAGATCCCTGAGTTTCAAGAGAAATCAGGGATTTTTTTTTGCAAAAGCCTATCTATGTGAATTGTGCAATTTAATTTTTGTATCTTTTCTTTTATAATCTGATAAGTTTGTTTCACCATGTGTAGCTAATGCTACGGAGATACTAAAAAAATGTTAACTGATAAGTTGCGTGATGGTGCGCACGGTAAAGTTTTTAAGATCCTTTTCTGGATCATTATTCTTTCATTTATTTTTGCCGGAGTAGGCAATTATCTGATCCCTAGACTTAACACTGATCCTGTAAAAATCGGCAATTACAGTATCAAATCAGAGCAGTGGAATGCACAGTATCAGGATCAGGTTCGCATGATGCAGAACCAGTATGGTCCGCAGGTAAACAAGTTTTTTGAAAATCCTGAAAATGTAAAGGCACTGCGTATGCAGGTTTTAGAGCGCATGATTGATAATGTTGCCTTAAATTCTGTAACTTATGAGCAGGGCATTAGAGTTGGTGATGATCAGGTTAAAGATGCTATCCGTAAAGAAAGAGCTTTCCAGAAGGACGGTAAGTTCAGTAATGATCTGTTTTTAGCCCAGGTTCGCAACATGGGATCAAGCCCTGACTACTTTGCTGAGCAGTTGCGCACTCAGTTAGCCCAGGAAACTCTGGTAAATCCTATTTTATTATCTGGATCATCAGTATATCCTCATGAAGTCGAGCTTCTGGCAAAACTGTTTGCTCAGACAAGAGTTATTGACACATATACCGTAGATACTGCAAAACTTGCAAAGACTGTTACTGTGACAGATGATGAAGTTAAGAAGTTCTATGAAGACAATAAAAAAATCTTCAAAAAACCTGCAAGTGTAAAATTCACCTACATTCTTTTATCACTCAATGATCTAAAGAAAGAGGTTGAGGTAACCGACGAGAAATTAGAAGAGTATTACAATCTCAATCAGACTGATTTTACAGTTCCTCAAAAGCGTGAATGCTCACAGATCCTGATTAAGTCATCAACCGAAAACTTTGCTCAGAAGGCAAAAGAAGCTTTAGCTGAATTAAAGTCAGGAAAGAGTTTTGAGGAGGTTGGACTTAAATATTCTGATGACAAAGATTTTGAAAAGGATCATGGTTCACTTGGTTTATTAGAGAAGGGTTCATTATCATCTCAGCTTGATATTGCTCTTTTTGCTATCAGCAAAGTAGGAGATGTGTCAGAAGTAGTTACTGATGAGTCTGGTGCCCACATCCTTAAGCTCGATGGTATTACAGAAGCATTTGTTCCAAAGCTTGCTGACATAAAAGATGAGGTTAAGGCAAAGTTTATCGATGCCAAAGCTTTAGAGTTATATAACGAGAAGACTGCTAAACTAACTGATGTTTCATATGAGAATCCAGATTCATTAGAGGCTGCATCAAAGGCTGTTTCCTCACCTGTATTAGAGTCAGGAATTGTTTCATTAGGTGACAAGACTCTAAAATGGCCTCTGTCTACAGATGAAGTTCAGAAATTAGCCTTTAATGAGGATAACAGAACCTCAAATGTAAATTCTGCAGTTATTTCACTTGGTAATGAGGCATGCATTGTCCTTAATGTTAATGAATACAAAGAGGAATCTCTGTTAAAGTTTGATGAGGTTAAAGATAAGGCTGCACAGCTAACCTTAAATAAACAGGTATCAGATAAGGCTGCATCAATTCTTGATAATATTAAAAAGTCTACAGCATCAGGTAAGACTGTAGATTCTGCAGAGAACGTAACCAAATCAACTGACGTAACAGTATCAAGAGATGATAGAGAACTTGATCCTTATTTTGTACTTGAGGTGTACTCTATTCCTAATAAGGAAAATGCCAGCGTAACTACAACAAATAAAGGACAGCCTGTATTAGCTGTATTAAAGAGCGTAAATGAGGCTGATAAAGCTGATTTTGATAAATACACTTCTTTAATACGCTCACAATTAGTGCATTTTAAACAGAATAAGACAAATTCTATGATCTATTTAGGTGCACGTGATATAAGTGATATTGAGTATAATGAAGAGGGAATTAAGCTTGTAAATCAACAAAATAACGGTGCTGATTAAGCTTATTTCTTATAATTTATAGCTAACCAAAAAGGGGCATCCACTTTACGTGGATGCCCTTTTTGTTATTTAATAGCGAAAAAGTTTGGGAAGTAATAAAAATGAATATACATGAATATCAGGCAAAGGAAATTTTTAAGGAGTACGGACTTCCCGTTGCTCCTTTTTTTGTAAGCACCAAGGCAACAGGTATTGGAAAGGCAGCATATGAACTGTCTCCTGGACCATATGTTGTAAAGTGTCAGGTTCATTCTGGAGCTAGAGGTAAGGCCGGTGGTGTAGCTTTAGTTAATACACCTGCTGAGGCTGAAGCATTTGCTGCTAAATGGCTAGGTAAAAGACTTGTTACAAGACAGAGTGGTCCTCATGGAAAACCAGTTAACCGAATTCTGATTGAAAGAGCGTCTAATATTGCAAGAGAGCTTTATGTTTCTGCAACAATTGACAGAGCAAGTGCTCATCTTACGATTATCGCATCAGAAGCCGGCGGTATGTCAATTGAAGAGCTTGCAGTAAAAGAGCCAGAGAAAATATTAAAGGTCGCTGTTGATGAACTTACAGGGCCACAGGCATATCAGGGTAGAGAACTTGCTTATAAGCTTGGATTGCAAGGAAAACAGGTAAATCAGTTTGCAAAGATATATCTTGGTATCTGCAAGATGTTCATACAAAAGGATCTGTCATTAGTTGAAATAAATCCTCTGGTAGTCACAAAAGAGGGTGATCTTTTATGCTGTGATGCCAAAATCAATACAGATCCATATGCATTATATCGTCATCCTGAAATGGCTGAATTAGATGATCCTTCACAGGAAGATCCTCGTGTTGCAAGAGCAGTTGCAGCTGGTTTCAGCTATGTTCCTCTGGATGGAAATATCGGATGCATGGTTAATGGTGCTGGTCTTGCAATGGGTACAATGGATATTATCAAGAACCTTGGCGGTGCACCTGCAAACTTCCTTGATGTTGGTGGAACTGCAACAAAAGAACGTGTAATGGAGGCTTTTAAGGTTATCTTAGAAGATCCTAATGTAAAGTGCATCATGGTAAACATATTTGGTGGTATTGTCCGCTGTGACATGATTGCAGAGGGTATACGTGGTGCAGTTGAACAGATTAAGATCTCAGTACCAGTTGTGGTAAGACTTGAGGGTAACCAGGCACATATTGGAGAGAAGATCCTGAATGAATGTGGCCTTAATATTGTATCAGCACGTGATTTAAGACAGGCTGCAACACTTGCAGTTCAAGCAGCAAAGGCAGAGTAGGTTTCAAATGAGTATATTAGTCAATAAAGAGACAAAGGTTATCTGTCAGGGTATTACAGGTTCACAGGGAACACAGCACTGTGAGCAGATGCTGGAATACGGAACTCTGTTAGTAGGTGGTGTTACTCCTGGAAAGGGGGGACAGACCCATCTGGGATTACCTGTATTTAATACTGTAAAAGAGGCAGTAGCTGCAACTGGCGCTACAGTTTCCATGGTTATGGTACCACCTCCATTTGCCGCTGATTCAATTCTAGAGGCAATTGATGCTGGTCTTGAGCTTGTGATCTGTATTACCGAAGGTATTCCAGTCCTAGATATGCTTAAGGTGAAGGCCAAACTGAATTCTTCGAAGACAATTTTAATCGGACCAAACTGCCCTGGTATTCTGACACCTGATGAGTGCAAAATTGGAATTATGCCTGCATCAATCTTTAAAAAGGGAAAGGTTGGAATTGTGTCCCGTTCAGGTACATTAACTTATGAGGCTGTTAAAGAAACCTCTGAGGCGGGCTTTGGTCAGTCAACCTGCGTGGGTATCGGAGGCGATCCTGTTCAGGGGTCAAACTTTGTGGATATTCTTAAATTATTTGAGAATGATCCGGAAACAGAAGCTGTGGTTCTTGTCGGAGAGATTGGCGGAACTGCAGAACAGGATGCAGCACAATACATAAAAGAGCATATGACCAAGCCTGTTGTTTCGTATATTGCTGGAGCTTCAGCTCCTAAAGGACAGCGCATGGGACATGCAGGAGCCATTATATCAGGAGGCAATGCCACAGCAGCTGCAAAACAACAGGCTTTAAAAGAGGCTGGCGTTACAGTGGTTGCTACAGCTGCCGATATAGCTGACGGCATACGTGAGGCTACAGGCTGGAACTAAAAACTATTAAAACATTTTATAAAGGAGCTCATCTCATAATGCAGGTGGGCTCTTTTTATTTTGAAATTTCCTAATAAATTTATTTCTGATTTTAAATAATTGAATGAAAGTAGGATATTTTTTTCTGTTTCATATAGTACAATATGCAGGTAGTATTTGTACGGAGTTAGAAAATGAAAGGCATAGTAGCAGGAGCTGTATTAGGTTTAGGTCTCATTTCTCAGTCTTATGCTGAGGTTCTGATTGATGTTCGCAATGATACATCAGAGGACTGTTCTCTTGCAGTGAATGCTCGTATAGATAAGACCAGATGGATCACTCAGGGGTGGTATGTGTTTGCCTCTGGAGAAGAAGCTCCAATTATTTTAAAGGATATTAACGACATTCACAATGTTTACATTTACAATGACTGCAAAAAGAATGTAACCTCACCTAAGACAGAGACTAAAAAAGCCTGGGTAAAGAGCAATTACAAGTTCAGAGATGAAGCCCCTCGCGAAAAAGAGCAGGGGTATGAGGAAGTTGTTTTTGAACGTCTGCTTTCAGACAAATACCAAATTCAGAACTAGTACAAAATTTAGATACCTAAAACGCAAATTTTGGCACATTTCCTGCTGATATCTGTATAACGAATTAAAACGGCAATACTTGCCGTTTATGGAGGTTATGATGTCAGCTACATTAACCAGAGCATCTCTTGACAGTTATCCAAGTCTTAATGTGCAGAACAGCAATTCTGCCACCTCTACTGTCATTTCTAATCATAATTTATCTACAGACAGTGATAATGGAGTTGATTTTGCAAAAGCTCTGTCAATTCTGTCTTCAAGTGCTGCTCAGGGGATGAACTCTGTTTATAACGATACACTGTCTGCAGATACTGACGTGTTAAGTTCTGATGACAGCTTTTTATCTGACTGTGGTGCTAGTTTTAAGCGCATTATCAGTGAAGACTCTGAAGATAAAGCAGGCACTGTCAGAAGTTCATTAGAAGAGCGATTCTCTGTTTTAAATAATTCACCTAAAAAAGAAGAGTGGGAATTATTAGAAAAAAGACCTGACGAACAGGATTACTCGGTTCTCTCTAAATTAGGAGATGGATTACTTGCAGCAGCCAAGTTAGCCGCTGGAGCATATCTTGGAAAAGTGATTTAGTTCCTTTATCAGGTAAAATGAATGTCGCGGACAGATTTCACTTCTGTCCGCGATAAAGCTTTTGTCTTAACCTAAGCTTACATCAAGAATCATCATCAGCAGAAAACCAGCCAGAACACTTACTGTTCCCTTGTCAGAATTTCCCAGATTATGAGCCTGAGGGATCAGCTCTTCTGTCACAACATACATCATGGCTCCTGCTGCAAAAGACAGAAACCATGGAAGATAAGGTGCTAGAGTATCTGCCAGTAGCACAACAAGTATGGCAGCAATTGGCTCAACGGCACCTGATAGAGTTCCAAGTGCAAATGATTTTACTCTGGACATTCCGTCTGCAAAGTACGGCATTGATACTGCCGCTCCTTCTGGTATGTTTTGAATTCCTATACCTAAAGCTAAAACAGCTGTTGCACTTAAAAGTCCAATCCCCGTTCCGGAAGCTGCAGCCGACACTCCTACGGCCATGCCTTCAGGAATGTTGTGAATGGTGATGGCAAGAAACATCAGAGTATGCTTTCCTAAGCTAGTCTTAGGACCTTCAGGGGATTTTGAAAGCACATGAAGATGTGGCATTGATTTATCAAGGATAATTAAAAACAGCACTCCGAAAAAGAAGCCTCCGACTACAGGAATGAGCTTTGAGTTACCCATATTATTGCCTGCATCCAGTGCTGGCAGGATCAGACTGAATATTGAGGCAGCTAGCATAATGCCAGCAGAAAACCCAAGACTTAGCTGAGTGTAAATGCGATTTTTCTGTTTTACGAGTACAAATACAACGGCTGAGCCAAGAGTAGTGCACATAAATATAAAAATACCTGCTGACAAGGCTAAAAGCAGAGGATCATCAAAAGACATTCTACGTTCCTTTCGTTTTATATTAGTTAGCATATGCTAACATATAATGCAGGTTTTATAACGTTTTGCTTCGATTTGTTCGAATAATTTTAATGAAAAAATTTTCTCAAATAGTATCGTCCTGTATAATTGCGGTAAATTTTGAATGCATTTTTTACTGTAACTGCAACAATACAGAGTAATTTTTTCATGAGCAACGATACATATCTGGTTCCAGATCTAAAAAAAGGCGAAATTCACAGAACTGAGTTTACTGTAAAAAAAAGTCGTTTTATTACCTCTGTTTCAAGAACTCATGGAGTAGATGAGGCTAAGGAATTTATTGACAGGATAACTAAAGAATTTTCTGATGCAAGACATAACTGTTTTGCTTTTAATGCTGATAAGCCTGGTACTTCCGGTTATGCCGGCTGCTCTGATGACGGTGAACCCCACGGTACAGCAGGTCAGCCTATGCTCAATGTGATCCTTCACTGTGATGTAGGAGAAATAACTGCTGTTGTCACAAGATATTTTGGAGGTATTCTTTTAGGTACAGGAGGTCTTGTCAAAGCTTATCAGGACAGTGTGAAGCAGGCTTTAGAATCATTAAAGACCACACCAATGGTTCTGATGACTGCCTTTAAAGTTCAGATTGAGCATTCAAATGTAACTTTATTTCAAAGATTACTGTCTAAGGTAAATGCTCAACTTTTAAATCAGGAATATACGGATAAAGTTGAGTATACAGTGATGATCCCCAATGACAGCTCCGATCTGTTTACATCTTCAGTAACCCAAATGACATCAGGCAGAGCAGTTATTAAAAAAATTGAAAACTAAACACAGCAGAAGACGGAATTACATCCGTCTGTGCTGCATCTTTAGTAACAGCTTAAAAGCAACTATTCTTTCATTGCCTGTTCAAGTTCATCCTGTTTCTCAATCCAGGAAACCTCGCATTCATCAAGTTTATCTGTGAGCCTTGATCTTTCTTTAGAGAGTTCTTCAACCTTTTGCGGTTCCTTAGTGTAAATCTCAGTATCAGCAAGAGAATTGTCGATGTCAGCAAGAGACTTTTTAATCTTTTCCATCTGCTTTTCAAGTTTTTCTATTTCAAGTTTTATAGGTCTTAAACTCTGTCTCTTTTGTGCTTCTAGTTTTTTCTGTTCCTTTGTCTTGTAAGTCTGGATTTTTGCCTTTTCAGATGCTAAAGCTGATCCTGCAGTTGTGTTATTCTTTTCGTTTAGCTTCTCTTTATATTCCCGGTTCTTTCTGTTCAGAAAATCCTGATAATCATTAAGATCACCGTTAAATTCTGAAACTTTTCCATCATCGATAAGCCAGAGTTTATCAGCGATTGCCTCTAACAGATGACGATCGTGTGATACAAGGATAAGAGCCCCCTTATAGGTTGACAGTGCTAAGGACAAAGCTTCACGCATATCAAGGTCAAGGTGGTTTGTAGGCTCATCTAAAAGCAGAAGATTTGGTTTCTGATAAGCCACAATGGCAAGGGCAAGCCTTGCCTGTTCTCCACCTGACATTTCTTCGACCTTTTGAGTGGCCTTGTCTCCGCTAAAGGAAAAGGCTCCAAGGAATGTTCTCAAGTCTTTTTCTTTTGCATTGTGATCAATTGCCCTTAAATGATCAATAGCACTCATCTGACCTGAAAGCTGATCAAGTTCATGCTGCGCAAAGTAACCTATTTTGATGCCTTTGCCAAGGGTCACAGTACCGTGAACAGGTTTTATCACTGAACATAATGTTTTTATAAGGGTGGATTTACCCTGGCCGTTGCGTCCTAAAAGACCAATTCTGTCACCTGCGATGAGCATCAGATTTACTTTCTTTAAAATAATGTCGTTTTCTGAGTAACCGCAGTCCAGTTCCTTTAAATCAGCAATGATGTCTACGGTTCTTTCTGGATCTGAGAATTTTATATGGTAGGGCGATTCTTCCTGTGTGACAGCGGTGAGCTTTAGCCTGTCGATGGCTTTTAGCATGCTCTGAGCCTGTTTTGCTTTGGAGGCTTTGTATCGGAACCTTTCAACAAAGTCCTGCATGTGGGCAAGTGAAGCTTCTTCCCGGCGACGGTTTGCCTTTTCGTTTTTTATTCTTTCCGCTCTCAGTCTTTCATAGTCTGAATAGTTTCCTGTATACATGACAAGATGGTTTGATTCAAAATGTAAAATATGGGAACAGAATGTATCTAAAAAATCACGATCATGTGAAATACAGAGAATTGTCCCTTCAAAACTTTTCAGATAGTTTTCAAGAAAGATAATAGTGTCCAGATCTAAATGGTTTGTAGGTTCATCTAAAAGTAAAACATCAGATTTATAGATAAGGGCCTGAGCTAGGTTCAGGCGCATTCTCCAGCCTCCTGAAAATTCCTTTACAGCCTTTGTCATTTCATCTTCAGAAAATCCAAGACCGTGAAGCAGGATCTTAGCTCTTGAGTCGATGGTCCAGGCGCCGGCAATTCCGAGTTTATCTTCAATTAAAGCTATTTTTTCACCGTTGTTCTGTGCGTATGCTTTTTCTTTTTCACACAGCAGTTCATTAAGCTCCTTGTCACCCTGCTTTACATAATCAAGAGCAGAAATATCAAGTGACGGAGTCTGCTGTGATACAGCTGAGATTTTAAAATTGCGTGGAACGCTTAAAGTTCCAAGTTCTGGCGCAATTTCGCCTTTAATAGCAGCAAACAGGGTAGATTTGCCACAGCCGTTTCTACCGATAATACCTACTTTTTGACCTGGGAAAATACTTGCAGAAGCGTTTTCTAACAGATACTTGCTTCCACGCATGATAGTTACATCAGATAATTGAATCACTTTTTCTACACACAAAAAAACAGTGACCATAGGTCACTGTTTATACAATTAAAATTAAAGCTGGGTTGTACTCTGAACAAGCGTGATGCCGTCTTTTGCTCTCATATTTCTGATATTGATTACTGTTTTGTTACCAATATGTCTTATCACAGAAACATTCAGAATAGGAACTCCTGACTGTCTGCATGCTCTTACAAGAGATGGTATTACAGCTGATGATCCTGAGTTTTGAGAAACGTCGACGTTGGCGCCTGTTACAGTTTCAATACCTGCTGAATTTAAAGCCTGACGTATCGCGCCTGACAGATCACCTATACAGTCTGAAACGCTGTCTGGCACAACCGTTGGCGCAATATAAACAGGTCCCTGTTCGTTTTTTAGTCTCTGAGACTGCTCGAGCACTATTTTATAGGCAACCTGAGCTGCGTGACTGGTATTGGCTGTTCCACATTTTGAGCTTACAGGTGCACTCTGCAAACTTTCAATTGTTGATTCCTCATTTGAATTTGCTATCTCAACATCCTGAGAACTGTTATTGGTAACAGTATCCTCTATTTCTAGCTTGTTAAGATCCTGAGGAGTGCCATCTTCAGGAACGAAAGCCTGAGGAGTCTTAGTCTGAGTCAGACCGTCTGACACCTTTGCTTTCTTTGACTGATTTAATTCATTCAGATCAACGTTACCCTGAACTACATCTTTTACAGAAACTGAGGTTAGTGGAGAAGAGTTCTCTTTTTCTTTAAGTTCATTTAATACAGGAAGTAACGAACCTTCTGTTTGTGCAGCAGTTGCATCTGGCACGTATGGTTTTACCACACCTGCCTGCATCTCCTGATTGAAAGCTTTTGCAACAAGTTCGCTTTTAGTTTTGTCATCTGATTTGACTACTGTCTGATTCTGAGATTTTTTTCTGTCTGCAGCAGTTTTTTTACTGTTTTTTGCTGATGCTTTCTTGTGCGGTTTTACCTGTTCTGTCTGAATAGTCTGTCCGGCAGGTCCGACGGAACTGTCAAAATAATAAGAATTACAGGCTGTAAGTGAGGCAATGACAAGACAAGTACAGCTTAATAATAATGATTTTTTTAAATTTACATGATTAAATTTTGTCATTTGGGAATCCAAAGCCACCTAAATAACCACCAGCTAAAAAGTGCATGTGAATATGAGGAACTTCCTGACATCCGTTTTTACCTACATTTACGATAAGACGGTAACCTGATTCACTGACACCTAGATCTTCGGCTATTTTTCTGGCAACGATAAAGAGATGTCCCATCATTTTTTCGTCTTCAGGTTCTACCTGTGATACTGAAGGAATAGGCTTGTTTGTTACAATTAAAATGTGGTGTTCAGCTTTTGGGTTGATATCAAGAAATGCGGTTACAAGATCATCATGATAAATAGTCTTTGATGGAATAGTTCCGTTGATGATCTTTGTAAAAATTGTTTCTTCACTCATGTTCTCACCGTTCAATTATCTGAATTAAAAAATAAAAATCTCTGTCCCTGTCCGATTATAGCATAAAGTTGCTACCTCGACTTCATGTATGAATGGAGTACGTGTTTTATTTTTATGTTCCTTTATCTTCAGGTATTCTTTTATCAGAATTTTTCTCAAAAGACATACAAAACATAAAAATTCTGTTTTACAGGCCGATAAATAAGTAAGAGAAAAATTCTGAAAATTCTGGAGGTACATATGAGTCAGGATTTCTTATATACCATAGTACCCAGGGTTTGTGCAGGTCCTGAGAGTCTTATTTTTAACCGCAGAGTAAGAGAGACTACAGCCTCTAATAAAGATCATAAAACCGCTTCAAAACAGCATCGTCATGAGAAGGAAGAATCTTTGAAAAATGACTTTGTAAATGATTTTGACGAGGAGAAGAAAACTTTAGGCTCTTCTATTGACGATATCGTCTAGCAAGGTAGATGAGATCCATCCTTTATTTCCTATCCAGAGCCTTTTATTGCTCAAAATACAGGCTCTGGAGTATTATGTCCTAAAAATTTTTTCACATCCGTATTAAATGATTAAAACATGAGAGACTCATTAGAAGCATTCGGAAAAGCGGTTCCAGAGAGAACTCATATCGAGCTGCCTCTGGCGCAGGAGAGCGTACAGGCAGGATTCCCTGCTCCAAATGGCGGTTATATTGATGAAACCCTTGATGTCAACGAATTCCTTGTCAGATCTCCTTCATCGACATATATCTACAGAGTGTCAGGTGAATCCATGAAAGAGGCTGGTATCATGAATGGTGACTATGTACTGGTCGATTCCTCTCTGGAGGTTCATGATGGCGATGTGGTTGTGGCTTCTGTGGATAATGAATTTACCATCAAGGAAATAAGTCTTGGCAGGAAGAAAATGTTGTTGCCAAGAAACAGTGATTACTCTCCTGTTGAAATAAATGACAACTCAAGAGTTGTGATCATAGGTCCTGTAATTTCAGTAATAAGAAAATACAGATAACAAATTTAACAAAAAAAATAATTTAAATATTTTAAAGCCCACTGTATCTGTGATATAAATTATTTAGGCCACTTGTGATTGAAATTGGCTCAAGGCTACTATGGTAAAAGATCATTTTTAAGGTCAGTTGCGGTGCATTTACTGTAGTTCATATTTTTGTTAGAGATGTGAACATAATTTTCTGTCATCGTGAAGATAAACAGATAATAAAAATCGATGTGTGAATTATGATCAAGTTTCGGTATAGAATTTTGCTTAGAATATAGTCAGTTAAGAGTTTTAGCATAAAATTATGCATTGCGTAATTTTATAGAGGCAAAGTTTATAAAGATTGTTAAGGAGTTATAAATGATTGGTATTGTGGTAGTGTCACACAGTCAAAAGGTTTCTGAAGGTATCTGCGATATGGTGGAGCAGATCTCAGCTTCTGGAGAGCACAAACTGCCAATTATTGCTGCAGGTGGAAATGCTGAAGGTAAGCTTGGTACAGATCCAAAGCGTATTTTAGAGGCAATCAAAAACGCTAATGAAGGTGATGGTGTTGTTGTTGTATGCGATTTAGGTTCTGGAGTGATAAGTTCTCAGGCTGCAATTTCAATGCTGGAAGAGCCTTTAAAGAGTAAGGTAAGAATTGCCGATGCTCCTATTTTAGAAGGTGCTGTCGGTGCAGCTGTCGAATCAGCATCTGACGCTCATTCTTCTTTAGAGTCTGTTGTAGCAGCAGCTGAAGCTTCACGTCAGTTACACAAGAAATAATTCTTTTCTGTATAAAGGCACGACTGCAGTACGGTCGTGCTCTGTCTTTGTTCTTTTCAGACCTGAGGAATGCTTTCAGGTTTTCAAAAAAATCAATAACTTTCGTGTATCATACACATGATTGTTGAATCACATACTGAATCACACGATTCTTGAGTTTCTGGCTTGCAATATCATCTTTATCAGTAAGCTACGATAAAGACCCTATTTATCAAACAGAGGATGTTTATCATGAATAAGAAAGTTTTGTCTTTGGTTGTGTCTGCTATTGTTATGACATTCAGTTCTGTCTCTTATGCTGATAGCTGTTCTGAATCTGGGCTGATTGAAGTTACAGGTCATGGCTCAGTTGAGGTTATGCCTGATCAGGCAGTGTTGAGCTACAGTGCAAAAAACATGGAAAAACAGGCAAAAAGTGCACGTGATAGAACAGAATTACAGGTAACCAAACTTTTTGAAAGTGCTCTCAAATCCGGCGTAAAACAGGAAGATATTGTTTCTTCATCAATTTCTTTGTACCCAAAATATACTTACAGCAGTGACGGAAAAAGAGAATTTGAAGGGTATGTCGCTTCAAGAGATATAACATTTAAAATATCAGATTTTTCTTTAATAGATAAAATTACAACTGCAGCTGTTGACGCAGGAATAACTCAAATCAATGGTTTTGACTACACCATAAAAGATACTAAATCAGTTGAAGATAAGGCAAATCAGGAAGCTATCAAAGATGCCAAATTAAAGGCACAGGTTTTGTCCAAGGGGTTTGGGGTAAAAATTAAAAAAGCCTGTTCTTTAAAATTTACAAATTCTGGTAATGCGGTAATGCCATACATGGTTCAGTCAAGAGCGGCTAAGGCTGTAACACTTTCTGTATCCCATGAAGACAGAGAAAGTAATACTGAGTACAGTCCTGAGAAGATAACTGTATCTTCAGATGTTTATGCAAGTTTTGCAATTAAGGATTAGCTCTGTCTTACATATATGGATGATAATCAGGGGCAAAGAGATGATATGCTGCAAAAGCCTAGCTCTTGCACAGCTCAGAGCGGTAACATCTCACAGCAAAACTACAAAGATAAAGTAAACCTTTTTTTGTCTTCTGGCAGAATAAAAGATGTACTCTCCTATCTTGGAAAAGATGGTGTTTTTTCAAAAAAAATATCAGGTTTTAAAGTAAGAGAAGGGCAGCTTTTAATGGCTGATGCCTGGCAGAAATGTGTCAATGATGAAAATGACAGAACTTTAGTCTGTGAGGCCGGTACAGGAACAGGTAAGACCTATGCCTATCTTATTCCTGCAATTCTTTCAGGCAAAAATGTGGTAATTTCCACAGCCTCAAAGGCTCTGCAGGATCAGCTTGTCAGAAAAGATCTTCCAAGACTGTTTGAATTATTGCAGCTGCCTCCTAATTTCATGGCCTTAAAAGGCTTTAACAACTATCTGTGCAAAAGAAAATATTATGAAATCAGTGAGAAGTTCGTAAATACTCACGCTCTAAAGTTCGAGGACACAGAAGACAGTAGTGCTTCTGATGATGAGCTTCTTGATGTAAATGATAAAGCCTGTCTGATAAAAAAAGAGGATCTTGCAAAGTTAGAACTGCTCATTCAGAGAACTGAGCATCAGCTTGAACTTAATACTCCTCAATGCGAATTTGCTGAAGTAAACTCTCTGTTTTCAAAAGGTGTTGCAGCTAAAGTTACCTGTGCTGGAGAGAACTGCTACAAGAAAAAATGCCCTTACTGTGATGAGTGCTATCCTTTTATGGCCAGACAGAAGGCAATCAGAACAAAGGTGGTCGTAATCAACCATTCTCTGTTCTTTGCTGATATGCAGATTGAAGATCCCTTTGATGTGATGGAGCCATGCATTCTTCTGCCAAAGTACAGGTGCATTATCTTTGATGAGGCTCACGAGCTGCCAGCAATAGGTCGTGAACATCTGTCAGAATCGGTAGGCTCAAGTGATTTAAAGAAGTTTGAAGAGGATCTAAAATACATAAAGAATCAGCTCAAATGTCCTGTGCGTATTTTCGAGACAAGTTATAGAAAACTGCATAAAGTTTATAAAGATCTGGGGGCATATCTAAAAAAAGCAGAGGGAGACGGCGAGAACTGCAGAAATATACTCTACTACAAATATAACGACTATGATCCGGGACAGACCGATCCTTTCTATTGTTATCAGTACCGGAACGAGAACTTTAGAGAACTGGCAGGAAATCTTTACAGAGCTCTGTCAGACCATCTTAAAATTTACAAGGAAAATAAAGATCTCGATGAGGACTTCTTTGTTCGCAACGCCGATTACCTCAGCTGTAAGATACAGACTCTTGTAGCTCTAATGAATATTGACTGTTCTGACAGTACTAACCCAAATTACGGTAAGTATGTAGGAACTGTAACTGTTCGCAAGAAAAGTTATGCCTTATCTCTTACTCCTCTTGAAATAGCTGAATTTTTCGGACCATATCTTTCAAAATGTGAGGACAGTGGGATCAGTGTCATGATGACATCGGCCACACTGTCTGTAGCAGGCAACTTCCACAAGCTTTTAAGAGATTTGGGGGCCAGAAATGATGTAAGATGTCTGACTGTCAACAGCAGTTTTGACTATCAGAAACAGTCTTTACTTTATACAAGTGCCGATTTTCCTGCTATCTCTGACAATAGCAGGATCCTAAAGATCATAGATATGCTTGCGCCTTTAATTGAGTCTGTTGACGGAGGAATTTTCTTTCTGACAACCTCTCATCAGGCCTTAAAGACAGCCTATGAACTCCTGCTTTCAAGATATAAAGGTAAACGCAAGATTTTATGCCAGAACGGGTTGCTGTCAAATTCTCAGATGCTTTCAAAATTCAGAGAGGACGGCAGGTCAATTCTTGTGGGAACATCTTCTTTCTGGGCTGGTGTTGATGTACCTGGTAAAGCCCTGTCACTGGTTATTATCGATAAACTTCCGTTTGATTCTCCGTCTGATCCAATCTTTAAGGCCAGATGTGATCTTTTTGACAGTAAAAATAAGGGTAAGAGCAATCATTTTATAAGTATCTGTATACCAGAGGCTGTGATCGAGCTGCGTCAGGGGGTAGGTCGACTGATTAGACATGAAGATGACAAGGGGGGACTTGTCATCTGCGATCCAAGGCTTGAAAACAAGTCCTTTGGTAAGATTTTCAAAAAATCACTGCCAAAGATGAGAACCTATTCACTTCTTGATGAATTTACAGATGCTGTCAGAAAATTAACAAACTGAAAAAAACAACTTCTAATTTTTACATGTTTCATGATCTGGAACGATGTCTGTCTATAATCAAATTACAGATAGGAAATTCGTTCTCCTTTAAGCTTAACCTTACTTGGCTTAAAGGGGCTTTTTACTCAACTGTCTGCATCAAGCCTGCTTTAATTTCTGACAGTTAATATCATGTGTGATAAAAATCAGAGAGATGCTGTAAGTATCTTTTATCAGGAATAAATGGTTCAAAATCATCTGGCAAAAGTATAAAATTAGTCGCACAACAAAAGCTGGTAATCTTTTTGTTCTTTTGATTTTTGGGGAACAGTCTGTGATCTTAATGAGAGGATTTTATTATATGAAATTACTTGCACTTGAAACTTCAACAGAGAATTGTTCAGTGGCTCTTTTAAATGAGGATAAAATCACTTTCAGATCTGAGCTTGCTCCTCAGCATCATGCTGAGATCATCATTCCTATGATAGATTCCCTCTTAAAGGAGAGTTCAGTTTCAAAGGATGATCTGGACGGTATAGTTCTAAGTCAAGGACCAGGATCATTTACCGGTGTAAGAATTGCCGCTTCTACAGCTCAGGGAATGGCTTTAGGTCTTAATAAAAAAGTTGCTCTGGTAACCTCATTAGAGGCTCTTGCAACAGAATCTCTTTCAGTTTGCATCAACAGCCCTGATTATATTGTGTCCTCAATTGATGCCCGTATGGGAGAAGTTTACCTAGCTGTTTACAAAAATGAGAACAGCTCTTTGGTACTTATGGACGAAGAGCGCGTGCTAAAACCAGAGGATGCCATTGCCTTAATCAAATCATTAGTAAAGTCTGACAATATCCTTCTGGCAGGAACAGGAATAGAGGTTCTTAAGAAACATGGTTTTGATTCTGATCTAAAATTAAGTGCCAGTTACCCTCAGGCTCAGTATATTTTAGAAAAAGGAAAAGATCTTTTTCTAAATGGAAAGACAGTCGATGCTTCGCAAGCTCTTCCTCTGTATGTAAGAAACGAGGTTACCTGGAAAAAAGTCACCGAGCAGCATCAATAAATTTAAAAACATGCTTTAACAGGCAATTTTTGCCGGAGACATTACAAAAAAGTGGATATTTAAGCCATTATTTACTAAAATGAATTTAGTTGTGGTTGGGCCATCAACCAAATTGTTTCATATAAAAAAATATTCACAGTTTACTGAAGGTATGTGTTTTAAATGGCTGTAGGCAGTGTTAATAGTTATCAGGGAACTTCTGTACTGATACAGAGTACTACTAATCGTCAGAGAATTGACGAACAGTCCAGGAATAACAGATCCCTAAAGGAAAATTCTAATGGTTCAAGGGTATCTTTAGAACAGAGATATCCTGAGAAATCTTCAGCAAAAGCATCTGCAGGATCTGAGAATATATATGCTCAAGCAGAAAGCTTTTCAACTCAGAGAGCCTCAAAATCAGCATACGCTGCAGCTTATACAGCAGTTTCAGATCATGAAAGAAAAGAGTCTCTATCTTCAAAACTGGGTATCTCTGTATACGCATAATAAAAGGTAAGGATACCTTCTTCAGACAGCATGACTGTTATAGCAGGATCTTTCTTTGGGTGACTTATCAGTTAATACTTACTCCAGTACTCAGGACTTGCCTGAGTACTATAGGGGAGTAGTTTTTAATTATAAGCCTAACTTCCTAGCAGACTTAAAGCGATCTGTGGCCTTGAGTTAGCCTGTGTCAGAACGGTTGTAGCTGCCTGCTGAACAATGTTCTGAGCAGAGAGGTTTGCAGCTTCCTCAGCGTAATCTGCATCACGGATACGTGATCTTGCATCGGATACGTTCTCAGATACGTTTTCCTGGTTTCTGATGGTAGATTCCATACGGTTCTGCAATGCACCTAATTCAGCACGCTTTGAATCAACCACGTTGATCAGTTGATCGATTGACTGAATAGTGTACTGAGCAGCTGAGGCAGAGTGTACTGAGAACTCATATAAACCGGCAGCGTTCTTATATATACCAGTTGTTGTTGAGTCTATTTTGGTAGCATCAGCTGCTGCAGCAATAGGTTTTGCAACGCCCTGACAGATACCGGATACTGTAAAACCGTTTGACAGAGAAATACCTAAAGTATCAAAAGCATAAGCTCCAACCTGGAATGACACTTTTCCTTTACTGTCCAGAACACCGCCTTTATCAGCACCACCGACACCGGCAATACACTGACGTCCAGCAAAAGTGGTCTTGCAGGCGATACGTGTGATTTCTGCTGACAGCTGAGCTACTTCTTCCTGAATAGCCTGTCTGTCTGCTGTGGTGTTGGTACCGTTGGCTGCCTGAATTGCCAGCGTACGTATACGCTGTAACATGGAAGTTGTCTCATCAAGAGCACCTTCCATAGTCTGACATAAAGCGATACCATCGTTGGCATTACGGTTGCCCTGACCTAAACCGTTAATCTGTGAGGTCAGTCTGTCAGAGATCTGCAAACCTGCAGCATCATCCTTTGCTGAATTGATACGAAGACCTGATGACAGTCTCTGATAGGTTGTATCTAAAGATTTTGTTGCTGAATTTAATCTTCTCTGCGAATTGATGGCAGAGGTATTTGTTTTTACATATAGAGCCATTTTATTTTTCTCCCCAAAAAATCCAATTACTTGGTATTTCTTCCTTTAGAAAGCTCCGAAGTCTTTTTTATGTTTCTCTCCAGAAAAAAAGACTTTTTCTAAAGTTATATTTGTATATGAAAAATACGTGCCAATTTTGCTAATAATAAAATTAACTTATTGAAAAATAGGTATATTATGACTGGTAAAGTAATTTTAAAAATACTATTAATCTTGACAATATCTGAAACTGGCAATTTTTTGCCACGTACAGTTTGTCTTTGTTTCATTAATATCTGGAGGCTTTTTCTAGTGTTGGATTGTTAAATTACAGATGATAAATCTGCCTGTCACAGATATGCCTGATATGCTGCATGAACTTTTATGATCAGGATAAAAAGGGCATATCTTTTTGCAATTTAACTAATATGTGAATGTTGTTTGTGCGTACCAGAAAACAAAACAACACAAGGCGATCTGTTATAAGAGGCGAAATTTATGTGAGGGGTAATATTTCCTAACGATATGGTAGCTGTTATATGGGTATTTCATTTTTCCATTAATAATTCTCCGATCCTGAATAAAGATCAGATAACATAAATTTTATACTGTAAATAAAACAAGACTCTGCATCCAGTGCCTCTCCAAAAAGGGCCGGGAGGCTTTCCCGGCCAATGAGCATATAATGCTCAGGAGAGAAACCTTATTACGGTTCTTGTAAATCTGTTCTACTAACCTCCGTTCAAAAGAGACATAGCAATTGATGGACGCTGATTTGCCTGAGTTAAGATTGAGGTTGCAGCCTGCTGTACGATGTTTTGTGCTGACAGATTGGATGCTTCCTCTGCATAATCGGCATCACGAATTCTTGATCGTGCGTCGGACACGTTTTCGGCAACGTTTTCCTGGTTTCTGATGGTGGATTCCATACGGTTCTGAATAGCACCAAGTTCAGCTCTCTTTGAATCAACCACGTTGATGATTTCATCAATAGCCTGAATGGTGTACTGAGCGTTACACTGTGTGTAGCAGTTAAACTCGTATGCTCCTCCGTTTACGTACAGACCAGCAGTTTGTTGCTTAAGCTTATCTGTTGCTGTAATTTTATTTTTACCGTGCTTTTCTGCGTAGATTCCTGACAGGGTAAAGCCGTTAGACATACTTACGCCTAAGGTATCAAAGGCATAGGCTCCAACCTGGAATGTAACTTTTCCCTTACTGTCCAGAACACCGCCATGATCAGAGCCTTCAACACCGGCTAGACATTGACGACCTGCGAAGGTGGTCTTACAAGCAATACGGGTAATTTCTGCTGAAAGCTGAGCGACTTCCTGCTGAATAGCCTGTCTGTCAACTGTGGTATTAGTACCGTTTGCTGCCTGAATTGCCAGGGTACGGATACGCTGTAACATTGAGGTGGTCTCATCAAGAGCACCTTCCATAGTCTGGCATAATGCAATACCGTCGTTTGCATTACGGTTACCCTGCTGTAAACCGTTAATCTGATTGGTCAGTCGGTTTGAGATCTGCAGACCTGCAGCATCATCCTTTGCAGAATTGATGCGAAGACCTGAAGATAATCTCTGGTATGTTGTATCAAGCGACTTAGTGGCGCTGTTTAATCTTCTCTGAGAGTTCAGAGAAGATACATTGGTCTGAACATATAAAGACATTTTTTTTTCTCTCCTAAAATTTGCAGTTTTTTTACTGCTTTTATTTGCTTGAAGATATATATGAAAAATGCGTGCCAGATTTTAAAATGATGAATATTGTAATTAGGTAACATATTGAAAATTAAAATAAATAATTAGTATTCAAAAATTTTTGATTAGATGAATTTCAAGAATCCAATTTATGAAGTGGCAATTTTTTGCCACCAGTTTTCAGATGGCATGATATTTTTTGGTGGAATTTTTTATTTCAATTATTGATCTGTAAAAATCTTTCTGTATAATGGCACGCATTGGATGCGGGAATAGCTCAGTTGGTAGAGCATAACCTTGCCATGGTTAGGGTCGCGAGTTCGAACCTCGTTTCCCGCTCCAGATTAAAGTGATGTGGATCCACTTAAAAAGCCACGTGGAGTGCGGGAATAGCTCAGTTGGTAGAGCATAACCTTGCCATGGTTAGGGTCGCGAGTTCGAGCCTCGTTTCCCGCTCCAGACAAAGTGAAGTGGTACACTTAAAAAGCCACATGGAGTGCGGGAATAGCTCAGTTGGTAGAGCATAACCTTGCCATGGTTAGGGTCGCGAGTTCGAACCTCGTTTCCCGCTCCACCTGTCATGTAATTCCTCCTTATTTATCTCTAATTACAAGGGCATTGCTATCATAGAAAACATGCTCACCCACGTAATCAGGATTAGTTTCTAAAAAGCTTTTTGATAAGGAAACCACACCCAGTATCAGCATTAAGTCTGCCAACATGAATACTTTTGCCACACGAGACTGTTTCTTAACTGTATCCAAACTGTTGTAATTGGAGATGATGTAGGTTCTGTCATTCTTATCTGTGTAACTGGAAAAGTTTCATTTTATAGTTTCAGAAGTCATGATATAGTCCATGTAAATGTATTAAGGATTATATTGAACCATAAAATATGTTTTCACCAAGAAAAATCCAAAAAAAGTGGAAATAATTTAATTTGAGGGGCGTGAGATACACCACCTTATTGTTAAAAATTGGAGAATGGAATCGACAGAAACCAATAAGGTGCACATGGCGGTGAGAACGGGATTCGAACCCGTGATACGCGTTAACGTATACACGCTTTCCAGGCGTGCTCCTTCAGCCACTCGGACATCTCACCAAAATTGACCGTATAATTTTACAGTATTATAAAGATATTGCAACTTTAAATTGAATAAAAATGAAATCTGTATCTTAAAAGTACAACACCTGCTCTAACAACTTCACATGAAAGCAACTCAAGTGACTGTCCTTCACAAGGTTTCTCTCCTTCCTTTCCTTCATATTCAAATATGGATTTAACTCCGCTCAATCCATCAATTCCAGGGTATAACACAAGATAGAGCTCGTCAATAAGTCCCTGTTTTAAAAACGAACCATTTAAAATACCACCACCACATAAAAGAACATTTTTAATTCCAAAGTCAGAATATAAACTCTGCAGGGCTTTTCTGATATTGTGACCATCAGAGCCTGCAAAAGTATATGAGATCTCTTTTTCTCTTAAAAACTCGAGATATTCCTCACTGGCAGTTTCTTCACCTAAGACAATAAGCAGGGTACTTCCCCAGATTTCGTTGTTCTCGTAGGCAATTGATCCTGTTGAATCAAAAACCGCAGTCATTTGTGCGTTTTCTCTTATACCAAGAAAAGGTTTGGGATCTTTAATTCTAGTATGAGTCTTAGCATTAAATGGAATACTGCAGTGATGACGTAGAATTGTGTCTTTTCCGAGAATTGACAGTTCTGGATTTAATTTTTCTTTAGTCTCGTAGTATACGTCAGGCTCACCTTCACCTTTGCTGTCGTATAAAACAGACCATCTGGATTCGTCTAAGCGGCCGTCGATGGAACTTTCCATAAGACAGGTTACTTTCTGCTGTGTCATGTCCATAACAATCCCCCCCACAATGTTCGCATTCTCATTATAAAACACAAAGAAGTGTATAAGGACAGCATCAACTGTAAACAAAAGAAACTTTTTTCGTATGGCTAAATGAATGGAGTGTAGAGAAAGGTGATATTTAAACTCTTAAGAAACTTTTATTCACTTGGATAAAGGGCCATAAAATCTGCTGCTGAACGCTTTTATAATGTACAAAATGATGAGAATTGCACAAATGTATGAGATAAAAGAGATGTTCTCAGATATTTTACATATAGGTTTTCTGATTGCATTCAAAGGTAACATCAAATTTTTTGTTGACAAGATTGTTTCACCTTAATATAATGCTCTCCGTTCGGTGATTAGCGCAGCCCGGTAGCGCATCTGGTTTGGGACCAGAGGGTCGTAGGTTCGAACCCTACATCACCGACCATCTCAATTTCCTTCCTTATTTTTTCAGATTTATACTTGGCATTTTAAAAGTAACTCTGTTGCCGTTCGATTTGTTACCGCTTCTGTGATTTGACATTGTCACAAGATTTGACACTGCCTCCGGTAGATATTTTGACAGTATGTATATAAACAATGCAGTAAAAATGATGACGGAGCATTCACCAGATCCAAAAGCCTCACCGGCTTCTACAATTTCATCAATTTTGTTCTGAAGATTTTTGAGAATAAGGCATCCTGAATTCACAACCAGTAAAGTTGTCATCAGTTCAAGGGACATCGACAGAATAGATTTAAAAAAGTTGGTTGCAATATATCTAGTGTAGGAGATAGCTCCAAGGCCCAGAACAAAAACTCCGCAGATACAGAGAATGTGTGCGCAGATAAACATAGTGGTAAATCTTATTACTACCATGAACATAATAAACATAAATATCAGGACCATACAGCGCAGAATAAAGGATGTTACAGCATTGAACAGGCCGGAGCTGATGTTTTGGTTAAGATTTGATGCAATGTTAAAGGTAAGATCAATAAGCTCAGAAGGACCTGTGTTCTGGCTTGTTGTAACCGATGTCAGTGAATCAATTACTGAATGACCTATGGCAGTGCCATTATCGAGTAAAAAGTAGTAGAAACCTGTGACCAGAACTAGTTTTACAAGATCACCCATAAAGCTTTGCATATTGCCGTCTTTAAAAATACTTTTGATACCCATAAGAACAATGGATACAGGCACTAAGATCCAGAACAGTCTGTTGGCAGCCTCCTTAATCGGAACAGCGGCCTCGGAAATATTTTCAATAAACATAATGGTAAGGCTGTTGAGAACACCGTCAGGGGAGAGTGTCAGATCAATTGCCTCCTGTGCCTGAGAATCTGTACAGGTAAAAAGCAGAACTAACAGTACAATTAAATTTTTCATAGGTTTACTCATAGTTTTTCAGACTTGTATCAAGATGTGGAGACTCAACCGTACCTGCATCTGCGTAGTAGAGATCATCTGCCTTCTGCTTTAGCTCATCATTCTGTTTTTGCATCTGAAAGTTATGGGCAGTAATTCTTGCCAGGTTTGAAATCTGACCTGACAGAGAACTCAGTGCGGTTACCTGAGTGGTATTGACCTTGCTTAATGTGTCAATAGAGCTGTTAAGACCTTTTGACTCACTCGATTCGCTGCACATTTCATTGAGTTTATCAATACTTTCAATTAATGCTTTCTGGGTATCAGCAGCACTTCTTTTAGTAAAGTCAGAGATCTTCAGTGATTCTTCATCCATCATTTCATTGAGCTTTTTAAAACTGCAGTTTTCCGATCTGATACACTTCTCCCAGGCATCCGATCTGATACTGTCTTCAGCATATCCTGCTGCAGATTCTGTTTTTTTAGCAAAAGAGTAGCTTGCCTCAAGCAGCATTAAAGAATTCTGATTGAGATCTTTTACCTTTTCCCAGGTCTCCTTGTGTTCAAACTCGTAATTATCTTGTTCTCTGACATTGTCATGTTTGATATAACTTTCAAGCTTTTCAGCCTTTTCTCTGTTTTCCTCAGACCAGGCACGTAGCAGAGAAAGAGTTGAGTTCATCTGACGAATAAGCTCCTGTCCCTGACTGTGTGACATGGCCTCCTCAGCAAAAGCAAAAGCATGAGCAGACAGCAGAGCAACTGTGAACAGAACTTTTAAATTTCTATCTTTTAAAATGACCATAATTTTCCGATCCATAAGGTGATTTAAAGAAAATGTCTTTAGTAATGGCAACTGTAAAGGGGTAACCTGACTCAACAGTAAGAGTTGGGGACAGGTTTACATTCTTTTCAATGATCTTTGAAAGAGCCTGAGAAATATTAGAGCTTCCCTGAGCTTTAAATCCTGCAACTGTACGCTGCCGTCCGTCTGCAAGATTGTATGTATCCTTATAGTGATCTGAAGCTGTACTGATACTTGATAGCAACAGGGAATTGGCAATGATTTTAAAATAGTGATTGTCAACATTTGCATCAAATCCTGAATAGCCCCCGGTTGTCTGACCAGGCATAGATCCAAGATTAACCGACTGTCCGTTAGGAAAAATGATCCTGTTAAAACCGATAAAGAGTCTTTCTGTTCCGAAAGCAGCACCTGAGGCATATTGCCCTACAAGTTTTGAACCTCTTGGAATTAAAAGATATTTTGCTCTTATGGAGTCATGCACATCACGTGAGATTTGTGCTGTGATCTGTCCTGGAAGTTCAGAGTTAATACCGTTGAGCAGTGTTGCATGAATGACGCTTCCCTGCATCAGAGCAAAAGGAGTTTTGGGATTTTCGACCTCATTTTTTAAAATGTAGTCATTTCTTTTTAAACTGTCATAGCTCTCTAGCGTATTTTCTGTATTTCTGCCATTGTCATTACCACCATCCTGCGTGTCTAAAGATCTTAAATCAGGCTGATTAAATTCCTTTTTGCCATCCACATAACTTACATTGTCAGACTTTAAAGAAGAGTCATGTCTGAACTCAAGGTTTACTTTGCTTGGAGCCTTTAAAGCCTGTTCATAAACAGCTGAAGTTTTTTTATGTCTTGTATTGACCGGTGCTGTTTCTTTTGCTTCTGTATCTTTAGGCGGTCCGGCATAGTCATCAAAAGAAACTGTTCTTGTAACAAATTTATCACTTCTCTGACTATCGTCTTTCAAAACTCTGTCTGTCAGGGCGTGTTTTTCCTGATACAGAACATAGTTTTTAGCAAAATCCTCATCATCATCAGTGGTTTTTGCCGATACCTTTGACAGAACCTGTTTACGCTTTACAGCTTTTTTGTTGTTACGATCTGAATTGACAGTAAGATCGGTTTCAAAAATCCCCAGTTTGTCAGCTTTTGAAAGATTAGCCTGCAGAGACTGTACGTTATGATCCTGTCCGTTTTCTTTAATCTCTTTTAGTTTTTCCTGTTCTCTTATACTAAAGAGCAGAGTAAAAAAGATCGTGACAGCAATAAAACCTCCGATTAAAAAGAAAACCGGCTTTTTGGACAGAGGTCCTAGCTTTTCAATTGAGTAAGCCATTAAATCATCCTATGATTCGAGTCTTATAACATCAGCACTCTGTTTGTCGTCACCATTCTTTGAAATGAGTCTTAGATGTGAAAAGATACCGTCTACGACAAAAGTGTTGTCAAAATAAGTAAAGTTAATGGTACTGGTCTTATCCTCTCCAAAAAATAAAAAGCTCTCAGAGCTGATTTCCTGAAGTACAGGTAAATAGGAGGAATTTATAGGATTATTCATGACGATAAATGTTCTTTTGCCGTCGTCGTAGACATTCTGCGGAATGATACTGGAGTCACCGTCAACAGAATAGTTGTAATTGCGTTTTGTGTCACCTTCCTTATAAGTGTTTTCAACACTTAATGCAGGACGGATGTTTCTTTTGTATAAAATCTCCTGGTTTGAGTTCCTGTTCTGTACGGTGGCAGAGTCACTCTCAGAGCTTATATAACTTGTGTACATAAGATCCTCATTACCATAATATCCTGATGAAGGAAGCTTCAGAGTATTCGGATAGGAGAACACAACAGCAGGCATAAAGTCTGACTCTGTTGATTTTAAGCGTATGTGATAGGTTCTCCTGTCTGTAGTTACGAGCATGGAGGTCTTAAGACCTGCCTCTAGCGGTTTTACAATTAAATGTTCCACACTGTCCTGTGACGATCCAGATACAGCACTTTCGATATTCCAGCGTACAGAATCACCAAGCTGAACAGATAAAATTCTCTCTCCCTTTTCAAAAGCAAGATCAGTAAGTTCGAGCAGGGCACAGACGACATTTGGTATGCCTGAACCATAGGCAAAGGTAACAAGACCTGCCTTATAAGCAGTACCGGCAGCCTGTTTTGAATCGAGCATGTCAAGTTTCAGGAGCGTTTTTACATCTCTGTCACTAAGAGAAACATCATCTGCAAGTGCACTGTAACTTGAACAGAAAAGACAGGATATAAGAACAGACAGAAATGACAGTTTTTCAAGATGTCTAAAGTTTTTCATGAAGCAACCTCAATGATTCTGCTGACGTTAAACTCGTTAACAAAAAGTCCTAAAGGATTGAGTCTTACCTCTTCGAGATTGTCGTAGGTGACATTCAGTCTCCTGTAACCTACAAATGCCTTATATCTTTCAGTTACAGTCTGTTCCTTATTTTTAGTCATCAGCCTGAAAGTGATCTCAAAGGTGCTGTCTGATAATGACACTACAGATTCTATAGCGGTATTCCTAAGAGCAGTTGCGTATGACATAACGTTGGTTTTTGTATAAAAGTTTTCAATAAATTCTGATGCTGAACTTCCTAATGAGGTCCTGGCATATATCTCACTGATAAAACGTCTCTGCAGTGATTTATCCTCGCTTACTGAGTAAAGTCTGTCCACATACTCACAGACAAATGAGGCTTTGACCTTTGAGCTCAGACTCTCCTTTAGCGAGTTTTCGAGAAAAAGAACTGATCCCTGTCTGTCGACGGCCACCACATAAGGGCGAAACTGAGTTCTGCCACTGAGATTTATGCAGTAGGACAGAGATATAAATCCTAAAGCCATACCTAAAAGTCCTAAAAAGGCAGGAATTAGTTCTGTCCTCAAGGATTTGTATGCAAGATCAGTAAACTTCCGGCCAGAGGCAATTTTTGTAGGTTTCAGTTTTGAAGTCTCTTTACAGGTAATAGGCAAATTCTTCTTGATATTTTTCATACAGTTCATCCACGTAAGATTTGTCGTTTTCTGAAAGAGACAATAGTTTTAACTCTGTCTCTGACAGAGCTAGGGAAAAGGGCATAAAATTAACATCCTTATGTAAAAACAGGGTATGTTTGGGTTTTGCCTTACAGATGGCATCAATCTGACTGTCACAAAGAGAGAGCTTTTTATAAAAGCTCTTTAATGTCTCAGTTCCTGCATCCTTATTTGGAAGGTAAATTCTGGTCTTGATACAGTCTAAAAAATCACCAATATTCGAAGCTCTGGAGAGATCGTTAATTGACTGTGTTGCAAGTACTACCGCGACGTTATGTTTTCTGAAAGTCTTAATCCATTTGATAAGTTCTTTTGAAAACTCTTCATTTGCAAGCATCATCCACGCTTCATCTATAATAATGGCTCCGCATCTGCCTGTCATAACGCTCTGATTTATGAGTTCAAAAATGCATTTTAGAGTCGGGTATAAAAAGTCACCGGCCTTTTCAAAAAACTGACCGCATTCGAATACAGTAAGTTCAGCGTCAAAGGAAGGATCTGCGTTACCGTCTAAAATAGAGTTTTCTACAACGCTGTTTGTAAAGGCAGCCAGTGCTGTTTTAAGCTCTTTTTTGGGCAGCAGTGTGCACAGCGTACTTAAGGTGCGTTCGTGTATTTCAAAATCAGACAGGAGTCCTATTGCATCACGAAGATCATCTTTTAATTTAAGATCAGCTTTGTATCCCTGAGATACAAAAAGGTTTTCCAGAAACTCAAGAGCCTCTGCCTTTTCGTTTGGAGTATCAATTTTAGACAGGGGACAGAATCTTATACCTTTTCCATTTTCAAGTCTGATGTGATTACCTTTTAATGCCTTAGTCAGCCCGTAAAAGGAGTTGCCCTTGTCAAAGACAAAGATCTTCATACCGTCATATTTTAAAAAAGAAGGTATAAGACTTCCTAAAAACACAGATTTACCGCTTCCTGGAGGTCCTACAACCAGTGTATTTGCAAGATCTGTGTCATGCAGATTTAAATGAGCGTATAAACCGTCCAGTGTACGTACTGTCATCAGAGAAGGCTTATTCTTTCCATATCTGAAATTAGGGGAAACACTCTCTCCTGTATAGACCTGATTTAATGGCAGAAGATCTGTCAGCACTGTATTGGGGATAAGGGCACGTCTTACATTTTCTGTACTGTGCCCAGGTAGAGAACCTAAATATGCTTCAGTTGCGTTTACGGTTTCAATTCTGGCCCCAAATCCAGAAGCTTCAATTGCCTGTACGCATTTTAATGCCTGCTTTTCTAAAAGGGCACGATCTCTTCCTGTAAAAATAATGTTGGCACAGTATGATCCGAAACTTAAAGTGTTCTGCACCAGGTTCTTTTTGGCATCGCTTATGTCATTGAGCTGTTCTACAGCATCCTGATCTGCGCTGTCGCTTTTGGAATTGAAAAACTGAGCGATAAGACCATGTTTTTTCTGAGCCCATAAACGTCTGTTCTTTTCTAACAGAACCTGAGAGGTAAAACTGTCATAACTTATATAACGGGTCGAAAATCGGTAATCAAAATCAAGAGTGCAGAGTCTGTGCAGAATATTAAAATCAGATTCTAACGGCAGCCCTTCGATGGCTACTGCTACAATGTGTCTGTCTGAAAGTTTTGGTGCAGTACCTGAGGTAAAGTCATCAGATGATAATAGCGAGTCAAGATAACAGTCAGTCTCAGGAAGATTGAGTGTAAGCTTTTTCCCTGAAATACAGTATTTTAAAAAATTGACTGTTTCATGAGATCTTATCTTTCTAGAACAGAAACTGTAAAAATCATTGGTTCCAGTATTTAAAACAGGATTGTCAGAAAATGTGCATTCCTCAAGCTTTAAAGTGTTCTCAAGAGAGTTTCTGATGTCATCAACTGCCTTTACAAAGTCAACAATCGTGCTGTTTACTCTGTCATCGGCACTTAGCATACTGTCTTTTGACTGGTCTTTCTCATTAAAAAGACTTGCTGTATTGCGAATGCTTCCTAAAGAGTGAGTTAAGGATGTGACTGTAAGATAGCAGTCCTGTGTATAGGTTGAATTCTTCTGAAAAAATTCCTTTCTACTGTGATAGAGTTTTTTTGCTAAGTCACTGCCTTTGTATTCACTCTCTTGAATGGTATTTACCTTCTGTCTTATAAAGTCTACGTTCAGAATAAAGTTTCCGCCTAATTTTCTCATGGCGTTAGCTGTCAACTCCTGAGTACGGATGATATTTGAACTGTCAGCATAAGTAAGATCCTTTGCTGTCACCTTAAAGGTCTTTAAAAGTCCTCCGTTCTTTAAAATGACTGTGTTTTGAGGACCTAACATGGCATAATCCAGAAGATCAGTAAAACCTGCACCGTCAGATGCGGTTTTGTACTGTCTCCACATCCTTTTAGCAAGCATTACCACTAAAAGAACACATAGCAGTGCCAGTGACAGAGAAAAAGATGAAAAAAGGCTTTTTATCATAATAGTGTCAGTTTGTTTTTACTGTAGTTAAAACCTTGGATTTTTTAGTATCTGCTCCTAAATAGGGAAAAGAGCTCTATTCTTATTCAGTGCTGTATATTTGTGATTTTCTACATGTTCTTTCTTACAGTCTGTTTTGAGTAATACGGTTTCTGAGCCAGATAATAGGGGTTATAGCGAATGTTTTTCAGGTAAACTTTTCTCAAAAACAAATCCTCTTTAGCCATTTTTAAAAGGCACAGGTACAAGACGGCAAAGATCAGCAGAAACACTAATGCTGCAACCAGGGAAAAACTGAAAATGCTTCCCACGATGGTTATAAACACAAGCATCATGCACAGCTCTCTGTCACAGCCTAAAAAACTCTGTTTACGCAAGACAGACTGATAAATAGGGTGTTTTACTCCAGACACTGCAACTCCAGGTAAAGTCAACTTTCAAACTATGCAATAAAACAGGCTTCTATAGCATCTGTTAAACAGTGCAATTACGCTATTGCTCTTAACAGGCGGATTTTAGAGATTCGTTTTTATAAAATGAAAAGCTGAAGCTGTTATTAAAAGTGCTGTTTTTCATTTCATTGAAAAAAACTGTGTAAGGGGCTCTCCAAACTTCAGGGCTGTCTATGAGAGAAGTTGAAATGTTTACGCGAGAAGACAGTTTTGAGTTCTTGTATAAGCTGACTGAATGCATATTGTCAGAAGGCTCTTTTTTATCCTGACTGAGAGGTTCAGTATGATCTGTGTCTGCAAGTTCTACTGTTGCACCGTTAAACAGAGAAGACATTAAGGTGTTAGCACCAACTAGCAGAGTCATTACCATCACTAGATAAACAATACTGCGCATGAATCTGCCCATTTCACCACCTGTGAAAATTAAAGTTGCTCCACAGGAGACAATACCAATTAAAGATACAGAAAAGGCAACAGGCCCAGTCAGTGACTTCTGAATGGTTTTTAACCAGGTTTCATAAGGCAATACGCTGCTGCCTGAAGCAGTATCTGCTGCAAGTGCGTCTTTTAAAACTGCAGTTAAGATAATGAAAATAGAAAGTTTGAATATGGCATTTTTCATTTTGTGTCTCCTAGGATTTTATATGTGAATTTTCCCTGTTCCATACCGGTTACAAGGGCGATACTCGATACGTGTCTGAAAGGAGCTCTTTTTAGAATAATAATGGCATTGACTGCAAGAGCTATCATACTGTCAATATTGTCTGGAGCAGATGGATTACGGCTTATGAGCAGTTTAAGTCTTTCAAGGCACTGCTCCACAGAACCTGCGTGTATTGAGGCAAGTCCTCCCTGATGACCTGTTGATAAGGCATCAACAAGATCAAGGGCTTCTTCAGCTCTTACCTCTCCTACAACAATTCTGTCAGGGCTTAGTCTTAATGTGGCCTTAACCAGAGTGCTGATTGGTGCGTCTGGTCCTGCCACTAGATTTACCGCATTGTCATTTTCGATTTTAAGTTCAGGTGTATCCTCAATACAGACTATCCTTGAGAATGGTTCTACAAGAGCAATTCTTTTTAAAATCGAATTGATAAAACTGGTTTTACCGCAACCTGTCTGCCCGCAGATCAGGATGTTTTTTCTCTCTTTTATAAGATCATCGAGTATGTCCTGCTGTTCTTTGGAGATAAAGTTTTGTGATACCAGATGCTCAAAGTTTAAAGAGAGCGCGTGCAGTGATCTCAGACAGAAGCATGGATATTTGCACAATGGCGGCAGAAGTGCAGAAAATCTTGAATTGATGCAGGAAATTTCTGTTTCAACAATCGGGCAGTTAACGTTAATGTCAATTCTGCTCATTGAGGCAACAGTTCTGATTAAAATCTGAGCCTTTGAAGGAGAAATATCGCAGTATTTAACTTGTTCTCCATCAGAATAACGCACATAGAGCGCGCTATCTGGATTTAGCATGATTTCATCTACAGCCCCCTCTACAAGTGCACCTACAAGTTCATCTGACAGAAGCTCTGATAAAGTCACCACTGTTCTGTCAAAATCCAGTAGTTCATTCTGTAAGGTACTGTTCATATGAAATTTCTTTTATCCATCAATTTTATTGCTTACATGAATTTAAATAAATTCAGCTGCTCACCATGGAGCGAAATTATGCCTTATGCATTTTCAGAGTCTTGTTTTTACTCGTACAAACTGTAAGTAAATGTATTTATCTTTATGAAATAAAAGAAAAATAATATTTTATAAAATTCTATAAATGAAAATTTTTTTGAGAGGAGTGTTTTATTCGAATTCTGAATTATGCGAAGATTGTCTATTAAAATCATCTATTGAGAAAACAGTTATGTACTCTAAAGGAGAAGCTGCACAGATGTTTTTACCTAACTCATGGACAGTAACTGTATTTTATCTCTCCATTTGTCACCTAAAATGCAGGTTTATCTCACAAGAGATCTTTGTCTTTTCAAAAACAGGAAAATCAGAAGAAAAGGTGCGAACTTAATGCAGTCTTCAATTTCAAAAGTCTTTTGGTTTCCATGTAGTTAAGATCAAATCTCTTAAAAGTTTTCGTCAACAAATATGAAACTTAAGAATATTTCCGTTTGTGATTGATCCACATTGCGCAGAAACATTTTTAAGTTACGGTTTGTTTGAAACAACTTCATGTAATTTATAACAAGTTTGCTGTTTGTATCCTTTTCTTCTGTGAGAGCAAAATTCTCGTCCATAGAGTAGCCTACAAGAGCATCTCTTACTCTCAAAGTGCCATTTCCACAATGCACAACGCTGGTTGTGTAGCCTGAAAAAATAGAGATACAGAATTCCATCTTGTTATTAAACAATACTTGGCATAATTTTCATTCTATACTGATTTTTTCATCTGTTTTATTTATGCTCTCAGCAACTGACCATCATTTGAAAAATTATATAGAAAAATTCAGAGAAAAATGTCTTATTTTCATCAAGAAAAAGTGTACTAAAGGTTGAACAAAGTGCGATGCTTATGACATCTATTTTTTGTAAAATGAACTTCGTGAAATTATGGTAAAATTCTGACAAGTTTATAAGCAGTGATATTTAAAATGCTGTTTAATGCTCCCGAATACTTCTTACTGTTTCTTCCTGTAAGCATTGTTATTTATTTTCTGTTTTGTAAAAGACGTTTTTTTGTTGCTTCAAAAATGTGGCTGCTTTTGTGTTCACTGTTCTTTTACTGTTACTGGAAATTTGACTATATCTGGATCCTGTTAGGTTCGATTGTTTTTAATTTTGTTGTAGGTTCGATTCTTTCAAAAGAGTCAGACTATATTGAAAAAGAAAACGGTGGATAACAATCTCACAGCTTTGCAGGTAAAAGTGGGGTTAAACAGACTGAAAGAAAGGTTATTTTATTTTTCGCTATTCTTTCAAATGCAGGACTGCTTGGTTATTACAAATACACTGATTTTTTAATTTCAGATATAAATCTGCTTTTAGGCTCATCTTTTGATTCTTTTCATATAGTTCTGCCCCTTGCAATCAGCTTTTTTACCTTTCAGCAGGTAGCTTATCTTGGGAATTCATATAAAGGCCGTACTAAAGAATATGATTTTGTGTCATATGCAGTTTTTGTCTCATTCTTTCCTCAGTTAATAGCAGGTCCTATTGTTCATCACAGGAAGCTGATCCCCCAGTTTTTTAATGCAAAAAAACTGTTTTTAAACTATAAAAATCTCTGTCTTGGATTGTTTATCTTTATGGTTGGTCTGATTAAAAAGGCAATCATAGCAGACAAGTTCGCAATCTGGGTAGGGGACGTTTTTGGAAGTCCTGATAATCTGACCTTACTTACATCCTGGCTAGTGTCTTTTTGCTATACTTTCCAGCTGTATTTTGATTTTAGCGGCTACTGTGATATGGCAGTAGGTTCAGCTCTGTTTTTTTACATCAAGTTACCAGTTAATTTTAACAGTCCATACAAGGCATTATCAATTCAGGATTTCTGGCGCCGCTGGCATATAACTCTGTCCACTTTTTTAAGAGATTATCTGTATTTTCCATTAGGAGGCAGCAGAAAAGGAAGTTTTAGAACCTATATAAATCTGTTTACAGTTTTCTTTGTTACAGGTATCTGGCATGGATCAGGCAATACCTTTGTCTTGTGGGGGCTTTTACATGGAGTTGCTATTATTGTTCATAGATTATTTCACAATTTAGGTTTTGCTCTCCCCAAAATTCCAGCTTGGGTTTTAACTTTTATCTTTGTTGATATCGCTTGGGTTCTGTTCAGAGCTCCGGATCTTAGTGTGGCTTACAGTGTCTACAGTCATATGTTTGACTTTGACTCTCTGTCATTAGAACAGTTGCACAATTTTAAAAATTCGCTTAAGAGTATAGGACTGAATTATCAGCCTGTAACTTATGTCGTACTGGCACTGATTGTAGTTTTAACCTGTAAAAATTCCAATGAACTGCTATCTAAGGTTTCAACAATAAAATCTTCTGATCTGCCAAAGTTCAGTTTAGTATCTGACAGAACGTTACAGCGCGTGATATCAAAGACCGCAGGTTATCTTGCATGCGTACTGGCTGCATTTGTCATGTTTTACGTAACCTTATCTGTAATAGGTTCCACATACACAGAATTTATTTACTTCAACTTCTAAAATGCAGATTTTAGTTCTAACATTCAGTACTGCAGATGACTGCGGGGTGAAAATATAAAGATTTAAGTGACATACTCCCATACATCTATAAGTAGGTAGGGGAGTATGTCACAAAGAATTACTTTATCTTAGTTTTTAGCAGCAAGTCTTTCAGCTCTCTTGCAGGCTGCTGCAGTAAAGATAACGTCTGTTGAACTGTTCAACGCTGTTTCAGTTGAATCCTGAATTACACCGATGATAAAACCGATACCAACAACCTGCATTGCAATGTCGTTTGGAATGCCGAAAATAGAGCATGCAAGTGGAATCAGCATTAATGAACCACCTGCAACACCAGATGAACCGCAGGCACATAAAATTGAGGCAACACACATTAAGAATGCTGAAGCAAAGTCAATTTCAATACCCAGAGTATGGGCTGCAGCCATGGTCATAATAACGATGGTAATACCTGCACCTGACATGTTGATGGTACATCCTAAAGGAATTGAAATTGAATAAGTTGCTTTATCCAGTTTCATTTCTTCACATAATGCCAGGTTAACAGGTAAGTTAGCTGCTGATGATCTTGTGAAGAATGCGCAGACACCTGATTTTGCCAGACACTTGAATACCAGAGGATATGGATTCTGATGAGTGGTGATAAATACAAGCAGTGGGTTAAAGATGAATGCAACCATTAAGAATGTTGCAACCAGCACAGCAACGACGTGCACGTAGTTTAAGAGGTTTGCAAAACCACCTTCCTGAGTGCAGGATGAGTACACCAGACCGAAAACACCAAGTGGAGCAAAACGGATAACCATACGAATAACGCCAGATACAGATGCCGCCAGATCATCTAAAACACGTTTTGTATTCTCATGAGCAACTCTGAACATCAGGCCTAAGGCAATAGACCACATCAAAATTGCAATGTAATTTCCGTTAATAAACGCAGAGACAGGGTTTTCAACAGCCTGGTTTACAAAGTTAATCAGAACTTCTCCGATTCCGGATGGAGCGGAGACATCTGCATTCTGTGCAAGTTCAGTAAATGTGCTTGGGAAGATATAGCTCATGGTAAGAGCAAGTCCACCTGAGATCAGCATACCGGCAAAGTACAGTACAATGATAGGCTTCATAGAGGTCTTCTGTCCTGACTGATGTTTTGCAATGGCTGATGCAACCAACACAAAAACCAGTATAGGAGCAACTGCTTTGAGTGCTTTAACGAACAGATTTCCTAATGTTGGGATCACAGATTTGTCGTCAGGATAAACAAAAGCGGCAAAAATGCCTAAGATAAGACCGATTACGATCTGCATAATGAAAGGCACTCTATTAAGAGTCCTTGCAAAAGGGCCTTTTGGATTTTCAGATTCTAACATAGTGTTATTTTCCTTATATTATGAAGGCAATAAGCCTTATTTTTCTGTAAAAATTTAGTTAATTTTACAGTCTTATTCGATAAGATTGTATTTTTAGATCATTTGATGAAACATATTTTTTTTATTATGCACGCTAAAGGTGCATTTTCATGAATATATTAAGTTTTATTCGTAGGATTATTGCAGAAAAAAAATTGTAGTGACCGATCATCTCAGATAAAAAATGTTATCGTAACCGCTTTCAAAACAAAAATCTTAAATTTAAGATTTTGAATTACTTTAATAGATTTTTATTCTCGCATTTTTGGAAAAAACAGAAGCCTTGTATTATAATCTAGCTGTTTTTGGCGAATGCTAAAAAGAATCTTATTTAATGAACACATACAAATTAGGTACCACCAATGATCTATTCTAAAGAAGTAGAGAATATGTGCCCTGTAACCAAGGGTGCATACCATGGTCCTGCTCCAATTCCTGAAGAGGGTAAATGGGTTCAGGCTAAAGAAATCAAAGATATCAGCGGATTAACTCACGGTGTGGGTTGGTGTGCTCCTCAGCAGGGCGCCTGCAAGATGACCTTAAATGTTAAAGACGGCATCATTCAGGAAGCTCTTGTTGAGACTATTGGTTGTTCAGGTATGACTCACTCTGCAGCTATGGCATCAGAAATCTTAATCGGTAAGACCTTATTAGAAGGCTTAAACACCGACTTAGTATGTGATGCAATCAACACTGCATACCGTGAGCTGTTCTTACAGATCGTTTACGGTCGTACTCAGACTGCTTTCTCTGAGGGCGGTTTACCAGTTGGCGCTTCTCTTGAAGACTTAGGTAAGAACCTACGCAGCCAGGTTGGTACCATGTTTGCTACTAAGGCAAAGGGTCCACGTTACCTGGAGATGACCGAAGGTTATGTTACCCGTGTAGCTTTAAACAAGAATGACGAGATCGTAGGTTACGAGTTCGTAAACTTAGGCAAGTTAATGGATCTGTTAAAGGCCCACCCAGAGATGTCTGGTAAAGACGCAATCGCTAAGATCCAGGGCCACTATGGTCAGTGGGATAATGCCGCTAAGTATATTGATCCAAGAAAAGAATAACGAGGTACTCAAAGATGGCATTATTTGAAAGTTATGAGCGTCGTATTGACAAAATCAATGGTGTATTAGCTCAGTACGGTATTAAGTCAGTTGAAGAGTGCAAGGATATTTGCGCTAAGTACGGTTTAGATCCATACAAGACTGTAGGTGACATTCAGGGTATCGCTTTCGAAAACGCAAAGTGGGCTTACACCGTAGGCGCTGCAATTGCATTAAAGAAAGACTGCAAAGTTGCTGCTGACGCTGCTGAAGCAATTGGTATCGGTTTACAGGCTTTCTGTATTCCAGGTTCTGTTGCTGAGGATCGTAAGGTTGGTTTAGGCCACGGTAACTTAGGCGGTATGCTGTTACGTGATGAGACCAAGTGCTTCTGCTTCCTGGCAGGCCACGAGTCATTCGCAGCTGCTGAAGGCGCTATCGGTATCGTTCGTAACGCAAACAAGGCTCGTAAGACTCCATTACGCGTTATCCTAAACGGTTTAGGCAAGGATGCTGCTCAGATCATCTCTCGTATCAACGGCTTTACTTATGTTAAGACCAAGTTTGATTACTACACATCAGAGTTAAAGATTGTAGAAGAGATTAAGTACTCAGATACTGAGCGTGCTGATGTTCGCTGCTTCGGTGCAGATGACGTTCGTGAAGGCGTTGCTATTATGCATCACGAAGGTGTTGATGTTTCTATTACTGGTAACTCAACCAACCCAACACGTTTCCAGCACCCAGTTGCTGGTACTTATAAGAAAGAGTGCATTGAGCAGGGTAAGAAATACTTCTCTGTAGCTTCAGGTGGTGGTACTGGTCGTACCTTACATCCTGATAACATGGCTGCAGGTCCTGCTTCATACGGTATGACCGATACTATGGGCCGTATGCATTCAGATGCTCAGTTTGCCGGTTCCTCATCTGTTCCTGCTCATGTTGAAATGATGGGCTTCATGGGTATGGGTAACAACCCAATGGTTGGTGCTACTGTAGCTATCGCAGTTCAGGTTGCCCAGGCATTAAACAAGTAATCTGTTCATAAATTTCTTAAAGAGGGAGCATAAGTTTTTTTATGTTCCCTTTTTTGTTTTCACTCACTAAACTCCTTTCATTTAAATAATATATTTTGTAGTGACATCCTCTCCTACTTCTATAAGTAGGGGAGGATGCAACAAGAATATGGAATGTCATCTGAAGATACCTAAAAAAACACTGGTCTTAAGGAAGGAGAATACTAGTTTAGACTCTAATACACTTGTAGACTTAAATTTTCTCTAAAGATATTCGTTAAGTTGTCGTTAAACAATTAATAGTTTTTAACGGCCAGTGAGCTGATATCAGGAGAGAAACAGGAGCAATTCCTGTAGTTGTCTCTGGGGAGTAATCCCCAGAGGTAACAGCTGGTAATTCCATAAAACGAAAATCTAAAAGTCTTATCATCTCTTAATTGTTGTGTTTCAGCTGATCTATATTAAGTATAAATTCCATCTTCTGATATACTTATCTTTTAGTATTGGATATTACTTCTTTTATTTTTATCAGGATTACAAACAGTCAGATGACACTTTTGTAACTTAAAAAATATGGTTCGTAAAAGTTTCAGTTTATTGCAGTATCTTAAAAGAAATCCTGATCTTTACACAGCAGCTGTATTGGCTGTTGCAACTTCATTTTTTACAGATTTTTCAATTAAAACTACGATAAAAGTTTTAAATCTAAAGATCCTGTTGCTACTTTTATGCCTGATGCTGGTTGTATCTTCCTTTAAAAAATTAGGCGTACTCACACTTGTTTATATGAAACTGTGCTCTATGGCTGGAAATACAAGAGCACTTTCAAGGATTTTTATCTTTTTAAATTTTTTTATATCAATGATCATTACCAATGATGTGTCGTTGATAATCTTTATACCTGTTGCGATTGCGGCTTTTACAAAGGTCCAGAGACAGGATCTTTTAATTAAGGTTCTGTCTTTACAGACTATAGCTGCAAATGTAGGTTCCGCTCTAACTCCCATAGGAAATCCTCAAAATCTTTTTATCTATACTGTTTTTAACTATGATCTGCTTTCTTTTATAAGAGTCACCTTTCCTATAATTGCAGTTTCTTTTGTACTGCTGCTTTTAACTTCTCATTTTATTGATAAGCAGCCTTTAAAGTATGATAGTGAAATTAAAGTTACGATAGACTCTAAAAAAAGTATTTTTACAGCTCTGTTATTTATTCTTTGCCTTATGAGTGTGCTAAGATTTCTTAACGTTTATGTAATGTCCATTCCAGTTCTGGTATCAGTTTTTCTGATGGATAAATCTCTGTTTAAACAGGCAGATTACAAGCTATTACTGCTGTTTGTATTTTTATTTGTCTTTGTAAACAATGTCTGTCAGATCTCCACGGTAAAGATGTTTGCACAGAGATTTGTCGACAGTTACGAGTATTTTACTTCTGTTGCTCTTTCCCAGATTGTTTCAAATGTTCCTGCTGCTGTCATGCTGTCCAACTTTGCAAGTGACACTGATATGCTCCTAAAAGGTGTCAATGTAGGTGGTCTTGGTACTATCGTCGCTTCTATGGCAAGTCTGATAACTTTTAAGTTTTACATTAAAACTCCGGGTGCCTTGCCTCTTTACTATATGAAGAAATTCACCAGGTACAACATAGGTTTTCTCCTGGTGCTCTTAACATTACATTTTATTTTTCCACAATTTTTTTAACCTAACTTAGCAAGAATTCCCCCGCCTCTATAGGCGGCAGGATGAATTGCTATAAAATATTGACTGAAAATTATATAAAATTTTTGCTTGAATATAATCAGTTGATTTGTTGTGCATAGTATATTGTTATATGGAAATTGATAGTAATGCTCATTCATTTTTTTTGCTGAATTATCATCCGATAAGGGCATGTCGCAATGTCTTAATTTTGGAAAATCAGTTCACGATAATGCTTATGGCAGGTTCATAGAACTGCTTTCCTATAAACTGCAAAGACAAGGAAAATATCTTATAAAGGTTGACCGTTTCTATCCAAGCTCTCAGCTGTGTTCAGCCTGTGGTTATCAGAACCTAGAAAAAAGAAATCTCTCCTTACGAGAATTAACTTGTCCTCAATGTGGAACCTGGCACGATAGAGATATCAATGCAGCGGAAAACCTGAAAAATGAAGGCAGACGACTTTTGCTAAACAAGATAAAACAAGAACCTGCGGGCAGCCTAGGATAGCCTGTTGTGAGATCAAAGCTCACTGCTTATCTTGATAGAGATATCGAACGGGAAGCCCCTACATCTATAGGTAGTTGAGGATGTCACAGTATGTCATTAATAACTGAAAAGTCTGGACAGCATGGTCAAACGCGACAAATTTTTTTCAGGATCCGAATATTGAAGTCTATTAAAGTATAATAGACGACATAATTTTGGAGTATACAATTCATGGCATTATCATTCTTTGCAACCTGTCCTAAAGGTTTAGAAACTCTTTTATTAAATGAATTAAATGATATCGGTGCGCAAAACGCAAAAGAAACCGTGGCCGGTGTTTCTTTTAAGGGCGATTTTGTATTGGGTATGAAGGCCTGTCTCTGGTCCCGTTTCGCTTCAAGAATTTTACTGGAAATGAGTGAATTCTACTGTGAAAATGATACTGAACTCTATATTGGAGCAAATGGTGTGGCCTGGGAAAAGTATTTTGACAAGAGCAATACCATTGCAGTCACCTTTACAGGTACAAATGATGAAATCAGAAATACTCAATATGGCGCCCTGAAAGTAAAGGATGCAATCTGCGACAGATTACAGACTACATTGGGCGGAAGACCAGATGTTGACAGGGAAAATCCTGATGTTCTGATTAACTGCCATCTGGATAAAAAGGGAAGTGCCAACATTTTAATTGATCTCTCTGGAAGAGCACTGCTTAAGCGTGAATATCATCGTGGCACAGGTGCAGCTCCTCTGAAAGAAAATTTAGCTGCTGCCATGATAAAAAGAGCAGGATATACCGGAGATAATTTTATTGATCCTATGTGTGGCTCAGGTACCTTACTTTTTGAAGCAGCCTGCGTTGCAACTGATACAGCTCCTGGTATCAGAAGAGAGCATTTTGGTTTCTTTAATTTAAAACAGTTTGATAATGATGCTTGGAATGCACTTTTAGAAGAGGCAAAAAACAGATCTCTTAACGGTATTTCAAAGTGTATTGAAAGAAAAGTTCAAATCGTAGGTTTTGATCTTGATGAAAGAATTGTAGATATTGCCAATGAGAATGCTCAAAAGGCCGGCTTTCAGGATTTAGTCAGGGTTTATCACTGCCCTGTGCAGAATCTTTATAACCCATTTACTTCAGATCTTAAAGTTACCATTGTGACTAACCCTCCATACGGAAAAAGAATGGGTAACTTTAATGAGCTGATTGCTCTTTACACTGAGATTGGAGCTGGATTTAAGAAAAACTTTAAGGGTGCCAGAGCTGCAGTAATTTCATCTTCACCTGAATTGCTCTCCTGCATGAGACTGCATTCAAATAAAGTTTATAAGCTTTATAACGGAGAGCTTTTATGTCAGTTAAGAGTCTTTGACATCAACGAAACTGAAGATTTAAGTGTAAAAGAAGAGCAGAATATTAAAATTGCCTCTGATTTTGCCAACCGTCTCAAGAAGAATCTGACTTATATGCGCAAGTGGGCAAAAAATGTAAACACTAATGCCTACAGAGTATATGATGCTGATGTACCTGAGTATTCTGCCGCAATTGACTATTACGACGGCTATTATGTAATTCAGGCTTATAAGGCACCTGCAAAGGTAAATCCTCGTGTAGCCAAGCGTCATGAACTTGATATGTTAAGTGCTACCGTGGAGATTGCCGGAGTTACAGGTGACAAGGTTATATTAAAGAGCCGTGAGGTTCAGAAGGGAGATAACCAGTACGAAAAGGCAAGAGAACTCAAAAATGAATTCATGACCATAAATGAGAACAATGCCTTGTTTAGAGTAAATCTATATGATTATCTTGATACGGGGCTTTTCCTTGACGGTCGTCTCATCAGAGATTTAATCAGAAAAGAAGCAAAAGATAAAGACTTCCTGAATCTTTTCTCTTATACCTGTTCTGCTTCAGTTGCAGCTGCATTAGGTGGTGCAAATTCAACAGTTTCGGTTGATATGAGCAGAACATATCTTGAATGGGGTATGGAGAATTTTAAATTAAATCATTTATCAGCAGAGAAGTCCAAGTTTATTCAGGCAGACTGCCTCTCGTGGCTGTCATCTGATCAGGGCTTTGAGTTTGATTTAATCTATATTGATCCACCAACCTTTTCTAACTCAAAGCGTATGGAGACAAGCTTTGATGTAAAGCGTGATCAGGTTTCACTGCTGTCAAATCTTACACGACACCTAAAAGACGGTGGTGAGGTTATTTTCTGCACTAACTTCAGAGGCTTTTCAATCGACGAGTCCATCAGAGATTACGGATTTGATATTGAGAATATATCTGAGTCAACTCTTCCACGCGACTTTGCCCGTGACAAGAAAATCCATACCTGCTACCGCTTAAAATTCATTAGAGCTAATATGGTGAAAACTCCTGAACCGATGACAACTGTAAAGGCGGCTCCAAAGTGGCAGAAAGATCTGGATGTTAAAGAAAATACTTACCATGAGTATTCAGATTCAAATAATTATTCTGGAGACAGAAATTCAAGAAATGGAGCTGGTGGTTCCTACAGAAAAGGACAGACTTATTCTTCGCGAAAATCAGTCACTCCTCAGAACGTAGCGTATAGGGAAAACACAGCTGTAAATAAGGTCTGGGGCGAGGCTAAAGAGAGCCATTCAACATACAGACACGAAAAACAGGACAGGTTTACACCTCGTTCAGGTGAATTTTCGGCAGGTCGTTACAGACATGATGACAATACCTCTTCTAGTGAAAAGCATTCCCGAGGCAGAGGTTATTCAGAAGGAAAATCTGAATTTTCAAAAGGCAGGAATTTTTCAAAGGGAAAGACAAGAGCTCCTGCCCGTAAACCAAGAGTTTTTGGCCCTGATGGAATTAAGGATTTGTAATGAGCCTTGTATCCATTATTGATGCATATCTGAACAACGGTGCTGATAAACTTTTAGAAGGTGCAAATCTTTCGATTGAAGAGAATGAAAGAATTTGTCTTGTAGGGCGTAACGGTACCGGCAAGTCAACCCTGCTGAGTTTAATTCAGGGAAAAAGAGAACTTGATGCTGGCAGAATTATTGTTCAGTCAGGTCTTAAGATTGCAACTTTATGTCAGGATCCACCTTCTTATGAATATGGTACAGCCTACTCTCTAGCAGCAAGCGGTGTACCTGTTGTGGGGGAAGCCTTATCAAAGCTGTCTTTATCTGAAGATCCTCACGAGCAGCTGGAATTATCGTCATTTATTGAGAGTCATGACGGATGGGTCAAAGATGCTGTTGTTCGTAAAATTTTGAACAGAATAGGTCTTGCTCCAGAGCTTAAACTTAAATCACTCTCAGGTGGCAATCGACGAAAGGTGGCTCTTGCTGCCGCTCTGGCATCAGAGCCTCAGCTACTGCTTTTGGACGAGCCTACCAATCATCTTGATATAGAGTCTATTGCATGGTTTGAACAGGAACTTAAGAACTTTAACGGTACTCTTGTTTTTGTTACTCACGACAGGTTCTTTGCAAACAACTGCGCCACTAGAATAGTTGAGCTTGACAGAGGAAAGCTTTACTCTTATCCAGGATCTTTTAATCGTTATATTGAACTTAGAGATGAACGATTAAGAAAGGAAGAACTTGCAAATGCTGAGTTTGACAAGATTCTAGCCCAGGAGGAAGCCTGGATCAGACGTGGTGTAAAAGCCCGTCTTGCCAGAAATGAAGGCAGAGTAAAAGATCTTGAAGAGCGCAGAAAAATAAGAGCCAGCAGACGTGACCGTATGGGGAACGTTATTATGGAGGCAAATTCGGCTCAGAGAAGTGGAAATTTAGTATTTGAAATAAAGGATCTGAATATCTCTTTTGCTGATAAAACCGTAATTAAAGATTTCAGTGCTACCGTAATGCGCGGTGACAGAATAGGTATCACCGGACCTAATGCTGCTGGAAAGACTACTTTAATCAAAGCTCTGTTAGGTGAGATAAAACCTGTGTCCGGAAAGGTGAGAACCGGTGTTAATGTGGAAATACAGTATTTTGATCAGTACCATGAAGGTCTTGATCTTGAAAAGTCTGTTGCTGACAATGTTGCGGACGGCCACACAGAGGTATGCATTAACGGAAAGAACAAGCATGTAATTTCTTATCTGGCAAACTTCCTGTTTTCAGGTCGAAGGGCTCGTTCACCTGTAAAAATTCTTTCAGGAGGAGAGAAAAACAGACTTCTGCTTGCAAGATTATTTTCAAAAAGTTCAAATGTTCTCATCATGGATGAGCCAACAAATGATCTTGATTTGGAGACTCTTGATTTACTTGAAGATCTCGTGTCAACCTATAATGGCACGGTCATCATTATCAGTCATGACAGAGCATTCATTGACAAGGTCGCAACCGAAACCTGGGTGTTTGACGGCAGAGGGAACATTGAATCTGTAATTGGCGGTTGGTCTGATGTTCTATCATATTATGAACGCATTTCTAAAAATAAAGAAAGTACTCAGAATGCTTTAAAAGCAGAAAGTCTGAAAACTACAAAAAATTCTGGACAGTCATCAGATTTAGAAAACAAGTCTGAGAGTTCAAAAAAGAAAAACAGAAAAGGTCTTACTTTTACACAAAAGTATGAGCTTAAAGAGCTTCCTGATAAGCTAGAAAAACTCGAGTCAGAAATTGCGTCTCTGGATTCACAGTTGAGTGATCCCTCTCTGTATGCTGACGGATCTGAAAAATCAATCGAAGTGACCGCAAAAAGAACAAAAGCTCAGGAAGAGCTGGATAAGCTTTATGCCAGATGGGAAGAACTAGAACTGCTCAAAGGTGACAGTTGTGAAACTTGATCCCTTAAAGCAGGATATTTTTCTGCTTAGCTGTTCATGAAAAGTAAAGTCATATCCTTTATGAAAACTGTATCCTAAAGATATAATTCTGATTTTGCAGAAACATTCTTTAACTTCAGGTTGATCCCAAAAATATGGAAAGCTTTTTCAATCATGAGGTTACATGTTTTTGCTTTTAGATGTCTACAGACAGATGTTTACAGAGAATAAGCTAAAGACACTGGTTATTAATAGGATTATATAATGCCTGCCATTTTTTCAAAAATTGATTTACATTCACATTCAACCTCATCTGATGGTGCTTTTACTCCTGAGGCTCTGGTACAGAGGGCTGTTTCTCGCGGACTTACCCATCTGGCACTGACAGATCATGATACTGTTTTAGGAATAGACAGAGCCAGAAAAGAGGCTGAAGGAAAACTTAATTTAATTCCGGGGGCTGAATTATCTGCAACCTGGAACAACGAGCAGATCCATATTGCAGCTCTGTTTATAGATAAGGACTGTCAGGCGATGCAGGATTATCTTAACGGTCAAAGAGTCTTACGTATTCAGAGAGCTCAGGAGATTGGAGCCAAACTTGATAAACTGGGATTTTCCGATTCATACAATGAATGCGTTAAAAGAGCTGGTGAAGGGGCATCTATTACACGAGGTAACTATGCCAGATATATTGTTGAGATGGGGCGGGCTCAAAATTGTGAAGATGCTTTTGAATATTACCTAAAAAAAGGTAAATGCTGCTATGTAAAGACAAACTGGCCCGATATTTCAGTTGCTGTTGACGCAATTTTAAACTCAGGAGGAGTTCCTGTTCTGGCTCACCCTAAGCGTTACTCTCTGACTAATACCAAGTTAAGATCTTTAATGGAATATTTCAAAGAATGCGGAGGTATGGGGATTGAAGTGGCCTCCTCGCAGCAGAAGCCTTCAGATCGTGATTACCTGTGTCAACTGTGTAAAAAGTATGATTTCCTGGCTTCATTAGGATCCGATTTTCACAATATCGGACCATACAGAGAATTAGGCTTAAATCTTTCAATACCAGATGATTTAAAAAAGGTCTGGCAGACCCCTCAGGCAGAACCTTACAATTTCCCTGTTTAACTGCGGTATGAATGACATAAGGAAGTCAGACTCTCACAGGTTAAATCTTCTTTATGTTTATCTTTAGATCTCTCTTAATCAATAATAACAGAATGTTTCCTTTTTATAGGAGGCTTCTGCACTCTATTCTTAAATATTAAGTTAATGTCATTATCGTGATATCCACCCCTACTTATAGAAGTAGGGGCTTCACGTTCGATATCTCTATCAAAATAAGCAGTGAGCTTTGATCTCTCAACAGGCTATCCTAGGCTGCCCGCAGGTTCTTGTTTTATCTTGTTTGGAAAAGTCGTCTGCCTTCATTTTTCAGTTTTTCAGCCGCATTGATATCTCTATCGTGTCAGGTTCCACATTGAGGACAAGTTAATTCTCGTAAGGAGAGATTTCTGGTTTCTAGGTTCTGATAACCACAGGCTGAACACAGCTGAGAGCTTGGATAGAAACGGTCAACCTTTATAAGATATTTTCCTTGTCTTTGCAGTTTATAGGAAAGCAGTTCTATGAACCTGCCATAAGCATTATCGTGAACTGATTTTCCAAAATTAAGACATTGCGACATGCCCTTATCGGATGATAATTCAGCAAAAAAAATGAATGAGCATTACTATCAATTTCCATATAACAATATACTATGCACAACAAATCAACTGATTATATTCAAGCAAAAATTTTATATAAATTTCAGTCAATATTTTATAGCAATTCATCCTGCCGCCTATAGAGGCGGGGGAATTCTTGCTAAGTTAGGTTAAAATATCTGCTGCAATGTATTTATATGTCTATATCGAGAAATGCTTAAAGGCATTTTAATAAAAATTATTAGTTGAAACTAATTGTAGTTGCATATAACTAACTATAACTGTACAATAATTTTGTGTTCATTTTTAAGATTTTTAGCAAAGAGGACATCATGTCAAAAATAGTTAAAGTTATAGGGCGTGAAATTATTGATTCACGCGGAAATCCAACAGTTGAAGCTGAAGTTTATTTAGAAGATGGTTCTTTTGGTCGTGCAGCAGCACCTTCTGGAGCTTCAACAGGTTCAAGAGAGGCTTTGGAGTTAAGAGACGGTGATAAATCCCGCTTTGGTGGTAAAGGTGTATTAAAGGCTGTTGCTAATGTAAACGGTCCTATTGCAGCTGCTATTGCTGGTAAATGTTCATGCGAGCAGTCTAATATCGATAAAATTATGATAGAGCTTGATGGAACTGAGAACAAGGATAAGCTCGGAGCTAATGCAATTCTGGCTGTATCTCTGGCGGTTGCAAAAGCTGAAGCTGCATCCCGTAAGATCCCCCTGTATAAATATATTGGTCAGTTGTACGGTCACAAAGGCAAATATGTAATGCCTCTGCCTATGATGAATATTTTAAACGGTGGCAAGCATGCTGATAACAACGTGGATATTCAGGAGTTTATGATTCAGCCTGTAGGTGGCAGAAATATTCGTGAGGCTCTGCGTATCGGTGCTGAGGTATTCCATGCTCTGGCAGCTGTTCTAAAGAAGAAAGGTTTGTCTACAGGAGTAGGTGACGAAGGCGGTTTTGCTCCAAATCTGAAATCTAATGCCGAAGCTTTTGCATGCATTAAAGAAGCTGTTGAGAAGGCAGGCTATGAGTTTGGCAAGGATGTAACATTAGCAATGGACTGTGCCTCATCTGAATTTTACAACAGTAGAACCGGAATGTATGAGTTAAAGGGAGAGGGTAAGTCATTTACATCTCATGAGTTTACTGATTATCTTGCAGATCTTGTAAAAGAGTATCCGATAGTATCAATTGAGGATGGTCAGAATGAGTCTGACTGGGATGGTTTTAAGTACCAGACAGAAAAGTTAGGTTCTCATGTTCAGCTTGTTGGCGATGATCTGTTTGTAACCAACACCAAGATCCTGTCTGAAGGTATAAGTAAGGGGATTGCAAATTCCATTCTAATCAAATTTAACCAGATAGGTTCTCTAACAGAAACTTTGAATGCCATCAGAATGGCTCATGATGCAGGTTACACTGCAGTGGTATCACACAGATCTGGTGAAACTGAAGATACAACCATTGCAGATTTAGCAGTTGGTACCTCATGCGGACAGATCAAGACAGGTTCTATGAGTCGTTCCGACCGTATTGCCAAATACAATCAGCTCATCAGAATCGAGGAAGAGTTGGGGGATGATTGTGTATTCCTTGGAAGAAAGGCAATCAAAGGTCAAAACTAAAGAAGTTTTTTCCTTATTTGATTGAAGAACTTGCGCCAGGACGTGTTCCTGGCCTTTTTGTTTAAGATAGAACCTCGTTAGGTGGTCATTTTTTCATTTTTTGGATCCTAGTTAAAGTTTTTGATCTTACGTTACTTTTTTGTTTTTCATTTGTGGTAATTTTTACGAAAATACTTTTGAGGGGAAAATAATGAAAAAGAGAACGCTTGGCATTGTAGGCTTCTGTATTTTAGCTGCAACTGCAGTTGTTTATGCAGGTGGAATTTATATTACAAAATCGACAGTTGATAGTGAGATTGAAAAAATAAATGATATTTCTTCGCAGGGAGAGGAAGGGGCTCAGTCGATTGGAGCAGTGGCTCATTTTAATGTAGATGAAAAAGGCTTTTTTTCTCAGAGAGGTATGCTTACATTTTCTTATCCACCTTATCTGAATTTCAGTATCCCTGTAAAAATTGAGCATGGCTTTTTAAATGCGGAAGTTTCATTTGATACTGAAGACATCAATAAATATCTGGGCCGTCAGAAAGTTCTAGCATTGGACATAAATACATTAAAAAGTTCAGCAAAGTTAAAATTAAGTGCTTTAAGTCAGAGTGCCACTTTAAAACTGAAATTGAACGGAAGGTATCTGGACAGATCGATAAATCCAATTTCTGCTTATGTAAAAATTGAAGTCGATAAAGATGAGAATGTTGATCTGTCTTCTGAATTTAACAGTATCAATTTTATCTTAATCGGAAAGGTTGATGCCTTAAAGTATAAAACCAGATTTACAGGAATTGGCGCCTTAAAGAAATTTGACAGTATGGAACTGTCAACAAAAGGAGTCAGGACCATTGGCTTTGCTTCGGATAATCTCAAAGCCACGCTTGAAGCAGAAAATCAGAAAAAAGACGGAAGTTTTGATCTCAAATTCAGAGCAAAAGGTGACAATCTTGATTATATAAAGGATTATGCAGCGGATATTACCTTCAGAGGACTTACTGCAGATGCTCTAAGCAGTCTGTATACAGGTGCCGTTACCGGTCTTCCAAATTCAATTCCTAATTTAAAAGGAATAGATATCGATAAATTTGAAGGTGTTATTGATGACAAGATAGGTTCTTTAATTGGTCTATATGATAAAAAGAAGCTTCCTGTTAAAGCTGGCGGAAAACTTGAATTCAAAACATCAGATGATGAGGCTGTACCTGTTGTAAACGGAAACATTAAAGTTACGACAGATGAAGATCCAGGACAGACTATGTTTTTTGTAAAACAGGGTAAAAACTACATTTCTGATATTAAGATAGTCGATTCAGAAGTATACGTTAACAGCGAACGCATGATGTAAAAAGAGCATAGCATAAAAAAACTGACTGCCTGACGTAAAAGGTAAGAATTTTGTAAACGAAAACAAAAAACTTTCAGCAGTCAGTTTTTTTGAATGCAGTAATAGTCAATGTTATTATCTGGAGCAATGATTTACTGAACGGCAGTATCTGCAGAATCAATCTTTTCTTTCTTTTGCAAACACTATTACTTTACCGTATCTGTCAAATCTAATCTTTATTAAAATAAGGCTGAATTGAAATGCACAGGTCTTCAAAATTAAAAAGATAAAATATCTTTTTTGATTTTATTTGAGTATGGCTTTACCTGAAAGAGAATTTAGACAGAAATCCTGAATTGGAACAGCTCAGAGAGATAAGTAAAGAATGGTTTCATCAGAGGTTTTAAAACGGTGTTCCTTATTTCTGTTAAATGGTTAAACTAACGTCTAAACGATTAGGAACACTCAACGATAATAAATGGTAAAAGGACAGACCATCTCCTTTACAAAGAGAAGGCTCTTCAGTCATAAAGAAATAAGAATATTTATTACCACTTCTTCTTATCACCAAAGATTTCATCAAGATCGCTCTTGTCTGCAAGGCTCTGACCATCTGCATCATCTTTTTCTTTCTTAACAGGATCTTTCATCTTTGTTTCCGCATTGATGCCGTTTAAAAGGTTTGTTAAAAGATCTTCTTTTTCAGTCAACCAGCCATCTTTTACACCTGATGCTTTAATAACGTTCAGTCCTTTGTCAATGAGCTGGCGGCAGGAGCCTATCTGACGAAGTCTTTTCATTTCAAAAACTTTTTGAATCAAGTTTGAAATATTAACTTTAAGTACAAGAATATACAGTCTGCGATCTTCTTTGTTTATCAGTGAAGGGTTCAAAGGAATTCCTGAGGTCATTTCAGATTTTAATATACCACGCAACCTTCTGATCACGCGAAGTTGAGAAATAGCCATAGCATCATTTTCTGGAGCTTTAAAAGTGCTCATTTCCTTATAATTGGTTTTCAGCTCTGCAATGATTTTCTCTTCGTTAGTAATTCTTTCTTTTACTTCTTCTCGGGCTTTAGGATCAACAGCTCTTTTCCTCAGTGCACGTATGATTCTGTAGTGTAGTACAAGTACAAGCGTCTTAGAGAAAGCTACCTGAGCCTGATTTAACAGCAGTTCTTCACATTCTGTAATGATATTTCTTGCTCTTGTGGAGATAAGTCTGGCATCTTGCTCACGACGGGCAACATAATCACTGTACATATTTACAATGATCAAGAGAAAACTTGCCAGAAGAACAAAAATAACTGCTATTGTAATAAACATAATCGCTTCTCAAAACCGAAATATTCTGTTCATTATAACGGTATACATGAGGTTTATATAAATTTAAAAGCATTTTTTTTGAGCAAAATCGTAAAGTTCCTCAAATTTGACTTTGATATTGTCAATAAAGTGAACCTTATCTTGAGATTTTACTTTATTTTAGAGTCCTGACTTAAAGCAATTACAGCTTAAGGATTAGGTTGATTAATGATATGCAAGACAAGGTTGAAAGATCATTCATTAATAGTCGGTCTCGATCGGTTGTTTTTGTCCTTTTGCAGAGCATCACAAGGTAATCTAGAAGTTCTTTCACAACTTGAATTGAATGAATGGTAGGAATAGGAATGAAATGAATTTTTTACTGTATCAATGAAAATATTTTTTTCAACTTTCTTTGCAATTAAATTTACAATCATCTTGTGGTGATCCTGGTTGTTTTTACATTCTCTTGAAACTATACACAGTTATTCCGTTTTAGCATTTTAAGCACAGTGGAACCACACCATTAAATCAGCACAGATAAAAGTTGTAAACAGGATAGAACAAATGAGCGATAAGATGTTTCTGCCATTACCATATGGGTATAACAGTTATGAGGAAATAAGGAATGATAACTGTTACTTTGTGGATAAGACCTCATACCTGAAAAATGTTCTTGAAGGCAGTGGCAAGGTACTTCTGTTTACAAGACCAAGACGCTTTGGTAAAACAGTCTTTATGAGTACGCTCAACTCATTTTTAAAGATAAACAAAGAAAATCCAACTGACACCTCAGAACAGCTAAGACTTTTTGAAGGAACACAAATATTAAAAGACACAGAGTTCTGTGAAAAGTACATGGGTAAATATCCTGTTATCTTTATCACTTTAAAGAGTGTGGATGGAGATAACTTTGAAGACGCCTATAAGATGTTTGCCATTGTCGTATCAAAAGTTGCTTCTGAATATGAATATCTTTTAGAAAGTCCTAGGTTAAATGATTCAGATAAGGATAAATTAAAAAAACTCTCAGATATAAGCTTTTTAAGACTGCTTGAGAATTCAGACTATCTGACAAATGCATTAAATACCCTGTCAGCACTTTTATATAAGGAATACGGTAAACTCCCAGTTCTGCTCATAGATGAATATGATGTTCCACTAGCCAAAGCCTCATATCACGATTTACTCAAATATAAGACATTTGACGGAAAAATTGATGCTAACAATACCTACCATGCAAGAATGGTAACTCTAATGTCAGGCTTCTTAGGTATTCTAAAAGATGAGAATACTCTTACCAAGACAGTTATGACTGGCGATTTAAGAGTCATCAAAAACAGTATCACTACAGGTGTAAACAATATTCATGTTAACTCTGTAACAGCTACAGACACGTACTATACAGGACTGTTTGGTTTTACCAAGGATGAAACAAACAGGTTTCTTGATGACTATGACCTGTCAGAATACTCTGCCCTTGTAAAAGACAACTATGACGGATACAGATTCTATGACAAGGAAATGTTCTGTCCATGGGATGTGGTAAATTTCATTCGTAACAATTACAAACTGAAAATAGATGGTGAATTACAGCAGATACATGCTGACAACTACTGGACAGGAACCACCTCAAGCTCTTCTATCTATGAATATTTAGGATATCTTACAGATAAAGACACTCAGAAGATGCAGGACCTCATAGATGGTAAGTCAATAAGTTTCAGTCTCAATGATTCCATGAACTATGACAGTCTGTCAGAACACAATCCTGATGACTTCTGGTCACTTCTTCTGCATACAGGGTATTTAACCTTAGACTGGGATAAGACAACAGAAGAACTTTCAAAAGCTAACTCTTCAAGCAAAAACATTTTTGCAAGAATACCAAATTTGGAAATCAGAGAATGTTTTATAAGCAATATTCAGAACAGATTTAATACAGAGATAGCTCCTAACAGTGTTTCTGATGAAATAGCCAGTGCTCTTTTAGACGGTAACAGCAGTTTTGTAAAAACAAAGTTGCGAGAGATTTTAAAGAGATTCATCTCCATAAGAGACTGTGCCACAAAAGCTCCTCATGAAAACTACTACCACGGTTTTCTAAACGGACTCTTTTCTAACTGCTCTAAGGGATTCTTTTCTGAATACCACTCCAATTGTGAAGCAGGAGACGGGTATGCAGACATCAGCTTTACAGATGCCTATTCAGAAAAAGCGGTAATCATTGAAATAAAAACAACTGCCACTGTCTCAAAACTGCCTGAACTCTGTGATGAGGCTGTTACTCAAATTTCAGACAGAAATTACGCAGAACCTTTTATGGATAACCCTATGGTTCAGAGCAGCTATGCCTATGGAATAGCTTTTTCTGGAAAGAACTGTGCTGTTGCAGTAAAGCTATTTAAATAAAATCTTACTACTAAGTTTTGAATTTATTTTATTGTTAGTAAATTTCTATATTTTGTTTTACTCTTTGTAAAGGCAATTTTTATTCATATGATACGATGCTCTTATCTTTCTTTTAATTGAGATATGGTTAATTCAGTGTTGGAGCTATTTGAAACATATATTTTTTCTAGATCTACGAAACTTTCAATTCTTAGAATTCAAGATAATCATTTTGCTCAGCCTTTTCTTTGTAACAGTGTAACAGAATGCTTCATTTATTTATATTGTTGTCATGTTATAAGCTGTAATGTTCAGTAGCATAATTGCTGAACCTATTCATTGTGTTACCAGACTGTACGATATCTAATTTTAAATTGACATTATTGGATGAACCTAGTTAATTCGTCTTGGCTGTCACTTTTATATATGTCAGATATGCTATAATCCTCGGAGTTGTATGCTTATTGCAACTTAATTTAACGGTAATGAGCCGTCTTTGCCTAAAACAGGCAAAAATTATAATCGGCAGTTGTAGACTGACGTAGCCAGACAAAACTATGACTACAACGGTTCACTGAACAAGGAAAGTACCATCTATGACAACATTGATTAAGACAGCTGACTTTATTGAGTCTGTCTGTGATGCGATTCAGTTCATTTCTTATTATCATCCAAAAGATTTTTTAAAGGCTATGAAACATGCCTATGAAATTGAGCAGAATCCATCAGCAAAGAATGCAATCGCACAGATCTTAGTAAATTCAAAAATGTGTGCAATCGGACATCGCCCATTGTGCCAGGATACAGGAGCAGTTACCTGTTTCGTAAAGATCGGTATGGATGTTCGCTTTGAAGGTGACATGACCATCCAGGAAATGGTGGATGAGGGTACAAGGAGGGCATATGCTTTTCCTACCAATCCACTGCGTAAGTCTATTCTGATGGATCCTTTAGGAAAGAGAATCAATACAAAAGATAACACTCCTACTGTTGTTCACATTGAAATGGTTCACGGCAACAAGGTAGAAGTTGCAATTGCTTCAAAGGGTGGCGGTTCTGAAAACAAGACCCACATGAAAATGTTAAATCCATCTGACAGTGTTGTAGATTACGTATTAAGTCAGATCCCTCTAATGGGGGCTGGCTGGTGTCCTCCAGGAATTATTGGTATCGGCGTTGGTGGTACCCCAGAAAAGTCTGCAATTCTGGCTAAAGAGGCTTTAAATGATCCTATTGATATCCAGGAGTTGATTGCCCGTGGTCCTAAGAATGCAGAGGAAGAGTTAAGACTTGAGCTTTATGATAAGATCAACAAGTTAGGTATCGGTGCTCAGGGACTTGGTGGTATTACAACCGTACTGGATGTAAAAGTAAAGACTTACCCATGTCACGCAGTATCAAAGGCAACCACTATTATCCCTAACTGTGCAGCAACTCGCCATATTGACTTTGAGTTAGATGGTTCAGGTCCTGCCACCTTCACACCTCCATCATTAGATGATTACCCTGATATTGAAATCGGCGGTGCAAGTGCTAATGTTAAGAGAGTAAATCTTGATACTGTAACAAAAGAAGAAATCGCTTCTTGGAAGATGGGTGAGACTCTGTTGTTATCAGGCACTATCCTAACCGGTCGTGATGCAGCACATAAGAGAGTCTGCGATTTAATCGCTCAGGGCAAGCCATTACCTGAAGGTGTAGATTTCCATAAGAAGTTCATCTACTACGTAGGACCTGTTCCTGCAGTAGGTAATGAGGTTGTAGGCCCAGCAGGTCCAACCACATCAACACGTATGGATAAGTTTGTCGAAACAATGCTTTCACAGACAGGTCTGTACGGTATGATTGGCAAGTCTGAGCGTGGTCCTGAGGCAATTGCTTCAATTAAGAAGCATAAGGCAGCTTACTTAATGGCAACCGGTGGTGCAGCTTATCTGGTATCCAAAGCAATTAAGTCAGCTAAGGTTCTGGCATTTGAAGATCTTGGCATGGAAGCTATCCGTGAGTACAAGGTTGTAGATATGCCTGTAACAGTTGCTGTTGACAGTGAGGGTAACTCAATTCATAAGATTGGTCCTGAGCAGTGGTCAAAGAAGATTGCTGAGATCAAGTTTAAGTATATCTAATAATGTTCAGATAAAATAGAGAATCCCCTCTGTAAAGAGGGAATTCATAAAAGATAACGCTTTCTTAAAATAGGGAAAGCGTTTTTTTGTCATATTCTTAATATATATTCAAGCCACTCAGATTCAGAGCCTGACATGCAGTTTGCAGGAACTTTGCTTGATATTATGAGCAAACCTGTTTTGCGAGAGTACTGTTTGCAGCGAATGCCTGAAGCAATTGTCTTAAGATCTCAAGTCTTGTCCTTGATTCACTTTCAGGAACGTTATAACGCAATGAACTAGGACCCGTAATTCTGTATTCATTGTGTTTACAGGTAGTCATAAGTCTAATGAGATAATCATTGGAGATCCTGTGATTCTGATTTAGTTCGATGATACCGCCTTTAGCATCCCCATTTATCCTCTTTATTCCAAGCTCTGTTGCCAGGACTTTTAATGCAGAGATCTCAAAGAGGTTTTGTGCTGCATCTGGAAGAAAACCGAATCTGTCGATAAGTTCCACTTTAAGATCTTCAAACTCTTCATGAGTTTTGCATGAAGATAGTCTTTTGTAGAGTGACAGTCTTGTATTAACGTCTGCAATATAGTCTGATGGCAGCAGGCAAGGCAGGTGCAGGTCAATTTCGCACTCATTTAAGGTGATCTCTGCAAGTGAAGGTTCATGACCTTCCTTTAGTGCTTTTACTGCAGCTTCAAGCATTTCTGAATAAAGAGAAAAACCTACAGATTCAATCTGGCCGGACTGTTCCTCTCCTAACAGTTCTCCTGCACCTCTGATTTCCATATCATGAGTTGCAAGCACAAATCCGGCTCCTAATTCCTCTAAAGAGGATATGGCATCAAGACGGAGTTTTGCATCTTTGGACAGAAGCTGTTTTGGAGGTGTAAAGAGATATGCGTAGGCCTGATGATGAGAACGACCTACACGACCTCTGATTTGGTGTAACTGAGCTAACCCCAGTAAATCAGCTCTATCAATGATAATAGTGTTTGCAGTAGGTACATCAAGACCATTTTCAACAATAGTGGAGCAGACTAAAAGGTTAAATCTCTGATGATAGAAATCCCTCATCACTTTCTGAAGATCACGCTCATTGAGCTGTCCGTGACCAATTCCGATTTTGGCCTCTGGCACAAGTTTTGTAAGCTGTTCAGCTCTCTGATTGATTGTGGCAACATCGTTATGCAGATAATATACCTGACCACCACGTCGCAATTCACGCATGATGGCCTCTCGGGTAAGAGCATCTGATTTTTCTGTTACAAAGGTTTTTACAGCGAGTCTGTGCTCAGGAGGAGTTGCAATGATTGACAGCTCTCTCATTCCTTCCATTGCCATGTTCAATGTTCGAGGAATAGGTGTGGCTGTAAGAGTAAGCAGGTCAACCTGGGCTCTGATTTCCTTAAGTCTTTCCTTCTGTTTTACACCAAAGCGGTGTTCTTCATCGACAATGATAAGTCCGAGTTTTTTAAATTTTATGTCTTTTGATAAGAGCTTATGGGTACCGATGATAATATCAACTGTACCTTTTTCGATCTCTTTAATTACTTCATTCTGCTGTTTTACTGTTTTAAATCGTGACAGCAGTTCAACGTTGATTGCAGTTCCTGCAAATCTGTCTTTAAAATTCTGGTAATGCTGTTCTGCAAGAATAGTTGTAGGAACGAGAACAGCCACCTGAGAGCCTGCTGATGCAACAACAAAAGCTGCTCGAAGCGCAACTTCAGTCTTTCCAAAACCTACATCCCCGCAGACTAATCTGTCCATAGGTTGTTCTTTGGCCAGATCTTTTATTGTGTTGCTGATAGCCGCCATCTGATCAGGAGTTTCCTGATAACCGAATCCTGATGCAAATTCATCTAAAGCTTTTTCATCGACCTTAAAAGAAGTTCCTGCAACAGCTTCACGTCTTGCATAAAGATCTAAAAGCTGTGCAGCTACATCAGTAACTTTTTGTACTGCCTTGGCTTTCTTTTTAGACCAGGTATCATTACCTAAACGTGAAAGTTGAGGATTTTCTGAACCTGAATATCTTGCTACCTTTGATAATGAGGTGATGGGAATATTCAGCATATCCCCGTTTTGGTATTCAATAGTCAGAAACTCTCCCTTTATGCCCCCGATATCGAGAATTTTAAGACCTCTGTAACGACCGATACCGTGATCGATGTGTACAACAACCTGACCTTCTTTTAGTGAAGAAAGATTTCGGATGATGGTATCCTGAGAGAGTTTTGATTTATATGATGCTTTTCTCTGTTTTACAACTTTAAATCCTAATAGCTCACTTTCTGTCAGAACACAGATTTTTGATGAAGGGAGAATAATGCCTTCATCAAAAGGAGCTATCGTCATCATCAGACAGTCTTTAGCATTCAGAAATTCGTCAAATGAAGACGCAGGTTTCAGACCGAATTTATCGATAAGAACCTGAGGCAGGAGCTCACGTAATGACTGACGTCTTCCTTCAGAGAGAGCACAGATCAATATTCTGTAGCCGTGACTGATTCTGTCATCTGTAAAAGCAACAAAAGCTCTTGATGATTCTTTTTCCTGATGGTTGAAGGCAATGTCTGGTATCTTTTCAAAGTCAGTGTTATAGAAGCCACGTTTTGAAACAGTGTTCTCGTCAAAAGGAATTTTATAAAGAGAAATTCTCTCAAACCGCTTTAAGCAGTCAGAAAATTCCTTTGGAGTTAAAAATACTCTTTGAGCAGGCAGGGTAGGGTGATCTGAATTGCCTGCATATTCTAAGGCTCTTTTGTGTACGTCTACATCAAAGTCATCACAGGATTTTGCAACATCATCCACAGTTATGATTTTGAATCTGTTATTCAGATAGTTAAATACAGGTTCAACTTCAGTGAAGAACAAAGGCAGATAGTATTCAATGCCGGCAGGAATTGCACCTTTTGAAACAGCCTGATATATTGGGTGATTTGTAAGATTGGCTCCTACAAAAGAGTCTCTGTAATTGCTTCTGAAAAGACTGATACCTGTCTCATCGAGTGGAAATTCGTGAGCCGGCAGCATGGAAACAGAATCAATTTTATCCAGAGAGCGCTGTGAATCGACATCAAAGATCCTCAGAGTATCTACTTCATCATCGAAGAAATCGATTCTGTACGGAGTTTTCGATCCCATCGGATAAATATCAACAATAGAACCTCTTACAGCAAACTCTCCTGGTGACAGAACCTGTTCAACCAAAAGATACCCGTGGCTGACAAGCTCTTTTTTCATCATGGTGATATCACGTTTATCGCCAACCTTAATTGAAAAACTCTGTTTTTTGATAAAAGAAACAGGAGCAATGCGGGGCATAAGAGCCTGTACAGTTGTCAGAACAATGCCATCAGTCATGTCAGGCATTGTTGCCAGAATTTTTATGCGTGAGGATACAATATCCTGATGAGGTGACAGAGTGTCATATGGCAGGGTCTCCCAATCTGAGAAATATTCAATATCAGTTTTGGGAAGTAATGCTTTTAGACCAGATCTTAGTGACTGGGCATCAAAACTGTCAGCGCAGATAACTAAAACAGGGTAGGATCCTCCGTCATGTGTAGCCTGTTCATAAATGGCGGCAATCGATCCTGCTAAGGATGTTGAATTAAAATTGCCTATTGATTTTACTGTATTTGAAAAGGTTGCGTTGATATTGCCTTTTATAAGATCTTTTAACTGCATTGTTTTGTCTTTTACGTTTGTAATATTGTAGATATCAGAATCAGGCCGTATTAACAGTCTTTAAATCGAATTACTTTATCTGTAAAATTCACACAGTGCAGTATCCTACAGAACATCTCAAGATATTTCATCAAGATAATTCATTTTGATAATACAAGGTGATAAATAATACAAGGCGATAATAAGTTGCGTTATACTACGGGCAATTTTACATCATTTGTGTGTCAGCTTAAATCTGTCATGGCAAAAACATCACTGTTTACTAAAATCTGAGATTCAGAACTGAAAATGAAATACATACAGAATCCTATTTATCTATTGGCGTGGTTTGTTTTTATTTCAGCTTGCGCTTACATAATTCCTTATTTTTCAAATGATTACCGCTACATGATGATCGAAGGAACTCAGGACATTGTGTCATCATTTAGTGATATTGTTATCTCCCAGTACAGGCATTACTTTACCTGGGGGGGAAGAACTCCCCCTCATGTGCTGGCACAGCTTTTATTATGGGGTGGCAAGGCTGTATCTGCTGTTTGTGCAGGCATATGCTATCTTTTACTGATATATCTTATTTATATTCATGGCCTTGGCAGAAGAGAAAATCCTTTTAAACTTTCATTTATTCCAGTACTTTATATAACAGTGGGATTATGGCTGTGTTTAAGAGCTTACGGTGAGGTTATATTTATGTTGGTTACCTCCTGTAACTATCTGTATACAACCACCTTTATCCTGTTGTACCTGCTGCCATTCAGATTTTCGATAGGCTCTGACAACTGCAAAAAATCTTTACCGTTTGCCATAATGATGTTCTTACTGGGTATCATTGCAGGCTGGTGCAATGAGAATACCGGGTTTGCAATCTGTGCATCTAATTTGCTACTGTGCCTGTATTTTTACAGAGTAGGAAAACTGTCATTCTGGCATATGGCCGGCTTTGCTGGTACCTGTATCGGCTTTCTGATTCTGGTGCTGTCTCCTGGCAACAATGCCCGTCTTGAGATGATGGAGAATACAGGAAGCTTTGATTACTTCTCTCATCTTTTGGTATCACTTGATATCTTTTTCCTGACACTGTTAGAAGAATTACCTCTTATTCTGTCACTAGCCTATCTTTTGTTTATCTCCTATAAAAAGAAGCTGTTTTCAAAGGATAGGTTTGCAAAATATAAAAATGATTTTGCAGGTGTGCTTTACTTGTTTATTTTAGGTTTCTCATCTTTGGCAGTTATGATCTTTTCACCTAATTTCCCTGCAAGAACAGCGACACCATTTACATGTTCAATGATTGCCAGTGTATTGGGTGTTTACTTTATTCTAAAAAAAGAAGGGATAAGAATACTGCCAAGAACATTAACCGTATCCTTATACACTTTATGCTTTGTTTATATTCTTGTGACAGGAGAGAATGCTTTAGGCGGTCTTTTGAAGGTAAAACAGGATATGGTTCTGCGTGATCAGGAAATACAGCAGCAGTTAAATGCCGGTGTAAAGGATCTTGTGGTAAATCCGTTAACAGTTGAAACCTCACGCTATATCTTTGTAGCCGATGTGAGAACAAAACCAACCTTCTTTGCCAATGAGATTTTAAGTCGTTTTTATCATGTAAACTCAATTGTCAGAACCTGCGATTTCAAAAAAACTGCAAAACATTCTGATTTAATTATTTTTCAAAATTACGGACAGCCTGTATGCAACGTGAAGAAACCCTAGTAAAAGCAGTAAAGAGAGCTTTACTGTCTCAAAGTGATGACAGAATGGTAAAGGAACTTCTGGTTATACACGAAAGAGACAGGCTTGCACAAAGATTTGATGTTACAAACAGAATTCAGGGCAGGAACGCATCCGATCTGATGGATGACGATCTTCTGTACAAACATGAGATGATAAAAAAGAAGCTGGCCTATAAGGTCAGCTCCTCACGATTCCCTCTGCCAAAATCTGTCAGGATAGAAATGTTAAGAAAAAATCACAACCGCGGAAGTTAGTCCCAGCCGTTTTCGCTGTCCTCTGAGCTGTCAGAGGACTTTATTCTGGCAGAATCGGTCTTCATGGCATTCCAGACTCTGTTGGTGATTTTTGTAGTTTTGGCAGGTGTTGGCTGCATAAAATACATCGTTTTAAGCTTTTCTTCAGAGAGCATAATGCTGTCATTTGCTTTTAGCTCTTCAGACAGATTCTTCATTGCTTCGTCAACAGGCAGCACGTAACCTAGCTCATCTGAAAGTTTTCTTGCGTTTTCCGGAGTCAAAAGCCAGTCAAACCATTTCATTGCGTTGTCGTAGTTTTTTGCTCCACGAGGTACTGTCCAACTGTCGTACCAGTAAATTGAGCCTTCCTTTGGAATTACGTATTCAATGTCGTATTTATGTTTTCCGTGAGCTGCAAGATGTTTACCCTGAATGATGTCACCAGAATAACCTATTGCTGCACAGATTTCTCCTGAAGCAAGATCTGTTACATAACGGTTTGACTGGAAATATGCGGTGTTGGAGGCCAGGTAGGTCAGGAGCTTTTTTGCCTCCTCATAATCTGCAGCTTTCTCGGATACAGGATCTTTTCCAAGATAATGCTGAACTGCAGAGATCACCTCAATAGGGGAATCAATGATAGCAATGCCACATTTTTTTAACTTATCGGAATTCTCTTTTTTGAACAGAAAATCCCATGAATCAATTTTGTAGTCTTTGCCAAAAATTTCTTCAATCTTCTGTTTGTTGTAGCCTATACCGATAGAGATCTCAATATAAGGATAGGCATAGTCATTGTTTGGGTCTAAAGTGGCCATTTTAGCCATTCTAGAATGATTTAACTTTACCCAGTTGGGAATTTTTGAATGGTCAATTTTCTGTAAGGCTCCAGATTTTGCCATTCTTGGTACATAGTAGCTTACGACTACAGCTGCATCAAAACCGGTATTACCGGCAAGCAGCCTTGCTTCCTGCAGTTCATTTGAGTCGTATTCCACATAGCTGGTCTTAAGACCGGTATCTTTTTCAAAGTCGGCTACAGTGTGTTCTCCAATATTGTAGCTCCAGTTCCAGATATTTACTTTATCGCTGTTTTCAGCCATCGCGCTATTCACGGTACCCAGACAGATGGTACTTAAAAGGCACAAAGACATTAGCTTCATTATCATTTAACCTCAAAATATGTTTAAAAGCCGAATTAATCGGTCCATCTTTAGTAAATCATGCCAATCTCCAGGTGTCAAATTTATACGACATATATTTACCTGTTTTGGGATTTGCTTACAGATGTTTTAACAATATTCAGAAAATTTAAATTTTTTGAAAAATAATAAAGAGTCTTTTTTTTTTGTTAGCTTATGATAAAGTGAATAAAAAATATATTTGTAATTTTATCTCCGGAACATGGCTGATAAACGGACCATTACCCATATCTGACATTTGTTTACAGAAAAATACTGGATTTTGAGTCCAAACATAAATATTCATTATTTGATACAGGGATAAGCAATGAACGAACAGAATGAAGAAATTGAAATAGATCTTTTAAGATTGTTTCGTTTCATATTGTCAAAATCCAAAACACTTTTAATCTTTGGAATTATTTTTGCGGTTCTGGGATTTTCATATAAATACTGTCGTTTTGAGTTTTCTTCAACTCCTCTTGCCGAAGTAAATAATCTTTTCACAATCGAAAAGATTGAAAAAGAACCTGATGGTAAAGTTGTAAAGAAAAAAGAGAAAGTTTCATATAACCTTTATAAGGAAGACTATGAGGCTCGTTACTCTGAGTACGAAAGTAAAAAAAGAAATGTTGTACTTAAGAAAAAGTTTTTAGAACAGGATTTTGAAGAATTCAACAGAAAACTTGTCACCACTCAAGAGTACATCAGAAATTCAAAACTCTACAATCTTTCCCCTGAAAGTTACTGGGAAAGTGAGTTCTACTATACTGTCCGTGAAAAAAATGCCAAGACTGCAATGCCAAACGTTGCATCTGTAAAGAAGGCATTAAAGTCAAAAGAAGAAGGTGAGGAAGAGACTTTTGAAAATGAGTCAACAGTTGTGCGCTTTGCTAACAGACTGTTGCATACACAAAAGTATATTCAGGCCTTTGCAAAAAGCCTCGGAATTAGCATGAATCTTACACAGAAGCCTGTAAGTGAACTTTTCGGCTTTTCTGCAATTGACAGTTATTCTTTTGTCATAAGCCTTAAAGGTGATTCTAAAGAAACTCTTTCAAAACTTGAAAGAGTAAAAAAAGAGTTTGATAAGGAATTTACAGATTTTTACGGTCAGGATTACATCATAAAAATTGTTCCAATTTCTTGTGAGAGAATTTACAACGCAGGTTTAATTAAATTAAAGCTCGATACAGACAATGCAGTGGTAAAAATCAATAATGAAATTGAAAACAAGAAAAATCAGATTTTAAATCAGGTTCAGCCTCTGCCTCCTGAAGATATTAGCGCAAAGATGAAGACTCTTGAAGGCTATAAAACCATGAAACTCTTGATTTTTACAATCGCAGGTTTATTTGGAGGTATCTTCCTTGGTGCAGCATATTTTGGTATGAAGTATCTGTTCTCCGGTAAGATAACCTCAAGTGAATATCTTAAGAATCTGTACGGCTTGAAGAACATCGCTGTATTGCATGAAAGCTCATTTTCAAAAGAAATACCTGACGAAAAAGTAAGACTTGAAAATGCTGTAGAAATCCTGTCTGCAGGTAAAAAGAAAGTTGTTCTAGTTTCAACTCTTGAGGGTAAGGACATCAGCAATGCAACAGAAATTATCAGCTCTGCCCTGTCCAAATCAGGTGTTGCCTACGATTTTGTTAAAGATTGCAAGCTTAAGGAAATTACCGACAGTGATGCTGTAATTATAGTAGAAAAGCTGGATGTATCTGTTTTAGATGCTGCACGTGTTGAGATTGAGAATCTCCTTGCATATAAAGTCAGTGTCGAAGGTATTGTTTACGCTTAACAGTCACTACCATACAAAATATTAAACAGTTTTTTTGCTTATCAAAATCTGAGATTCAGGCTCTAGATCTTCATGATTGCCTCCATCCTTTTCGAGGATATTCAGAGGCGCCTTTTACGGCTGTGCAATGCAGCCTTTTTTTCACAATACAATCTTCTTTCCTGTAATAATTCCCTTCCATATATGATTCTAATTTTCTTTAAATTTCACAAATAAATAGAGATTAAGTACTGTTTTGCTGTTGCACTGTCATTTCGTTGTACGTTTGTTTGTTTTTTTCAGCACTTGCACAGTTTTCATATAAATCTTATAACTCAGTCAAATCTCAACTCGTTATATTCTGTATAATTTCCTTTGTTTGTCACTGTGTTGTCTATTGTTAATTCGTTCTAAAACAACAGGTAAGTATTTATATGGAAAATTTTCAGTTCTGTGTTTCTACAAAATATATCTTTGGTCAGGGAGTAAGTTCTAAAGTGGGACAGACTGTCTATGAGCTTGGATTTAAAAAAGTTTTAATTGTGTATGGTGGAGGTTCTGCTGTGCGTTCAGGGCTTTTATCCTCAATTAAAGAGCAGCTTGCTTCATATTCAATTGGCTACACCTTACTTGGAGGAGTAAAACCCAACCCAAGAGCTGATCTTGTGTATGAGGGCATTCAAATAGCCATGAAGGAAAAAGTTGATTTCATTCTTCCTGTGGGAGGCGGTTCTGTAATAGATACAGCTAAGGCGATTTCTTTAGGAGCTGCAGACAGTGAAGGGGGAGATTTCTTTGATTTCTACCTAAGAAAGAGAAAGCCTACTGCAGCACTGAAAGTAGGTGTGGTGCTTACAATTCCTGCAGCTGGTTCTGAAAGCTCAACCTCTACAGTTATAGAAAAAACAATAGGAGGGCAGGTTATCAAATGCGGTTGCTCAAGTGAGCTGAACCGACCTTTATTTGCCATACTGGATCCTGAACTGACTTTTACTGTCAGCAGATATCAGACAGCCTGTGGTGTTACCGACATGATGGCTCACATCATGGAAAGATATTTTACTAATTCTGATGGTGTTGACGTTACCGATAACATCTGTGAAGGGCTGTTAAGAGCAATCATTAAGAATGCATTGACTGTTATGGAAGATCCCCACAACTACAATGCAAGAGCAAACCTGATGTGGGCAGGTTCACTGGCACATAACAATATCTGTGGCGTGGACAGAGAACAGGACTGGGCAACACATCATCTGGAACATCAGCTGTCAGCATTATATGATGTCGCACATGGAGCAGGTCTTGCTGTGATGTTTCCTGCCTGGATGGAGTATGTCTTTAAACATGATGTAATGAGATTTGCAAGATTTGCTTCAGAGGTTTTTAATGTACCTTTCGACTTTGATGATCCGTCTGTAACTGCAAGAGAAGGCATAAATGCTCTGAGATATTTTCTAAAATCAATTGGAATGCCACTGTCTTTTAAAGATATAGGCGCAAAAAAAGAAGATATTCCTCTGCTGTTGAGTATGCTCGGTGTGGATGAACAAAACAGAAGTGAAGGAAAATTCGTGGTTTTATATAAGAGCGACTGCGAAAAAATATATACAATTGCAGCTGACTGTAAAGAATAAAATAGACTGAAATCGCAGTGCTTCATATTCAATTTTGTGCTTTTTGAAATTAAATGAGGCTTATTTTGTGAAAAAGTCCTGTTGTGATAATTTCATGAGATGAACTTTTTTAGACTGCAGATAAATCTAGGGAAAATAAAATGTTACAGAGACAGAGATATCTTGAGCTTCTTTCAAGGGAGTATGACAACCGCTATGCGGTTTACACAAAATTAATAAATCTGAAAGCCGTTTTATCTATGCCAAAAGGAACAGAGCATTTTATTTCTGATATTCATGGTGAGTATGAAGCTTTTAAACATATTTTAAATAATGCTTCTGGAGTCATTAAGGAAAAGGTAAGGCTAGTCTTTACTGAATATACAAAACAGCAGACTGATGATCTGTGCACTCTCATTTATTATCCAAACGAGTGTCTTGCAAACAGGGAAAATGACGGAAGTTCTGATATAAATTCTTTTTATACTAGGACCATAATTGATTTAATAAGGCTAGCAAACTACCTGTCATCAAAATATTCCCGTTCAAAGGTAAGAAAAGCGATTGATGGAGATTTTTCCTATATCATTGATGAGCTGATGCATGCAAAATCTGATGATCAGAATTCAAGAGCGGCTTATCACCGGTCAATACTTGATGCTATAGTCAAAACCGGTTCGGCAAAATATTTTATTTTAGAACTGTGCAAACTCGTCAAGAGACTAGCTGTTGATAAACTTCACGTTCTTGGCGATATCTTTGACAGAGGTCCTCATCCAGACAAATGCATGGATCTGTTAATGAAATATCATGATCTTGATCTGCAATGGGGAAATCACGATGTTTTATGGATTGGTGCCTGCTGTGGTTCTGCACTGTGTGCCGTGAATGTTCTGTGCAATAACATACGCTACAAGAATTTCAGAATGCTTGAAAATGGTTATGGTATTTCTCTAAGAAAACTGGCCATGTTTGCAAATTCAACCTATAAGGATGAAAAAGATTTCCCCGCTTCTCATAAGGCCGTTTCTGTACTTGCTGTAAAGCTCATAGGTCAGCTTGTAAAAAGGCATCCTGAATATGAGCTCAATGACAGGCTGGTACTTGATGGACTTGATCTTGCAGAGGGGACAGTGACTTTAACAGACGGAAAGAGTTACAGGTTGATAACTACTGATCTTCCAACTGTGAATAAAATGGATCCATATGCCTTAACTTGTGAGGAACAGGAAGTTGTCGATGATCTTGTAGCATCTTTTACTGGCTCTGTAAGACTCAATAATCATGTCAAATTCCTGTATTCAAAAGGTACCATGTATCAGCGATATAACGGAAATCTGCTCTATCATGGCTGTATTCCCTTAGATGATGACGGTTCTTTTAGGAAAATCAAATGCAAAGATCTCGAACTTTCTGGTAGGGATTATCTTGATTTTTGCCAGAAGAAAATTCGTGAGGCCTATACCATACGTGATCAGGACCATCTAGACTTCTTGTGGTATATGTGGACAGGGCCGCTCTCTCCTCTTTCAGGTCGAAAAATGAAACTTTTTGAAAGGCTGTTTGTTGCAGATAAGTCAACCTGGGACGAGCCAAGGAATCCATATTACACCTATTATTATGAAGAGAAAACCTGCAATCAGATTTTAAGAGAATTCTCTTTAGATCCTGATAATGGTCATATAATCAACGGTCATACTCCTATTATGGCAAAAGATGGAGAAACTCCGGTGAGAGCAGGAGGGAAACTTCTTGTTATTGACGGAGGCTTCTGTAAAGCATACCAGGCAAAAACAGGTATTGCAGGTTATACTCTGATTTACAGTTCACATTATCTGCACCTTAAAGCTCATACACCTTTTACCACCATAAGTGACGCAATAGCAAACAACAGTGACATCGCTGACTTTCAGGTAATTTCTGTTGAAGATTTCAAAAACAGAAAAATGGTTATCGATACAGATCTTGGGCAGGGAATAAAGGAACTTATCTCAGATCTTGAAGATCTGCTTGAAATGTATAAGAAAGGTTTATTAAGAGAAAAACTGACTGATGAGAAAGGCAATCCTTTTATCTAGATGTTTGTGTTTAAATTATTAAATTCGTTAACAGCCTGCTTGCAAAGATATGTTATGCGGGCATGATCTGAACAGATCAAGATAGTGTTTTCATAATCCAATTACAAAAGTGGCACGAGTTGCATTCAAAAAAAATCTGAAAACAAGTATAAGTGCATTTCACATCACAAATTTCAGAGATGAATTTTGAAAACAGCTCTTATCTTATGAAATCTTCGTTCAAAATTCGTCAAAAATCAGAGGTTAATTAACCTTTAAAAAAAAATCTTACAAACAGGGATTGCTACAAGATTTTACTAGGTTAATTAACTGGGTTAAATAATCATAATTGCAAAAATCATTTATAACTCCTTGTAATAAAGCCATTTATGAATTAATTCGCTATTTTTTTGCAAAAACATTACATAAGTACACTATGAAAATATGGACCTTACCTATATAATCATCCTGCTTGAAAGAGCGATTATGTTTCAGTTATAAAAGAGCAGAAACGTTTACGACAGATAAAAAATTCTGTTTGAACTTAATTAGGAGTAATCATGAAAGAACAGTGGCGCGGTTTTACCGGCTCTCATTGGGTCGATGACGTTAACGTTAGAGACTTCATTCAGCACAATTACACACCTTATGATGGCGATGAGTCATTCTTAGCTGGTCCTACAAAGGCTACAGACAAGCTATGGGGCGAGTTACAGCAGTTACAGCATGAAGAACGCGCAAAGGGCGGTGTTCTTGATATGGAAACAGAAGTTGTTTCTGGCATTACTGCTTATGGCCCAGGTTACATCAGCGAAGACAGTAAGGAGCTGGAGAAGGTTGTAGGTTTACAGACTGATAAGCCTTTAAAGCGTGCTTTCATGCCTTATGGCGGTATTAAAATGGCTGAAGAGGCCTGCACCACCTATGGTTATACCCCTAACCCTAAATTCCACAAGATTTTCAATGAGTATCACAAGACTCACAATCAGGCAGTATATGACGCATATACTCCAGAGATGAGACTTGCCCGTAAGAACAAGATCATTACCGGTCTTCCAGATACCTACGGCCGTGGACGTATTGTAGGCGACTACCGTCGTGTTGCATTATACGGTATTGATTTCCTCGTTGCTCAGAAGAAGTCTGACCTTGCAAACTGCGGTTGCGGTACCATGACTGATGACATCATTCGTCAGCGTGAGGAACTTGCCGATCAGATCAAAGCTTTAAACGCTATGAAACTTATGGCTCAGAGCTATGGTTTTGATATTTCACAGCCTGCAAACAACGCTTCTGAAGCTGTACAGTGGTTATACTTCGGTTATCTTGCAGCTATCAAGACTCAGAACGGTGCAGCTATGTCAGTTGGCCGTGTATCAACTTTCCTTGATATCTACATTGAGCGTGACTTAAAAGAAGGCACATTAACTGAAGAGCAGGCTCAGGAGTTAATTGATCACCTGGTTATGAAACTGCGTATGGTTAAGTTCGCACGTATTCCTTCATACAATCAGTTATTCTCAGGCGATCCTGTATGGGCTACTCTTGAAGTTGCAGGTTTCGGCATGGATGGCCGTCATATGGTAACTAAGAACGACTACCGTTTCTTACATACCCTTGAGAACATGGGACCTTCACCAGAGCCTAATTTAACTGTTTTATACACTGAGAAGTTACCTTTAAACTTCAGAAAGTATGCTGCTAAGATTTCTGTTGACACTTCTTCAATTCAGTACGAGAACGATGATGTAATGCGTCCTGTATGGGGTGATGATTACTCAATCTGCTGCTGTGTATCAGCTACTCAGACTGGTAAGGAAATGCAGTTCTTTGGTGCACGTGCAAACCTAGCAAAGGCACTTCTTTACGCAATGAACGGCGGTATTGACTGCAAGACCGGTATGCAGGTTGGCCCAAGATTACCTAAGATCACTTCAGAGTATCTAAACTACGATGAGTTAATGGCCAACTATGACATCGTTTTAGAGTGGTTAGCTGATCTGTACGTTAACGTACTGAACCTGATCCAGTATATGCACGACAGATACTACTATGAAGCAGCCGAGATGGCTTTAATCGACACAGATGTTCGCCGTACATTCGCAACAGGTATTGCAGGTTTCTCACACGTTGTTGACTCATTATCTGCAGTTAAGTACGCAAAGGTAAAGCCTGTTCGTGATGAGAATGGCATTGCTGTTGACTTTGAGGTTGAAGGTGACTTCCCACGCTACGGTAATGATGATGATCGTGCTGATAAGATTGCAGTATGGTTATTAAGAACCTTCTTAACCAAGTTAAAGAAGCGTCATACCTATCGTAACTCAGAGGCTACAACCTCAATTCTTACCATTACTTCAAATGTTGTATACGGTAAGGCTACAGGTTCACTACCTGATGGCAGAAAAGCAGGCGAACCTTTATCACCAGGTGCAAATCCATCATACGGTGCAGAGAAGTCAGGTCTGTTAGCATCTCTAAACTCAGTTGCAAAACTGCCATATGAGTATGCATTAGACGGTATTTCAAACACTCAGACCATCAGCCCAGATGCATTAGGTCACTCAGAGGAAGAGCGTGTTAAGAACCTTGTTCAGGTAATGGACGGTTACTTCAGACAGGGTGCTCACCACCTGAATGTTAATGTATTCGGTACTGAGAAGTTAATCGATGCTATGGAACACCCAGAGAAGCCAGAGTACGCAAACTTCACAATCCGTGTATCAGGTTATGCTGTTAAGTTCATTGATTTAACAAAAGAACAGCAGTTAGATGTAATTTCAAGAACTTGCCACAAGGCAATGTAATCTGTAAAAATTACACTATAATCAGTATAAAGAGGGCGCCTTTCGGCGCCCTTTGTCTGAGTAAGACATAATTTGTTATCAGTATACTTATCATCAAGAAAATTTAATAGTGATAAGGTGATCTATCTTATAGGACACATGTAATGACTCAAGGTTATATCCACTCTTTTGAAACTTTTGGATCAGTAGACGGGCCTGGTGTTCGTTTTGTAGTCTTCATGCAGGGCTGCCCAATGCGCTGCCTGTATTGTCATAATCCAGATACCTGGAAAATGAACGCAGGGGAAACTTACGATGCTGATACTGTGGTAAATAAAGCTTTACGCTATAAAAATTACTGGGGATCAGACGGTGGTATCACAGTAAGCGGCGGCGAAGCTCTGTCTCAAATTGATTTTGTAACAGAGTTATTTAAAAAATTTAAGGAACATGGGGTTAACACCTGTCTAGATACTTCAGCTGGTCCCTACAGAGATACGGATGAGTATAAGAAAAAGTTCGATGAACTTATGAAGTATACAGATCTTGTGCTGCTGGATATTAAACATTCAGATAGTGCAGAGCACAAAAAACTTACAGGTATAGGAAATGAGAATATTCTTGCCTGTGCGCATCACCTGGATGAACTGCAGATACCTGTGTGGATCAGGCATGTTTTAGTTCCAGGAATTACTGATAATAATGAACAGCTAATGAATGTCAGAAAGATCATTGACTCTCTGTCAAATGTTAAAAAAGTTGAGGTGCTTCCTTACCATTCATTAGGTATACATAAATATGAATCTTTAGGTATAGATTATAAATTAAAGGATACTCCAATGCCTGATAAAGCATCTGTAGAAATTGCCTGTAAGATCCTTGGAGCTCATCAGAACTGATATCTTAATTCAGTAAACAGAATAAAATTAACCTGTCAGATTGATTCAATCTGACAGACGCAAAATAAAAGAATGCTCCACACTTTTGAGCACTGATCGTTTTTTTGTGTGGAGCATAATTTATCTTTAGGTGCTTGGACATAACAGCATTAAAACTGTTCTGCTTTTAACCTTTATCCTGTCTCCGGCGCGATATCTTGTGCTCATATAAAATGGTGTCACATCTTTGCCAGGTCCCAGCGACGTATTGATAAACTGATACCAGCTTTTATCAAGATGACCTGGAACACAAGGGAGCTCAATTGTCAGATCTTCCCAGAAGGCATTAACAAAAATGTATGCATACATCTCCTGTTTGCTGTAATAGTATAAAAAACCAATTGAGTGTGACATATCAGACCAGTCAGGCTGGAAAGGTTTTATTCCATGCCACTGGATCTTAGCGTTATTCAGCAGTTTGTCCAGTTTGTGATGAGGAGTGTCAGTAACATGTTTAATTTTACCAATTCTGGATAATCTGATTAAGGTCTTGGTAAAATCAAACATTTCTCGTTGCTGTTCATTGAGATCCCAGTTTAAATAACTGAGATTGTTATCCTGACAGTAAGCATTGTTGTTACCATTCTGTGAACGCAACACCTCATCTCCCATGCAGATCATAGGAGTTCCTAATGAGAGCATGGTAATTGCCATAAAGTTTTTAACCTGGCGAAGTCTCAGTTCATTTAAATGCACATCATCAGTAGGACCTTCAAAACCGTAGTTTGCTGAATAGTTATTATCATTACCGTCACGGTTATGCTCTCCGTTTGCAAGATTGTGCTTTTGTGAATAGCAGACAAGATCATAAAGGGTAAAACCATCATGGCAGGTAATAAAGTTAACAGATTTTTGTGGATCTACCATGTGTTCATTGTAAATATCAGGAGATCCTAAAAGTCTTAATACGAACTTTTTGACCATGCCAGGATCTGCTCTCATGAAACTTCTGACATCGTCTCTAAACTGACCGTTCCACTCTCTCCATTTGGAGCCTGATATTGCACCTAACTGGTAAAGACCGCCGGCATCCCATGGTTCTGCAATAAGTTTTGCTTCAGCAAGTCTCCTGTTTGCGTCGATGGATAACAGGGTGGAGTTATCATTCATAGGAGAGCCAAATTTGTCTCTGGTGAGAATTGATGCCAAATCAAATCTGAACCCGTCAACATGCATTTTCTCGTGCCAGAACACTAGAGAATCAATGATAAGATTTCTAACCACCGGCTGGTTGGCATTTAAGGAGTTACCGCAGCCAGAGTAGTTCTGATAGTAGCCATCTTTAATGATGTAATAGCCATCTTTGTCAAAACCTTTAAAACAGTAGCTAGGTCCGTTTTCATCGCCTTCTGAAGTGTGGTTGTAAACCACATCCAGTATCACCTCAATACCGTTTCTGTGCAGAGCTTTGACCATGTCCCTGAATTCATTTACAGGTCCTGTTATACTCTTGTCTGAACTGTATCCTTCATGAACAGAGAAAAATGCCATTGGACTGTAGCCCCAGTAGTTGTCCATATTTGGTCTGGCATCTTTTTCATCAAACTGGTAGACAGGCATCAGCTCAACTGCGGTAATTCCAAGTTCCACTAGATAAGGTATCTTTTCAATAAGACCTCTGTATGTGCCTCTGACATCATCAGAAAGCCCCGAGCTTTTATCTGCAGTGAAACCCTTTACATGCATCTCATAGATAATGGTGTTTTCAAGTGAATGATGAGGAAAGGTATCAATTCCCCAGTCATATTCGTCAACATCTATTACAGCGCTCTTTGGTGCATACTTAAAGGCCAGTCTGTCGTCTTTAGGCTGGAATCTCCTGTAGTCATCAGGGAAAAGCACTCTCTTTCCGTAGGGATCAATAAGGATGTTATTTAATTCTTCTGCCTGTGATTTTGCCTGAGGACTGTCAGTGACCTTAGTTATTCTGTAGGCATAAATCTGTCCTACTCCTATGTTATGAACAAAGACGTGCCAGAAGTATGTGGATTTGAATACAGTTGATGACAGATGAACAATGTATGGAGAATCATCATCTACTGCATCAAACAGTAAGAGATCAATTTCGGCTGCATCAGGCGCCCATACAGCAAAATTAACACCGTCATTTTCGATGGTTGCACCTAAATGTCTGCAGTGTCCCTGAGAAATAATATAGTTCTTGTTACTCACGTATACCGATCCTTTGATAATTCTTATTATTGCTGAATAAAGCGTAAGCTGTGCAAAAAGCGTTTTTTACAGTTAAAACATCTCACTCATATATACAGAGTTATTATATAGAATGTTTTTTTGACAATAGTGTTTTTTAATTAAGTATGTGTTAATTCTATCTTTAATCAGCCTTCAGATCCCTTAAAAAAACATTATTCTGTAAAGTATATTGATAAAACTCTCATATTTTATTTTTTTTACGCCATGTAAATAAATTAACACAACTCTTATCACATAAACATGCATCGATGTTCATTTTTAGGGCGCAGTTAATCATTAGTGCCTAAATTGTGTTATTTTGGACTGTATCAGAAACAGCACATTATGCAAATTTAGTATGCTAAATAAAAAATCTTCATTGGAGTTTATAGAATGGCTGATTTAAACTACATCGCAGCAGGTAGAATCAATACCACACCTCTTGATCTTAACGGCAATCTTGAAAAAATTCTCAAACAGTGCGCACAAGCTGTAAAAGAAGGTGTCTCCATTATTGCTTTTCCAGAGCTCTGTATTTCAGGATACAATTGTGGAGATCTGTTCTGGCACAGTGAGTTGACCAAAGGTGCACTGCATACTCTTCTAAATTTAAAGTATTCTCTGCCTGAAGGTATCGTTGCAGGAGTAGGTTTACCTTTAACAGGTTCTGACAACAAAACCTATGATGCCTATGTACTCTTAAAAAAGAGCTGCATTATAGGGGTAAGCGTTCTGCATTCATGCTACAACAGTTGCGATTCACGAGTTCGTTTCTTTAGAACTCCTTGTGTAGATGATCTGTCTTTTAATATCGGTTCTGAAATCTTCACACCAAATAACACTTTTGATATTGAGCTTAACGCTTCAGCAAAACGAGTTGGTGTTTATTTTAATGAAGGTGATTTGTCTTACCTTAACGGCGTAGATCTTTTAATTTGCCCAGAGGCTAAACGTTTTGAGCTGTCTGATGATAAAAAGAGAGTGGTTGATGCAGTATCACTGTCATCATCTCTGCACTGTTCTGTGGTGACAACAAATTTACTGGGATGCGAAAGCGGATCTGATATTTTTGACGGACTGTCTGTTATTGCAGATGATGGCAAGCTCGTTTCACAGAGTAATTATCTTTCATTCAAGAGAGCTGATTTTATAACCGCAAACTCAGGAATCAGTAAGTTTCTTAATGAATATGACACAGTTGTAAGAGCTGTAGCTTTAGGTCAGTTCGACTGGATGCTGAAGACCCGTTCCCATGGCTTTGCCTTATCCATGTCAGGTGGAGCTGATTCTGGTCTTTGTGCAACCTGTGTATGTTATGGCCAGCTGGCTGCGTTAGATGAGTTAGGCTATGATGAGTATAAGTCGCTGCTTTCATCTTTAAAATTTGATGTACCAGCTTTTTCAGGAGATAAGCAGTCTTTTGTAAAAGAAAAGATCATGCCACAAATTCTGACAACTGTATATCAGGGGTCTGCAGTTTCGGGCTCAGTTACAAGAACAGCAGCCTCAAAAGTAGCCAAAAACATTGGAGCTACACACTACGAATGGTCAATTGCAAAGCTGGTGGAGGACTATGTAGCTATCATCAATGGTACAACTCCTGATGACATTCTTAACTGGGACAGAGACGATTTGACATTACAGAATATTCAGGCCCGCTCTCGTGCACCTGGTATCTGGATGATTGCAAACCGTTATAACAAGCTTTTGATGTCTACCTGTAATGCATCAGAGGATGCTGTAGGATACTGCACAATGGATGGTGATACTGCAGGTGGGCTCTCTCCTATAGGAGATGTCTCAAAGAGCAGAATTTTAAAAATCAATCAGCATATTGCAGATAACGGTATCGAAATTGTAAAGGGTGGACTGAAGCTTGATGTTCCTGATATGTCTTACATTTCAGCTCAAGCTCCTACAGCTGAACTAAAACCGGGACAGACTGATGAGCGAGATTTAATGCCATATGTGATCTTGGACAGAATTCATGTTCTGCACCAGGGTGAACTTTATACTCCACAGAGAATCCTTGATACATTAGTTGAAGAGTATCAGAATATATCTCGTGATGATCTGAAACTGTTTGTAAAACGTTACTTTACAAGGCTTGCAGTTAATCAGTGGAAACGTGAGAGGGGAGCTACCACCTTCCATATTGAAAAGACTGATTTAAATGCCAAGTCTGGTTTTATCTTTCCACTGCTGAATGATGGTTACAGATCACTGTTGGAAGATCTTAAGTAGTAACAGCTCATACCTTAATCTAAAAACGTAGTGAAAATTTATAAACTTTTGCTACGTTTATAGAATTTTTGCCATCAGAATAAGAGAAAATACTGTAACAATAGCTTACTTTTAATAACTCAACTCAAGCATGTTGAATAGAAATAAAATGCATAGTTGAGTTATATTTAAATTGCAGGTATCAGAACAATAATTGAGCCAAGAGAGAACTCTTACTTTAATTTTTTGACACTAACAGCACAGTTCTTACTTGAAAAGGCAATTCCATAAGCATAGATACATTTTGGCATTCTGTTTTGCATAAAAGGAGAGGCGTAATTCTTATTTTCTATCTGAGCTACAGCATCCGCACTTAAGGTGATTAAGTCAGAACCAACACAAGCAGATTTAATTTCGATGATTACGAGTTTATCTTCTCTTTTACTCTTAAAGATAATATCAGCATAACCGTCTCCTGACTCTACATTAGAGTGGTACTCACTTATGGATGATTTGCAGTTTGCAAAAATACCGTTTAGAAAACCATGATAGTAGTTCTCATGAGGAGCTTTTGTAGCACTGTCTCTAATTGAAATATAGTTCTGTAAAAGGTCGAAGATGGTGTCAGATGCAGAATCAGCATCACCTTTAAAAAGATTGTTTGCAAGAGAGTCAGCTACAGAGTCTGTAACAATCTCTGTATTAAATCTCTTCTGAATATTGCTTATAAAACATTCTCTGATTTTCAGATTTGGTATTCTTGCAAAGACGTCTTGGTCTTGTAAAGAGCAGTACTGCAGAACTATCAGGCTCAGTTTTACCGTCTGAAGGTATTTCCTCTGAGAATACTGTCTTCAGATAAGCGGTTTTATCTACATAGTAACGGTTTGAGGTTCTTACCTTAGCAAAGTTATCGTAACCTGTAGGCAGTAGAAGAAATGTCTTGTCGCTCATGTTAATGTCATGTTTATAAATTAGTTCTGATTATACATTAACAGATTGCCTCTTATCTAAGATAAGGTCTTATATTTGAAATTTATTTAAATGAAAGTGAAATTTTTTAAAAGCAATTTTGAGTTTATTCTCGAAAAAAACTGATCCGACAATTGCATCAGAATTTCATAGTAGAGAGCGTTTTGTTGCAGTACAAATCGGATTTCTGATTTACTAATTTGTACAATTCTTTTGTTGCTAACTCATCTGTCTTAGAATGCATTTGTAATGCACAACTCATTTATTTGTTGTGTTTAATTTTATTCACTTAAAAGATAAATATAAAAAAGTTATAATGTGCAACTGATAGTGTATGTCTTAAAAGGTTAGTAATGAAAAAGAAACACTCAGCTCAAAGACTTGATTTGATCGTAGAACAAGGATCATTGTCTCCATTAGCAGGATTGAAAAAATTCTGGCCATTTTTAAAACCATATATCCTTTTAACAATCTTAGGTGTGTTGCTTACAATTCCTGTAGGTGGTTTAGATGCAGCTGTAGCATCTTTCTTAAAGCCATTCATGGATAACGTAATGGTTGATAAAAATACTGAATTTGCTCTTAAGGTCCCTTTTATAATTATTGGATTTACTTTAGTGCAGGGTATCTGCATTTATACCTCCAATATTGTAAATACATATGTAGGTTCAAGAATTTCAACTGATTTGAAACTTGCTTTGTACAAAAAGCTTATAGTAAGTGAATCAACATTCTTTGATAAAAATACATCCGGAATTGTGCTTTTAAGATTCTGTAATGATGCAGATTCTGCAACAACGGGGCTTATCACTAATGTAAAACTGTTTCTGTCTAAGTTCTGGTCTTCATTGGGGCTTCTGGTAGTGCTTCTGTGGAACTCATGGCAGCTGTCTTTTATTGCCTTAGGTGTACTTGTCATACTGGTAATACCTATGAAGATAGCAAGAAAGAAAGTTATGAAGATCATGTCTAAAAATGTTGAAGCGCAGACAAAGATCAATACTACATATGTCGAGACGTATTCAGGCATCAAGATCATAAAATCTTTTAACCTAATCAGAACAATGTATGAGAAGTTCCACAGGGAAGTGGAGGATATCTTTAAATTCTCAATGAAGATGACAAGAGATACAAACTGGCTGTCTCCTGCCATGCATCTTGTTACAGCCTGCGGTGTAGCGGGAGTTCTCTACTACGGAATGTACTTAATTACAACTGGTGTCATTACTTCTGGTACTTTCGTTGCCTTCCTTGCTGCTCTGATTATGCTGTACACTCCGATTAAGAGTATAGGAAACAACTATGTCGGACTCCAGACAGCTTTACTGGCTTTAGAGCGTATTTATGTGATCCTGGATGCTCCATCATACGAAACAGATGACGGTGAGGGTAAAAAGGATCTTAAATCAGTTTCAAAAGAGATTAGATTTAACCATGTAAACTTTTCTTATGACGGTCAGAGAATGATCCTAAAGGATGTAAATCTATCTGTGCCAATCGGTAAAAAAGTGGCACTTGTTGGAAACTCTGGTGGTGGTAAATCTACTGTCTGCTCTTTAATTCCAAGGTTATATGAGCTGGATTCAGGCTCTATTACAATTGACGGAACCGATATCACTGAATATACACTGTCGTCTTTGAGAGACAAGATTTCAATGGTGTTTCAGGATAACTTCCTCTTTGACGGTACACTAAAACAGAATCTGCTGTACGGTAAGGCTGATGCTACTGATGAGGAAATTGACAGAGCCATCAAGAGCGCCTATCTGGATGAGTTCATACAGAAACTGCCAAATGGTATTGATACAGTGATCGGTGAACGTGGCTTACTGTTATCAGGAGGTCAGAAACAGCGTCTGGCTATTGCAAGAGCTATCCTTAAAAATTCACCAATTGTTATTTTAGATGAGGCTACCTCAGCTTTGGATAACAAGTCTGAAAAGGTGGTTCAGAGAGCTTTAGACAAGCTAATGGAAGGCAGAACCACAATTGTGATTGCACACAGATTATCAACAGTAATGGATGCTGATAAGATCCTCGTTATAAATGACGGTCAGGTTGTTGAAGAAGGAACTCACAGCGATTTATTAAAAAAGAATGGGGCATATGCCTTACTGTACAGATCTCAGTTCTCAAAATCTCATCATGATGAAATTTCAGACAATGAATCTTTAGTGAATAAGAATGAGTCAGAAATTTCAGCTGACGACAGACTGTTGAAGTCTGAGACTAAAGAAAAGGATTAGAAACAGTCACTGAATTCTCATCATAAAAATCTTCTATTGTGGTGCTGTAGCATTTTATCATAGCTTTTTTGTGTACAGCACCATTCATTTGAAGTTAAGATCACCTGTAAAACTCCTGATTAACTCACTCAAAACATAATTTTTATTCTACTTTCCGAGAATATATCCTGTCATGAATATATGTGAATATGCCTTTTACTTTTAAGTGATTCTTATAAATCACACATATAATTAGTTCGTGACTGAAACTCTAATATCCTGTAAAATAGCGTCGATCAGATTTTAAATTAACGATAACTGCATAAATAAGTGTTTATCATGACAGCTTTTGTTTTTAGCTGTCTCTTGTTATAAACAACCTGACTCTTTTAGAAAAAAATAATTCATTATAATGAGCAGGTCTTAGGTTGTAAGCAAAATGTTCATGAGTTCATGCTATTTCTGCAGTGTATCTCTATATAATCCATCTTAAATGGAGTTGTGTTCATGGAAGCTCAAAATGCGGAGATCGAGATCGATCTTGTGCGACTATTCAAATTTATCCTCTCTAAATGGAAAGTTTTACTTGTATCTGGTTTGATACTGTCAGTAATTGCTTTCTCATACAAATTTTACGGTTTCAACTATTCAAAGCTGCCACTGGATCAAATCAATAAGCTTTTTGAAATCGAAAGACTGGAAAAACAGCCTGATGGCAGAATGGTAAAGCAGAAAATTAAAGTAAGCTATGAACTTTATAAAGAAGACTATTATTCAAGGCTTAGTGAGTATGAGAGTAAGAAAGCTGATCTTGAGAATATGAAGAAATCAATTTCAACTGAAATAAAAGGTCTTCAAAGAAATCTCTCAACAGAGAGTGAATATACAGAAAACTCACTTTTATACACTTTAGATACTGATGAACACTATGAGTCAGAGTATTTTATTGATATTCAGGAAAGAACCAAAAGCGGTTCTGTTTTGAGTGTTCCTTCAAACGACAACGATTCATCAATCAATAATACTACAGCTGAATCAAGAGTAATTAGTCTGGCATCAAAAATTATCAGTTCACAGTCAGAGTTAAATGAACTGTCATCTGAACTTGGTATTTCTCACAAGCTGTCATTAAAAGCAGTAAATGAGTTAATTTCATTCAACCATAACGGTGGCAGAACAATTGATATTACTGTTAAAGCTAATAATCAAAATAATCTTGCTGTTTTAGAGAAATTTGTTTTAAATCTAGAGCAGGAACTGAAAGATGAAATGGGGGATCAGTTCATAATCAAGTCTAAAAAGGTATCATCAGGTGCTGTAACAGGAAATTACATTCAGGATTTAAAGAATAATGAAGATCTTTTAATCTCATCTTTAAAATCACAGATTAGCTCTAAGAACGATGAAATAAATTCTTTAGTTCAGCCTGTACCATTAGAGGACAAGCTCATTGAGCTGTCATCATATAAGCTACATAAGTACATTATCTTTATTCTTGCAGGTTTATTTGGCGGTATCTTTATTGCTTCATGTGTTTATGGTGCAAAATATCTGTTTGAAGGCAAGCTAAGAGATAAAAACTACCTAAAAGATCTTTATGACTTAAGATTATTAGGTTGCCTGCATGAGAGTGATTTTGCTGAGGAATCAGTCGGAGAAAAAGACAAACTCAAAGAACTCGTAAAGCTCTTACTGCAGGGCAATAAATCTATTGCAATTTCATCAAGCTTGAACGAGAGAGAGTTCTCTAATATCGTCTCAGTAGTAAGAGAAAAGGCACTGGAAAACAATGCATCAGTTAAAGTAATTACAGATGAGACAATGTCTGAAATCTCTGACTGTGACGGTGTGATTGTGGTTGAAAAACTGGATGTTTCTGATTTAAGCAAAGCTTTAGACAATCTTGAAGTGTTAAAGGGGTTCAATGTAAATCTGCTGGGACTTGCATTAGCTTAATTGTCTCAATCTTGTAATAAAGCTATTATCAAAGATACAGATCACATGATGAGAGCTTTATAGAATAAGGAAACTCTTAACATTAATCATGAGGAGTTTCCTTAATTTTACATATTATATCTTGCGTAGGCCCTGAGTGTAGGATTGTGGCCATATTAAGAATAATCATTTCTTGCTTTTAAACTTAAATTTTAAACCTAAAAGGCAAAATACATAATGCTCATGGTAATAGGTTAAGGATAATAGTCTCTGTAAGAAAGATAACTTCTGATGCTCTACACCATCATATTTGATGCAATACTTTCTGTCAGATTTAAACATTTTTTTAATAAATTTCGAACTGTGTGATGTCAATGATTCTAAATGTTTAACTTTTAGATTTGTAATTAGATAGTTTTGTTGACCTGACTGCTGATTTTTTCTAAAAAGGAAATGATCTCCATAAAAAACTTTAATTTCGTTTGGAATTTCGAAATAATTTGTTTTCTTTCCAAAATATGCAGATCCCCAAAAACCCGTCATTCTATCAGATTTTATAAATTTTATTTCACTATCTTCTGGGTAATTATCAAACTCACTTTTAGGTGTATTAGTTGCACAATCAATACCAGCCAGACCAACAGATTCATCTGAATTTGATAGAAAATTTTCAACTGATGAGAATAAATTTTTTGGAAATATGATATCGTCATTAAGTATTCCAAAATAAGGAATGTCTTTAGATGACAGTTTTATTCCCAAATTCCAGGCAGGATTAACAAAGAGATTTTTATTCTGGACAAAAACTTTTACTTTTTTTAGCCCAGTCTTAAGATCTTTTCCTGAATTATCGATAATAAGTATTTCCCCTACAGAATTATCCGAATCAAGTTCAGACAAAAGTTTGTTCAGAATATCAAGATCTTTTTGCATTGTAGGGATAATAATTGAAAGCATAAGGCTCCATAAAAAGAAGATTCAGTTTAATTCAGATATAATAACAAGCATTGACTACATTAATTGACGAGACTTAGTAAACATACTTTTAACAAGAGTTATAATTTTTTAAGAATTATTAATTTTTTTACATGATGCCATAAAGTATTATTGAAAAGTTTTAAATTGTCGGCAACAAAGTCAACTGATTTTGTTAAACACATGACTTGATTTCTTTACTTATTGTTGAGTATTTATCAATAAATTTTTCAAAACATATTGTTTCTTTAACATTTCTTTTGGATTTTTGTCCAAGATGCAGATAACAATGCGGTTTAACACTGCATTTGTTCTTTAAAATACGATTTTTGATTATTAAGACAATTGTGGTAGCTGAATGTACATTTTGATGTAGTCAGTTATACCCGAGTACCACTCTGAGATTTTATCTGATATTACTTCTTTAGCTTTAGCAAGTTTACCTTTACGTAAACAACATGCTGCATCTAAAGAAATGTCAATGTCATCAATCAGAGATAGCAGAGTCTGAAGAGCTTCAGCAAAGCTAACAGCAGTAAGTTCAGAGCGGGTACTGTAGAAAAGTTCTCCAATAGAACGAGGAGCGTTATCGGGTCTTCTGTTGAACTCCGTGAGCAACAATCTGATACTTGAGATAACCATAAAGGCATTACAGGTATCAAAGTCATGAGCCTGACATGCGTTCTTTGAGCCAAGGCAACTTCAATGGTCCATCTTCTGCCATAAAGTTCTATTACTTTCTCAGGTGATAAGTTAAGGTCTGTGCTTACAATACAAATCCAGTCCTTAGAGTTTCTTGCCTTTACAAAGACAAGTCTGACTCTAAGATTTTTGTTGGTATAAGCAATGATGGAAGTTATCAGATTACCTTTGTTTAATCTGCCACCATTGATATGTTTAAGCAGCTTGATTTGAGAAAAGGATTTAGAAGAGTCTTTCAAAAGCTTGAACTGTAGATTGCTTTTAACAAGACAGATACTCTGTAATCCCATCTCTTTAAGCTTTCTGACAAGGTAGTCAGAAAAGAACCAGGAGTCCATCAGAATGTAAGATGCAGCATTGCTCTTACAGTACGTCTGCACATACTGATGAGAACTTTAGTTTTCTTTTTACAGGCAGTCTTTCTGCGTTTTGCTCTGGTGGTTCTGTTATCAATGTTATTCTCATCAGCTTTTCTGATTAGATCGTTCTCTCTGTTAGAAACTATGAGATAACTTAATACAGGAATATGGTTAATTCTGTCAGTCCGCCTAAGACTAAATCAGTAAAAGCTTTTACTATTTTACCTTTGACATGGTTAAACTGTTTTGATAAGAGTTCTACCTTCTTACCTCTGCATCTTTCAATCATGGTATCGTCTACAACCAGACAGTTAATCTGCTCTTTATTCAGTTTACAGTTAAATCTGATGATGAATGTGGCTATATTGAACATTAAAGACTGCCAGTCATACTTTGGATTGCAAAGGAATCTGTATGCTGAATTTCTACTAAAAGATAATGCTTTACCTTCAGTAGATTCAAAGAATCTGTATAGATTAGGATAACCTTTGAATACAGAAGAGATAGGTACATTTAAGATGGTAAATGCATCAGCACCTGAACGCTTTTCAAACTTGGCGTTACGTAAAAGAGTACTTATACCGATGTAAGTAAGAATTGACTCAAAAGAAATTGCTCTATTGCAAGAAGATGATTTTTGTTTATCATAATATCGTGTGCATAATCTGATTTAACTTATTGATTTTACAGCTTAAATTACATCATTTTATACACATTCTTTTAACAAAAATCACCTCTTAAACAGCATTATTAAGCCATTTTTACTTATCACATTAGTCTTGATAATCAAAAATCGAATTTTAAAGAACAAAAACAGTGCTTGACCGCTTATATTTAATGTTTTAACTCAAATTTTTGAAATGCAAAAGTTGAGTTAAACAATAAAAGTCATAGATATCTTCACTTATACAAGAGTTTAACATATTTCAAAACTCATAATATAAAATTATAAGTAAAGAAAAATAGTATCAACACCAATATGGTAATTCCCTCAATCAAGCATATTTTTTTATATTTTTTTAGAGAACGCTCTCGTTTAAAATAGTTACATTTGTAATCAGGATCAAATATTCTATTTATGCACTCTCTACTGTCCGCATAAAGTCTTGTGTGGTGTAGTAGGTATTCTCTTCTGGCATAATACGGTTCTTTGGCTGTTATATCAGTACGCTGACAGTGTTCAAATTCTCTGTGATTATATAAAACCTCATCAATTCTGTATGGAATCAAACCAATTTCAACAAATGACAGATAAAGATCATAATCTTCAGTCCATTTGTGCATATATTCCTTGTATTTTCCAACTTTAATAAAATCTGATTTTTTATACAGAGTACTGTTTACAATACAATTGCCAAATATGAAGTTTTCTTTATTGAATTTTGGTAAATTCCAATACTCGTTTACGGCACCGAATTTTCTGGCTTTGCAATAAACGAAACCAATATCAGTATTATTTTCAATAATATAGACTGCCTTTTCTATGTAAGTAGGCTCAATTGTATCATCTCCATCCAAAGGCATAATATAGAAGCCTTTTGCTACATCTATTGCCCTGTTTCTTGAATAGACAACCCCTCTATTTACTTCATTTTTCAGTATAACAATATTGGAATACTGCTTTTTTAAATTATTAGCTATCTGAAGTGATGCATCTGAAGAACAATCATCAATAAAAACAATTTCAATATTTTTATATGTTTGATTTACTGCAGACATTATGGCTTCAGTAATATATTTTTCCTGATTAAAACAAGTAATAATAACAGATACTAACTTTGTCATTTATAATTCCAAAAGAAAGATATAAAAGTTTCAGTAAAACAGTTTAAGAAGTCTCAGATCACATTTTGCCTTAAGATTTAAATTCATACCCAAGACCTTAAGCAATTTTAGCAGAAAGGTTATGTGTTTTATGATCTTGCCATACCAAGATAGGCAGATCTTTCATTAAAACTCGATCTCGATTAGATGACTTTGTTCTTTTTCAGAGCAGAGCTATCACATCCAGAAGTTCATTAACAACTTGATATACAGTGGAAAATTTACGATAGAGTAGGGCTTTGAATAAAACTTCAACGCAGTTATACTGTTTATGAATGGAGTGTTGAGAAAGGCGATACGCGGACGCTCGCTAATCTCCAGGTACTTCAGTCAAAGCTCAATCATCCTAGGTAGCAGCTTTCATTGAAGAGTTTTCATAAACGAACTTTTAGGAGCCATTCCCATGAAGGCAGCCAGATTCACAGCAGATGAAATTGAGCGTGTTACTTTTCGTAAGTGGTAAATATTTCTCACTCTTCTTAACTCTTTGAAAAAGATAATATTTGTGGTGTCCGTGAAAAAGGAGAAATTATATGGCACCATCAAACAATGCTGTTCATACAGAGCAGATCGTCCGAGACATCACCGGAAGTGTTTTGTGCTCTTATCAGGTTGCTCACAAATACGGTTTAACCAAGATGACTGTAGACAGAATAGCAAGAATTCATCTTGGGGAAGAGATTTACCAGAAGAAAGAGCATCTGACTTTAGAACATCTTAAGGAAGAATTTTTAAACTTAAAGTCACAGGGATTGAGTATTCATAACATTGGGATCAAACTGGGACTTAGCAAAGCAAGTGCATTTAATCTTGCAAAGAGGTTTGACGGTGAAGTCTGTGATTGTTGCGATGAAGTAATTCAGATTGAGTCTATACCACAGTTTTGTGATACTCAGATAGAGGTAAAATCTCAGATGACAGTATCTGCTCCTGCAGTAACACCTGAAGCAAGAGCTCACAGTAGCTGTAAAGAAACTTCTGAAGATGCAGTCTCTGTAGTTCCATCCAAGCCAAAAGAAAAAAAACTTACAAAAAGAAAGAGTACTTGGTTATCAGACTTAAGGGTCTTCAAATCAGTTTTGATGCCACCCTTGAAGGTATGGATATAACCATATCAAAAGTTCTTAAGGCACTGCAGTAGAAGGAGTCTCTATCATGTCAATATTATCTCAGACAGGAAAGATCATCCTTGTAAGACAGCCTGTAAACGGCAGATTTTGTATTCACCGTTTAATGGCTATGTTAAGCTCCAATCAGTTCGGAGTCTGCTGGAACGTAACAGATGAAATCACTATTGTAACCTTTAACGCCAAAAGGACCATCTGTAAGATCCTGCATGTTGACACCTATGGAACAGACTGTACCACCAGAATACTGAACTATGGTAAATTCAAAACCATCCTTCAGGAGGATTTACTTCCTGTTCATTTAAAAAGAGATGAACTTGAAATCTTACTAACAGGAGGAGATTTACCTGACAGTAAGAAACCAGAAGTTTTTTTAATGGCAGGATGACAGTTTTTTTAATTTCTGTAAAAATATTTTTAGGGAGCAGTTTTTCATTAATAAAGAGAAACTTAGATTTAAAAGCCATTCCCATTAATCTCCCAATAATGTCCTGCCCTTAAAAAAAACAGGCTATTAATTCACAAAACAATAATGTATGATGATGCCTGTTTAAAGTTAAAAGTTCACACATTATAAGTTTCAGGAGGATTAAAGATGTCAAAAGAAAAAGATGACAAGACAGATTTATCCTCCATGTCCAAAGAAGAGCTTATCACCTATCTCTTATCCCTTGAAAGTCAGCTTAAACAGCAGAAAGAGTAAGCTCAAAAGAAAGAACAGTCAAATGCTCAAAGCACCTCTGCCATTGTTTCCAATTTAAGAGCAGAGCTATCACGCAAAGAGTTCAGCCTTCAAAGCGCTCTTAAAGAAAAGCAGCAGCTTTCTGCCAACATCAAACTCCTGTCAGATGAAAAACAGGAGCTTGAGGCAACTGTAGCAAAACTGAAGAAGTTCAGACAGGCTGTAAGAGACTTGCTGAGTAATCTTTTGGACAGTATCACTAACTACTATTTTGTCTTTAAAGACATGCGTTCTAAAGATGAGGTTCCTGAATATGACGAGAACAATCTTTTAGAACTTAACATGTTCATAGATCAAAAGCTGGACTTTCTCTTATCTACAGCTCAAACCTTTTTAGAACATCAAAAGGTAGCCTTAAACCTGTCAAGAACCGAGCAGACAGGACACAGTTCCCATGTATCAGAACCGCAGGACTGCTCAGCAGACATTACTGCTGCAGCAGATGGTGAGGTTGAATATAGAAATGCAGTCACCGTTGAAACAGATGATCATGACCTAAAGGACTTTGACGAAGCTGCCTCATCAGTTACAATCAGCTCCGATCTTAACAGTGAAGTTAAAACAGACAGTTCTGCTTCTAATAACAGTAACTTTGCAGGTAATGAACTTACAGATGCTGAAGTAAAAGAAATTGTCATCAAAGGCTGTTCTCAGGAGCATAAAGATTCAGTAGCATAGAGTTTAAGTGCAGGCAACAAGGTTCTGTTAGAGCATATTAAAAATGACATAACAAGTGTCTGCGACAGTAACCGCAAACGTAAATTCGAAAGATTTACCAGTATCAACGACTGTAACGAGATTGACGGCCCATTACCAACAGTATAGGCGTGCACTTTCACATGTACTGCAACGAGGGTGGTGGTACAAGAAATTTTATTCCTAAAAACAAGACTAAGAGAATTAACTCTGTACTTACACCTTCAGGGAGTCTTGGTAACCGTAGAACCATTTTAAGCAAGGTGCAGATTGCTGTCTGCACAGAGTGTAAAACAGAGACTGAAGTAAATCCTGCCACCTTATCTGACTTTACCTTTACAAAGAGTGGTAAAGACGAGCATCATACACTCGATGAACAGATGAAAAACGCAAAAGAGAAAGTGGAAAAGGCTTTTAACAGCGTTTTATCTGATGTTGGCACTGAAGAGATAAACGAGAGTAAGACAGACGATAAACGTGCGATATACCTGAAAGAGAACAGATTAAGACAGAATGAACGTAAAGCTGTCTTTAACAGTATAGAAAACTCAGATACAGCTGACAGAGTATCATTCAGTCTTTCAGATGATTTAATTGAAGCCGGTGACGGACTTACTCATATTATCAATCCGTTAAGCTTTGATGCTCAAACCTTTGGCATGATGCCTCTGTTCTTAAAATCAGTAATGTCAGGAACACTGTTAGGATCATGTGGAACTCTCTTTACTCAGTTAGGAGCTCCTAAGAACAGGATATCCTGTTTCTACGAAGGTAACGGTCTGCCTTTAACCAGAGAACAGTTAACTGGTGGCATTAATGCCTTTGCCAGAGCTTTTCTGCATAATGTGGCTACAAATATTCATAATGATATTCTCAACCACTCAAAAGCAGTGGTCTGTGATGAGTCCACATTACTGTGCAGTGAGCTTGCCAATAAAAAGAAAGCTAAAGACGGCAGTAGAAAATCTCAAATCTGGGTTATGACCAGCAGCTTTACCTCTCCTGTAAAGGCAGCCTGGTATACAGTATCACAAAGCCGTAATGCTGAAAATGTCGTAGACATCCTAAAGAGCGGTATTAGAAAAGACGGTCTGTTAACTCATGTTATCTCAGATGGCTATGCAGGATACGACAGTGGCATTAAGACTTTAGAAGAGCTTACAGGCTGTAAGCTTAAAAGTGCCCGCTGCTGGACTCACGGCAGACGTGGATTATTTAAACTGCTTCAGAATACCTGGTTACTGAGAATTTACGAGAATGAGCTGTTACCAAAAGGTGAAAGCTTCTGTAATTTTGAAGAGAACCTGATGAAATACCGTGTCTCTAAAGCCGGCAGGAAGATGACTGACAGTGATGCATCCTTACTTACCATATTCTATCTAATCAATGCTCTGTTTGTAATTGATTCATCTGTCATTAAGGCTCATCAGTTTGTCTGTGATACTGAGGAATTCAAACAGGATTTATTAAAGGCAAGACAGAACAAATCTGCAAAGATTGTTGCTCTCATCTTTGACAGTATCAGACTGTATATAGCTGATAACCCTAAAGTCATGACCGTAAAAAAGACTAAGAATGGTGAGGTTAAGTTCTTAAGAAACCGTAAATATCCTGAATCAGGAGCCTTAATCTATCAGTTAAAGTTTGAACAGGCTTTAAGAGATTTTTCCTTATCTCCTGATGTTGAACTAAGCTCATCAGCTGCTGAAAGAGCGCTAAAACTTGGTATATGTACCCGTCATGCCTGCATGTTTATACAGTCTGAAGATGGAGCTCATGCCTTTGCTGATTACCAGACAATTGTTAATACCTGTAACCTCAATAAGGTTCCGGTACAGCCTTATGTGATGTGGCTCTGTGCAAACATTAAACTGCGTTTAACCGAAAGACTGAATGATGGTCACAGAGATCCAACCTACTTTACTATGCCACATAAACAGGCTGTTAAAGACAAAGATGGCAAAGTAACCGGATATATCGGTATGTACGATGAAAGTAACAGACTCTGTTACGATAAAATCGATACAAGAGGTCTTGCCCCCTTACGATTACCGAAGATATCAGCAGATGCAACCCCAAAATTCCTAATTTACAAGACCTGCAGTGCGCTCTGCAGGCTAAGTTCTCCACTATAAGTTAGCTAAACTTTATAACAAATCCTCTTAAGATAAGCCTCATCAGCATGCATTCTGAGGTTTTACTGCCTAAATAACACCTTAATTTATCTAAGATCACTTAATTATAGCCGGTATGATCTGCAACAAATTCAGGATCTCACTCCTCTTTGGAGCTTGGCTTAATTCTAGGAAGATTTTTTATTTTTAATGGGAGTAATATTTAGCAGTTACGTCGCAAACACCATAGATGTCAGGGTAGGCATACTCAACAAGAGACCGGATTATAGATGCATTTACTACGTTATGAAGTCTCTTATTTTTTTTTATTTGGAAAATCGTATTTTCAGACATTTAAACAGAACAACATACCGAGTTTCATCACGTTCTTCAATTCTTGAAAAGAAACGTATAAACCTTGAAAACCAATGATGTCTTAATTTAAATGAAAGTATTCTGCATAAAAGTGAATGACAGGAAAAAATAAAAGATTCATTACCAGTATTATACGGATCAAAAATTGAATACCCCTGTGACGTTACGATCCAACCCAATAATCGTTCAACCACATGAGCTAAATCATTATCATTTTTTCTATTTACAACTCTGAACTGATCTGCTTTAAGATCCATTTTCTGAAGAATCTTAAAGATACGCGATCTACTGATAAACATAGTACCAGCTACATATTCAACTTCATCACTGGGGTTTGCTTTAATACAAACTTTAGACAAAAGTTTTTTTGCTTCTTTAAAACAGTATATTGAATGTTTGCTTTTTGTAGTTAGACTTATTTTGTCAAAAAGTCTGTGATCGTTAATCATACCAACTGCAGGATTTTTGAATGCTTCAAGACTTTTTTCAAAATTCTCTTTTGAAGATATAAATGAGAGTAGCAGATTTCGCCAGTACTGACCTCTAAAAAAATATTTATTATCAATAACGACAATAATCTTTCCCATATCTCTTTTAGTATGTATTTTGATCAGAAATTCATATTCATCAAGATTAACTGTCTTTAAAACCTTAATAAAAGGCCAGATGTCATAACCTATATTTTCACAAAGTTCAACTCTGGCATTCGGGTAGTGCTGTTTAACTTTAGTTGTTAAGCTGTCAAGATTATCTGAAGTGGTAACTATCAGATCAAAAGAATCTTTCTCAAGATTCTGAATACAACTATCAAGTAAATTCCACAATTCGTGGTAGTAAACATGAGCTATGACAAGAAATTTCTTCATTTATCTATATTTTTTTTTCTGTAAAGAACTTAAGTTAATCTCAAAGTACTATGAATTATACCAATAATCAGACTATCTTTATTAAAAAGTATCATCTTTATTATGGCCAATATTGCAAAACAGCCAAACTGCGTCAGATCACATAATCTGACAAGTACTGACTGAATGTGTGATTGCACATAGTACCTTTGCATGCCAAAGGTATTGCTTATTAAAAATCAGTTTAAGTATTAGATTAATCAGACTAAGTAGCGAAACTTTTTAGAACTATTAATCGTTCTCAAAATATCGTAATATCCTGTCACCAACAGAATTAAGTGCGAGTTTTGCAGTGAGTAGTTTTATTTCTATATAGAGAACGGCGATCTGTCAAGCAAATAATTTAAATAAAACATTCACAAACTATCGGACTATATATATGGACCCACTTAAACCTGCAAGAGATTTTGATAACTTTTCATAACGTAGTAAATGCAGCTATATATCCGGTCTCTTGTTTACTATCCCTACTCTGACCTCTATGGTGTTTGCGACTGTATTCCTTAATTAACTTCTCGGCATTTATTGCCTTTAACCGCGTCAGGTTTGGTACAGTCCGGTTTTACCTGTTATGCCAAATTTATCTTTCTCTGTGCATTTCCCTGGTGGGAACTTTTTTGCTATTTCTCCTAAGAGTTTTTATAACAAATCTTTTTAAGCAAGCTGAAGTTCAGCAGATGTATCTGATATCTCATTTGCTTTGTTTTCAAAGGCTTTTCTTTGAGTTAGCATTGCCCATAATATTCTGATTATCTTATTGGCAACAGCAATCATGATCTTCTTTGCTGGTTTGCCGTTTAGCTTTAGCCTCAGAGCAAATCTGTCAAGGTGTGTAGCCTTTCCCTGTTCAATATGCCTTGATGCATTCTGTATAATCGTACAGGCACATTGAGCTAACAGAGCTCTGAGATATCTGTTTCCTGTCTTGGTTATGCCACCTAAGGTAGAACGACCTCCTGTTGAATGCTGACTTGGAACCACCCCGTTCCATGCTGCCATCTCACGGCCATTTCTAAACTGCGATGCATCACCAACCTCAGCTACAATGGCACTGGCCGTAAGAGAACCTACTCCAGGACAGGTTAAGGCTATCTTAACAAGCTCATTATCTTTATTAAGAGACTCAATCTTCTCTGACAGTTCTTTTTCTCTTTGTTCCAGACGATGGTAATCCTCAAACAGAGAGCTTATAGCTACTCTTAAATTAACATCATGTATCTTTTCGCATTCATTAAACAAAGCTTCTATTTCTGAATTAAAACTGCCTTTGCCTCTGGCTACTACAATTCCGAATTCAGCAAGGATACCTCTAATTCTGTTGCTAAGTTCAACTCTCTGTGAAACTGTTGCTTTTCTTAAAGTATGCAGTAAAGCAACTGTTTGCTCTTCAACTGTTTTAATTCTTACAAACTTGGTATCAGGCTGTATTCCGCATGTATAGATAGCCTCTGCATCTCTCTCATCATTCTTGACTCTCCTGTTTCTGAGAAATGCCTTTACATGCTGTGCAGCAATGAGCTTTACCGTGAATCCATGACCTTCAAATAATCTTGCCCAGTGCTGACTTGCTGAACATGATTCCATAAAGATTAGACAAGGACCCTGCTTTAAAATGTACTCAACAAATTTTGAACGCTGTACCTTGGTATTCTTCTTTTTACCTGTCTTCTGGTTTACCACCAATAACTGAAAAGAATTCTTAGCTGTATCAATAGAAATAATTTTTCGACATTCTTTGCAACTTCATTTACAATCATCTTGTGGACCTTCTTGCAGACATTGGTTAGTAAAATTTTTGAATAAAACTTTAGTCGTAACTGTTTGATTTCAGATCACTTTCTACTAATTTATGGTCATCATGAAATTATATATTTAATTTTCAACGACTTTTTGCTTATTTTGCGATTAAAGGATCAAAACGATCGGTAGTAATTTCATCAGCGTGACTTAAGGATCACCAGATCACATAAAGGCTTTTAATTTTTCATCAGATGCCTTATAAAGCTTGTATACAAAAGAATATAAGGCACAGGAATATGGCATCGCTTGACGATTTTGATGATGACAACGAACAGGTAACAGCTGAGCTTGGAAATCTGGGATTAACAGCAGCAGGATTTGATTATTTCAACCTTGATGAGCCTATTGAGTTGTGCATAGGAAAGATAGGTTCCCATGTTAAGTTTAAGAGCTCTGAAATAGTAAAGCTTTTATGCTGTCAGGTCCTGAATGTACCATATCAGTCACTGTATGGAACGCAGGAGTTTTACCGAAACCGACCATTACAGGCACTGATAAATCGTAAAGATGTTACATTTGAGCAGCTGGATAGAAATGTTCTTTCAAGAACTCTTTATGCCATCGCTGAATTTGGACCAGAGAAGCTGTTTTTAAGATGCTCTGCAAAGGTAGCAGAGAAACTGGGGCTCAAGGTAGAGAGTGTCCATTTGGACAGTACCAGCTTCCATTATTCTGGAGAGCCAGGAATTGAAGATGGATGCAATATTGTTCTCGACCAGGGGTACAGTAGAGACAATCATCCAGAGCTGGGACAGATAAATGAGCTGATGCTTTGTGATGAACTGAGTAAACTGCCTATATTTGAAACCTGTGTCAGTGAACATGTATCCGATAAGACCAGTTTCAGAAATGTCATTACTGACTATTGGGACAGTATCAAGGCTCAGTTTAAGAATTTACGTTATCTTACAGGAGACAGTGCCTTATGCACCTCTCCTATTGCCAAAGCTGCTAAAGAACATGGCATTAAAATGGTAACTCGTATTCCTGACAAGAATGACGAGGCTACAGCCTGCAGAAAGATGTTAAAGGCACATCCTGAAGAGCTTGTTCCTGTAGATGAGAACAATCCTGAAGGAACTAAAGCCATGTGGTGTGGTGAAGGTAAACTTGGAGATGAAACCGTAAAGAAACTGCTGGTACAGAATGAGTTACTTTACTCCACCAAGAAGAGGACCATTACCAAAAGAGCAGAAAAGGAGCTTGATAAGGTAAATTCTCAGCTGAAGAAACTCTGGACGCAGCCCTGCAAATGTAAGGCTGATGCAGAACAGGAATTAAAGAAAATCACAGCTAAGCTTAAGCTTGTAAAGCTTACTGATGCTGGTATTGGCTATGAGGAAGTACAGAAATACACTCATAAAGGCAGACATGGTAAGGATGAGCAAAAGGTAACGGTTGCGGTTAAGGTTAGAGCTGAAGTTGAGCTTGATGATACCGCCATAGAGCAGAAGATAAAAGAGGATACCTATTACGTCATCTGCACCAATGATGTTGAAAGAAACTGGACTATGGCAGAGCTCATGGGTGTATATAAGAAGCAGTCTGTAGTAGAGCGTAACTGGAGATGCCTCAAGGATAAGAAACTGCTTATCAACGCAATCTATCTGGAGCTGCCATCAAGAATAAATGCACTGATGTGGATTATGACCACTGCTCTTTTGATATTTACCGCAACAGAATACCTGATGCGAAAGAAGATGCAGGAGCAGAAGCTCACTATACCATCTCCGGATCATAAGGTTCAGCTTGAAAAGCCAAGCCTTATGAGACTGTATCAGTATATAGGCAACAGTGGAATCGTCCTTCAGTGCAACCGAAGTACAGGAAAAGTATCTGTACTTGGACTTCCGACTGAAGTAAAACTGGTCCTGATAGCTATGGGAGATGAATGGTGCCGGTATTACCTTAAGTCGTATTACCAGGACACAGCGTTTTAACTTGTTGATTAACTGAATAATGATGTTTTATTCGAAAATTTTACCGATCAATGCGAGTTCTTGGTTGTTAATATTGTTTCTATCGATACTATACACAGTTAATCTGTTTTTAGCATCTTCAGCTTAGTGGGGCAACACCATTAACTTCCATGCCTTGTCTGTCTGATAAATCAATGACTAGCCTTACTTGCTGTGTTTATACAGCATGAATTTCAAATATAAAGCTGAAAACGGCCATAACCATTTATATATTCTGTTAAGCCTTTTTAGAATATCAGATGCAGATGTTACATCATAACCTTCGCTTGTATTTGCATAAAGAGAATATGTAATTCTCTTGTATGTATCGGCGTGTTCATTGCTTTGAGCCAGCCAGTCTTCATAGTAGAATCTGTCTGATGTAATTACAGGCTCTTCAAGTTGCCTTACATATGAAGATCTGACCCAGAAAAAATTGAACCAGATCAGACAGCCTCTCTGATCATTCGGATCGTAATCTTTTTTAGGAAAAGCTCCAATTTTTGACACGTCTTTATGAGTATCAAAAATTTCAAGTGTATGTCTGAAATTAAGGAATGTAAGGTAGGTAAGCAAAATTTCTCTTGGAGATCTGCCTGACTTTAATCCAGTTGAAAAATGCTGTTTGTAACTCATTCCTTTTGTATGCAGGTAAATAAGGAACTCATGTTCATTATTTATAGCTAATTCCCATACTTTATGTATTCCAAAATATTCATAAGTGTTTTTATTATGAAAATTTACACTTGTAAGGGGAATATTAAGATTGTTAAAAAAATGTTTTACTTCAGATGAATCTTCTGAATCTGACACTTCGATATATAATGTCGCTTCCTTTAATACACCAGATCTTCTGATATCAGAAAGTTGCGAATAAATAATTTTTTTCCAGTTCTTTTTATGATTTATATAAGCAAAATAGACTATGCCAATTCTTTTCTCGTTCATATTAAAAGAAAACTCAATATTTGAAGTAAATTGTAATCGTAAGCACTAATGAGATATTTGGATAATAATTTAGTTTTTTTTTGCTGAATGTATTCCTCTTTCTTAATTGTACCATTAAACCACTTCTAATCACACATTCGATGGTAATTTACAGTTTTTTACTCCATATTTTCTTTTCAAAACTCATATGTCAGCAAATTATGCCAGTAATAATCTCGTGTTCAATTTTCTTAATGATATCTTGTGTACAAGTTGTGGCGTTATCAAGGATACATATTCATATGGAGCATGCTGTAATGGAATTTACTGATAACTGCAAAGTTGTGACAAATGATGGGGCACTGTTATTTAGGAATAAGTCTGCGTATGAGCTTTTGGAAGAAAACAGGTTGCTGTTGAAAATATTACAGGATAACTGTCATATGAGCACTGAAAACTATATACGGATAATCAATCCCCTTATAACGAGATTTGCAAAAACAGTGTCAGTTGTACCTGCATCTAAATTTCTGCATGACAGCGATTGTGGTGGACTTTTTAGACACAGTTTGTTAGTTGCTATTAAGGCTGCAGAACTTTACAGAATTAATAAAAAAATGACGATAAATTCTGATGCAGATTATGTGCTGATAATTTTTCTCTCATTTTTTCATGACTGTGGGAAACTTTTATCAGATTATGAAATTTCGTCAAACGGTGTTTTATTTGAATATGACAATGATAAAATCAGCTATACTTTAGATGACTTTTTACAACAGCAAAAATCAGACCTTGTTAAAATCAGCTACAAAGATAAGCGAAATAAAGAGCACGAACTCTGTAATGCTCTGATGATGAAATTCATGTTATACGGACAGAGCAATCTCTCTCTCTATTTAACTGATACAAAGACTAAAGATGCCATCAATTCTGTTCTGTTTGCTGACTCTGGTAATCAGTATTACAGGCTGATAAAAACAGCAGATATCATTGCTTGTACAGTTTCAATAAACCGGTATTCACCTTTGTATGAAATTGGTAACTTTTTAAAAATTCTTTTTTATTCTAAAGTTATAGATTTGTCTTTATCAGGGTTTTACAGAGTAAATTACGGATATGCTGTAGAGAAAGGCTCTTCAGCTCATCAGGCAGTCATTGCAGCTTTTGATGTTTACTATGAGATCTTAAATGAGTGTAAGTCTTTTTCTAATCTTACCTGCCAGAGTTTTGAAAAACATTTTAGTATTTTTCAGAATTCCCAGATAAACAGATTACAGAGTAGAGAAGATCTTTGTAAATTATCTGAAAACAGTAATTTTAAATGTCCCAAAAAGTCTTTCTTTATTGAACTGGCCGATTCTAATTTTTATGTTCAGGGAGCTTACAAAAGAGCCTGTATCTGGAGAGAATTATATAAAAATGGCAGTTCTAAATTTGTGTATGGCTACATACTGTCGTTAGAACTAGATCCTTCAGATACTGAGTATTCAATAGTCGGAGAATACAAGTCTGATTTCGTTCAGAAATTATTAAATGCAAATAACATTGAGTTTAATGACTGTAGTAAGTCTCAAATAACTTCTTTTGATATAACAGAAGAATATGATGAGAGATGGTGTATAAATGAAAACTCGATTTTAAGAGATTCCTATACAGTTGTGAGAGAAAATTTGTTGAAGAAAAAATCCAGACAAAGAGAACAGACAAAAAAGAAAGAAAAGACTTCATTAAATGCTGAGATCAAATCTTTACAGATCGAGAAAAAAACACAAGAAAGCTCAGTGCCTGACGATTACTGGTCATATTAGTAATGTAAGTTATGTTAATCTGAAAGCAGTCTATTTACTCTGATGATATTCTGTGATTTCTGCATTTTTAAATGTGCATATGCAGTAAGTTGGAAATTATTTATGAAGAAAATATTAGTTCACGTCCATATCTTTTATGACAACTTATATCCTGAGTTGAAGTCATGTCTGTTAAATCTTAAGGACTATAACTGTGATTATATTTTTACTTTTGTAACTAAAAATGAAGCTCTTGAAGCAGACATAAAAGCTTCTTTTAAAAATGCAAAAGTTGAAATTGTAAAAAATCTTGGATTTGATCTGGGACCTTTTGTTCACGTCTTAAATGAGGTAAATCTGTCTGATTACAGTTATGTAATAAAGCTCCATACTAAAAGAGATATTCCTGTTTTAGGTAAAAATGACTGGTATTCAGGTTCAGGATGGAGAGATGCCTTACTAAAATTTATAAAGACAAAGCAAACTTTTGCTAATGTAATACGCAGACTTGATAATAATCACAAAATTGGCATGCATGGACCTAATATCTGTACCTTTAATAAAAAGACAGATGACCATTTCTCATATAAACAGGCATTAAAGTATTTTATTGCTAACAATCTAAAACGTAAAAATTATAAGTTTGTAGCCGGTACCATGTTTATGGTGAAGGCTGAACTTTTAGAGCTCATTAAACAATTAAAAATTTCACAGGACAATTTTGAAAGCCCTGATCTTTCGCATGATGGCTGTCAGATGGCACATATCTTTGAAAGATTATGCGGATATACTGTCACAAGTCAGGGGTATCAGATAGTTGACTGTACATACAACATAACTTACTCAAAGCTTTTATACGCTCTTTTTAATATTAAGAAATTTGTGATGTCTTCAATAATCTCCGTGAGAGTAACCAGAAAAAACAAACTTCTTATTAAAGTACTGAGAATACCTGTTTTTGCGATGAAGCTCAAGACAGATCCAAATGTGAAAAAGAATTAAAACTAAGCTTTATCAGCTTTTATTAAAACACATATCTAAGTGAATACAGATTAAAAGTAAGCCTGTTTTACTGTATGAACTGTTGTAGAGCATGTATAATAGACAAAATTCAAACGAAGGTGATTTATATGAAAGGAATATTATTAGCAGGCGGAAGTGGTACACGTTTGTATCCATTGACAAAGACAACATCTAAACAGCTTTTGCCTGTTTATGATAAGCCTATGATTTACTATCCTTTATCTACGCTAATGCTGTTTGGTATTAAGGATATTCTAATTATATCAACACCTCGAGATCTTCCAAATATTGAAAAGCTCTTTGGTGACGGCTCCAAGTTTGGTTTAAATCTCCAGTATAAAGTACAGGAAGAACCTAATGGAATTGCTCAGGCATTTATTTTAGGTGCTGACTTTATTGGGAATTCTAAAGAAGATGTCAGCCTGATTTTAGGAGATAACATTTTCTACATGGGGAGCCAGTTTGGCGAGTTTAATGATCAGGTAAAAAAGAACAGTGGTAGAAATGCCACTATTTTTGCGTACCACGTAACTGATCCTGAGAGATTTGGTGTGGTTGAGTTTGATGAGAGCAGAAAAGCTGTTTCAATTGAAGAAAAACCTGCTCATCCAAAATCAAACTACGCATCTGTAGGTTTATATTTCTATCCATCTGATGTTGTGAAAAAGGCAAAGACCTTAAAAACATCAGCTCGTGGTGAGTACGAAATTACCGATCTTAATAATATATACCTCAACGAGGGCAGACTTTCAGTTGTACCAATGCGTCGAGGAAATGCATGGCTTGATGCCGGTACTCCTGATTCTTTAATGGATTCAGGCTCTTTTGTGCAGATTGTAGAGAAGAGACAGGGACTAAAGATTGCATGTATTGAAGAAATTGCCTATAAGCAGGGCTTTATTAATGATGCACAGATGCAGTCTTTAATAGATGAATTAAAGAAAAGTAACTATAGAGATTATTTAGTTAAAGTTTTTGAGGAAAAACATGAACTTTATTAAGACTCCAATTGAGGGTGTCATTATTGTAGAGCCACGCGTATTCAACGATCCACGTGGATATTTCTTTGAAAGCTACAATGCAAAAGAGTTTAAAGCGAACGGAATTGATTGTGACTTTGTACAGGATAATCAGTCAAAATCAAGCTACGGTGTTATCAGAGGACTTCACTGTCAGCGCGGTGAGCACTGTCAGGCTAAGCTTGTTCGTGCATTGCTCGGTAAAGTTCTTGATGTTGTTGTAGATATCAGAAAGAACTCAACTACCTTTGGTCAGCATGTAGCTGTAGAGTTATCTGACGAGAATCAGAGACAGCTTTTCATGCCTCATGGCTGTCTGCACGGTTTTAGTGTTCTTTCAGAGACCGCAATCTTTGCCTATAAGGTTGATAACTTCTATAACAAAGAGTCAGAGTGGGGCATGAGATATGATGCTCCAGAATTTAATATTGACTGGAAAATCCCCGCTGACAAGGTATTAACTTCCGATAAGGATAGAATTGCACATTCTCTTAAGGATGTGCCAGACTTTTCTTTATAAATAATATACAGAACTAATAAGTTTTATTTCTTAAAAAGATTCATTCGGATATACATATCATGACAAAATCAATTCTAGTAACTGGTGGAGCCGGTTTTATCGGTTCTAACTTTGTACCATATTTCTGCAAGAAGTATCCTGAATATCACATCATTAACCTTGATAAGTTAACTTATGCGGGTGATTTGAACAATGTAAAAGAGTGTGAAAACGACTCTAACTACACCTTTGTTAAAGGCGATATCTGCGACGAGAATTTAATTGAAGAATTATTTTCTAAGTACGATATTCGTGGTGTAGTGCACTTTGCGGCAGAAAGCCATGTTGACAATTCCATTAAAGGTCCAAAAATCTTTATGGAAACAAATATTATGGGCACATTTACTTTAATTGAGACTGCAAGACGTCACTGGATGGATGCTCCTTTCAAGGTAAAACCAGGTTATGAAAATGTAAGATTCCATCATATCTCAACTGATGAGGTTTACGGTACTTTAGGTGAAACAGGTTACTTTACAGAGACTACTCCATATGCACCTAACAGCCCTTATTCATCATCAAAGGCCAGCTCTGATTTAATTGTAAGAGCATATCATCACACCTATGGTATGAATGTAACAACTTCTAACTGCTCAAACAACTATGGTCCAAAACAGAACCATGAGAAGCTGATTCCTCATATTATTGAAAATGCTTTAGCCTTAAAACCTCTGCCAATCTATGGTAAAGGTTTAAATGTTCGTGACTGGTTATATGTTTTAGACCATTGCAAAGCAGTTGACTTAATCTTCCACAAAGGTGTATCTGGCGAGACCTATAACATCGGTGGTCACAATGAGCGTAACAATATCACCATCGTAAACACCATCTGTTCAATCCTTGATAAAGAGTGTCCTAGAAAAGATGGTGGCAAGTATGCTGATTTAATCACCTTTGTTCAGGACAGGGCAGGTCATGACTTACGTTATGCAATTGATGCTACTAAGCTAACTACAGAACTTGGCTGGAAGGCTGATGAGACCTTTGATACAGGTATCGTAAAAACAGTTGAGTGGTATTTGAATAAATACAAAGCTTAATATGTAAAAACTGAATGGGGGAGTTTTGCCCCCCACTTTTTTATATATTTTTATCAAAGAATTTCTTCAAAAAATTTCGTTTTGTATCAGACAGTGGAAAATATCATATGCTAAAACAAATTGCCTTAGGCTCAGTTAAGAGTCTGTCAAATCAAATACTGAACGGAAGGCTGATTTATATTCTTATTGGTTTGTGGATGATAGTAAGACTAACTGAGTATTCAACCATTATTGTTAGCAATCATTCTGCATTTCACTATCAGCTTAAGATCAATAAGATATTGTGCATTCTGTTTGTTCTGTTTTACTTATACAAATGGATATTTGATTCAAAAGATAAATTGAATCTGATTTGCTGTCTTTTTTTTGTTGTCGTTTGTTGCTGTTTAAGGAAATTATCTTGTACAACTCTAGTTTTTGATCTGTTTTTCATTCCTCTGTTTCTGTGCCAGTTTTTGGATAAGAAAACATTCTATAAATACGTTCTGCTGTCGTTGTGCCTGTTCCTACTGATTATTATTTCACTGTATTTCTTTGGTTTTACTCATGATTTAGCTAACTTTACAAGACAAACAGGGACAAGTCGATATGCCTTCGGCCTTAGGCATCCTAATAGTTTGGGGTTTTGTGCAGTATTGTTCTGCTTTTTTTACGTGCTGTTAAAAGAGAATATTAAATCTTATGACTTTTTACTTTTTATAGCGCTAGCTTATTTCTGTTATAAAGTTCCAAATTCAATGACATCTTCTGCACTTATTATTCTGCTGACCGTATGCGGAATATGCTTTAAGTTGTTTTTAGGAAAACCTCTAAGCAAAAGGCATAATCTGCTGATTCTTTTTTTGTATCTTTCTTTTGTGGCATTAGTTGTATTTTTTACCTATTACATCAGTTTTACAGAAACATTCAAGTCATACCTGCTAAATATGCCTGGTTCCATATGGGCTCGATTTGAATTAGGCAGAAAAGGATATGAAATGTTTGGATTTACGCTCTTTGGCAAATTTTATGAATTTCATAGTGTTATAAACGATATTATAAAAACAACTGGTCCTGTTTATGTGTGGTTAGTTCTGGACTGTGCCTATTTTTTCATTCCAATAGTTCATGGAGTTATTGTTTTTCTTATTTTTCTGGCTATGCTTATATGGTCGCTTATCAGAGGAGTATTGAGTCATAAATACTTATATGCTCTGATTATCTTTATAGTAGTACTTTATGGAGTATCAGAAAACGTTATCTTTAGTGCTGTTATGATGCCTGTATTTGCATATACTTTTTTTAGCTCAGTCAAGGATAAATCTTAACTATTGTATTAACCTTAAGATTTTTGTGTAAATCTTAAGGTTAAACAAATATTTTCATGAAAGTTATTCTTTCTCTTCTAATATTAAGAATCGCAGTCAAGCAAATTCTAAGTTGTTGCATACTAAGTTCAGATATTAAAGATATGTCACAACACCATCATTTATAAAGTAATTTTATTCTAAAATAGAAATAAAGTTGATCTTTTAAGTTTACAATCTTCTCAGATCTGTATTAATCTGAGATTGCGCTTTTTCTATGCAGTGAACTCAAATATGAGATTGTCATTTAATTATTTCTGCTTAATTTTCTATATTAAAAGTCATTCGTTACTTGTTTGAATGATTGATAGTTCAAAGTTATATAAAATCAGTATCATCGTTATGCAGATTTTGTACATGTTCAAAAAGTAGAAAATCTCGGCATTGAAATTGCATAATACGACTACATATACAATGTTACCTATATCGGCAATAAACTGATTTACAGGCAATCTGTTTTTCAACCCAGAGCAATTGTCTGTTGTCTGTTTGCAGTAAATAATGGCGACTGCATCAGATGTTAAAGATATTTAGAGATTTGTTTATGAAGAAACTTACAGTTTTAAAAATAATTATGGCATTGTCTGTATCGATATTTACAGTGTCATCACATGCTCAGATAAGATATCAGGCTTCTATAGATCCTTCTTCTAAAAAACTGTGGTCAAACAATGGTGACAGGTTAAGCTGTTCTCTTATTTTTGACATACCAGAATATGGTTTTGCCAAATTTATGACATATTCAGGCAGAACCCTGCGTTCTAACATGACTATTCACCCAAGATTGGGTATCGGTCAGTCAAGTTTCATGCGATTTATTGCAACAAAACCTGAGTGGCACACATCAGGTGCCGAAAGACGTTTAGGACGAATTCAGATTTATCCTGGATTTAATCCTTATGTCGGTCCAACATTATCCTGGAAAATTCTGTCTGAACTGTCTCACGGCAATCAGATACTGATGCCGTATACAGACACAAAGCTTGCTGCAGGGCAGAACATTATCCCGGCAATAAGTCCATTAGGATTTAAGTCTGCATATCATAAGTATCTTGCATGTCAGGAGAATTTAATCAGAGTTAATTTTAATGATGTAAGAATGACTCCTCTGGTATTTAAAGTCAAATCTCAAGAGCTGACCGCTAAATCTCAGCAGATTTTAAATGAACAGCTCGAGTATATAAAGCTTGATAAGTCAATTAACAAGGTAACTATAAGAGCATATGCCTACGATATGGAAAAGAATGCTGATAATATTACGTTAGCAAAAGACAGAGGTGAGACTATTAAAAAAGCTTATCTTAATGCAGGGATAAAGGAAGATGATATTACTATAGTGCCTTTTAATGCGTTAACGCTGAATACAAAAGAAGATAATCCTCTTGCAGATGATTCTGTTACCTCAAGAAACGCACTCATCACTCTTGATAGAGACAATGCTCTTATCAATAAAGATCTTGAAGTTGATGCTCCTGACGTGGGGGCTGATTCTGGTGGGTATTAGTTCAAGTCAGGTATAGATCTGGTAAAGTGAGTTGCATAAAGAACATCGACAGATACAAACATTTAGTTTAAGGCAGATTTTTTTAATACCGTTTGGCAAATCCTGTATAAACATAATTCATATGTATTCAGGTAACAACAGATTTTGATAAAGATGAACAAAAAAGCAAATGAAACAAAAATAAGCCCTGTAAAAAGGATAAAAGCCTTTTTGTCAGAACATAGAGCACCTTTTATTGGAAGTGCTCTTATCATGATGTTTGTCTTGGGCTTGTATCTTATAATCTCGGGCTATATAGAGTATGCCAATGCCAATAAGGAATCATATGTTGTAGCTGGAGTAAAATCCATGCAGGAAGGCAACTTCCATAAGGCTCAGACATATTTTCTGCAGGCAGGTCAAAATGGAGCCTCCGAAGCTTATCCGTATCTGGCATGGATAAGTGCAAAGTCGGGTAATTTTTCAAAAGCTCTTGAGTATGCACGTGAATGTACAAAATCAGATAATACCCACGGTGAATACGAGCTTATGGGATACCTGGCTTTACTGGGGTATGGCAATGCTCAGGGGGCAGGATCTGCCATTTATTACTTTAATGAAGCTCTGAAAGATTATTCAGAAGACTATTTAAAAACACATGATCCTCTGCTGAGAATGTGTGAATACGGCATTGGCCTTTGCATGAACACTCAGGACTACATCAGAATGGTTGATGAGGCTTCAAATCATGGTTCTAAGGAAGCGCTGTTATATAGAGGAGATATCGACTTTTTAGGTGAAGAAAATGATGTTTCTCCTGTAAGTGCGGCAAAGTCGTGGGAAAAGGCTAAAAGTCTAGGAATTCTGCCAGCGTACAGCAGACTGGCAGGTCTTTACTGGCATGGATATGGAGTCTCAAGGGATTTTGAAAAAGGCTTAAAACTTTACAGTGAAGGCGCAGAACGTGGTGATCCTGTAGCCAGCTATTCGCTTGGTCTTATTGATTTTAGAAAAAGCTCAAGTTTGTATAGTGAGGGCTTAAGACATATGAAGAATGCTGCCAAAAAAAATTACGGGCCGGCTCTGACAGCTGTAGGTGTACTGGCTTTATCTCAGGACAGAAATAACCAGAAGATTATTTATGCATCAGCAGATATCTTTAAACAGGCATATGACTGTGGAGACTCAACAGGCGGTATTCTGTATTCTCTTATGCTGATGAACGGTGAAGGCGTGGTAGCTGATGAGACAGCTGCTTATTCTATTCTTTATGATTTAAAAAACAGATCGGTAACTTCAGTAAATTCATTATTACGCTATTTTACCTATACAAAGGATGTGGATACTAAAAAACTGTTTAATCAGGCTCTGATGATTTGCAGAGGTATTTATTTAGGAGAGGTTAATTTCAGTGAAGGAGCTCCAGAAGCAGTAAAATACCTTGAATCTAAAAAAGATAATACACTTTCATACTATAAGTCGCAAAAAGAAGATAAACATAGATTTGATCCAGCATATATCCAGTCTTTAGGTTTAAATTTTGTTGAAAAATTTGATAAAAGTGAAGATATAACCGTCGATGGTGAGCCCTTGCTATATCCTGAGCTTTACAGGATCCTTGAAATTTACAACCCTACAACCGGAGCTAGAGCATTTATGCCTCAGATGATCATGAAGATAGACGCATCTCTGCCTAAACTTCCAAAATACTATGACAGATTCAATCTTGACCTTGAGGAAATAGAGGAAAAACTTTAGGTATTGAGCTTTTTACCTTCAATTTTTACTGAATAGTATTTATTGTGTGGTGAGTTTGGACATCTGTTTGCAGATATAATATTCGCTGGTATATAAATAATAGACTCAAGACTGGTAATTAGTTGCTGTACATTGAGATTTGTTTTTTGCAATAGTCCATTCAGCATGAATAATCAGTTACTGTGTGATTTTTTATGATTTGTCAGTTGTAAACTATGCCTGATATTAAATTTGATTATAAAAGCTTTTTAAAGACAGTTCCAAATCGGCCAGGTTCATACAGGATGTATTCTGATGATGAAACAGTTATCTATGTCGGTAAGGCTAAAGATCTTAAGAAACGTTTGTCATCATATTTTCTAAAAGAAGTTAACTTTAAAACCAATGCCTTAATTCATCATATTCATCATATAGAATTTACTGTTACCTTTTCTGAAGCTGAAGCTTTGATTTTAGAGAATAATTTAATTAAAAAGTATCAGCCTCATTATAATATTCTCCTGCGTGATGATAAGTCATATCCTTATCTAGTACTTTCTAAGTCAAAGCATCCCAGACTTTTTTACTACCGCGGTGCCAAAAAGATAGATTGTGAGTATTTTGGTCCGTATCCTGACGTTAGTGCTGCTAAAGACAGTTTAAAGCTTTTACAGAATCTTTTTCCTATACGTCAGTGTGCTGATACTGTTTATGCTCATCGTTCACGTCCATGCCTGATGGCTCAGATTGGTAAGTGTCTTGCTCCATGTGTACCAATGAGTGAAAACGCCTATAAGAATTACATGGAACAGGTTAATTACATCAGAATGTTCCTTAAGGGGCAGAATCAGGATGTTTTAAATGATCTGACACGGAGAATGGAAGAGGCATCTGAAAAGTTAGAATTTGAGGAAGCCGCAAAATTTAGAGATCAGCTCCTTTCCCTAAGACGTGTTCAGGAGTCTCAGTCTGTATCAGGTGATTTAATGTTTGATATGGATGTAATTGCTCATGAATGCGCTCAGGAGCTCTGCTGCTGCCATGTGCTGTTTATACGCAAAGGCAGAATTATTGGTACCAGATCATACTTTACCAAATTATCTGATATTGAAGATGATGATCCACTATCAGCTTTTGTTACGCAATTTTATTTATCTGAGAGTAGAGCTTCAATGTACCCAAAAGAAATTATTACAGATGGTACTATTGAAGATCCTGAGATTTTTACTGAGGCTGTAAAAAAGCTGTGTTCAAAGGAAATTCACATCCTTTCATCGGTAAGATCTGAAAGAGCAAAATACCTCAAGCTTGCTAAAGAAAATGCAAAGGCCAGTCTACAGGCAAAATTAGCTGATAAGACAACAGCTAAAAAGAGAATTGAATCTTTAGAGTCAGTTTTACATATCTCCGGTGTAAATCATATGGAGTGTTACGATATCTCGCATACTCAGGGTGAACTTACAGTAGCTTCATGTGTGTCTTTTAACAGAGAAGGTCCTGACAGTGCAAACTATAGGCGCTTTAATATAGACGGGATCACACCAGGTGACGATTTTGCAGCAATGCATCAGGTATTAACCCGTCGCTTTAAAGATCCTGATGAAGGGATTATTCCTGAGATAGTTTTTATCGATGGTGGTAAGGGGCAGTTAAAACAGGCTGAAGAGGTTATTTCTGATATCTTCAGCAGGTTTAAGGTTGCACCTCCTCTGATAGTTGCAGTTGCAAAAGGGGAAGGCCGAAAAGAAGGTCTGGAAACGCTTATACGTGGTTATACAAGAGAAGAGTATCATTTAACTTTAGATGATCCTGCTCTGCAGCTGGTACTGCATATTCGTGATGAGTCACACAGATTTGCTATAACAGGGCACAGAAACAGAAGACAGAAGGCAAGAACACACAGTGTGCTTGAGAATATTGAAGGAATAGGTCCAAAAAGACGTCAGGCCCTGTTAAAGCATTTAGGTGGTATCAGAGAAGTTATGAATGCCAGTGTGGAGGAATTAAAAAAAGTGCCTGGAATATCAGCGCAGATGGCAGAAGATATCTACGATACCATTCACAGTTTGTAAATCAGTGTTTAAATTTAAGGCATTTAAATTTGTAAAAGTAACATGATAATACTCACGTTACCATCATCTCTGTCTTATAGAGATAATTACTGAAATCATGTTAATAAAAGTCAGCCCTCATTTTCTGTAATTCAACAAAACAAAAAAAACAGGCAACGCTTAATGGTTGCCTGTCAGCTGAATTGGTAACAAAAATTTAAATCTTGATCCTGTTTAAACTCTCCTCTAGATCCTGCAACAGGGACAAAGAACGCTTAACTTCGTCTTTTGCGTCAGAACAGTTTTTTGATAGAGACTGTGAAGAGTGTGTAATATCCTGCATATTGCCAGAAATTTCAGATGTAGCTGTAGTCTGCTGTTCAGCTGCAGTTGCAATCTGTGTGATCTGAGCATTTACAGAACTTACCTGCTCTGTAATGTTGTTCAGAAGCTCTTCAATAGTGCTAGTTTCAACAGCCAGTCCATCCATATTCTTTACAGAAGACTGCATTGATTCATTTGCTGTATTAGCGTTAGACTGGATCTGGGTTACCATCTTGGTAATTTCCTGAGTTGATGTTGAAGTTCTTGATGCAAGGGCACGAACTTCATCTGCAACGACAGCGAATCCTTTACCGTACTCACCGGCACGGGCAGCTTCAATGGCGGCATTAAGAGCAAGCAGATTGGTCTGAGAAGCAATGTCATCAATTGTCTGAACAATAGTGCCAATCTTCTGGGCCTGATCAACTAAAGACTGTACATATTCAGCATCCTGTTTTGATTTAACCACCTGATTCTGAATTCCTTCGATTGTAAGCTGAACCTTGTGAACACCCTGCTGAGTAGTATCATTTGACTGACTTGAATTTGCAGCTGCAGATTCGCAGTTTTTAGCAATGTCAGATGTAGTGGAAACCATTTCGTCAGCAGCAGCTGCAACGGTAATTGAACGGTTCTGAGCCTCATGAGCAATATCATTCATATCAGAAGTAACCGCATCAATTTTGTTGAACGTCTGGATAACATTATCTGTTGCAGACTTAATTACCTTAACCTTGTTCTGCCAGTCTAAACGCATCGTTTCCAATGAGTCTAATAACTTACCAAATTCATCTGTACGACCTCTGTTCTCAACAGTCTGTGTTAAGTCACCACGAGACATCACGGAAGCATGTGACACAGCATAGTGTAGAACACCGATGAAAGCTTTAGGCAGTTTGTAAGCAATTACAGCTGAGAAAATTACAGCGATTAATGTGACAACAAGAATAATTACGATTGGTGTAATGTCGGTCATTGAAGTAACGTTGTGGTCAACTCTGTCAAGATAAAGGCTGACTAAACGGTTAATTTCGGAAATCGATTCATTTAAAACAGGGAACAGTTCGTTATTGTAAGTGTTTCTTACGTCAACAGAGTAGCCTCTGTCTACCATGTGTTCCATCTTGTTTTTATAAATATCAACAGCAGAATTGATGAAACCTTTGAGTTTCTCAAAATCAGCGGCATCTGTAGGATCTAGCAGAGTGATATTCTGCATTGAAGAAACCAATTTTGAAATATCCTCATCAGCCTTTGCCGCAGTCTCTTCATTGTATGTGGACACGTTGTTTGTAAACATGGTCATATCATCACGAAAAGTATTAACATTATTTGAGATCTGAACAATCTTGCTGTAATGCTCTTCAATAACTTCTTTTGCAAAGTTTGCAACAGAGCGAGAGTTGGTGATACTTGTAATTGAAATAATAGCAATTACGAGGGAAAGAAAAATTACAGCAGCAAAAGCAGCTGCAAGTTTAGCTTTTACGCCTAAAGATTGAAATATATTCATAGCTGTCACTTATTTTCAAAATTTACCTACAATAACCTTATATCAGCAAAATAAAGAAAAACTTTAACTAATAATTCAAACTGCTGATAAAGATCTTTTTAAATTCATGCGATTAAGACACTGAATTTTGGAGATACAAATCTTAGCGACAGTTATTATTTTATTAAAATTTTTCCTTACATAACTAAAACGGTTACATTAAGATTATAGCCAAGAAAATGTAAAATGATACACTTACATATTGAAGTTTATGATATTTTTTTTTGAATTTATTAAATCTACAACAATAATCACAATTCTATTGGCAAAACCGCAGAGTTCTGTAAAGTATATTAACTGATATTATATATGATTTAAAACACGTTCATCGGAATGTGTTTTGTGTCACACGGTCTATTTAAAAACAGAAAACAATCAGCTTTATAAGCTTAAGAAATCCGTTGATCCCAAGATTGGACTTTGCCTTTACTTAAAGTCTGGAAATACCGTTCTGTGCTTTTACTACATCTGAATTTAACCGGTCCTGTAGCACTTTTAAATTTTCCTTTTCATGACTTCTGTCATTTTCATGATGAAAAAGGTGTAAAACACCGGTTGCATAGCGCCCAGATTTTATAGACAATCCTGCGTGGACCAGTCTTATAGCAAGGTCAGAATCTTCATAGCCCCAGCCTTTAAAATCACTGTCGCAACCGTCTACCTTAAAGTAATCTTCTTTAAACAGTGCAAAGTTGCATCCACGGGCTTTCTTCCATTTGTTTTTTAAATTTCTCATTTTCTGAAAATAGGGAAGAACAAACAGAGGATGCAATCGGTTGATGCCGTGGTCCATAAAAATATGTATCCATTTAAAAAATGAGTAGGAAAATATTGGTTCCTGTTTGTCAAGAACATACTTTGTGAAAGACTGTGACAGGAGAATTCTGTTGCCTGCAACTAAAAAATTCTTTTGAGCGAGTTTTCTGTGGCATGAAATAAATGACGGTCTTGGAACACAGTCACCATCTAAAAAGACAAGGTATTCACCTTTAGCTTTTTTAGCTGCAAGATTTCTGATCCTGGCCAGTCTGAAACCTTCGTCTTTCTGGTAAACATAGGTGATAGGATAACTGCAGTCAATCATTTTCTGATGAACCACTTTTTTTGTGTCTTCCTTTGAGCCATCATCAGCTACTATTACTTCAAATTCACGGTCTGACTGCATATCAAAAGCACTTAAAATTAATTTTAAGGCATCTGGTCTGTTATATGTAGAGATAATGACAGAAATTAACATCAAATTCTTCCCTTATATCTGTTTAGGCTGTTTAGTTTTAAATATTTTTCAAGTGTATAAAAGTAATGGGTCAGGCAAAATTCAAAACCTAATTTACCGTCTAAAAAACCGCCATGGATAACATACATTTTAAAAAATGCCCATAGTGGTTTTATTAGAATATCGTTTAAAAAACTGCATTTTTTGCCTTTTTCGTAATACTTATGAGCCAGCAGAGTTGTATAGCGATTCATCTTCTCTAAATGAGCTTCCCATGTTTTATATGGAAAATGAATAAGTCTTCCTTTTAACAGCTTTCTGTCATAAGGACTGTGAAGTCTTTCATGAACAACCCCTTCGTAAAAAGATCCTTCTTTTTTAAAAAGTCGTTCAACTCTGTCAGGTCTCATCACTCCGTGAAGAACTTTTCTTTCAATAAAGTGATTTTCTCTGGATACCTGATAAGTGCAGTTATGGTTACTTTCAACGCAGATCTTAATTTCATGAGCAAGCTCATCAGTTATTCTTTCGTCTGAGTCAAGCATAAAAATCCAGTCGTATGATGCGTTTGAAATTGCAAAATTACGCTGTCCGCCATAATCATTATTTAAGTCCCTCTGCAGTACTTTTGCCCCAAAAGACTTGGCAATTGCAACTGTATTGTCAGTAGAACTGCTGTCTACAACAATAATTTCGTCTGCAAAGCCTGCGCTTTTAAGACAGTCTGGAAGATTTTCTTCTTCATTATGAGCAAGAACAATAACGGTAAGAGGCGTCTTTGGCATGATTTATCGAAACAGGTTAAAGTACTACAGGCTATCTCATGATGGCCAACGAACATCCTGAATAAAGCGGAATTTTGTTTGGATATTCTTAATTTCATCAAATAAAAGGCAGCAGAAAGCTGCCTTCAGTCTGTTAGTGAGACATTACATATTTAACAAATTTTAATTTTGTAGCGTCATCAGCACTGTTGTACATCTTAATGAGGTTGTTATAGGTTGCAGCATCAGCTTTACCTGATGAGCCAGTGGTTGAGGTTGTCATGGCAGAGGAATCTGCTCCCATAGGTTCCAGAGTTAATCCCTGAACGGACTGGTATGCTGTAACACCTGCCTCAGAAGTAGCCTTTACAGTAGGAGCACCGTATTCTGTCATAGCAAGTCCTTTATTTGCATTTGATACATATTCAGGAGCATACAGTCTGCCTAGACTGTCCAGTTCCTGACGATAGTCACGCATTAAAGAGAAACCTTTATCTGATGTCAGGATAAAGTATGATGCCTCGTTGCTGGAAAGCACACGTCCTGTAGTGTCAGAGAGGGTGATTTTCTGCTGATGGGCATAACGCTTTGCCTGATCTTCATTTGCAGGCTTTGCGTACTGGAATGTTACAACCTGATCTGCCTTTAAATTGTTAATGTTGATAACCACAGGATCGATTGACTGCACAATACGTGAATCCGAACCGTTTTTAAAGTTGTCTTTAAAGGTTAAAACAACCTGATGCTTACCTGGTGTTAAGGTTACTGTACGGCTAAAACGGCTGTAGCTGTCAGGATCACTTTCACCATCAACAAGTTCAACATTATAGTGAACAGGAACTTTAAAACCGGTGTCGGCAAGTGCATTTACACTGAACAGAAGACCTGCAGCCAGTACTGAAAACTTTAAATTCTTTGATAACATACTTTTTTCCTAAAAATGAAACCTATAAATCCTAGCACCAATAGAGCTTTACATTAACAGTTATTTTGACCTGAGAAAAAACCATAAAGTTCAATATTTAGTCAAGTAAATCAGTTTGGGCTAATAAAAGGTTAATAAGAATACATTGCACCTATCAGAGCTCTGTTCTTTTCTAAAGACATTTCCTCTATCATACTTTTTGAATAAAATCTGTCAGCTTTGCTTGACGCATCAACAGTTCCTTCAGCAAAAATTTTGAAAGTGGGGCAGATCTGGTAGTAAGCGCCAAGTTCAACATCAGCAATTATATTAGCACCGTTAAATCGTTTTATCCCATATCCGGCACTAAACCCGAGACCGTTTTCAAAAGTATAGTTTACAACTGTATCAACACTGTAGAGTTTATGTGTAAAGTTGTCATATTTTGAAACAGTAAAATTGGCTCCTGCATAAAGCCCATCGCCGAAAGTTCCGTATGATATGGAAAATCCCTTATCTATCTTCCATGATGGCTTAAATAGATCGGCACTGAAATTATCATTAAGCGGTCTGTAGTGCATTCTGTTTACTACAGGAGCAAAATAGGCAACTGATTTTTCATCATTATTGTACTGAAAATCATAGTAGCTCATTCCATAGCTGATAGAGATACCTGATTTCAATCTTGTGGCAAATGAAAATGCAGCTCCGTTGTGGATATTGACATGTGTGTCATTAATATCATCAGAAGCCGTCTGGAATGACAGTCTAAAATCCCATCCCATTGAGGAAAGACTGTACATGACAAGTGAAGGCATCTGATCTCCATAGGCATAGTGATCGTTTACCCTGGGATCGAGTTCTGTGAACACGTCAGTGACACCTGCGACTGCATAGTAGGCGTTATCTCCACGACCTAAAGTTAAAGTACCAAGTTCCAGAGCATCAACACCTACATACTGTGCTCTGGTTTTAATGGTATCAACTCCATTGTTACCTGTAGGCATTAGCCATTCAGAATATGCAAGTGCAAAAACACCATCACAAAGTTTTGTCCTTCCTGCAATTCCTGCATGCACAGAGGTCATAAGAGTATTATCAGTGTTTTTTTTCTCGGTTGAACTTTTTACTGTTCTTGAAGCCTTATCTGTCATAGCCATGGCACTTATGGAGCCGAATACATCAAGGGATGTACCATCTTTACTGTAAACAGATGCTGTCTGACCCGCTTCTGGCCAGAGACTTAAAGCTAAAATCGGTAGAATAATTTTTCTGTTAATGTATTTATTCATAAACCTACTTGACTTATTTTAACCTGTAAATGCTGTCAGTCCAGCTTTGTTTTCCTAATGCATGAAAACAGCTAACAGTACATAAGCAGTTCAAATTGAAGAAATTGCATTAGTATCTTGAATTACTTTTTTATAATCTTGTACAGGGGGTCATATTTAATTAAATGGAAGTATTTCCTTCAATATTTCTTATTTTAGCAAAAAATGAGTTTCTTTAGCTCATTAACATCTTTGACACAATATGTGGCATTCCATAATTTAACATCTATACATTCACCTGTTCCATACCCCCATAAAACAGCTGCACTGTCACATTCAGCCGCCGCCGCCGCTTTTACGTCATTTAGATGATCTCCAACATATAAAGCCTCGGATGGCGCCACATTCAGGAGCTTCAGAGCTTTTAATATTGGCTCTGGGTGAGGTTTAGAATGTGTCAGTGAATCGCATCCTAGGATAAGAGAAAATTTATCAGCAAAAGGAAATTTTGAAAGCACCTTTTTTGCCATATCATAATATTTGTTTGTAATAACAGCAGATTTGATGCTGTTTTCTGAAAGCGCTTCAATCAGCTCTGGAATACCTGAAAATGCTCTGGTGTGCAAACAGATATTGTCTTTATAATAGGAGGCAAACTCATCTCTCATATAGGTTTCAATGCCTGACGATTTCTGCTTTTCTTCAGGAACTCCAAGTTTGAGCATTTGTCGCATGCCTGCCGTAACTTTTGTCCTTAAAATTTTTTCATCTACTTTTCTGTAGCCATACTTTTCGAGGGTATGATTACATGCTGTTATGATATCTGGGGCTGTATCTAGCAGTGTCCCGTCCAGATCAAACAATACGGCTTTATATCTCATAGGCAATCAATATTTTTCTTCAGTTTCTTTTCTTCATGTAACAGTGAATTTTCGGCTAGGGGAACTCAACCTTAAATTACGATAATTTCATGAGTTATCTTTACGAGTCAAAATTGAAATAAGTTTGAATCTAAAAGAATATTTATTCTTAAAATTTGGTAAAATCGTGTTCATGAATTATAACTGAAATGTTATTTCAAGGTCTAAAATGACAAATTTAAATGTTCATAAAGCTCAAAACTGCGTCAACTGCTGTTCTGAACCCCTAATTCACTCTTGTGAAGATATTCTAAATTACGACAGGCGCATTGACTATTTAAAAAGTTCAATTGCATCTGTAAAAGACTTTCCCAAAGAAGGTATCCTGTTCAGAGATATAACTACTCTTCTTGAAAATCCAAAGGCTTTTAAAGATTCAATTGACCTTCTGTACGAAATTTACAGAGACTGCACAATTGATTATGTGGTAGCGGCAGATGCCAGAGGATTTCTGTTCGGTTCTGCACTGGCCTATCTTCTGAATTCAGGGGTGGTTCTAGTCAGAAAAAAAGGTAAGTTACCCCGTGAAACATACTCGCAGGAGTATGATCTTGAATATGGCACAAATACTCTTGAAATAGCAAAAGATTCATTAAAGAAAGGCGACAGGGTTTTACTTCTGGATGACCTCCTGGCAACTGGCGGGACAGCTGGAGCCATGGTAAAATTAGTTAGGAAAAGTGGAGCAGAGATTGTTTCGTTTGCCTTTATTGTTGAACTTTTCGATTTGGGCGGAGCTAAGCTTTTAGAAGACTCCTTTAACGTAAACGTAAAATCCCTAGTTAAATTCCCTGGACATTAAGAAACAGCTTATGGCAATAGAATTACAAGGTCAGTATCAGGCACTTGCAAGAAAATACAGACCTCAGACTTTTGAAGATGTGGTAGGGCAGGAGCATGTCGTTAACGCTCTGATGAATTCAATCGAACAGCAGAGAATTCATCATGCCTATCTTCTTACCGGTACAAGAGGTATCGGCAAGACAACTATTGCCAGAATTATCGCCAAATGTCTTGAATGTGAAAATGGTATTACAGCCCATCCTCATGTAAACGGTGAACCTATGTGTGATACCTGTCGGGCCATCACAGAAGGAAACTTTCCTGATGTAATTGAAATTGATGGTGCTTCACAGACAAAGGTAGATGATACAAGACAGTTGTTAGAGTCAACACAGTACCCTCCTTTAAAAGGAAGATTTAAAGTCTATATCATCGATGAGGTTCACATGCTGTCTCAGAGCAGTTTTAATGCTCTGCTGAAAACTTTAGAGGAACCTCCTGCCTACGTTAAGTTTATTCTCGCAACCACAGATCCTCAGAAGATCCCTGTTACTGTTCTCTCAAGATGTCTGCAGTTCCAGCTAAAAGCTCTTACTGTAAATCAGATAAGTTTACAGATTGAAAAAATTGCAACAAAAGAGGGGATTTCTTTTGAAAATGAGGCTGTAAATCTGCTCTCCCGTGCTGCCCGTGGCAGTATGCGTGACGCTTTATCTCTGTGTGATCAGGCTGTAGCCTTAGGTAACGGCTCTATTACCAGAGACAATGTGATGTCAATGTTAGGCACTGCAGGTGACGGTTTTGTCTGTTCAGTACTTGACCTTTTAAAAAATACAGAAAGTCAGAACCCATCTCAAAAGAATTTATCAGATGTCCTAAATGAGATTAGATCAGTAAGTCCAAATTACAGAACACTGTTAAATGATCTGGTTCTGTGTTTTCACGATCTGGCTCTGTTCCAGATGATAGGTTATCCACAGAATATAAGTGTCTTTTCTGTTCCACAGTCAACACTTACAACTTATGCAAGTCTCTTTTCTCCAGAGGCACTGCAGCTTTATTATCAGATAGCTCTGCAGGGCATTGATGAGTACCGGGTTTCAGCTGACGGTTCTACAGCATTCGAAATGACTATTCTGAGAATGCTGGCTTTTACACCCGAAAAAAAAAAGATTGGATAGGTGAAGATAATTCTGTCGAGGTCATCTATCTTAATCCTGTAAAAAATTCGGCAGCAAAAGAACTTTATGCTAATAAAGGAAATTCTGTTGTTTCACCTCTTGAAGCTGATTCGAGTTCTTCTTCTTTATCTTCAGAGATGAATTCTGTTTTACATGAAGATTTAAATCAAAATGGTATCAGTCAGGAACTTGCCTCAAAGATTGCATCAGAGAATATCACCTTAAACAAAGAGATCACAAAATCACTTGAATCTGAGGCAAGTGATTTAGTTGCAGTCTTAGCCTCAAAAGACAACTCTTATAAAAGAGAGCCTTCCTTTACTAATGAATCTTGTGATAACTCCTTGGTAAAAGAAAATGATGTGATTCAGTCTCAATCTTATGAAGAAGATAATAAGTCGTTGATATCAGACGACAGTAAAAATCAAGTGTCTGATAATGGACTGAGTGGCGCTGATGAAAATGTTTTAGCAGGAAAAAATAAAGTTTTGTCATCAGATACTCAAGGTTCTGAAGTTACAGATAATGGCGTAACTTTATCTCAAGATGATTCTCATGATGAACATCAGAGAAGCAGTCAGACTAATACCACTGATGAATCATCGCAGCAGAGAAATGAGACCAATGTAAATGGCAGCAATTCTCAACAAACTAATGCTCAGTCATTAAATTACAAATCGGATGATCTTAATGTTTTAATTCAGGGGCTTGAAACTTTAAACAAACAGGTTGTAACCAACAATAATCCTAATCTGGGACAATACAGAAAAGTATTAAGCCGTATTATTACGCCTAATAACACAGACAGTGCTGTTGTTCCTGAAAAAGAAGAGCTGAAAACAGTTTCGTCTATTAAACAGTTGTCAGAACTTAGGTCAAATCATGAGCTGCAGGATAAATTTATTCTTATAAGCGATGTTCACAGATATATCAACCATATTTATACTGTTTTAAAAGGGTATAAGTCAGATGCTGAGGCTTTAAAGGAAGGTAAGTCCAAATCATCACATATCGAGGGTATGTCTTCGATTATCTCTGACATGACTTATCGCAGAAACGGTGAAAATCCAGCTGATGATACTCCATCTATTACAGGATGTTCTATCAGTAAACTGCCATCATTTAATGACAAAGGAGAGATAGTAGCTACTCCCGACAGTTTAAATATATCAGCTGATCAAAATTCAGCGCCATCTCCTTTGCAGGATGATACACTTTCAAATGAAGAAAGTTATGCCACTTCTAAAGATGACATTATAAATAACTCTGACAAAGCTATGTCAGATCAACAATCATCTCAGATACCACAGGATCCTTTTAAAAAGGCAGTAGAGGAACTGTCAGCTGATTCTGACAGGACGGTTGCCTGTGATGGCTGTAATACAGCTGAAGATCAGATCTTAACTCCTCAGACTGTTGAACTGACACCGGATGAACTGTTAAGAAAAGCTCAGGATGAGGCTTTACGTCAGCTACAGAGTGATCAGATATTAAATCAGAAATTAAAGGAAGAGGCCGAAGCTTTAAATAAGCACGTGGATCCATCTCAATATTCTGAGGACAATAACCCAGATGTTTTTACTGCTGACTTTAAAGATTCTTTGAATGCACAGCTGCCTGGTGCTATAGATGATCGTAAGAATGTATCAAAAGCTGCAGATATAACTGGTAGCTCTGTTTCCACTCAAGAAAATTTACCGTCACCTGACTCCTCAAAGACTGATATCCCTGTATCAGAACCGGCAGGTACAGGATCTTTAGGTACTGACTCTGATAATCAATCCATAACTTCAGGAAATGTTAGAACTCAATCTGATTTACATGAACAGAAACTGTCTTTGGAGCGATCAGATGCCCCTGACAGGCAAACTGTCAAGAATACTCTAAGCTCTCCTGATTTTTCACAAGTTCAGTCATATATTCCACTGAGCAAGGCTGTAGCTCTTGAACTTCAAAAGATAAATTACTCAGATACAGTTCCAGTTATTAAAGTGCACACTTACTCAAAATCACTTGAGCTTGCTGTAAGTGAGTCACTCAGAGGAAATTCTGGTGAAAGTCAGAATGTAAATACAGGATACAATCCAGTCAGCATTCAAAGTAAGGACTCCTTAGGAGACAGGCGTTCAAATGAACAGGTATCAGTTCCGTCACAGACTGACTCCTGGCACAAAAGTTCATTAGAGAATAGAATTCAAGGCAACACAACTCAAAACACCACTGTACAAAATACAAATGATGTACCTCCTGTAACAGTTGATGAAGTCGCTCTAAAATTCCCGGCAGATGTCAGTGAAAGAGATTTTGAACTTGTTGATAACCAGATAAATGATGAAAACACTGATATTGATGAAATCGCAGAGAGTTCTAAAGTAACAGGCAGTGATCTTAAATTTACAAATCTGCATGAAGATGAAAACAGTGCAAATACAGACGGTAATCCTAAAAAATTCCGTGAGTCGACTTTAAAGTTTATAGAAGAAGATCAGCAGTTTGAAAATAAGCGACTTGGCAGAAGATTAGAGTCCTGTGATTTCTATGACATGGTATATGCACAGGATTCATGGTATCGAGATATTTTAAGTGCAGGTTACAACGATGGTCCTGTATACTCTGCTTTGTGTTATACCAACAGAATTATAAATCCTGATGATCCTTATTCATGGATACTGCAGATTTCATCGGATTTTCAGCTTCTGTTTATCTCTCCTGAATTTCATCATAACTTAAGAACAAAATTCTCTTTTGAACAGGGGCATCCTGTTGAACTTAAAATTGAAAAAATTCAGGGAATTCCTCAGGGCTGTCCTGAAGATCTTGCCAGACGCTGTTATATAAAAGAAATTGAGGATACTCGTCAGAAGATGTCTAAAGACAAAAATATAAGGCTGCTTTTAGAACATCTTGGTGAAGATATCAGAACACTGAATTTGAGTCTTTACAAGCAGGAAGACAGTAAAGCAGTGATCAGAAAATAAATTGTACAGTACAGCCTATTTAATATCAGTATTAAGATTTTCCTTACAAAAAATCCCGTCATTGTAAAACAATCACGGGATCTTGAGTTTTACTGATTATAAGTTAATCCCAGCCACCATCACTTTCAGATTCATCTTCATTTTTACCTGAATTGAGTTTCATTGAGTTCCAGATCCTGTTGGTTATCTTGGTCATCTTTGATGATGTTGGCTTAACAAAGTACATTGTCTTCATTTTTTCTTCAGAAATATTAAATGAAGGATTGTCTTTTAATGCCTGATCAAGTCCCTTAACAGCTCCGTTTACTGGCAGAAGGTATCTGATCTCGTTGGCAACGCTGGTAGCATTATTTGGATCCTGTAAATAATTAAACCACTTTAAAGCGTTATCATAGTGATCTGCATTTGCAGGGATTGTCCAGCAGTCAAACCAGAATATTGATCCCTCTTTTGGAATAGTATACTCAATGTTGATTTTTTCTGCTTTTGCTCTTTGTGCAGCCTGTAGAACATCACCTGAATAACCAATTGCGGCACAAATTTCACCAGAGGCTAAGTCATTTATATAGCGTGATGAATGGAAATATGAAACATTTGATGCAAGTTTGGTTAAGATATCCAGAGCCTCATTGTAATCAGATGCTTTCTCTGAAGTAGGATCTTTTCCAAGATAATGCATTACAACTGATGTGACTTCAATAGGAGAGTCTATAACAGCGATACCGCACTGCTTTAATTTTTTTGCATTCTCTTGATTAAATAGAATATCCCATGAATCCAACTTAAAGTCTTTACCGAAGATTTCCTCAATTTTATCTTTGTTATATCCGATACCAACAGAAATTTCAGTGTAAGGGTAAGCATAACTGTTATCAGGGTCGATAGACTCTAAAGCCTTCATTCTTACAGGATCGAGTTCCTTCCAGTTTGAGATTTTTGATTTATCAATCTTCTGAAGAGCACCTGCTTTTGCAAGTCTTGGAATGTAATAGCTTGTCATCATGATTGCATCAAATCCAGACCTACCGGATAACAGACGTGCCTCTACGAGCTCATTACTGTCAAAAACAGCATAATTAGCTTTAAGGCCTGTTGTCTTTTCAAAATCAGCTACAGTATTTTCACCGATATAGTCGCTCCAGTTCCAGATATTGATATCAGATTTAGCTGAAGCAATTGTCGCAAAACCGGCAATGGTCAATGCAACAATAGTTTTTGACAGATTCTTCATAAGCTTTTCCTAAATATTGAAGAACAAAAAAAGTATCAAAAGATAAATAAAAAAAGAAAACCTATTTTTTGCATTATATGTATTTCATTTTGAGATACAACAAAAAATTTACGAATTTAGAAAATTACTTTTGGGGATTTTGTTTTGTATTGATTAAGTTTTTATTTATTAAATAGTTAGAAAAAATATTTTTGTATAAATATAGAGATGACAAAGATTTCAGTTAGCTTTGTATTGCAATTGAGCCAAAAAATTGATCAAAGCACATTTGTTTATCATTAGTGAGCCATTGTTTCAAAGTTTTATATTAATATGTGTTTAAATCAGTCAGCAAACAGCTCTTCTTATCATATGTGTTTTATTTTTTGGTAACTGTTTTTTTTTCATAATTTTCAGCTTGTATACAAGTGAAAACTGTACGGTATATTCAGTAAAACTTTTTATTTAAGTTTTTTTCTGGTTATCACACATGTTTTATCAGAAAAAGCGATACCAATGGCCTGCACAGAACAGATATTATCATCATCAGTAAGCGACTCTGCATAGTGCCTATCCTCTATCTGTGACACAGCTTCCTTTGCTTTTTCAATTCTGCTTTCTTATCCCAGTCCAAGGTTAAATAACCTGTATGCAGAAGTAAAGACCAGAAGTCATCTGAATTATGCTCACTGAGTGTGTCATAGTTCATGGATTCATTGAGCTTAAAGCTGATGGACTTACCGACTACTAAATCCTGCATTCTCTGATTGTCTTTGTCGGTCAGATAACCTATATAGTCAGATAAGGATTTATCAGATGTAGAGCCTGCCCAGTAGTTATATGGTGTTTTTAATTTTAAAGTGCCTTTTAGATTCTTTTTATAATTATCCGCAATGAAATTTACCACATCCCACGGACAGAACATCTCTTTGTCAAAGAACCTGTATCCGTCATAGTGTTCCTTTACAATAGTGGCATAGTCATCTAGTTCATAGTCTTTCAGGAACTTTTGTGTTTCTTCCTTGGTAAATCCGATAATTCCTGTTAATTCCTCGTTTTCAGAAACTACAGTGTTTACTCTGAAGTTGTTAAAACCCGAAATCAGGCTGTTCTTGGCGACCTTCAAACATCCTGTAAGAACTGTTCTTGTAAGGGTGTTCTTATCTTTTAAAATTCCAAAGAATCCTTTGATCAGAGTTACCATATTCTCATGGTAATCTGCTACAAAGCTTTTATCATTAGAGTAAAGCTTTTTATTTGTGATGTCATGATATGAGACATTGGCCAAAGGCACATCATATTCATCTATGAGCAGAACTGGATATTTACCGTATTCACGGTAAAGACATCCTGAAAGATGCCTTAGTGAATTTTTTAAACGTGATGAGTTGTTCTGATCTTCAAGGTAATTTATATCTGTAAGCTGTCTTAATACTATTTTATCTGATTCATTTCAGCTTGTTACTGTCTAACAGATACTCATATCTCTTGCAAAGCCCCCATACAGTATCAGCAAACATCTTATAGGCATCATAGGTGTTGCCGTCAACATCCTTAAGGCTGATTTCTATAACAGGATACTGTCCCATGAACTTCTTACAGAACTCTGTATCTTCAAGTATCTTTGTGCCCTTAAAGTATTTTTCCTGTAAAGATGTGTCAAATGGGTTGTCTTTATTTATTTTCAGGAAAGTCTCAAACATGGTCATGAGCAGTGTCTTGCCAAATCGTCTTGGTCTTGTGAACAGAAGAACTGTAGCTGAGTCTGTAAATACTGTCTTTATATACTCAGTCTTATCCACAAAGTAGCTGCCTGAATCTTTTAACTCTTCAAAGCCTGCAGGACTTTCTGGCAGTGGTAGGAATTCTCTGTTGCTCATTACTTATTGTTCCATATTACTTTTTTTCTATCGACTAAGATAGATTATAAGTGATTTGTCTCTGTATATATACTTTACTGACGAAATTTATTAATTATGAGAATATTAATCTCTGTTTTATATATCAGATTGAATTTTATGTTTTGCAGTATGTGACAAACGTTTCATATTTTTATTGTTGTATGTAATTATTTTTTTTACAATATTCATAAGGAGTCAACAATGGGCAAAATAATTACAATCAGCAATCCTAAAGGTGGAACTGCAAAAACATCTACAGCTGTGAATTTGTCTTGTGCATTAACTACAGTTAATAAGAAAGTGCTCTTAATCGATTTTGATCCGCAGAGAAGTTCGAGTGTAGCTTTAGGCTATGAATATACAGATATTGAGCATAATATTGCTACAGCTGTTCTTGATGGAGTAAGTGCTGATAAATGTGTTACTCCGTATTTAAAAGGTGGTTTTGATGTTATCCTGTCGTCTGATGATTTGGTTGCTCTTCCAACTTTTTTACGTGATGACAGCGAACCTACATCAAGATTAAATAAAGTCATTTCTAATTTAAAAGAAAAGTATGATTTTGTAATTGTTGACACTCCTGCAAGCATGAATCTGATCACAATAAATGCACTGTGTGCCTCTGACTTTCTTGTGATACCAGTATGCTGTGACATGTTTGCCATTGACTCCATGAAAACTCTGCTGGAGAATCTTTTAGAGCTCAAAGAACAGCATTTATGTAAAGCCAGGCTTCTGGGAATTTTAAGAACTATTTATGACCCTATGCAACCTCTCGCCTCAAGGATTAGTCATGAACTTAAAGGATCATTTAAAGAGCTTCTGTTTACAACAAAGATAAGCTATAACCCAAAGATCTCAGAGTCATCTGGTGCTGCCTGTCCTGTTCTTGTTTATGATAGAACATCTTTAGGATCAAGGGAGTATCTCAGTTTTGCAGGGGAGATCCTAAAAAAACTAAGACAGCTGCAGTAAATATGGCAAATTCTTGCCAATCCTTTCTTATAATTTATCTAACTATCAGTTTTTTAAAGAAATTATTAAATAGGCATATATTTTGCTTTTCAGAATATAAATTTTCTGGAGAGAAGAACTATGTCAATTACTATACAAACTAATCTTGCGTCGATCACATCTCAGGCTGATTTAAGGAAATCAAATCTAACATCAGCTGATGCAACTAAAAGATTATCATCAGGTTTAAAAATCAACAGTGCAAAAGACGATCCTGCTAATTTGCAGATCTCACACAAATTTACATCTCAGATAAACTGTCTTGACAGAGGTAACAGAAATTCATCTGAAGGTGAAGCTGTTGCTTCATTGGCTGAAGGAGCTTTAGCTGAGGACTTTACTATTCTCCAGAGAATACGACAGTTAGCTATTCAAAGTGCTAACGGCTCCTATAATGAGCAGGACAGACAGACTATTCAGTTTGAGGTAAATCAGCTCTGCAATGAAATCACAAGAGTTGCATGTAAGACAACCTACGGTGGGGCTCAGATCTTAAATGGTAAATCTGATCACAGTCTAATCAATGATGATGGAAAACTCTCACTGCAGGTTGGAGCAAATGCAAACACAACAATCGATGTAGATCTGTCCGTCTCCTTTACCATGTCATCAATGCAGGCATTTGTAGGAGGTGTGTCTGATGGCAACGGTTACAGTGACAATGACAAAACATTTGATGTTTCTACAGTAGAGAATGCTCAAAAGGTTTTAGAAAGCATTGATGACTATATAGCGTTTATCGATTCAAAACGCTCTGATCTTGGAGCAGTTTCAAACCGTCTGACAAGCACAATCAGTAATCAGGAAAACATGCATGAGAACGAATCCGATGCTCGCGCAAGAATTACTGATGCTGATTATGCAATAGAGTCATCAAGACTGATTTCAGCTAACATTCTGGAAAATGCGACCTCACAGATGATGATGCAGGCTAACGCATATCCACAGGTAGTAGCAAATTTACTCGGATAGATATAATAAGGTTTTCCAGATGTTTAGTTGTTAAGTTTGCCTGAGTTTTTGTAGTGACATCCACCCCTACTTATAGAAGTAGGGGATTCCCGTTCGGTGTCTCTATCGAGATAAGCAGTGAGATTTGATCTCACAACAGGCTATCCAAGGCTGCTAGCCGGTTCTTGTTTTATCTTGTTTAGCAAAAGTCGTCTGCCTTCATTTTTCAGGTTTTCCGCTGCATTGATATCTCTATCGTGTCAGGTTCCACATTGAGGACAAGTCCATTCTCGTAAGGAGAGATTTCTGGTCTCTCTGTTCTGATAACCACAGGCTGAACACAGCCGAGAGCTTGGATAGAAATGGTCAACCTTTATAAGATATTTTCCTTGTCTTTGCAGTTGTCAGTGTTGAGTTAATTTGTCATCAGATCTGCTCATAAAACAGTCATTAAAACTGCTCTAAAATTTTCACATCAATAGTTCATACAAATGTCAGTTAAAAAAGATCCTATTATGATCTTTACTATCTGCCAATCAATTTGACGAAACGCATAAAAATGCATTTAAAAGTCTGGTAAGCCGTATTTTTAATATGGAGGAGCTTTTATCTCTGATAAGATGGCTTGTGAAAGGTGAATATTGACGAGGTAACCTGAAAAATTGTTTTCGAAGACAAATCTGTGAATTCATCAGTGCTTATTCACAAAATAACAACTAGGCTTTATTCGTTTTCATACAAAACTTTATTTCTGCACCTGGCTCTTTATATATTCCTTCTCTATTTCAAGAGGAGCTCCTCCGGTTGTCAGAAGGCAGTAGCTCTGACTCCAGAACAGCTCTTTCCATAATTTTTCTCTGATTGAAGGAAATTCTTTTTTTAGTAATCTGCTGCTGGCACTCTTATATGCTTTATGAATTTACTGATTGCTGTATTAGGATGAGCCCTGAACTGCACATGAACATGATCGTCATCATGTTCCCACTACTGCAGAGTGATATTGTAATTAGGTGCAATTTTGAAAATATTTCCTTTGCACGCTCTGATATGACGTCATCAAATACTTTTCTTCTGTATTTGACTACCATTATCAGATAATAATTCAGCAAAAAAATTGAATGAGCATGACAATCAATTTCCATATAACAATATGCTATACACAACAAATCGACTGGTTATATTTTAGAAAAATTTTATATAATCTTCAGTCAATACTTTATAGCAATTCATCCCACCGCCTATAGAGGCGGGGGAATTCTTGCTAAGTTAGGTTAAAAACTGATAACATGTAAAACCATAAGTTTATATCGTAAAAAGACTTAGTTCTCATTGATGTCATACTCTGTTTTCTTTTTGCATTTAGGGCAGGGTATGACAGCGAGATATTCTTCAGTACACTTCGGATCTTTTAGATCAAGATATGGAGTGTTGCACCCAAGGCATGCAACCGGCTCAGCCTGCTTGCTGACATACATCTGTAATATCGCATAGAAGTTATCAAATGATGGAAAATTGTATAACTTTCTACTTTTTATAAAACAGTTCTGATAATTCACATTAAGTTTAGAGCATACAATATAAACTCCTACTGCCAGGATATTAGAGATCTTTTTCGGTATGAATTTTGTGTCATAGTGCCGAGATGAAGCAGTTTTGTTCATAAGAACTCTGCAGCAGATTGTATACAAGGCCAGCATCAGCATAATATAGCCAGACAGTTCCTTGTCAGAAAGTAAGGGAATAAGGGATCTCATCTTTTTGAAGCTCTTTGTCTGATGAGGAACGTAAAATTCAGATAAAGTCTTGTAATGAAGAGTTGTTATTTCCTGATTTAAAGACTTTGAACATCCAGCACTTGCCAGATGATAAGCAGTGAACCGGTTAATTGAATCTTCTTTAATTGGCGGAGATAAATCGCTGTCAGCAGTAAGTTTTATCTGTAAAAGATTTTCAAGACATGTTAGAAGTGTTGGTGTGGAGGTATTGATTAAGTGGGAAACAAATTCACTCTCTGAACGAGTTGCACGCTCTAAATTTCCGACAATTTCAAAAATGGAAACGCCGGACAGTCTGGACAGAGATGATATAGGAGATTCTGTCATTCTTAAAAAGTCAAGCTTGTGCTCTACACTAGCCTTTGAAATTAGCGCATAATCGCCAAACAGATCGGTTTCAGTACAGGCTGCTTTTGCCATCCACTTCGATAATTCTTCAGGAATGTGGTTAAAGAGGAGGTTATAAGCTGATGAGATCATTAATTCTGTTCTTGTGGAAATCTCATAAAGAGATGAAATGCAGTCTTTTGCATTCTGGATCAGGTTTATATCAGTTGCTGTAGTGTTTCTGAATCTTGAGTAATAGAGCCATGGTGTATTTTTTAGTTTGTTCATCATTACCTCATAATTATAAAAAATGTGATCGAGTTCACATTTCTTTGAGCGGTAAATTATACAGATATTTTTTGTTGTTGCAAGCAGAACAGGCATAAAAAAGCCAAGTATGCTCTATGAATAATTTATTCTATGTGTAGCATGAGGTGGGAATGTTCATGTGATAACGATTTAAATTATATTTTGTGAAATAAAGTTTTTTTAGGAAGAATTGTGCAGAAAAATACAAGCTGATACATAATTTATGTGATTAGCTAAATATGAATGCGAAATTATTTTTGAGAAAAAATAGAATTAAATTAGAAATAAAAAACGCACAAAAAATTAATTTTGTGCGTTTGAAAAATATCTCTTTTTATATGAAATTAATTCTTCTTAGGAGGGATCAGACCAACCTGAAGATCTTCAGCTGTATAGATATGTTCATCGTCGCAGAAAACCTTGCCGTCAGCGATACCCATGATTAGCTGACCTCTTTCAATGATTTTCTTAAGGTTTATTTCGTATCTGACGATCTTGGCATTATCAAGTACTTCACCTTTAAACTTGACTTTACCAACGCCTAAAGCACGACCTTTACCAGGGCCACCTCTCCAACCAAGGAAAAAACCAACCAACTGCCACATTGCATCTAAACCAAGACATCCTGGCATAACAGGATCGCCAGGGAAGTGACATTGGAAGAACCAAAGATCCTTATTGATATCGAGCTCTGCCTTAACATATCCAAGACTATGTTCTCCACCTTCAGCCTGAATATCAGTAATGCGATCAAACATTAACATATTAGGTGCAGGAAGCTGGCTGTTGCCTGGACCAAAAAGTTCACCACGGCTACATGCTAAAAGATCATTCTTATCAAAAGAGTGGATACCACGCTCTAATAATGAAGCCATTTTCGCTCCTTAAAAATAACAGATTAATATATGAAAATTATATTAATACAAAAAAGAAAGTCTTTCCACAGTATATGACTTTCCTTCATGAACATTTATCGAGTTCCAAAAACCACAATGGTTTTTCCGTGTGCAGTGATCAGATGGTCTTCTTCCATCATCTTTAAAATTCTTCCTACTGTTTCACGGGAACATCCAACGATCTGACCGATTTCCTGGCGTGTGATCTTGATCTGCATTCCGTCAGGGTGTGTCATTGCTTCAGGTTGATGAGCCAGGTTAACCAGTGTTTTTGCGATGCGTCCGGTAACATCCAAAAATGCAAGATTTCCGACTTTTGCTGAAGTTGCTGAAAGCCTTCTTGAAATCTGAGCAGTTAATCTCATCAGAATTTCTGGATTTACCTGAACTAGCTGTTTGAATTTGCTGTAAGATACTTCTGCAATTTCGCATGAGGTCTTTGCTTTTACCCATGCTGTACGCTTTGGGTTTTCTGATTCATCAAACAGACCAACTTCACCAATAAAGTCACCCTGATTCAGGTAGCTTAAAATCATTTCATGACCGTCCTGATCTTTAATCAGAACAGCTACAGAGCCTTTTGCAATATAGTAAAGAGTCTCTGCTTTTTCTCCAGAGTGAATAATGGTGCTTTTTGCTGAATATTTATGAATATGACACTGACTTAAGAACCAACTAATGGTAGTGTCAGTCTGAGGTTTGATGATTGGTGGCATTTTTTTACTCTAATTTGAAATAAACGTTAAAGCTAACCGTTTTTCATGTTTTTTATTTTTTGACGTCTTTAATTAAAGAGTCAACACAAAAAAAAATACGCAAAATACGTAACTTACGTATTATATACATTTTTTTGGAAAAATGACGAATTAAACACAATATTAAACTTTATTTTTGTGCTGAGTTGAGCTAATTCACAGATCAGTATAATTTAGCTTGAAATACGATTTGAATTGTCAGGGATTTCGTAGGTAATTTTAAGCCCCGGAAATGAATCCGCTGTTCATGACTCCTTGAACCAGTGAGTTCAAGTATGGTATCAGATGATAATTTAGGTTTCCTCGTAAAACGGGCCTACACACCACTATCAGGAAGATACCAAAGTCTAAAGATATCGGCTCAGGGTAGAAACGCTAGATGTCACCCCAGGGTATTCTTCTGGTAATTTCGTTACCATGTTTTAATGGTATCAGATACATTTCTACTGTCAACTTAAATTCATCTATTAAGATCAATAAGTTATACATTTTTTATAAAATGTGAGCAAAGTGAAATTTCAGTTGTTTCAAATTAGAGAAATATAGGTTTTAGTTAGCTTTATGAATTTGATATTAGCAGGATTAAAAGTGATATTGCAGCTATTGTTAATAGCAGAATTGATTTTCTTATGAATGCAAGAAACTGCATTTTCTGTACAAGTACATTTATGTATCTCTGACGGGCCAGATATGCATTCTGACCGTTTTCATACTGCTCGTAATTGATGCTTAATGGTACATGATCCTTTTTTGCTTTCTCAAGAATACTTCTTAATCGTAGCGTCACAGTATTTGAGTTTTCTTTATTCAGGTCTAATGACAGGATATAGTTCATAAGATATTCTTCAGGTTCAAGATCGTTTAGTAAAGAACTGATTTCGCGACTTTCAAAGTCTGAAATTACAAAACTACGTATCCGATATTTTATATAGTTAAAATCAATTTTCATTCTTACTTCTTTTTAGGAAAAATAAATTTCACCTTTTATTTTTACTCTAACAAAAATGCGGCTTATTTCATAGAAATAAACCGCATATGATTAGATTACAGAATATTAGATCTGCTCAGGGACCATTTTTATGTGTCCGCAAGGACATTCCTGAGCGCAGACACCACAGCCTTTGCAGTAGTCGTAGTTAAATTCGTAGCCTTTACCAGCACCTAATTTAACCACAGCACTGTCAGGGCATACGCCATAACAGTTATCACATTCCATGCAGTTACCGCATGACAGACAGCGACGGGCCTCAAAAATTGCATTTTCTTCGGTCAGACCAAACTGAACCTCATCAAATGAATTTGAACGACGAGCTGCCTCAAGTTCCTGACGTACAGTCTTTGGTGCATCAGTATAGTACCAAGGGTGCATATCTTCAAACTTAGCAACTTCATGTTTCTCAGGCTTCTTGTATGTCTGACCGTTCAGGTATGCGTTAACACCACGGGCAGCGTTCTTTCCCATTCCTATGGCATGAGTAACAGTTCTGTCCTTGGTTGCCACATCACCTGCTGCAAAGATACCTTCAATTGAAGTCATCTTTGTTTCTTCGTCAATGATTACGTTGTCCTTATCCATCTTCAGATCTGATAATTTGGTTAATACAGACTTATCAACATTCTGACCGATAGCTAAAACAACGGCATCAGCTGGCATTTCTTCATACTGACCTGTAGGCTGAGGCTTGCCGTTCTCGTCTAATTCCATCTTCTCAATCTTCAGAGTATCCTTTGAAGCTGATGCGATGGTTGACAGCCACTTAACCTGAATACCTTCAGCTATAGCAGCATCCATTTCTTCTGCATTTGCAGGCATTTTATCGCGGTTACGACGGTAAACGATGATTGGATCAGCACCGATTCTTCGTAATGAACGGGCAACGTCAACAGCTGTGTTACCACCTCCGTAAACAGCAACCTTACGGGCGATCTGAATATCACCGTTAGTCTCGATCTGTCCTAAAACGTTTAATGCATTTAAAACATGGTTGGTGTCACCCTGAGGAATATCAACATTGGTTGAAATTGAAGCTCCGAGACCAAGGATAACAGCATCATATTTGCCGTTCTTTTTCTCTGCTTCTATATCTTCAACCTTTCTGCCACACTCGATTGTCACACCCATATCAGTGATACGCTTAATTTCTGCGTCAAGCACGTTTCTTGGCAGACGGTATACAGGAATACCATAACGCATCATACCGCCAGCTTCCTTACCCATCTCAACTATATGTACAGTGTGACCGAAACGGCGTAAGTGATAAGCAGCTGACAGACCTGCAGGACCTGCACCTATGATCAGAACTTTTTTACCAGTCTCTCTAGCAGGGCGTTTGAATGAAAGATTGTGCTCAATGGCATAATCACCTAAAAAGCGCTCAACTGAGTTGATACCAACACTCTCATCAAGAAAACCGCGGTTGCACTTGCCTTCACAGGTATGGTAGCAAACACGTCCCATACATGCAGGCATAGGGTTTTCTTCTGTTAAAATTCTCCATGCGTGCTCATAATCACCTTCAGCAGCATAGAACAGCCACTGCTGGATATTCTCACCTGCAGGGCACTGATTGTTGCAAGGTGGTAGTTTAAACACATTAACAGGACGCAATGTACGCCATGAACCAGTGTGGTTTTTTAAAGAAGTAGCTGGATCAAGGGTAACAGCAAAAGCTTTTTGTAACATAATTTACTATCTCCTTAAACAGCTGAGTTACGCTCGTAGGCCTGAATTGCTACAGGTGTACCGTTTGGCTCTTCATCACCTAACAGACCGAAGTTCTTTATATTGGTATCACACAGAGCCTGCAGTCTAGCAACTACATTAGGATCTGCCTTTTTACCAGTCAAGTGTGCATACCTGCGCTGCATCTTCAGATAGTTGATTACAGGTTGCTTCTGACGGATCTTTCTTACAGAAGTGATCTTACCGTATTCAGCTTCATAAACAGGGTAGAAACCGGTTTCCATAGCCATACGTGCAACGGTTACAGTTGAATTTGAGGCAAGTCCCCATCCAAGAGGGCATGGAACCAAGATCTGAATGAATCTTGCACCATGGAACTGCATAGCCTTGGTTACCTTGTATTCAAGATCACGCAAATCAGCTACAGTCGCTGTTGCAACGTAAGGAATACCGTGAGCCATGGCAATCAGTGGTACGTCTTTGCCTTTACCCCAGTCAGCACCAGGCTTGTCGCCAACAAGCTGTGTAGTTGCTGTACGGGCTGAAGGTGGTGTTGCTGATGATCTCTGAACGCCGGTGTTCATATATGCTTCGTTATCGTAACAGATGTACAGAACATCATCATTACGCTCAAACATACCTGAAAGAGGTCCAAAGCCGATGTCGGTGGTACCACCGTCACCACCCTGAGCGATGATGCGTGGAACATTGGTGTCACCATTCTTTTTTGCTCTGATGGCTGCAGCTGCTGCCAAACCTGAACCTACTGCAGCTGTATTGCCAAACAGAGAGTGAACCCAAGGCAATCTCCATGCTGATTCTGGATATGGAGTTGAGAAAACTTCCAGACAGCCAGTTGCATTAACAACCATAATGTTGCCGTTGGTTGCCTTCATAGCAGCATCGATAGCATATCTTGTACCTAATGCCTCACCACAACCCTGACAGGCTCTATGACCTGAAATCAAGCCGTTAGGACGGTCAGCAGATGATTGGATAGTGCGCATTGCAGGATTTAACAGACGGTTACCTACGGTATTAGAACCTGTCTGATAGAATTTTATCTTTTCTAACATTGTTTACTCCGCCTAATCCTTAACTGATTTCTCTAGAGCAGATTGAGTGATAGGACCTTTTGCAAAGGTTACGCCCTCAGTCTTGTCTGTGTAGCTGTTGAGTACGTCAGCGTTAACATCGAACCAGGTAAATTCTTCTGTAAACTTGCCTGCCAATGCATCCTTAACAATTCCTCTGATGGTAGTACCGAAGATTGGGCGTCCACCAAGGCCAGCAACTACAGTCTTAACGTCGCAGTTTTTACCTTCCACTGCTCTCTTTACTTCAGGACATACTATGCCGCGAGCGCCGAAAGAGAAGGCTCTTTCAATGCAGATAATTTGCTTGGTGTCACCTATTGCATTTGCCATAGCTTCATATGGGAATGGACGGAATGACTTGAGAGAAATGATTCCTACGTTAATACCTTCAGCCTTTAATCTGTCGATCTCGTCTTTTGCAGTACCAACTGTTGAACCCATGATTACTAACTTGAGATCAGCATTCTCACAGTTATAGCAATCCAGCAGACCGCCAGACTTAGAACCGGTTAAATCACGATACTCTTTTGTAACCTTCTCAATAACCTTTAAGGCTTTTGCCATCTTGCGCTGCTGTAAGAATCTTACTTCAGTGAAAGCTTCAGGACCTACCATAGCACCGATTGAAACAGGTTCTTTTGGAGTAAGGAACTCACGTGGCTGATATTCTGGGAGAAATTTGTCAACAGTTTCCTGAGATGGAATATCAAGTCTCTCAAAAGCATGAGTCAGAACGAATCCATCCATACATACCATAACAGGAAGACCTACTTCTTCAGCAACCTTAAATGCCATGATGTGAGTATCTACGGCATCCTGATTTGATTCACAGAACAACTGCAGCCATCCTGAGTCACGCTGTGATAGAGAGTCTGAATGATCATTCCAAATATTGATAGGACCGCCAATAGCACGTGATGCTACAGTCATAACAATTGGAAGACCAAGACCTGAAGCTGAGTAAACACCTTCAGTCATATATAAAAGACCCTGAGATGCAGTTGCAGTGTATGTACGTGCACCACCAACCTCTGAGCCGATAGCAACAGAAATAGCTGAGAACTCAGACTCAACGTTAAGGAAGTCACAGTCCTTTAAAGTGCCGTTTTTTACAAACTTGCCAACATTTTCAACGATGTGGGTTTGTGGAGAAATAGGGTAGGCACAAACAACACCTGGACGACATAGGGCAACAGCCTTAGCTACACCTAATGATCCTTCGATCTGCTCAAGCATTCTTTGCCTCCTCTAAAATGAAGTTATAAGCCAAAGCTGCAGTCTCAGCATTAGCATCACCAATCTTGCCTGGGTAACGGGACTGGAAAGCTTTCTGTACGGATTCGAGCTTTAAAATTCCAGTTACGGCAGCTAAAGAAGCCAGCATTGGAGCTCCAGGAAGAGGCTTTCCTATCTTTTGCATTGCAAAATCTGTTGCAGGAACAGTAAATACATGTCCTTTTGGTAACATCTTTACAATCTCTGGAACGACTTTTTCAGGAGCTTCTTTTGAGTTGATAACAACGTAGCCGTTTTTATCAAGACCTGAAAAAACATCAACAGCACCTAGCAGTGTCTTATCCTGAATCAATACTACGTTTGGTTCCTGAATAGGCTCATGAGTGCGGATTTCTTTGTTGTCAATACGAGCGTAGGCAACAACAGGTGCACCTGTACGCTCTGAACCAAAGCTTGGGAAAGCTTGCGCATAGTGGCCTTCGTAGAAAGCGGCTAAAGTCAGCATCTCTGCAGCGGTCACAACACCTTGGCCTCCACGGCCATGTAATCTAATCTGAAGCATTAAGGCTCCTCGTTTGCAGTGTGTGTTAAAAAGGTTTTTTAAACCGTTGCAATAATTTTAGTAGGAATTTTCAAAATAACAAATTTTTGAAAATTTATTAACAAAAATTATGAAAATTTGTCTGATAATAAAAAATTAAGAATTTTGTGTAAAAGATAGAGGATATATAAGGGGTTGTAGCGGTTCTAAAATGTCAGAAAATGATAAAAAAATGTAAATTCTTAATAATGGCATGAGAAAAGATGTTAAAAATTTTCAATACAGTATAAAAAGTATATTGACAGCAAAATTATAAAAATACCTTTCTAAAATCAGAAATGACTTAAGTAAGTGTCAGGTAACTGACTTTATTTGTTTTAATAAAATTTGAATATATAAAAAAAATATTCTATTATTAAATATAGTTTAATAACCTATTTTTATAAATATTTTTGCTCATATAATTCGGTTTTACCTCTCAACAGAATTTGCGATTATCTTTTACAGAATCTTTAAAAGCTGGTATTTTATGATTGAATCTTCAGTAACCATTACATCAAAGCAAATCAGAGAGCAAAATCTTCAGCTTGTAAGACGTGCTCTTCATAAGGAACAGATCTGCACTGCTTCTAAATTAAAGGAAATGACGGGATTGTCTGTTGTAACCTTAAACAAAATTCTGTCCTTCCTTATTGCATCAGGAGAGGTCCTTGAAGGAGGAAAATCCTCAATTCCCAACGGCAGACCTGCGACCACTTACAGGTTCAATGAAATGAATAAACTCATACTGATCCTTTCTATATATAAGAGATCTGGAAATAAATATGTAGGCTATTCAGTTCATAATCTTTTTGGTGAATGTCTTGAAAGACGTGAAGAACTGATTGATGAAAAAGACTCAATTCAGACAAATGAATTTAAGATAGGCATGGAGAGATATGTTGAAAGATATCCGAAAATTTCTGTTATCGGTGTATCCATGCCGTCAGATGACGTTGGCGGGCGTGTAGGAAGTGCTATTCGTCATGACAGTCAGTCAAAGCGTCTGTCAGGTCATCTTGAAAAACATTTTAATATTCCTATATTTTTTGAAACAGATATCAACGCTGCTACTCTAGGCTGTTACAAGCGATGCAAAAATCAGGAGTACGTCAGTGGAATTATTCTAGTTCCAGGAAAAATTCCCGGTTGCGGTTTCTGCTACAACGGATCTGTTCTTCGTGGTAAAGACGGTATGGCAGGTGAGATCAGATATTTTCCAATGTATAACGATGTGGGAGTTCTCCCTTCCGAATCTCTGCAGGCAGATGATCTGGCCATAAGAACAATCAGAGCCGTTATGTGTGTGTTAAATCCGGGGTATGTGGCAATATATTCTGAAACACTTAAACCAGACCTTATTGAACGGCTGAAAAAACAGATATCAACTGCTGCAGAAGAAGCTTTACTGCCTAAAATTGAAATTACGGATAATTTAAGAGAAGACACTGTATCCGGTATGGTAAGTCTGTGCCTGAAAAAAATGGAACAGATCGGTTAATCGTGAAATCTTACATGAGCAAGTACGTTATTGAAAACAGAAAAATAGAGAAGTAAGCGTCTTGGTATATTACATTAAAAACTGAATTTCATAATTATTAAATTTGAGGCAGACAGTTCATTATTCAGGATATTTATACTGATGTTTTATATAACTTATTCTGTTTTAATGAAAAATTTTTTGCATAATATAGATATTTTCCTTTATTGATTTAGATCAAAGCGTAAAATTTATGATAGTATTATTTTATCAATTTGAGTGATAAAGTTGTTTTTGTATTTTATTCATCTGATTAAATTCAGATATGAATGATTATAAAACTGTAAGAGTAAATCCATAGATATATAAAAAATAAAGATTTGTTTGGTTTAACAGTCACTTTTGATTGTTTTTCCTGCAGTTCTTATAAAGAATAAGTGGATTTTAATTTGAAAGTTAAGTCTCTCAGATTCATCAAAGTAAGGTAAGTAACATGGCAAAAATTAAAAATTCAGAGAAAGATACAAAAAAGAAATCTGAATTATCTACTAACGCATCCAACAATAAGTGGAGCAGAAAGCGCCGTATTGAATTTATTGATTTCAGGTTGTGTATTGACGGAAAGATCAATAGAGCTGATTTGGTAGAATTTTTTGGAATTTCAATTCCTCAAGCTTCTTTAGATCTATCTTACTATAGGGATTTGGTAACCAGCTGTAACCCTCCAAGAGAGAATCTTTACTATGATATGCATCAGAAGGTTTATCTGAGGACAGAGGATTTTAAACCTGTATATCCTGATCAGTGTGGCAGTTCAAATTTCTTCAATGATCTGATTCAGTATGCAAAAAATGAGCTTCCTCAGAGTAAGAATTATTTTGGCTTTACACCTGATGTTGGTTTAGGTTGTCTGCAGCCTCCTAAAAGAATCATTGATGAGTCAGTATTATCAAATCTGTTAGATGCAATAAGAGGGCATTTAGCTCTTCATATTGTTTATAAGTCATTAACTGCAGAAAAGAATGAAGATTTTCTGATCGCCCCTCATTCTTTTGCGTATGATGGATTCAGATGGCACATTCGAGCCTACTGTTATGATCGTCATGAATTTAGAGATTACGTTTTATCGAGAATAAGGGGTGCAGATCATCCTAAGACCCAGGCTCCTAATGACAGATTCTCAGATCCTATAGGAAACGGTTTTAGGGAAGTCGGTACAGGTAATAAGGATGATTATGACTGGAATGAGCTTATTACTTTAGAACTTCATGCAAACCCTGAACTGCCTGAATGCACCAGACGTGCAATTGAACTTGATTACGGACTGCCAAAAGATGGAGTTTTAAAATATCAGGTTAAAAAAGCGTTACTTTTCTATGCTGTAAGATCTTTGCATCTAACACAGGCATACAGAAAACTTCCTCCAGATGAACGACAGTTGGCTCTGGTAAATCAAAAAGAAATTGATGATATTCTTGATTCAATGAATAAAAAGTAGAATTGAGCCTCCTTAACAGGAGGCTTTGTGTTTCATATTATTCATAATTATTTTCACTTTGTCTGTTTATTAAGTTAACTAAATGAAACAATGTCTGTAACTAAAAATAAAGGCTTTCAATATGGTATTTACGTGTTTACATTAGGCATGCTCTGCGCTTTTGCTCCAATGTGTTCTGATATGTATTTACCATCACTACCAGAGATTGTAATTTATTTTAACTCCACCCCATCTCAGGTACAGTTTTCACTTACAGCTTCATTTTTTGGCCTGGCTTTAGGTCAGATTGTAATCGGACCTGTTTCAGATGCATATGGCAGGATCAAGCCTTTGATGCTCTGTCTTTTCCTCTTTACATTGTCTTCTCTTGCCTGCGCTCTCTCTCCTGATATATGGTTTTTCATTTTCTTCAGACTTGTTCAGGGAATTTCGGCAGCCGGGGGCATAGTTTTAACAAGATCGATCGCCTGTGACAGATTTAAAGGAAATGAGTTAACCTCATTTATGTCCTTTTTAATGGCGATAAATTCTTTAGGACCTATCCTTGGACCTATAATTGGTTCTCTGGTTGTAACTTATTTTTCATGGACAGTGATATTTTTTATTCTAGTAGGTTGGGGATTAATACTAATTTATTTAACCAGATTTTATGTGCCTGAATCATTAGCTGTAGAAAAAAGAGAAAACGGTGCATTAAAATCCATTTTAAAAATGAAAACTGATCTTTTAAACCTGAAGTTTATGCTGTCAGTTTTGTCGCTGTCTTTTGTAATGGGCGGGTTCTTTTCATATCTTGCAGCCTCTCCTTTTGTTTTTCAGAAGATTTATGGATTTACTCCTTTTGAATATTCACTGACCTTTGCATTTATTGCTGTATGTATATCAGTTGTTGCCTCTTCAGCAGGTCGCCTGTCCCGTCGTCTGTCTGAGATAAAAGTAGTATTCCTGTCATATTTTCTGCTTATAATATCTGGAACAGGTGTTTTGTTAATATCTATAGTAAAACCTGAAAGTTTTCTTCCAGTGCTTGTATGTCTTGCTGTTTACTGCTCGATGATGGGACTTTCACAGTCAGCAGGTTTCGGTGTCATTATGAGTTTAAAAAAAGGTGGTGCTGGTGCTGCTTCTGGAATTTTTGGTGTTATGTACTTTTTTATTGGTGCACTTGTTTCTCCATTAGTTGGTGTAATGGGCGAAATGTCCATGATCCCTTTTGGCATAAACTTGACTCTATGCGCTGTTTTATCCGTTTCTCTTCTATATATTTCAATCAGGATTAAAGATGAAAAACATTCCGATTCTAAATAATTTAAAGAATGCTATTTTGATTTCTTTCATATCTTTAGGCTTTGCCTCATCATATGCGGCAACATTTGATACTGATGAAAAAAAACAGATTGAAACTATCATTGATGATTATGTATCTAATCACCCAGAGGTGATCCTGCGAGCAATGAAAAAGCTAGAGCAGGATGAAAAGAAAAATCTTGAGGAGAATATGCTCAGGATTGCCTCAAAGATAAGAAAGTCTGACAGCATTCCTTTTTTAGGTAAGAGGACTGCATCTCATTATATTATTGAGTTTTATGACTATAACTGTGGCTACTGTAAAGTTCTCGAACCAATGTTTGAAAGAGCATTAAAAGATTATGATGTTCAGATATCTTTTGTAAATATACCTGTAATTAAAGAAAATTCAAAACAGTTAGCTCTTCTGGGACAGGCTGTTTTCAATATCGACAGTAAAAAATATTTTAAGCTTCATGAAAAGTTTATGACTCCAGGCTCAATCAGTTCTGATGAAACTTCAGTCAGAAAATATTTAGATGAGGTAGGTATTGATTTTAATGATTTCAAAAAAGAGCTGAGCTCAGGCAGACCTCAAAGTCAGATATCATCAAATATTGAGGACAGTATTGAACTAAAGATAGCAGGTACCCCTTATTTAATTATCGACGGAAAAGAGGTAAGGGGAGCGCTGACAAGTTACTCTGCTTTACAGGAATTACTAAAGTAAAATGTCATTCTGGCTCATTGTGGTAATCTCACTTCCATTGCTGTTTGTTGTCGGTACTACTTATAATGCCATTAAAGAACAGAAAAAATTAGAAGAAGGTCTTTTAAAAAAAGTCCTGAAAACCCGGGAAGAAATTAAGAAACACAGTTTAAATAAGAAACATTAGGTTCAAACTTCTTACTAACCCTAATAAAGGAAAAAAATTTTTTTGTTCAGTAAACGGTTAAAATTAAAATATTCATAAAAAAAGCTAGTAGGGTTGTGAATCACAAGCCAAGGAGAATATCATGAAATATAAATTAGCTCTTGCATTGGCTGTTTTGCCTGTTTTATACACCTCACAGGCTGAAGCATTTAACGTCGGTGTGATTATGCCTACACAGATTGAGGCAAGATGGTATCGCGAAGGTTTTGGAGTGGAAAAAGCTCTTGAGCGAAACGGTTTTAATGTTGATCTCTTTTTTAGTGGCGATATTGATGTTTCTCTGCAGCAAAGGCAGGTAAAAAGATTATCTGATGACAGTAATATCGATGCTCTGGTTATCGGATCAGTTGACGGAAATGCATTAAAAGATGCACTTGACATAGCCAAAAGAAAAAATAAGCCTGTTATCAGTTATGACAGACTGATTACTGGAACAGATGCTGTAACCTACTATGCAACCTTTGATAATGGAATGGTAGGTAAGATCCAGGGGCAGTATTTAATTGATAAACTTCAGCCTACAGTTGAAGATCCTAAGTATATTGAAATCTTCTATGGTTCACTGGATGATAACAATGCCAAATTCTTTTACAGAGAGTCAATGAAGATCCTGAAACCTTATATTGATGACGGCTCCCTGATTATCAAATCAGGAGAAATTAAACCTGAGGATACAAACATTCCTTCATGGAGAACAGATCTTGCAAGCAAGAGAATGGATGCTCTTCTTGAAAAGTTAGGATACGCTCCTAATGATCCTTCACATAAACTTGACGGTATATTATCACCAGCTGACTGTATCAGTTCCGGAATAATTTTTACCCTAAAAAAAAGAGGATATACACCTGATAATATTCCAGTTATCACCGGTCAGGATTCAACACCTGATGCTTTAAAGAATATACAGGAAGGATATCAGGCAATGACAATATTTAAAGACAGCAATCAGCTGCAGGATGCTGTCATAGATATGGTTAAAGCTCTCAGTCAAGGAAAAGAGGCTACTATCAACGATACATCAACATATAACAATGGAGTCATTGATATGAAATCTTTTCTGTGTACTCCTGAACTAATTGACAAGTCCAATGTAAATAAACTTTTATAAAAGTTAAAAGTCTTTAATGCTTATCTCGATTGAGATATCTAACTGAAAGCCCCTACTTCTACAAGTAGGGGAGAATGTCACAATCACATCGCAATTAAGATGTTCTTTCTCAAATCTTTGTAAAATAATTTACGTTTTTGCGAATTGTTTGGGTGGTAATTGCAAGTTTTGTGATGAAAATCTCTTTAATATAATAATCAAATCTCCCTTGTTATAGCGAATTATGTGATCTTAATGACATATTTAAACTAATTTTTCGTAAACGTTTACGATTTCTTTGCAAATTAACTGATTCTGCATTATAAATATATACAGATAAAAACGGAGTGAATGAATTCAACTCCGTGAAGTAACAATAATCAGGTTTTACCTTTAAGGAGAACAACATGCTACCTAATATTCCAACAGTTAATCTGGGCGTTATTGCTGTTTCAAGAGACTGTTTTATCAGATCACTATCAGAGCGCCGTCGTGCTGCAGTAGTAAAAGCCTGCGCAACAGCTGGGATCAATGTTAATGAAATCAAAGTAACAGTTGAAAATGAAAACGACGCAGTTAAAGCTGTAGAAGATGCTAAGAATGCAGGTTGCAATGCTTTGGTTGTATTTTTGGGTAATTTTGGACCTGAAACTCCTGAAACATTAATCAAGAAATTCTTCGATGGCCCTTGCATGTTTGTTGCTGCAGCTGAAGAAACCGGTAAAGATCTGGTTGACGGTCGTGGTGATGCATACTGCGGTATGTTAAATTGTTCATATAATTTAGGTTTACGCAAGCTTAAGGGCTTTATTCCTGAGTATCCTGTAGGTACAGCTGAAGACATTGCCTGCATGGTAAAAGACTTTGTTCCAGTTGCACGTACTTTAATCGGTCTGTCTTCATTAAAGATCATTACTTTCGGTCCACGTCCTCAGGACTTCTTTGCATGTAATGCTCCTATTAAGGGCTTATACGACATCGGTGTTGAGATTGAGGAAAACTCTGAACTTGATTTGTTGGTAGCCTATCGTAAGCATGCAGGTGATCCTCGTATTAAGGATATTGCTGCAGATATGGCCAAAGAACTTGGATCAGGCAATACCTATCCAGATATGTTAGAGCGTATGGCTCAATTTGAGCTGACTCTGACTGATTGGGCTGAACAGCATAAGGGGGCTCGTAAGTATGTTGTATTTGCAGATAAATGCTGGCCAGCTTTCCCTGAAGAGTTCGGTTTTGAACCTTGCTACGTAAACTCTCGTTTAGCTTCACGCGGTATGCCAGTAGCATGTGAAGTTGATATCTTTGGTGCTCTGTCAGAGTATATTGGTGCATGTGTAACCTATGATGCCGTTACCCTGCTTGATATCAACAACTCTGTTCCTGCAGATTTATTTGCTGAGGATATCAAACCTAAGTTCCCTCAGTATAAGTTAACTGATACCTTTATGGGATTCCACTGCGGTAATACTCCATTATGCAAGCTAACCGACACCACATCATGCAATATGAAGTTAGGAAAGATAAATTACCAGATCATTCAGCACCGCCTGTTAGAACCTGTTGGATCACAGCCTGACTTTACACGTGGTACCTTAGAAGGCGATTTAACTGCAGGTCCTATCACTTTCTTCAGATTACAGACAACACCTGATACCAAGCTTCAGGCTTATGTGGCAGAAGGTGAGGTCTTACCGGTTGGTACTCGTTCATTCGGTGGTATTGGTATTTTTGCAATCCCTGAGATGGGACGTTTCTATCGTCATGTTCTGATTGAGAAACGTTATCCACACCATGGTGCTGTAGCATTCAGTCATGTTGGTAAGGCTTTATTCAATATATTTACTATGCTGGGTATTGAGACTATTAACTACAACCAGCCAGCTGGTGTTCTGTATCCAACTGAGAATCCATTTGCTTAATAATCTTTGTTAACATTATTGCCAGAGTGAAAGCTCTGGCTTTTTTTTTATCAGTATCAAAAATTTTCCTCATAAAATTCATATGACTTCTTACTAATGGCTAGATTTGAATGATAACACCATGGTGGCCATAGGTTATGTATAATAGATGCTTTATCATGCAGGTAAAGCTTTACAAATAACTAAAAACAGAAATTTGCAACTGCTTTAAATTTACTTTAAGAGCCACAGTCCTTAATGCATTTATTTTGTGATTTTACGTTCAAATAATGTGCATGCACCAAAAATACGCTTTATTCTTGGGCAAATTGTTAATCTTTATTGCCTCGAAATTTTTGAAATCGTATCTTGTAACAAAGTCAATTATGGCTTGAGTTCAAGGAGAATTTCTTATGAGAGTTACAAAAAGTGCATTATTAGCATCAGCACTGGCTTTTGCGCCAAGTGTCTTTGCTGATGAAACTGCATCTTTAGACAGAGCAGATAACGGTTTTATCTTAATGTCTGCAATGTTAGTGCTGTTAATGTCTATTCCTGGTATCGGCCTTTTCTATGGTGGATTAACACGTTCTAAGAACGTTTTGTCAACTATGGAACAGTGTTTAGCTGTTTTCTGTATGGCCATCATTTTATGGGCTATCGTAGGTTACAGCTTCGCTTTTGGCCCTGTTGAAGGTGTTTTAGGAGATTTCTTCGGCGGTTTTGGCACCATGTTCCTTGCCGGAATCGATTTAAATTCGCTTTCTGGAACATTAGCAGAGTATACCTGGGTTATATTCCAGGGGGCCTTCTGTGCAATTTCAGCATGCCTGATTGTTGGTGCAACTGTAGAGCGTGTTAAGTTTTCTGCAATTTTAATTGCTGTTGGCATCTGGATCGTTCTGTCATATGCTCCTTTAGCTCATCAGGTCTGGGGCGGTGGATTTATCGACTCTGTGTTCAAATCATATGACTTTGCCGGTGGTACTGTAGTTCATGTTAATGCCGCTGTCTGTGGCTTAACAGGTGCATTCATTCTCGGTCGTCGTCATGACTTAGGCAGAGTTGCAATGGCTCCTCATAACTTAGGTATCACTTACATCGGTGCCTGCTTGCTGTGGATTGGCTGGCTGGGCTTTAACGCAGGTTCAGAACTTGTTGCAGACGGTGTATCTTCATTAGCATTTATCAACACAGTTCTTTGTCCTGCAACAGCAGCAATGACCTGGATGGTAGCTGAGTGGATAATCTTTAAGAAACCTTCTACATTAGGTACTGCATCTGGTGTTCTTGCAGGTCTAGTTGCAATTACTCCTGCCTGTGCTTTCGTAGGTCCTATGGGCGCAATTGTAATCGGTATTGCTTCTGGTCTTGCCTGTTTATGGGGTGTTCACGGATTCAAGAAATTCACTAAGGTTGACGATTCTCTGGACGTATTTGGTGTTCACGGTATCGGTGCTATTGTAGGTGGTATCTTAACAGGTGTATTCTGTGACCCTTCCTTAGGTGGAACAGGTTTCAAAGATGGCTGGGATTCTATTGCAGGTCAGGTTTACGGTCAGGCAATGTCTCTGGTTGTAGCAATTATCTGGTCACTTGTAGTATCTGTAATTGCCTTTAAGATTGCAGGTCTGCTGGTTGGTCTTAGAGTTACCGCTGATGAGGAAGCTGAAGGTCTTGATCTGGCATCACACGGCGAGCGTGGTTACAACTTATAATCAAAGGACAAATTACTATGAAACGTATTGTTGCAATTATCAAACCATTTAAATTGGATGATGTCCGCGAAGCTTTGGCTACAATTGGTATTTCAGGAATGACAGTATCAGATGTTAAGGGCTTTGGCAGACAGAAAGGACACACTGAATTATATCGTGGTGCTGAGTATGTGGTTGACTTTCTTCCAAAGTGCAAGCTTGAGGTTGTAGTCGCAGATGATGAATCTGACAAATGTATTCAGGCTATCATCAACGCAGCTCACACGGGTAAGATTGGTGACGGCAAGATCTTCGTATCAGATGTTGAACGTGTTATCAGAATTCGTACATCTGAAGAAAATGAAGAAGCTATTTAAGTAGCTCTCAAAAGTAATCACCATGGTTGGAAACGATCATGGTGATTTTTTTTACACAGGATCTTAAAAGGAATTTTTGATAATAAAAAATTATGTCAGTCGCCTCTTTTTACTGTATATAACTTTGAGCCAGAAACTTTGGAAAAATTTTGTTTTTGAACAGAAATCGAACTCTTAAAGAGTATATGAGGCACGCACATACGAGTGCAAAGATAAATCCTATCCAAATTCCGTAGGCCTCAATTTTGGGGGTAAACATACCCCAGGCAAGAGTAAAACCTACTGGAATTCCTACAGCCCAGTAGGAGATCACTGTTCCTATAAATATTGTCTTTGAATCCTTAAAACCCTGCAGAACCCCTAAAAAGAAGCACTGTATTGAATCTGGCAGCATATAGATGCAATTTAAGATCATTAAATTTGAGGCCAGAGCCAGCACTAAAGGGTCATTTGTGTATAAGGATGCTATATCTTTTCTGAATATAAATACGCATGCAGCATAGAGAATAAATAATGACAGATTTAGTGTTAGTGCTGTCTTAATTGATATATATGCTTTGGCCCAGTTTTTTGTTCCCATGCAGAAAGCCGATCTTATAGTAATAGTCATTCCTAAACACATAGGGATCATGAAAATAAGACCAGATACATTCAGGGTAATAGAATGGGCTGCAACAACTGTAGGGCCGAACGGACTTAATATAACTGCAGCAACAGAGAAACAGGCAACTTCAATAGTTCTTGAAATACCAATTGGAAAAGAGAGTTTTGCAAACTGTTTTATCAGTTTGTAGTCATATCTCCTGTTTAAGTTTTCTTTTGGCTGAAACTGTCTGAAAAATTTTCCCTTTTTTATGTAGATATAAAGCAGAATTGCGCACAGTATGTTAATAAAACAGCTTGTTGCACCACAACCTACACCACCCATCTGAGGCATACCAAATTTGCCAAAGATGAAGATGTAATTTAAAGGAATGTCCAGAACCAGCATTATGATACCAAAGTACATTGTAGGTCTGGTATATCCCAGTCCTTCTGCGTATGATCGTAATACATTGTAAATTACTGTTGCAGGTAGCGACAGGGCAACAAAGTATAAATAGCCTGTAGCGACCTTAATCATTTCAGGATCTGATGGTACAAAAGCGAAGATTAGATGTGATAATGCCAGTAATATCGCCACCAGGATACCTGCTGCGGTACAGAATAAAAAAGCATTGAAAAGACTTTTTTCTATCAGTGCAAAATTTTTACCTGGCAGAATATGGGAAACAGTAGGTGTTACAGCATAAGCCATTCCAGCCAGAAATAAGTATGCAGGCCAGTAGAATGAACATCCTATGGCTACTCCTGATATTTCTGTAGTACCTGCAAGTCCTGCCATTACAGTATCTACTGTACCCATACCGGTTGCGCACAGCTGTCCTAACAAAAATGGAATAAACAGTCTTAGCTGACTGCGTAATTCTTTTTTATAACCTGCTGACTGTAAAAATTTGACTATTGACATTTAACTATCCAAAAATAAAGCCGGTCATAACAGTATGACCGGCTTTCTTAACCTCATTAAAAGTTAATGAATTCGGTCTCCGTTTTGAGCCCCTGAATCAACACCAAGGAGGAAAACCTCACTTGCTCCAGGACCTGCAGCAGTTACCATTCCTTCAGACAGACCAAATTTCATCTGACGAGACTTCAGGTTTGCAACCAGCACTACCTTTCTGCCTACCAAAGATTTAACATCAGGGTAAGCCTGCTTAATACCTGCAAATACCTGTCTTGTTTCAAAACCGATATCAACTTTTAGCTTTAGAAGTTTTCTGGCTTCCTGAACTTCTTGTGCTTCTGTAATTGTTCCAACACGAAGATCGATTTTTGCAAAATCATCAATGGTAATTTCAGGAGACAGAGGCTCTATTCTGTTTTCAGAGTTATTGTTGTCTGCTTTTTTAACCTGTGCCTGAGCCTGTTTCAGATCTTCCTTTGATGTTTCAATCATTGCATCTATCTGAGTCTTCTCAATACGGTTAAACAGTGGCTTGAATTTATTGATTTCATGATCTGTCAATGGATTGTCAAGTGCAAAGAAATCAAGTTTTGTATTCAGGAACTCTTCAGCGTGAGATGCAACTTCAGGCAGAACAGGCTGTAAGTAGGTGATTAAAGCTCTAAACAGGTTGATACCGTCAGAGCATACTTTCTGCAGTTTGTCCTCCTGTCCTTCCTGTTTTGCAATAATCCATGGAGCCTCAGCATCAATGTAGCGGTTTGCCTCATCAGCAAGTGACATAATGGTTCTGATAGCCTCAGCGTAATTGCGGCTCTCATAACCTCTGATTACATCTTCACGTATTGCTGCAGCTTTCTTTAGTATTTCTGCGTTATATGGAGCTGGTGACAGTCTGCCGTTGAATCTTTTTGCAATGAAACCTGCAGTTCTTGATGCAAGATTTACAACCTTACCTACTATGTCAGAGTTAACTTTAGCCATGAAGTCATCTAAAGAAAGATCAATATCAACTGCAGATGAATTCATCTTTGACGCAAAGTAGTAACGTAAAGTTTCAGGTTTTAAGAATTTTAAGAAGGTCTTAGCCTTAATGAAGGTGCCTTTAGACTTGGACATCTTGGCACCGTTTACTGTTACATATCCATGAACGAAAATGTGTGAAGGCAGACGCATCTGGGCAGCTTTTAATGTTGCAGGCCAGAAAAGGGAGTGAAAGTACAGAATGTCTTTTCCGATGAAGTGATCCATCTCAATTTCTGAACCTTCTTTTACAAATGATTCATAATCTTCGCCGGTCTTTTCACAAAGATTCTTTAATGATGCAAGATAACCCATAGGTGCATCCATCCATACATAGAAGTACTTGTCTTCAGTTTCCGGGATCTTAAAACCAAAGTATGGTGCATCTCTTGAAATATCCCATGGCTTTAACCCCTGAGAGAACCACTCTTCGAGTTTGTTTGCCATTTCAGTCTGAATTACACCTGAATTTTTGATGTAGTCGTGCAGGAATTCCTTTGCTTTTGGAAGATCAAAGAAATAATGCAGAGATTCTTTTAATACCGGTTTTGCTCCTGATACTACAGAGTATGCATCCTTAAGCTCTGTAGGAGAATAGGTAGCACCGCATACTTCGCAGTTGTCTCCATACTGATCCTTAGCTCCACACTTTGGACAGGTTCCCTTTACGAATCTGTCAGGCAGGAACATATTCTTTTCTGGATCATAAAGCTGAGAGATTGTTTCAGTCTTAATATAACCGTTCTCTACTGCTTTTTTATACATGTAAGAGGAGATCTCATGATTTTCTTTAGAATGAGTTCTGTAGTAGTTATCGTAGTTGACCAGAAAGCCTTTTAAATCTTCTGCATGATCTTTAGATGTGATTTCAATCATCTGCTCAGGTGTGATTCCCATTTGACCTGCTTTAATCATTACAGGTGTTCCGTGGCAGTCATCTCCACAGACATAGAATACTTTGTTACCTATAGCTCTGTTAAAGCGTACAAATATATCTGACTGAATGTGCTCTAACATATGACCTAAATGGATAGGACCGTTTGCATAAGGTAGGGCGTTTGTAACTAACAGGGTTTTGTTTTTTGTCATTTTACCCTCTGAATATATAACTATGAACTTGTTTATGTGCTGTTAATTGAGCATATCTCTGTATACTGCTCATGAATTATTAAGGCTATTGCGTAATACCTTAAGTCTATTTGCCAATAATTTATCTTCCATATTGGATTTAGCATTTAACTGCAATGACAATCATCAACTGGAGACAAAAAAATCAATGGGCAGTATTTTACTATATTTACAAGCTTTATTGTGCAGTAATAGGCATTGTAAACATAAAAATTCTCTAAGCTGATGTTTGTTTTTAATATATATTGAGTGGTCTGAATTTTTATTGCGTCAAATTAATTTTTTTTTCTGAGCGGTATCTTAAAATTAATCTGCGTTACAAGAACTGCTGTAAACATTAAGACTGCACCTGCAATCTCTCTTTGTGTCATAACCTCTTTCAGGAAGAAAACTCCAAAGACTGCACCCATTACAGACTCTAAAGACATGATAAGAGATGCTACCGAAGGGTTTATGCCTCTTTGTCCTACAACCTGCAACGTATAGGCAACACCATTTGACATGATGCCAACATACAGCAATGCTGGAAGAGCAAGATAAAGATTAGAAAGGGAAGGAAGTCCTGTTATCAGCATCATGACAAGTCCCATGAATGAAGCTGCAAAAAACTGACCGCACGATAACATGACTCCATCAACGTAGTTTACAAAGTAGGAAATTACCATAATATGAAAAGCAAATCCTACAGCACAAAGAATTACTAGCGTATCCCCACGCTGTAAATTAAAACTTCCGTGCATACACAGCAAATACAGACCAAGACAGGATATGATAACTGATACTGCAATTTTTGCTGTAAGTCTGTGTCCGGCAAAGATTCCAATGATTGGTACAAATACCATATACAGTGACGTAATAAAACTGGCCTTGTTGACATCAGTATAAACGAGTCCGAACTGCTGAAGTGATTCAGACAGAATCAGGAAAAAACCACAGCATAAAGATCCTACAAAAAGCTTTTTTGGATTGTTTTTTCTGGTTGTTTTTCCAATCTTCTGGTTAATTTTATTGAAAGAAATAATAACGGGTATTAAAAAGAGACCGCCAATTAACGTTCTGAAGAATGTAAATGCAAAAGGTGATATATGGCTTATTCCGAGTTTTTGTCCTACAAAGCCAGAGCCCCAGATAGTTGCAGTGATAAAAAGAAACAGATATTGCCTTAATTCAAACATTTTTTTCCAAAGAATAATTAAACCTAATTTAGCAAGAATTCCCCCGCCTCTATAGGCGGTGGGATGAATTGCTATAAAGTATTGACTGAAGATTATATAAAATTTTTCTAAAATATAACCAGTCGATTTGTTGTGTATAGCATATTGTTATATGGAAATTGATTGTCATGCTCATTCAATTTTTTTGCTGAATTATTATCTGATAATGGTAGTCAAATACAGAAGAAAAGTATTTGATGACGTCATATCAGAGCGTGCAAAGGAAATATTTTCAAAATTGCACCTAATTACAATATCACTCTGCAGTAGTGGGAACATGATGACGATCATGTTCATGTGCAGTTCAGGGCTCATCCTAATACAGCAATCAGTAAATTCATAAAGCATATAAGAGTGCCAGCAGCAGATTACTAAAAAAAGAATTTCCTTCAATCAGAGAAAAATTATGGAAAGAGCTGTTCTGGAGTCAGAGTGGAAGCTGAAAATCTTTGCCTGCATTCTGTTTTAATATGAACAGGAAGAAATCCTCAAAAAGCCAGAGAGTTTTCAAGGTATGGATTACTCGATGCACGATTTATATGTA
>CAKQDA010000003.1 GCA_934218695.1 uncultured Succinivibrio sp.
TGGCGCACCCGAAGGGATTCGAACCCCTGACCGATCGGTTCGTAGCCGATTACTCTATCCAGCTGAGCTACGGGTGCAATCAAATTGATTGACGAAATTTTCGCAGAATTATAACACTCAATATGTGAATTTCAAGATATATATCACAAAAATTCAGCAACACTTTTGAGTGAATGGCGGATAGAGAGGGATTCGAACCCTCGATACAACCCTTAAAGTCGTATGCTCCCTTAGCAGGGGAGTACCTTCAGCCTCTCGGTCATCTATCCGCTGAAAATTAAGCGTGACATAGTATCTGCTTTTACAGACTCAATGTCAAGAACTTTTTTACTATCCTTTGGCTCCTTACCTAGGAATCGTCTTTTTTATCTGTTTTAGTGACAGGAGCTTTTTCAGACTGGCCAAGTCGTTTTACAGATACATCTCGAGGTGCATCTATACCTAAACGAACCTTGCCAGCCTTTACTTCTAACACGCTAATGGTAATACCACCGCCAAGCTGTATTTTGTCACCAGTTTTCTGTGATATTACCAGCATAGCCGTTAAATACGCTCACTAACTAATGAGTCAACTGCTCCAAGAGCTTTGTTCAAGCCCTCAGGCTGAGTGCCACCTGCCTGTGCCATATCAGGACGGCCACCGCCCTTGCCACCAACATAGGCTGCAACTTCACGGATTAAATCTCCAGCCTTAACCTTTGCAGTTAAATCCTTGGAAACAGCGGCAATCAGGTTGACCTTATTGTCTTCGGTTACTGAACCTAAAACAATAATTGAGCTTGGCAGACGAACCTTCAGATCATCTACAGCAACACGAAGTTCCTTTGCAGAGTAATTATCAATCTTAGTTGCAATTACCTTTACCCCCTTAACTTCATGAGCGCTTGAGACTAGTGCAGCACACTCAAGAGCTACAATCTTCTCCTTGAGCTGCTCATTTTCTTTCTCCAGACTCTTAGCATGATCAAGAACCTGCTCAGCCTTGGCTGCAATTGAAGAATTTCCGCCAACCTTGAGAAGAGCCTTTGCCTTGGCAAACTCTGCATATAAACCATCAAGATAGTCAACAGCAGCCTGGCCAACCAGAGCCTCTATACGACGGATTCCTGATGCAATAGACTCATCAGAAAGAATAACAAAGACACCTAAGTCACCAGTTGCAGTTGTATGAGTACCGCCGCACAGCTCTTTTGAGAAATCTCCCATTGAAACCACGCGAACCTTGTCTTCATACTTTTCATCAAACAGAGCAATAGCACCTAACTTCTTTGCTTCATCAAGATCCATTACCGCAGTTTCAACTTTCAGATTTTCCTGGATCTTGGAGTTTACAAGATCTGCAACCTGCTGTTTTTCAGTTGCTGATAAAGGCTGAGAGTGTGAATAGTCAAAACGTAACTTGGTGTCGTCCACATAAGATCCCTTCTGGGCTACGCTGTCACCGATTACCTGACGTAAGGCTGCATCCAGAAGATGGGTTGCACTGTGATGTTTAGCAATTTCTGCTCTTACACTGGCATCTACTGTTGCCTTCACTTGCGAGTTCTTGTCAAACTCTCCGATATCAACACGTCCGATGTGAATGGTTGCCTTTGCAACATGTTTGGTATCTTCAACGATGAAACGGGCATTTTCGCCAATTGTGATAACACCCTTATCACCAACCTGACCGCCCATTTCTCCATAGAATGGAGTCTTATCTAAGACTATAACGGCATTCTCATCAGTTGCAATTGAATCAACTTCAGCTCCGTCCTTGAAGATGTGAGTGATCTTGCATTCTGATGAAAGTGAATCATAACCTGTAAAGACAGTGTTTTCAGTGATCTTCAATTCTTTGTTGTAGTCAATACCAAAGGTTGATGCTGACTTGGCACGGGCTTTCTGCTCAGCCATGCACTTGTCAAAACCATCCATGTCTACAACATAACCGCGATCACGGACTACGTCCTGAGTCAAATCTGCAGGGAAACCGTAAGTATCATATAGCTTGAAGGCAATTTCGCCAGGAATGTTCCTGTTCTCACCCAACTTAAGCAGCTCATTTTCAAGAAGTGCCAGACCTCTGTCAAGAGTATTCAGGAACTGTTCCTCTTCTTTCTTTAAGGTACGCTCAATTAATGCGCGCTGCTCAATTAACTCAGGATAGGCATTGCCCATTAACTCGCAGAGTTTGCCTACAAGCTTGTAGAAGAACACATCCTTGGCGCCTAACAGTCTGCCATGACGAACTGCACGGCGGATGATACGGCGTAACACGTAACCACGGCCTTCATTTGAAGGAAGAACACCATCTGCAATTAAGAATGAACATGAACGGATATGATCTGCAATAACGCGCAGTGACTTGGAGCTTAAATCAGTTACACCCAGAACAGATGCAGCCTCTTTTTCCAATGACACGAACAGATCAATGTCATAGTTTGAGTGAACTCCCTGTAATACAGCAGCGATACGCTCAAGACCCAGACCATTGTCGATCATAGGCCTTGCTAATTTTTCAAAAGTACCGTCAATCTTGCGGTTGTACTGCATGAACACAATGTTCCAAATTTCAATAAATCTGTCACCGTCTTCATCAGGAGATCCTGGAGGGCCACCCTGAACATCTTCACCATGGTCGTAGAAAATTTCTGAGCAAGGACCGCAAGGACCGGTGTCTCCCATCTGCCAGAAATTGTCTGACTCGTACAGGCCGCCTTTATTGTCTCCAATGCGGACAATCTTCTCTGGAGGAAGACCAATCTGCTTATTCCAGATATCATAAGCTTCATCATCTTTCTCGTATACAGTAACCATTAAAGACTCTTTTGGTAATTTATATACTTCAGTTAAAAGAGTCCAGGCAAATGTAATAGCCTCTTTCTTAAAGTAGTCACCGAAACTGAAATTACCAAGCATCTCAAAGAATGTGTGGTGACGTGCGGTGTAACCTACATTATCTAAATCATTCTGCTTACCGCCGGCGCGTACACATTTCTGGGCGGTAGTTGCGCGTACGTAAGAGCGCTTCTCTTTACCTAAATAAATATCTTTAAACTGATTCATACCTGCGTTAGTGAACAGCAAGGTAGGATCATTGTATGGAACGAGTGAGCTTGAGCGGACGATAGTGTGTCCGTGTTCCTCAAAGAATTTCAAATACGCTGTACGTATCTGATCAGTTGTCATGTACATTTATATGGATCCTAAAATGTGATTTAAAACACGCAAATTATACATTAGTTTTAGCGTAAAAATTTCATTTGTTTGATAGCTTGAACTAAGTAAATGAGCTTTTTTTATCATTTTAATCTTTTCTTAATCTGTTTCATATTCTTATGCACTTTTTAATAGCTTTTACCTATATCTGTACATCAGAAAAAAGTATTAGATTATTATCAGGAGTTGTTTCAGAATGTAAACACTGAATAAGCTTAATTAACTAAACAGAACAATAATCTTTAAGGTAAGGACAAAATTTATGGCACATATTCTTCCTCCATTCAGAGCAGATCATGTTGGCTCTTTCCTAAGAACAGAAAAAATTGCCAACGCAAGAAATCTGTTTAACAGGAACCTGATTTCAAAAGAAGAACTGACCAAAATTGAAGATGAGGAAATTGTTCTTCTCGTTGAAGCAGAAAAGAATAACGGACTTAAAGCCGTCACAGATGGTGAATTTAGACGCGCTTTCTGGCACCTAGACTTTTTGGCAGCTTTAGACGGCATTGAACATATCGGTGCAAAAAACTGGTCTACTCACTTTGAAGGTGTTCAGCCAAAAGCGGAAACTGTTCGCATAGCAGGTAAAGTTGGCTTTTCTGAATCACATCCTTTTGTTGAGGCTTTTGACAGAATCAAAAAGATCGCAGGCGATGCGCTGGTAAAATTTACCATTCCATCTCCTTCTATGCTGTATCAGATCTGCGTTGTAAGAACTAAAGACTATGAACCTGTTGACCTTTACAGGAATAACGATGAGCTGTTATTCAACGATATAGCACAGGCATGGATTGACTGTGCCAACATTTTGTATAAGCACGGCTGCAGATACCTGCAGATTGATGACACTTCATGGGGTGAGTTCTGCTCAACAGAAAAGACAGAGTTATATTCAGGTTACGGTAGAGATCTTAAAAAGATCCAAAAAGAATACGTTAAGGTAATCAATAAAATTGTAGCAGCAAAACCTGATGATCTGACCTTAACTATGCACATCTGTCGCGGTAACTTCCGTTCAACCTGGTTCAGCTCAGGCGGTTATGAGCCTGTTGCAGAATTACTCTTCGGTCAGTGCAATGTTGACGGTTTCTTCTTAGAGTATGATTCTGACAGATCTGGAGATTTCAAACCTTTAAGATTTATCAAGGATCAGACTGTGGTTTTAGGTTTAATCACTTCCAAATTCCCTGAATTAGAAGATAAGGAATCGGTAAAGGCAAGAATTAAGGAAGCATCTGAATATGTGCCTTTAGAGCACCTGTGCCTGTCAACACAGTGTGGATTCTCTTCAACTGAAGAAGGAAATGTTTTATCACATGAACAGCAGTGGGCAAAGATTAGACTTGTTGTTGAGATCGCAAAAGAAGTCTGGACTGATGCCTAACAGCCACAGCTTTTAATAACTTGATAAAATCCTCTTTGTTCCTTGGACATTGAGGATTTTTTATCTGATGATAAAAAGTTGATATTTGAGAATAATGGTGTTGTTACACTAATGTTAAAAAGCTCTGATTACTCTCTATAGAGATTATCACTCTCATATTTTTCCATTGCTTCAAGACAGTCAGAAGTTGAAAATCCCCTTCTTGCAAGAGATGCTAGGTATTTCTGTTTGTTCTCAAACGTAAGTTTCAAATCTGAAGGTATCTTTTTGTTAAGAAAAGTCAGAGCAACTTCTGTCCAGTCAGTTTCATCCAGATACGCCTGATAATATTCTGATTTAACTCCCTTCTTAGAAGCTTCCATCACAACTTTTTTAGGTCCGTAACACTGGTTTTTCAAATGATTGAAGAGCATTTCCATATAGCGCTCTTCTGACTGCCAGTTGTTATCTATACACTTTCTGACAGCATCTTTTACAGCCTCTTTTGTATACCTCTGACAGAGCTTTGTATAAAGTTCAAGCACAGAGTATTCTCGACGTGTAAGAAGACGCAACGCTGCATTCAAAGCATGCGCCGGATCTTCATCTTTTTTCTTTACAGCAGAATTTCTAAACATTCAAAAGAACTGTTTTTATTGTGGGAACTCTGGTGACAGCCCTTTCTGTCACCAGAGTTATTGTACTTTACAGATCATCTGGAATTGGAGTGATGAGATCTTCTGGATCTACATCAGGTCCCAACCCATCAAGATCGGCACTGGATGAACTTTCTGACTCTGTTGAACCGATTGATGCAGTATCATCATAGTCATTGTTATTCTTATAATACTCTCTTATCTTCTGTTCAATTTCATCTGCTACAGAAGGATTGTCATCCAGGAATTTCATGGCATTTACCTTACCCTGACCAATCTTTTGTCCGTTGTAGGCAAACCATGCTCCCGTTTTCTGAACAATCTTTGCATTTACTCCCAAATCAATTAACTCTCCGTTTTTGGCTATACCATAGTTAAACAGGATCTGGAAATTAGCTGTCTTAAATGGAGGAGCTACCTTATTTTTTACAACCTTAACCTTTGTTTCGTTACCGATAACCTCTTCCTTATTCTTTAAAGCTGTACTCTTTCTGATGTCCAAACGAACTGAAGCATAGTATTTTAAGGCGTTACCACCTGTAGTGGTCTCTGGGTTACCAAACATTACACCAATCTTCATACGCAGCTGGTTGATGAAAACAACCATGCAGTTAGCCTGCTTGACGATACCTGTGAGTTTACGTAAAGCCTGTGACATCAGTCTTGCCTGCAGACCTACGTGGTTATCGCCCATCTCACCTTCAATTTCAGCCTTTGGCACCAGAGCTGCCACAGAGTCAATTACGACGACATCAATACCGCCAGAACGAACCAGGGTTTCGCAAATTTCTAAAGCCTGCTCACCGGTATCTGGCTGAGAAATAAATACGTCCTCAACATTTACACCAAGCTTTTTGGCATATACTGGATCTAATGCATGTTCAGCATCAATGAAGGCACAAATCTTACCTTTTTTCTGAGCCTGAGCAATTAGCTCTAATGTTAAAGTGGTTTTACCTGAAGATTCAGGACCATAAATCTCAATGATTCGTCCCATTGGCAAACCGCCGATGCCAAGAGCGATATCCAAAGAAAGAGATCCTGTAGGAATTGCTTCAATATCCATCAGCTCATTTTGGCCTAAGCGCATAATTGCACCTTTACCAAACTGGCGCTCAATCTGATCCATTGCTGCTTCAAGAGCCTTCTGTTTTTTTGGATCCTTAGTGATATTAGCAACTAACTTTGAAGATGCAGTATCTGAAGACTTAGAGCTTGCCATGTAAATTTTCTCCACAAACTAAATTTATAGATATACTATTTAATTATATCTAATTTGTCAATCTATTTTTTATATTTATACAAAATTCACATTTAATAGATAACAATTTTACTGTTTATCAAGTAACCTAAGATTAGATTATAATACAGTTTGATTTTTTTATACTTTGACTTTTACTGTCATTTTCTGCAATTTTTTAACAAGTGAAATCATAATTATGGAAGAACTAATGCAAAGCGCTACACCAATGATGCGTCAGTACTTGGAAATCAAATCCCAATATCCAAATACATTAGTTCTCTACAGACTAGGCGACTTTTACGAACTTTTCTATGATGATGCAAAAAAGGTTGCAAAACTCTTAGATCTGACTTTAACCAGAAGAGGAAATAACAATGGAACTCCGATTCCTATGGCGGGAGTTCCCTTCCATGCAGTAGACAACTATATTGCCAGACTCATCAAGATGGGTGAGTCCTGCGTCATCTGTGAACAGCAAGGAACCCCTGGTGCACAGAAAACCATGGTAAGAAAAGTATCAAAAATAATCACTCCTGGTACTGTGACAGAAGAAGGCATCGCTCCTGACAGACAGGATGTGTTTACAGCCTGTATTTATAAAGGCAAACATTACTACGGACTTGCTTATATCTCTTTAGGTTCAGGTCTGTTTAAAACCACCATTTGCAGTACAAAAGCTGAATTAAAACTGTACATTGAAAAGATTTCTCCTATTGAAATAGTCTATGAGGAGAATTTTAAGGAAATTGATTTATTCCAGGATATTCATTCAAGAAAAGAAATGGCTCCATGGAATTTTAAACTAGAAAGCTGTTATAAGCTTTTATGTTCTCAGTTTGGAACCAACAGCCTGTTTGGCTTTGATATTGAAAATCTTGAAGACGGAATATGTGCCGCAGGAGCTCTTTTAGCCTATGTAAAGAATACACAGAATGTTCCGTTAGAGCATATTAAATCCATCTCAAGAGATGACAATTCAGAGTTCGTACTCTTAGACCACTGCGCACAAAGAAATCTTGAAATACTGTCGAACTTGAAAGGAGAAAAACAGGGATCATTACTGTCTGTTTTAGACAATGCACTGACGCCTATGGGTCAGAGACTTACAAGACGTATGCTTGTAGAACCATTGCGCAGCAACGATACGGTAAACAGAAGATTAGATATCGTGGAAGCTTTATGCAACTCTGATAATGAAATCCTGTCTCAGTCTTTAGAAAGAATTGGTGACATTGAAAGAATCGCTGCAAGAATAGGGCTGTCATCAAGTAAACCAAAAGATCTTGCTGTTTTACGTGATTCTTTAAAATTAGTCCCAGATTTAAAGAATTTCCTGTTAAAGTCAGGACAGCAGGCTCTTATTTCTCTAAATGAAAACGTAGATCCCCTTTTTGATTTAGTGGCACTGTTAACCAGCGCAATTAAAGATTTTCCTTCAACATTCCTGCGCGATGGAGATGTTATTGCTTCAGGCTACAATGAAGAGCTGGATTCTTTGAGGGAGTTAATGAGTGGTTCACAGGAACTTCTGTTAAAGATCGAACAGGAAGAAAGAGAAAAAACAGGTATATCCACTCTAAAAGTAAACTACAACTCTGTTCACGGATTCTACATTGAAGTCTCAAAAGGTCAGTCGGATAAGGTTCCTGAGTATTATATAAGACGTCAGACCTTAAAGAACAACGAACGCTATATTACTCCTGAGCTGAAGGAATTAGAGCAAAAGGCTGTCTCTGCAAAAGAAAGATCATTAGAACTTGAAGATGAACTTTTTCATTCTGTAGAAAGAGAATTGCAGCAGAAACTTTCTGAACTTACAAAACTCTCTCAGGTGTTGTCTCTAATAGATGTTTTAAATGGATTTGCTCAGGTGTCAAAATCAGGTGGCTACGTCAGACCGCAACTGTCTGATGAACACATCATCAGGATTGTTGACGGCAGACACCCTGTCATTGAAAAAATTACTGATAAGCCATTCGTAAGTAATTCTATCGAACTAAAAGATAAGCATATGCTGGTAATCACTGGACCTAATATGGGAGGTAAATCCACCTATATGAGACAGGCTGCGCTCATTACCATCATGGCCAGAATTGGCTGCTTTGTCCCGGCAAAGGAAGCTCACATAGGCAACATAGACAGAATTTTTACAAGAATTGGAGCTTCTGACGATCTGTCATCTGGAAGATCCACCTTCATGGTGGAAATGGAAGAAGCATCATCCATCATAAATAATGCAACAGTAAACAGTTTAGTTTTAATGGATGAAATCGGAAGAGGTACAAGCACTTATGAAGGAAGTGCCCTTGCCTTGTCAATTGCTCAGTACTTATGTTCTAAAGTTAACTGTTTTACCCTGTTCTCAACCCATTACCCAGAGATTGCATCGCTTGCAGATTCCTATCCGAATGTAAAGAACATCTGCTTTAAGGCAACGGAATTTGATGGTTCTATCGTCTTCCTGTACAAAGCAAATGAAGGATCACAAAACTACTCTTACGCAATTGAAGTAGGTAAACTGGCAGGTCTTCCTAGTGAAATTATTGCTTATGCAAAACAGATCATAGAAAACAAACAGCAGAGAAAGACACGGGATAATCAGAGTCTAGATACTTATGAAAAAACTTCAGGCAGTGTTTCTCAGGGAAATGTAACTGTAAAAGAGAAGATTATATATAAAGATCCTGAAGTCCTAGAAGACTTAAGAAAAGCGGATCTTAATTCACTGTCCCCTATTGCAGCCTTAAACCTGCTCTTTGAGCTAAAGTCGAAACTGAGTTAGGAATACTTGAAAATAAGGGAAGCAGGCTAACGCCTGCTTTCTTTGTTGAACTAGTGGTTATCGCCTGAAGGAATGTTTATGCAATTTTTATCAATTCCATAAGCTTCAAAAGTCTTTCTTAAACTCTTTAACACTTCGCTCTGAATCTGACGTACTCGCTCACGGGTAAGACCTATCTTGGCACCAACCTCTTCTAAGGTAAGCACATCTTCATCATTTAAACCAAATCGGTATAAAACCACCATCTGCTGTTTTTCAGGCAAACCGTTAAACCAGTTTCTTACAATTTCTACAATTTCACGCTTGTCTACATGATCAAAAGGAGATTCTGCTTTGGTATCAGGCACAATATCAAGTAATGAGACTTCCTTGTCATCAGAACCTTTTACGCTCATATCTAGAGGAGTAGTACCCTCAAGCATTGCAAGCAGTGAACTTACCTCATCAATATCTTTGCCGGTCTTCTGAGCAATCTCCTGAATTGACACAGTTTTTGAGATATCTGCCTCCTGCAGGGTTCTCTTGGCTTTCAGGACGATATTGATATCCTTAATTACGTGTACAGGAAGTCTAACCATTCTTGACTGACACATGATTGCCTGTTCTATACTCTGTCTAATCCACCAGGTTGCATATGTCGAAAAACGGAAACCTCTATCTGGTTCATATTTCTGCACTGCATGAATAAGACCTAAATTTCCCTCCTCAATTAAATCAAGTAAGGGAATTCCTCTTGCTCTGTAGTTTTTAGCAATTTTTACAACCAAACGCAGATTAGACGTAATCATCATATCAATAGAGCGCTTGTCACCCTCCTTTGCTTTTCTGCCAATAGAGTTCTCCTGCTCTGATGACAGCAAAGGGTAGCGCCTTATTGATGAGAAATAGTTAGATAAAAGATCTGTGGAGTCAGATTTTGAGACCTTATCTGAGCCTGATTTATTATCGCTGATCCTTTCAGATTCGCTTTCAGCGATATTGTGCAGAACCTTTTCTGCAAAAATATCAGCATCTTCTTTTAACTTATTCATGGAGATCCTTATTTATTGTCTGTTTGTTGTTATATTTTATTAAGGTAAATACTTCCGAGGATTTACAGAGTTTCCTCGGTATCTAATTTCAAAATGAAGCATTACTCTTGAAGCATCAGTTGATCCCATTTTGGCAATCACCTGTCCTTTCTTAACTCTCTGCCCTTCTTTTACCAGTAACATGTCGTTATGAGCATATGCAGATAAATATTCATTATCATGGTTGATAATAATGAGGTTACCGTATCCTCTTAAAGCATTTCCTGAATATACTACCTGACCTGCAGCGGCAGCATTAACACTCTGACCGCGAGATCCTGCTATATCTATGCCTTTATTTGTTGATGAGAAATTTCTTATTACAGTTCCCTTGGCAGGCCACATCCAGGACACACCTGAAACAGAACGGCTTCTGCCGGAAACCACCTTTGAAGGAACTGAAGCTACCGAAGCTGGAACAGCTGCAGAGCCAACTGAAGCTGACTGTACATTTCCACCTGCAACAGGAACCACTTTCTGAGGGACTCTATCTGCAAGGCTCTCACTGCTTGAATTTGATTTTAAGTAAATTCTCTGACCGGTATAGATTCCATAAGGCTTTTGCAGATGATTTATCTTAATCAGATTTGAATAGCTGACCCCACTCTTACGTGAAATCGACATCAATGAATCACCTGATTTTACAGTATAGAAATCTCCCGTGATCCTGTCAGCTGTCTTTGCTGATGCAGTATTTTCCGGAAGCACTGATGAACCGTTTCTGACAGGCTGACTGTCTGAAACTGCTGTCTGATTTGTTGATACAGCACTGTTTCCTGCTGAGGTAAGTCTTATAGTCTGACCAACTGTAATGTTGTAAGGAGCTGCAATTCCATTATCAGATGCAAGGTCACGGTAGTCTCTACCGTATCTGAAAGCAATTGAATACAGTGTATCACCAGGCTTTACCTGATAGGAGTTACCGCTTGGCAGTGCAGTTGGAACTACCTGTATTGCCTGTCTGTTCTGATTATTTACAGTACCAGATGAACCAGAATAAGGTTTGACCACACCACTTTTAACTGTTGAATTATTTGAATTTGAAGAAAACGGCTTGATGACACCAGCTCTTGTTTTTTCGCTTGCTGAACTGGCATACACTCTCTGCCTTTTTACAGTTCTGCTTACATGAACGGGCTTAGAATACTCAACAACGGCATTCCTGCCTAAATTATTTTTATCTGAGGCACATCCTGATGCATATACAGATAAAAATAAAAACACAAAAAAAACAGAGAAAAATTTAATCTTCATTTAAATAATTCATATTGTATAAGGGCTATATCTTTAACAGGCCATTACACTAAACACAACGAAATGAAATCTGTGTAAAAAAAACTTATAAAACATGTCTGTGGTAAATACAGTCGAACTTTTACGTTTTATAACTTTCATCTAATTTTCAATACTTACTCATTAAGCATTGTTACACAGAATTTCTTAAAACAGAAAAAATTTTTACAAAATTAAAGGATTAGATTGCAGAAATATTACTTTCTGCTCATTTTAAGAGCTTACCTGAGGTGTTTTACCTCAGGTAGACCTGTAGAATTTATTATACTAAGATTTTATAAAGGATAAAAATCAGAACTAAAGCTACACAACCCCAGCCAATAACATCAATATAATGCTTAACTGTTTTTTCCATCTTGTCTCCTCCTAGGGAAATCAGGATTGCTTCAATAAAGAAGCGCAATCCGCGACCGACAAGTGAAACCAGTACAAAGTTAAAAATATTGAGCGCACCTGAAGCACCAGTGTTCATCACGCTTTCTGCTGCTACTAAACCAGTACCTACAGCAATTACCTTGTATGGGATAGGAGTAAAAGCTCCTACAAAGATCATTAAAATGCCATATTCCTGAGTCAGCCATGATCGAACAACCTCAAGAGCCTGCTCATAATGCATGAATCTTATAAAATCTGCAATATATGGGTCATAGACATAATACCCAAGGCTGTAACCTACAATTGCGCCTACAACAGAAAAGATAACTGTTAGGAAAGCATAATAGTATGCTCTTCTTCTGTGGTACAGACACATAGGAATCAGCATCACATCAGGAGGTATGGGCCAGAATACAGATTCGGCAAAAGAGTTTATACACATGATATAAACTGCTAATTTATGCCTTGATAACCCCTCAAACAAAGCATATAGATAAGTAAAGATTTTCATAGATTACCCAACCTTCTGTAAAAGTACGACTGATTCTACAGCTATACCTTCTTTTCTACCCGTAAAGCCCAACTTCTCAGTTGTAGTGGCCTTAATACTGACACAATCAGCACCGACTTTAAGATCAGAAGCAACATTTTTAATCATTTTAGGTTCGTACTCAGCCATTTTAGGAGCCTGAGCCATAATCGTTGTATCTACATTTACAACTTTATAACCTAAAGAGTGAATTTTCTCTACAACGTCCCGTAAAAGGATTCTGCTGTCAATATTTAAAAACCTATCATCATTGTCAGGGTAAAAATGACCGATATCACCTAGTGCTAAAGCTCCTAAAAGTGCATCTGAAATGGCATGCAGTACAACATCACCATCTGAGTGTGCTATAAGCCCCTGCTCATAAGGGACTTTAACACCGCCAAGTATGCATGGGCCGTCTCCTCCAAACTTATGGACATCAAAGCCGTGACCGATTCTAAACATCTTAATTGTTTCCTTTTTCTATCATCAGTTTTGCCAGATTGAGATCGTCAGGAGTAGTTAATTTAAAATTACCTGAATCCCCTTCTACAATCAGAACCTCATAACCTAAAACTTCCATAGCTGAGGCATCATCTGTGATGGCCAAATGATTTCTGTCTGCGTGTTCTAAAGCCTGTTTTAATAATTCTGTTTTAAACATCTGCGGTGTATATGCCCTGTACATATTCTCGCGAGGTATGGTCTTTATAATTTTATCGCCAGATACCATTTTCAAAGTATCAGTTACCCTGCAGGCTAAAATAGCTCCATCAATATTCTTTCTAGCTAATAAAGCCAGCCTTCTAAGATCATCCTGTGTTACTAACGGTCTGGCTGCATCATGAACCATAACATACTCTGTAGACACCTTCTCAAGATTCAGTCTGACGGTATCAGAACGTTCTTTACCACCAAGACCTTTAACTACTCGAGGATTGCGACTAATTTCTAAGGAATCAAAGTATTCATCAGCAGCACTTACGCCAACGATTACCTTACCCACATAGGGACAGTTTAAAAGAGCATTTACAGTATGTTCTAAAACTGTTTTTTTCGAAAGAAGAGCATATTGCTTGGGAATATTAAGGTGCATGCGTTTTCCAACGCCTGCGGCAGGGACGACTACATCTATTCGAGAGCTTTCCACAAAAAGCACTCCTATCTGCGGTTGTTTTGGACGTTATCCTTGTCGATCACACGGTAAAAGGTTTCTGACTTTTTTACCATGCCAAGCTCTGAGCGAGCTAATTCTTCAACAACGAGATTGCCCTGCTTAAGATCTGAGATTTCATCTTCCAGAGCCTGATTTCGCTGTTCAAGAAGCTTCGATGTTTTCGAAGCTTCTTCATACTGTTTTGACATAGTTTCGTACTGCTCTACTCCGTTACGGCCAAAACAAATGTCGTAACCCAAGTAGCCAATCAATGCTATAAGAAATAGAGCAAGTACTTTCATAGTCAACAGTTATCTGCTGTGTTTATCCTGATATTCTTTGGCTGCTTTAATAAAGCCTGAGAATAAAGGATGACCCTTTCTTGGATTAGAGGTGAATTCAGGATGGAACTGAACACCAATGAACCAAGGATGATTTGGATTCTCGATAATTTCAACGAGCTTGTTGTCTGTTGATAAACCAGCAATCTTTAAGCCTTTATCTGTGATCTGCTTAATCAGATTGTTATTTACCTCGTAGCGGTGACGATGACGTTCAACGATATCATCCTGACCGTAAAGCTCTCTTACCTTAGAACCAGACTGTAAGTGGCACAACTGACCACCAAGTCTCATGGTACCACCAAGATCTGACTTGTCTGAACGTTTTTCAACCTTACCTGACTCATCTTTCCATTCAGTGATAAGAGCAACTACAGGGAACTTGGTATCAGGATCAAATTCAGTTGAGTTAGCACCTGCCATACCGGCAACATCTCTTGCATACTCAATTAAAGCCACCTGCATACCTAAACAGATTCCCAAGTAAGGAATGCCGTTTTCACGGGCATATTTAGCAGCAGCAATCTTACCTTCAATACCGCGCTTACCAAAACCGCCTGGTACTAAGATTGCATCAAGACCTGCCAATACGTCAGTGCCTTTTACTTCTACATCCTCTGAGTCAATGTATTTGATATTTACCTGCAGACGGTTCTTTAAACCACCATGTTTCAAAGCTTCGTTAACAGACTTGTAGGCATCATGCAATTCAACATACTTTCCTACCATGCCAATAGTAACTTCACCCGTTGTATTAGCCTGCTGATATAAAACCTGTTCCCAATCTGAAAGATCAGCTTCAGGTACGTCAAAATGGAATCTGTCAACAACCAGCTGATCTAAATACTGACTCTTTAACAGCGCAGGGATCTTATAGATTGAATCTACATCCTTCATATTGATTACAGCATTCTCTGATACGTTACAGAACATTGCAATCTTATGACGTTCATGAGCTGGAATTCCCAACTCTGAGCGGCAGATAAGAATATCAGGCTGAATACCAATTGACAGAAGCTCTTTTACTGAGTGCTGTGTAGGCTTAGTCTTAACTTCGCCTGAAGTCTTTAAATATGGAACTAATGTCAGATGCATGAATAGGGCATTTTCTCTGCCAATATCTACAGCCAGCTGACGAATAGCCTCTAAGAATGGTAATGACTCGATATCACCTACAGTACCACCAATTTCAACTAAGGTTATATCATTGCCTTCACAACCCTGTAAAATTCTCTCTTTGATTGCATTGGTGATGTGAGGAATAACCTGAATGGTAGCACCCAGGTAATCACCACGGCGTTCCTTTCTGATAACGTCTGAATAGATTCTACCTGTTGTGAAATTGTTCTTTTTGGACATTTTTGCGTTGATGAAACGCTCATAATGACCTAAATCAAGATCGGTTTCCGCACCATCCTCTGTTACAAAAACCTCACCATGCTGAATTGGGCTCATGGTACCTGGATCAACATTGATATAAGGATCCAGTTTCATAATGGTTACTTTAAGGCCGCGGGCTTCAAGTACTGCAGCTAAAGACGCACCGGCGATACCTTTACCTAATGAAGATACTACGCCACCGGTAACAAAAATAATCTTAGGAGATGAGGACATAAAAACTCCAAAATTGTTAACTTATAAGCGTTGAATTATATCACACTCAGAGCAAGTATGATCTGTAAAAAAAATAAGACATTGAATGACAAAAATCGAAAATAGCTAATGGCTCTTACATAATTTCAATTTGTGTTTTGTCATGAAGACTTACTGTCAGTTACTTTTGATCCTTTCTGTACCAGTGTCTTCCAATTGAGCATAACCAGTAAGTTCTGATGCTACTTAAATCAACAAAAAAGCTCTCAGGCTGACCGGGCATGAAAGGAAGGTCAACCTGCTGAGATTTTTATAATTACAGTCTCTTCGCCTCTGTAAATTACAGTCTCTTCGCCTCTGTAACCAGAGGAAGTTCATTTAGCTTTGCAAGAGTTCTTGTCAGAACAGGAATACTTACAACCAGAAGATCAATATCAATTAAGGAAAGATCCTTTGTTTTATCAACATGGGATCGAACTCCGATAACATTCATCTTCTCATTGGCAATAACTGTTGTTACATCTCTTAAGAAACCCGAGTAATCTGATCCCACAACTCTGATGGTTACAGTATAGCCGCGGCCTGCATCCGTTATATTGTCTCCCCACGTTGCGTCTACCACGCGCTCAGGGAACAGCATGGTCATTCTCTTGAATTTTTCACAGTCTTTTCTATGAACAGAAATTCCCCTTCCCTGTGTTACGAAACCAATGATCTCATCTCCAGGAATTGGCTGACAGCATTTGGCCATATGTGTCATAAGATCACCTACACCTTCGACCACAATACCACTTCGATGCTTGGTTTTCTTTAAGATCTCTTCAGCAGGCTTTCTGTTAATGATATCTTCAATGATCTCTTTACTGTCGGTCTGCTCAGGAGTGTTTTTTTCAACTCTATCATTGAGAATTCCCATGATAATGTTGATACCAATGTCTCCGGCTCCTACATTTGCCAGCAGATCATCTACAGTCTTTAAATTGAACCTGGAAAGTTTTTCTTTAAGAATTGAAGATACCTGATCTTTATTTAAATTTAAATCAGACTTGGAAAGCTCCTTATCCAGAAGCTCTTCTCCGGTTTCTTTATTCTTTTCAAAATCAACTTTTCTAAACCAGGACTGAACCTTATTTCTTGCTTTGCTGGTATGCAGGAATCCTTTTTCCACCTTCAGCCAATCTCTTGACGGATTAGGATTCTTCTGGGTAATGATTTCAACCTGTTCTCCAGTCTTAAGCTTATATGTATATGGAACAATTCGTCCATCAACTTTGGCACCGATACAGCGGTGACCTATCATAGTATGAACCTGATAGGCAAAATCCAGAGGAGTGGCACCGTTTGGAAGATCGATAACTTCACCATTTGGCGTAAACACATAGACGCGGTTTTCAAAGACCTGCTTTTTAAACTCTTCCTGTAATGATCCTGACTCGACCATATCATCACGCCATGACAAGAGTTTTCTCAACCAGTTTATGCGATCTTCGACTCCCTGGCTCTGCCCATTGCCCTCTTTATACTTCCAGTGAGCAGCCACACCAAGTTCAGCCAGCTGATGCATTTTTTCTGTTCTGATCTGAACTTCTACAACTTTATGACCTTCACCATAGACTACAGTATGAATTGACTGATAACCGTTCGGTTTTGGATTGGCAATGTAATCGTCAAATTCTTTTGCTATATGTTCAAAGTTGGTATGAATAATACCTAAAGTTGCGTAACATTCTTCAACAGTATTGACTACAACTCTTACCGCCCTGATATCAAAAAGTTGACTGAACTTCAGATGCTTTTTCTGCATCTTTCTGTAAATACTGTAAATATGCTTTGGTCGGCCGTATACAGTAGCATCGATGCCCTCCTCTTTTAAAAGAGAGGCTAAATTCTTTACAAAGTTATCAATGTAACTTTCTCTTTCAAGACGTCTTTCACCTAAATCATGAGCAATTTCCATATAGACGTCATGATGCAGGAACTTGAACGCAAGATCTTCAAGTTCCCACTTTAACTGACCAATCCCCAGTCTGTTTGCCAGTGGAGCATAGATATTTGAGATCTCTTTTGCAATTAACGTCCTTGCTGTTTCATCTTCCCTGTCAGAATTTCTGATCACAGCTATTCTTTCAGCAAGTTTAATGACCACAGCACGTACATCTTTTACCATGGCCAGAATCATACGGCGTACTCTGTCTACCTGTTCTTCAGTTACATTATCTGAATTTAAAGTCTGAAGGGAACGGATAGCTTCCATGTCTTTAACAGCAAGCAGCAGAGATGAAATCTTTGGACCGAAGACGTCATTAACAGAATCAATCGATATAAAGCTGTTTTCATAGGCAGGATACAGAATAGAAACCTGCAATGATGGCAGATCCATATTCAAAGTCATCAGAATGCCTACAATTTCTGATGAGATATGGTTAAAACGGGCAACGAGATCATCTGGACTTACAAAGTCTTCGGCAACCTCACTTTTTCTGATACAGCGTAAAACAAACTCATTGGTTTTATGGATAGCATCTTTCTGATCTTTTTGCAGATCAAGTTCATCCACCCATTTTGCAAAATCAAAAGTAGAACTGTGAGTCTGTCTTATCGCAACCATTTTTCCACCTGTAAATTTCTACAAATTACCATCTTAAGCAGTGACTGTTCAGAATTTATTCTATGACCATTCCTCTAGGCTATAAGGTAAATTCCAAAATCATCTCAACATGAGATGTTCTTGGGAACATATCACATACTCCCCACTGTTTTATTTTATATCCTGCATTGACCAGTTCAAGTGAATCTCTGGAGGCTGCAAGAGGATTGCATGAAATCATAACAATCTTTGAAACTCTTTTCTTTGCTAAAAATAACACAGCTCTTTTAGCTCCCTGACGGCCAGGATCTAAAACTACAGCATCATAGTTATCTTTTGCCCAGGACTGATTTTCAAACAGCTCTTCAAGATCGGCAACTTCAAAAGAGACCTTATCAAGACCTAGCTCTTTAGCATTTTCTCTGGCGTCTTCAATCATCTTTGACACGATATCAACACCTACTACTTTAGCTCCACAAGCTGCTAATGGCATAGTAAAGTTACCAAGTCCGCAGAATAAATCCATGATTTTACTGTCTGCATTCACATCGAGCATTGATAATACTGTATCAATCATCTTTTCATTGAGTTCTTTATTGATTTGCACAAATGAAGATGGCTTGCACTTTAATTTGACCCCATGAGAGATAATAAAAAGATCATCTTTTGATCCATAGATAAATCTTTCTCGTGTAGTCTCAACTTTGGTAATTCTCATCGGATCTCTATAAGGTTCAACTACGCTTATAACTGCGTTGTACTCTTTGCCGAAACTGCATAAAATAGAAGCATCTTCATCTGACAGGGGCTTGGTCATACGTAAAAGTATACCTAAGGCTCCGTCAGAATCTAAAAACTCAATATGACCTAATGAAGACTTCTGTCTCATGCTATTTATAACCCTGTTTAAAGGCTCAATGGCATTGTTCATGCGCTCTGACAGGCATAGACAATCGATGATTTTTACAAGATTGTGTGATTTTTCTTCTCTAAAACCTAAATGTAATTTACCGTGATCGCCTCGAATTGCAAATCTGCATGCTCTTCTGTATTCGGTGTTTTTACCCACATGCACAAAAGAAGGCTCACCCAACGGATTTGGAAGGGTCTTGGAAAATAACTTTTCAATGCCTCTTACCTTTGATTCGATAAGCATATCCTGTGGAATATGCTGTAATGAGCAGCCTCCACATGTTCCGATCAGTGCACAGTCTTTCTTTAATCTTTTTTCTGATGGTTTTATGATCTTGGTGATTTTGGCAGTTGCAACCTTACCTTTTACGTTTGAGGCTAAAATATTAGCGATATCGCCCGGCATCAGCCCATCAACAAAATAAACATACTTGTCGTCTCTGGCTACACCACGTCCCTGTAAATCAAGATCAGTGCAGGTAACTTTGACAGCTTTCTTTTCAACTTCTTTTTTCTGAGGTTTGTAAAAAGTAACCATTATTTCACCATTAAAAACTGTGAGTAGAGTTCTCTGCTTTTAAGTTTTCGGCCTTCAAGCAGAGAATCTATTACGCATTTATTTAATTTTTTTAAAACATTTCGAGTACTCTTGGCACTCATGTCATTGTGTCTTATGCTAATTAAATCACGACCACTGTATGAATAATCCTCTGCAGCAGATGAGAGCAGAAATCCACTGTTTAAATCAAAGTGATAACAGAGATCTTCCTGTATTTCCCCATGATCTGATGAGAAGTAGTCAATTCCGTAGCCTAAATTCTCTAGTAAGGTGGTTTCAAAAGCCCTTAATGTTAAGGATGTATCTTTATTCAGTTCAAGCTCTTCTAATGACTTTAGATAAATTGCAAACAGCTTTGGCATACTCTCGTGAGTTTTTACCAAATGATAGATAAGTTCATTGATATAAATGGCACAAAACAAAGTTGGAACCTCAATTTTGTAGGCGCATCTTTGCATAAAAGCATCTGTTAGGGTCCACAAGGAACCAGCTGACTGCCTTAGTGTCAATTTAAGAGGAATAAACGGCTGATATATACCTGCACTTCTTGAGGCAACTTTGTTTGACAGTCTAGCCACTGCACTTAATCTGCCGTAATTTAAAGTAAAAAGCTCTACAAGAAGACTGTGTTCCTTGTAGGGCCTTGTATGCAGAATGAATCCAGGCTCACCATCTAAAGATAGCATTTACCCTTCCTAATATACTAGCTCGTACTAGCGTTCAAAATCATCATAACCAAGGCTCTTTAAAGCTCTGGCATCATCTGACCATCCGGCTTTTACCTTAACAAAGAGTTTTAAGAATACTTTGCTGTCAAACAGCTTTTCCATGTCTTTGCGGGCTTCAGTACCAATCATCTTGATCCTTGAGCCACCTGCTCCTACAACCATTTTCTTTTGACCGTCACGTTCAACCAGAATGGCAGCACTGATCCTCAACAGGCCGTTATCGTCACGGAACTCTTCAACTTCAACAGTAGAACTGTATGGAAGCTCATCTCCCATCTGACGCATCAGCTTTTCTCTGACAATTTCTGCAGCTAAGAATCTTGATGAACGGTCTGTGATACTGTCATCAGGGAAAAGATGATCCCCTTCAGGCAGAGACTTCTTAATCAAATCTTTCAGGATATGCAGGTTCGTACCTCTCAGAGCTGATACAGGCACGATATCTTTAAATGTGATAGTCTTACTTAACTTGTCTATTAAAGGTAAAAGAGTTTCCTTATCTGCAACGGTATCAACTTTGTTGATAACCAGCACCACAGGAACCTTTGCCTGTTTTACCCTTGCAAAAGCCATTTCATCATCATCTGTCCAATGGGCAGGATCAATCACCATCAGAATCAGTTCAACATCACCTAAAGAGCTTTCTGCAGCTCTGTTCATTAGATGATTGATAGCCTTTTTCTCCTCTCGATGCAGACCTGGAGTATCAACATAAACAACCTGATACGCACCTTCTGTGTCAATGCCCATGATACGGTTACGAGTTGTCTGGGGCTTTCTTGAGGTAATGGAAATCTTCTGACCGATTAAATGGTTCATCAGTGTTGACTTACCTACGTTAGGCCTTCCGATAATTGCTACAAAACCAAAATATGACATTAACTATCCTTCAAAAAGCATTACTTTTTGCAATTTTTTTCAAAATAATCCAATACGAGACCGGCTGCTTCCTGTTCGGCTCGTCTGCGAGAGGAACCTTCACCAGTCATGACTGGTACACATTCTACTGTTGCAGAGACAACAAAGACCTGATCATTATCAGTTCCCTTTATAGCCTCCACTTTATAGATAGGCAAAGGCTTGTGCATTGACTGCAAAAGTTCCTGCAGAGTTGATTTGTGATCTTTTTGATTTACATCAGGCTTGATAGTCTCTAGTCTGCCTGCAAACCAGGATAAGACAACCTGTCTTACTCGTGGAAAATCTTCATTGGTATCAATAAACATGGCTCCAATAATTGATTCAACTGCATCTGCAATAAGAGAATCTCTTCTAAAGCCACCTGTTTTTAATTCACCAGGTCCCAGTCTCAGGCAGTTTCCGATACCAAATTCACGGGCAAGCTCTGCTAATGTGGTTTCTCTTACCAGAGTAGAGCGCATGCGTGTAAGGTCACCTTCAGGACACTTAGGAAAACGATCATAAAGATCTTTTGCGATAATCATTCCTAAAATTGAGTCACCCAGATACTCAAGGCGCTCATTGTGTATGCTGCCAAAACTTCTGTGAGTTAAAGCCTGATTTAATAGGCTGATATTCTGAAAAGAATAACCTAATTTCAGTTCTAGATTCTGTAACTCTATAACGTTTATCTTTTCTGACATTTTTATTATTTGATGCCACCAATTCTGTCAAATCTTACTGCTGTAGGCACCCATGCTGGAAGTGCACTGTCGCTCTTACGTTTAAAATCAAAAGATAACCAAATTGCAGTCGTCTTACCTACAATATTCTCATAAGGAACAAAGCCCCAGAAACGGCTGTCTTTACTGTTGTCACGGTTATCGCCCATTACAAAATAGCAGTTGTCAGGAACTTTCCATACACCAACAGGTCGACCTGTCTGTACATAATAGTATCCTGCCATTACAGGAGCGTTTGGAGCTACTCTTATAGTGTGATTTTCACCTTCATAAAAAGACTCTTCAAAGACATCAAAAGTCTCATTAAAGCCCATTACTTCTTCTTCAACGGAATCTATTTTCTTCGTTGAAATAAGCTCTGGAGACGAATCTTCAGGAGCATCGTGTTTTAAGACATACAGATGCTTACCCTGATAAATAATGGTGTCCCCCGGCTCTCCTACGATTCTCTTGATGAAGTCAACATTTTTGTCTTCAGGATATTTGAATACAATAATGTCACCTCTTTTTGGTTCTGTTGTTTTGAAAATCACTCTGTTTGTTAATGGATTCTTGATCCCGTACTCCCATTTGCTTACAGCGATAAAATCACCGTCCTGCAGAGTAGGTAACATTGAGCCTGAAGGAATTCTGAAAGGCTCGTACAGGAATGATCTGAATAAAAACACAACTAGAAGGATAAAAAATAATGAGCCCACTTGACCTACAATGTTTTTAGGTTCAAGTAATGCCTTACGCTCTTTGGATGAAAGCTTTCCTTTAGAACTTGACTCTTCTAAACGGGCCTTTCTTTTTGGTCGTTCAAATTTATAATCATATCCCCATGCTATTCCTGAAACAATTGTTGCAACGAACAGCACGAATGCAAATAAATTTTCTGAAATCAAACTTAGCATAATAATTCCTTTGTAGGTTTATTCCTTACCGACCTTCAAAATTGCAAGGAAAGCATCCTGAGGAACTTCGACTCGACCTAACTGTTTCATGCGTTTCTTACCGGCTTTCTGTTTTTCTAGAAGTTTTCTCTTACGGGTAATATCACCACCATAACATTTAGCAAGCACATCTTTACGCAAAGCTTTAACAGTACAGCGGGCGATGATCTGAGAGCCTATGGCTGCCTGTATTGCAATATCGAACATCTGTCTTGGAATAACTTCTTTCATCTTTTCTACAATTGCTCTGCCTCGAGACTGAGCAACAGAACGGTGCAAAATCACAGCTAAGGCATCAACTCTTTCATTTGCAATTAGGATATCCATTCTGACCAAATCATCGCAGTTAAAGCGCTTAAAGCCGTAATCGAGTGAAGCATAACCTCTTGAGGCTGACTTAATCCTGTCAAAGAAGTCTAAAACAACTTCTGACATCGGGATATCATACGTTAAAGCTACCTGTTCACCATGGTACACAAGTCCTGTCTGAATGCCTCTCTTTTCCTGACAGATTTTCATGATAGCGCCTACATACTCTGAAGGCATTAACATTCTGCATTCAGCAATAGGTTCTCTGATTTCAGCGATATTTGAAATTGGAGGCAGTGCTGCAGGTGAATCAATATGTAAAATTTCACCATCAGTCTGAAGGATCTCGTAAACTACAGTAGGTGCGGTTGTGATAAGGTTCAGGTTGTATTCTCGTTCAAGTCTTTCCTGAATGATTTCCATGTGCAGCATGCCTAGGAAGCCACATCTAAAACCGAATCCAAGAGCTTTTGAATTTTCAGGTTCGAAGAATAGAGAAGCATCATTTAATGACAGTTTTTCCAATGCATCTCTAAAAGCATTGTAGTCTTCGGTATCTACAGGGAACATACCTGCATACACCTGAGGTTTTACCTTCTTAAAACCTGGCAGAGGTTCTGTTGCTGCATTTTTTACATGGGTAATAGTGTCTCCGACAGGAGCGGCATGAACTGATTTAATATCACATACCACCCAGCCCACTTCGCCACAGTGTAAAACATCAACGTTTACTCTCTTAGGAGTTGAAATACCCAAACCGTCAACTTCCCATGCTACGCCCTGAGACATAACTTTAATCTTGTCATGGCGACGCAGGGTACCATTCTTAACACGCACCAGTGCAACTACACCCAGGTAGTCGTCAAAATATGAATCAATAATCAAGGCCTGAAGAGGTCCATCAGGATCTCCTGACGGAGCCGGAATTGCCGTTACAATTTTCTCTAAGACGTCCTGTACGCCCACACCGGTTTTGGCAGAACATTTGCAGGCATCCTGAGCTTCAATACCAATCAGATCTTCAATTTCATCGATTGCTCTTTGAGGATCTGCAGAAGGTAAATCAATCTTGTTTAATACAGGTATAACTTCAAGATCCAAATTTACAGCCTGATAGCAGTTAGCCAATGTCTGAGCCTCTACACCCTGACTTGCATCTACAACTAAAAGAGCACCTTCACATGCAAACAGGGAACGGGAAACCTCATAAGAGAAATCAACGTGACCTGGTGTATCAATAAAATTCAGCTCATAGGTTTTTCCGTCATTTGCCTTGTATTTTAAGGTTACAGCCTGAGCTTTAATAGTGATACCGCGTTCCCTCTCAATATCCATATTATCCAGAACCTGAGAGGTCATTTCACGTGCGGTCAAACCGCCGCACATCTGAATAAATCTGTCTGATAAGGTTGATTTACCATGATCGATATGTGCAATTACAGAAAAGTTTCTAACTAAACTGCGATCGTAAATTTCTGCCATTATTAATTCCAAAAGGTTATCAGGGGCTACAGTTGCAGCCTGAACTAATTCAAAACATTCAAACTAGCTATTTTAACAGGTTGCAGACTGATTAAGAATAACTTTTTGCGCTATTGAAATACATTATTGCCTAGCGAAAAGGTGTTATTTTTGAAAGGACAATTGTGCTCAACTCCAAAGGGATTTCACCTACCACTGCATACTCATTTTTTACTGAGTTTCTGCGCAGAACTGTTAAAGTTCCGTCTGTGGCAGACTGGATATTAAGAGAGCTTACAGAATTTTTATAAACTTTGAATTCAACCATGCCGTCAGTAAATGACTGGTAATCAAGTTCCTTGCCGTCGGCTTGTTTTTGAATTCCTTCGTCCACAATAGTAAAAGGCTTGGGGATAGTTAATTCTGGCCACGACACTAAATTTTTCTTATTTTTTTTCTTTGACAGTTTTTCTATCCGGTCAAAAGTCTCATCAGGAAAGGATAAATTCTCTGACGATACGCTGTGAACTGCTGATATAGTAAATTTTGAGGCAACTATCTGAGATGGAGTCAGCACAACTAATTCTACAGGCAGGGAGGTATCATCATCTTTTGAGATAACATAACTGTACCTTACATCATCTACAGGAGACATTCTGATCACAGTCACTCTTCTGCCAGCCAGTCTTGTTCTGCCGACGATGGTACAGTCATAACCTGATAAATTTCTTCCCTTTGAAAATATCCTGTCCCAGATCTGAGTCTGATGCCATGATAGCGGACCTATATAAGATTGATTATGATTGTAATCAAAGCCTTTATCCTGACGTAAGGCATAACCTGCAATCTCGTTGTTTAGAGATTTCCATGTTGAATAGGATACAGAATTCTTATTGAAATGAGCTAATGCATATAACTGCATCTGGGTCTGATCATTATCAATTACTGTGGCTTCAAAGTCACGATCTGTATAAGCACTCTTAACAGAATCATAAAGAGCCACACACTGACCTGAATTGTCGGCAACCGCCTGGTCTGAGAAAAATAAAACCGCCAAGGTTACTGCCCCGGCGGTCTTTATAAAACTTTTAATCATAAAAACTTTTTAATTTGAGGCTGTATCGAAAACATAACCTCTAATGTAATTGTTAATACGCTCAACTTCAATACTTTGTTGCTTTTTGAGTTCAGCACTGTTAACTCTGTCTTCATTCTGCCCCTGCTCTAGATTTGACTTTCCATTTAACTTTAAAGTCTTATCATTGTGTTCAGTCTGATAACTTGCAAGATTTACACCTTCAACAGAACCTAAAGGAGCTGTAGTTTTATCTCCGCTTATGCTTTCATCAGCATTGTAGGTCTGCCAGCCAACAACGGTAACCGCTGCAACCGAAGCTGCCAGAGCAACCTGAGCAATTCCAAAAGAAAACTTCTTGAAAGCAACCTTAAGTGTTGGTAAAGAAATCTCTTTAATACTGTCTTTTTCAGGTTTGATATGCTCATTCTTTATCTGAGTCATTACATTATCAGCCAAAGACATGTTGACCTTAGATGGCAGTTCATTTCTCAATGCAGCACCGATAAGTGACCAGTTTTGCATGTGAGACAGAGAATCCTCTGACACCTTCTGAATGGTTTCATTCTCGCCATCAAAAAGAGCTGATTCATTCTCTAAATCTCTGTACAACTGCTCTGATTTCAACATACACAAACTCCTAAACAACCGTTACCTTACAGCAAATTTGTTCATTTTTTCTTCAATAAACTGTCTTGCTCTGAATATTCTTGATCGAACGGTTCCAACAGGAACCTTTTCAATAAGAGAAATGTCATCATAGGACATTCCTTCCACTTCCCTTAAGGTAATTGCTCTTCTTAACTCTTCAGGGAGCGCATTCATCGCATTGACAATAACCTGCTGCAATTCTTGCGATTCAATTATTCTATCTGGTGTATCTTTGCTGGCTAAAACACCCTGTTCATCAATCGACTGAAATTCTTCAGAATCAACATCAACATTGTGCTTATGCTTTGAATTCGACTCAATATATGATTTCGCCGCATTCACAACAATTCTGTACAACCACGTGTAAAAGGAACTTTCTCCACGAAAACTGTTAATTGCCTTGAAGGCTTTAATAAAAGCTTCCTGCGCAACATCACTGACATCATCACTGCTGTTCAGAAATTTTGAAATTACCTGAGCTACACGATGCTGATATTTAACTACCAGAATGTTGTAGGCATTAACATCGCCGTCCTGCACCCGTTTTACGATTGCTTCATCACTTGAAGCCTGCAAATTTTCGTTCACGGATGACATCCTTTTAACACCTTTTAAAACTTAGACTGAGGGTTGATAAAAAAGTTCAATAATTTTTTTAGACAGATAAGATAAGTACTGTCTGATCAGAATTCTTTAATTATATATTAATGGTATTAATTTTAAAACAGCGTGAATTTACAGCATTTTAAATATGAGATCTGTTGCTGATGAAAGTTATTACAAGGCATGCACAATGCTCATTTACTTTTTGGTTCAGTAAATTTTTCACCATATTGGTATTCAAAATGATAAAAAATGTAAAAATGTTTCATTTGGATAATTTGGATGTAAAATTATTTGCTGAAGGTTTTAAAAAAATTAGTACAGATTAATCAGAAACTGATCAATTCACTTTGTGCTATACAGGATTAGAAAATGAACTACACAACAGATTGTTTAATCATTGGTAGTGGTGCAGCAGGTCTTACACTTGCACTTGGCATCGCTGAAAAGGCAAAAGTAATCGTTCTCTCTAAAGAAGGTGCCTGCGCCGGTTCTACCAATTATGCTCAGGGCGGTATCGCTGGCGTATACAATATCAAAGATGATGATGACAGTATTCAGGCACACATCAAAGATACCTGTATTGCAGGCGGATTTCTTTGTGATGAAAAGACTGTAGAGTTTGTCGCAAAAAACGCCCATGATGCAATTCAGTGGTTAATTGACACTGGTGTTCCTTTTGACTTGAAAGAGACAGAACATACTGAAGCTCAGTCACCATACCATCTGCACAGAGAAGGTGGCCACTCTCACCGCAGAATTTTCCACGCTGAAGATCATACCGGTAAATCAATTCAGGAAACTTTAATTGCAAAGGCAAGAACTCATAAAAACATCACGGTTCTTGAGAATCACAATGCAATAGATCTTGTTACTACCAAAAAGTTAGGAATGGCAGGTAACAGAGTTTTAGGCGCTTATGTACTAAATACCGAGACTAACCACGTTGAAACAATTAAAGCAAAATTCATTGCCCTGTGCACCGGCGGAGCCTCAAAGGTTTATCAGTATACATGCAACCCTGAGGTAAGCTCAGGTGATGGTATTGCCATGGCCTACAGAGCCGGCTGCCGTGTAGCAAATATGGAATTCAATCAGTTCCACCCTACAACACTTTATTGCGACGCAGACAGAAACTTCCTTTTAACAGAAGCTTTAAGAGGTGAGGGAGCTCAGCTAAAGCGTCCTGACGGCACCCGTTTTATGCAGGATTACGATAAGAGACTTGAACTGGCTCCTCGTGATATCGTGGCAAGGGCAATTGATCATGAGATGAAAAAACTCGGTGCACACTGCATGTACCTAGATATCTCATTTAAAGATCCAGAGTTTCTAAAGAAGCACTTCCCTACCATTTATGAGAGATGTTTAAAGGTTGGCATTGATATAACCAAACAGCCAATTCCTATTGTTCCTGCAGCGCACTTTACCTGTGGCGGTATCATGGTAGACAGAAAGTCTCGCACCGATCTTGATGGACTGTACGCTGTAGGCGAATGTTCTTACACAGGACTTCACGGTGCAAACCGACTGGCATCAAATTCATTACTTGAGTGTGTTGTGTACGGTAAAGCAGCAGCAACTGATATCCTAAAACACTTATCTGATGATAACTACGATATTGCTGATATTCCTGACTGGGATGAAAGCCAGGTTACAAACTCAGACGAAGAGGTTATCATTACTCACAACTGGCATGAGTTAAGACTTACAATGTGGGATTATGTTGGTATCGTAAGAACCAACAAGCGCCTTGAAAGAGCCATGCACAGAATCGAAATGCTCAAGCATGAGGTACATGAGTACTATTCAAACTTCAGAGTTTCAAGAAATCTTTTGGAGCTCCGCAACCTGCTTGACGTTGCTGAACTGATTGTTCGTTCAGCCATGGCAAGAAAAGAATCTCGCGGTCTGCACTACAATGTTGACTATCCTCAAACAGATGAACATTCAGGTCCTACCATTATCAATCCTAAGGTTTAACTAATCCTGAGAATTTATAATCTTAGAAAAAAGAATTGTGCAAAAAGGAAGAGTAAAATCTCTTCCTTTTTTTCGTGTTAAACTGTACAGAAATTCCACAAACAAGATTATTCTCAAGATTATGAAAAAATTATTTGCATCAGTTTTATGTGTTCTCTTCCTGCAGGGAAGTGCACTGGCAACAACACTACAGACTCAGATTGGAGATATAACCATCCCCAACGCAAAGGAAATCAATGAGCAAATTGATTCTCTTTCAGCAGATGCATCATTATCTGAAGATAATAAAAAATCACTGTTAACCCTGTATAAAACTGGATTGGACACTCTTGATCAGATAAAAGATTTAACAGGTCAGCAGAAAGATTTAGAGAGAAAATTAAGAGATGCAAATAAAAAACTTTTAAGATTAGCCAGTGACTACACCAATCAGCAAAAGATACAATCTTTAACCGAGGATGACATCAAGAATATATCAGACAACGATTTAGACGCTCGATTAGAGAAGGCCCAGCGCGATCTTGTAACTGCACAAATAGAGTTAAACAATGCTTCTGATATTCATAACAAAGTGCAGACTCTACCTGAAAAGGCTCAAAATACAGTTACCAAAAATAACGATACAATTAAAGATCTCCTGTCTACAATTGATAAAAATGCAAATCCAGATCTTTTCAAGAATCGTGTTTATGCACTGTTAATCTGCAAGGCAAATTTAGAGAATTCTCTGTTTAAGAATAAACTTGCAAACCTGTCTATTCTGCAGGATTTAGCAAACTACGAACAGAAAATTGCTTTCAGCAAATACAGCAGATTAGATAAGGATGTCAAAACATTAAGTCTTAAAAAGAACTTGGACTTTTCTGTTGATGATGAAGAAAAACAAAACGAAGCCATCAGCAAAAAAACGCCTCAGCTGGCAAAAATGGTTGAGAGTATCAGGAAGGTCAATGATTACCTTTTAGATCACCGCAAAAAAAATGCTCTGTATCAGCACGACTATCAGGAAGTGGACTCTGCTTTGACTAAAGTAGATCAGATGCAAAAAGATCTTGATAATCAAATCAAAGAATTGGGCAAGAGCCTGGTTTTATCCAGACTTTTAAACAAGCATTTATCAATGCTCCCTAATATTAGGTTAAGCTATGATTTGGATGAGGTAATTGCAAATCTTAATATCTATATTTATGAATTAAGAGAGCAGACAGATAGGCTTTTGGATGTTGAACAGATTGTTAATCAGGATATTAAACATGATCCGTCTTTAGAACGGTATAGAAATGATCTGACCTTTCTGTATTCTCAGAGGAGACGTGTTCTTAGTGAGCTTTACCAGCTTTTAGCAAATGAGCTGAGCACGACTATTGAGCTGAAAGTCAAGTTCACAAGCTACAACAGTATCAGAACAAAAATCAAATCAGATATCTCCGAACAGCTGTTCTGGGTAAAATCAAACCAGCCTTTAGGTTCAGAGTTCTTATATTCTTTGGTCCCTACAGTTAAGTATGAATTTGGTAATCTCTTAAATAAGCTGTCCAGTGATAAATTCAAAACTCATACCACCAAAACAGCTCTTTTGGTAGTTCTACCATTTATTCTATTGGCTTTAATTGTTATCTCATTCAACAGAAAAATTCATAAGTACAATAATGAACTTGCCATGAGACTGGACAGAAAGAATGACTCTATTTTTGTTACACCGGCAGCCATCATCAGCAATATGATTATGATGGTACCAAGACTGTCCTGGATGGTAATTGTAGGTTCCATTGTCATCTGCCTTTCTCTGGCAACAACGAACCTTCAGTATCAGATCATTCTAATCATGGTTCTGCATATTTTTGTATTCGTATTTTTCTTACAGATTATTAAACCAAACGCCCTGGTGCAGAGACATTTTAGTGTTCAGCCTTATAAATTAAAAAGATACAGAAATCTTTTTAATCAGATTTGGATATTTTCTTTGCCATTGCTGATTTTTGCAAATGTGGCAGAAACAGACTCTAACTTTATTTATGCTGATATCACCTCATTTATTGTGGTATTACTCTCCTGTACGGCTCTTCTAGTGCTTTCAATCAGGATCTTTACAAGAAATCTTTCTGATTTTGCAAATTCATCAGCAGCAGCCTTCATTGGAAGCTTTATTGCAATTATCGTAAGTTTAATGGCCGTACTATTTGTGGCATCAGGATATCTATATTCAATAGTAACTCTGACTAACAGACTGGCATTCACCTGTTATATCCTGTTAGCTTACGTCCTTGTAAGCCAAACCTTACACAGAATGATGCATGTATATATTTTTAAAGCATCTTTAAAAAAGAACCACACTACAGAAGATAAGAACAGTGTGGAAATCACAACTCAAAACTTCATTTCCATGCTTAACATGAGTCCAGCTCATTTATGTTCAAAAGCTTTTAAAATCGTAAACACTGCATTACTTATCATTACAGCATTCTTTATGTACATTCAGTGGAATGATCTTGCTTCTGTTTTAAGATATTTGGATACCATACAGATTTGGACTAAAACTGAAATAATCAATGGCTCACCAGTGGTAACTGATTATCTGTCGCTTGCCAACATTCTTTTGGCTGTATTCATACTGATAGTCACGAGTGTTCTGAATAAGAACCTTCCTTCTATTTTAGAAAAGCTGCTACTTATTAAAAAAGGAATAAATCAAAAAAGTACCAGCTACACAGTAAAGGTAATTACATCATACCTCATAACAGGATTTGGTATTATATGTGCTGCAGGCTCTGTTGGAATACGATGGGAAAATCTTCAGTGGCTGGTTGCAGCTCTCTCCGTAGGCTTAGGTTTCGGTCTTCAGGAAATCTTCGCTAACTTTGTCTCAGGTATTATTCTTCTGTTTGAAAGACAGACCAGAGTTGGAGACATCATAACCTTAAACGGCCTCTCAGGTACAGTCAACAAAATCAGAATTCGTTCCACTACAGTAATGTCATTTGAGAACAAAGAAGTAATGATCCCTAACAAGGAATTTATCACTTCCGCTCTTACAAACTGGTCTTTGACAAGTACCGTAACCAAGCTAGAGTTCATTGTAGGAGTTGCATATGACGCTGATGTTGAAAAGGCAAAGAGCCTGCTACTGTCGATTGTTAACAGATGTCGCTACATTTCAAAAGATCATTCATCTTTAATCTATATCAAGGAACTGGCCGCAAGTTCTATAAACATCTGTGCAGATGTTTATGTAACCAAGATTGGAGAGAGAAAGCTTACTATTGATTATCTGTGCAGAGAAACACTGAGCGTGTTTGCTAAGAATAACATCGAGATCCCTTTCGATCAGCTGGATCTGCATGTAAAAACTTTAGAAAAGGATGAATTTATCAGACAGTTGAAGAATGGTCTTTTTAACAAACAGGAAGATTCATTACTGACTAAAAAAACTGCTAAAGAGCTATCTAACTAGCTGTCAGGCTGTCATGGAATGTTGAGTACCCTGATGACTCAGCTCCATCAGAATACATGAAGAGGAAGCTCCTAACGCTTCCTCTTTTGCTGTATGGTCTTTCAAGTAACAAATAAGACTACTTGTCGTCCTCTTTTTCTTCAATTGCCTCAAAAGGACAAACAGACTGGCAGGCAGCACAATCTGAACACATTTCAGCATCGATCTTAAAACTGTCATCAGGCTGTTTCTCTATAGCGCCACAAGGACAGATATCCTGACATTCACCGCACTGAGAACAAATTTCATTATTGATAACAAACATTGGTACACCTTTAAATTGTTACAGTTTTATTTAAAACGCTATAATACCATTTAATAGGTTGAGATAAAAAGGCAATTTATGAACACCATCACTGAAAATTTAAATCATATTCATGATTTCATCAATAAGGCAATAACTGACAGCAAACGTGAAAAAAACAGCGTAACTCTTTTGTGTGTAAGCAAAACAAAACCCAAAGAAATGGTTTTAGAAGCTTATAAAAATGGAGAAAGACACTTTGGTGAATCATATGCAGTTGAAGCATCTGAGAAAATTGATCAACTAAAAAATCTAGGCTATAACGACATTATCTGGCACTTTATTGGACCAATTCAGAAAAACAAAACCAAACTTATCGCATCTCACTTTGATATTGTTGAAAGCGTAGACAGAGTGATTGTAGCCAAAAGATTGAATGAACAAAGACCAGACGGCTTAAAACCGCTGGAAGTTTTAATTCAGGTAAATATCTCTGATGAATCTCAAAAGTCAGGGTGTTCACCTAACGATATCGATGAGCTTATACAAGAAATATTAAACTGCAAAAAGTTAAAGCTCCGCGGTTTTATGGGCATTGGTAAAGACACTGACAATCGCGACGAAATCATACAGGAATTTGCACAATTAAAGGACCTCTTTAACAAGTACAAGACAAGAGTTAATGATTTTGACATACTGTCCATGGGTATGACCCATGACATGGATCTGGCAATAGCTCAAGGTTCAACAGAAGTTCGAATCGGAACAGCAATTTTCGGCGCAAGAGAGTATAAAAATAAATCTATGAACGATATAAAAGTAGCTTTCATCGGTGGCGGTAATATGTCAAGCTGCATCTATGACAGTATTATCAAAGATTATGATGCAAAAAATATTACAATCAGTGGACCTCATCTAGAGAAACTTGAAAAGTTCAGACAACTTGGTTCTAACATCACAACAGACAATGTAAAAACTGTTGCAGAATCTCAGGTAATTTTCCTGGGTGTAAAACCTCAAATCTTAACTTCAGTTCTAGAAGAGATTAAAAACTCAAACATTTCTTTAAAAGATAAATTGTTCATATCAATGGCTGCAGGTTATAAACTGTCTTCTATTTCAGCTAAACTTCAGACACATAATCTGATCCGCATCATGCCGAATACTCCTGCAAAACTTGGTCTTGGCGTAATTGCTGTTAGTTATGATTCTGCTGTAACTGATAACGAAAAAGAATTATGCAAAAAGATGTTGGCTCACATTGGTGAGTGTATTGAAGGCGACGAGCAGGCATTGAACGTTATAGGAGCTATCTGCGGTTGCGGTCCTGCTTTTGTCTACAGATTCATGGAATCTCTAATTAGTGAAGCTGTAAGAAACGGAATTTCACCTGATAATGCAAGAAAAATGGTCGAACAGACTGTATTTGGCTCTGCATCAATGGTCATAAAAAATCAGGACACTTCTATTGCATCTTTAAGAGAGGCTGTAACGTCAAAGGGCGGAACCACCTTTGCAGGTCTTACAAAGATGACTGAAGGCAACTTTGAACAGATTATGCAGAATACAATACAGGCAAGTCTTGACAGAACCTACGAATTTGAGAAGATGTTCTAATAGATTTTAAGTATAGGGATAAACATGGCAATTAATTTTCTAATTATGTTTATAACTGCAGTAGTGATGCTTTTTGAGTTAAGATCGCTAATGCAGTCTTCAAGCATCGACTACTATCATCCTTTTACACAGGCTGTAGTAAAACTCACTGAGCCTCTGTTAGGCAGACTTCCAATCAGGAATTTACATATTAAAGGATTTTATTACTGTGGGTTTATTGTAGCTTTTGTAATTTCTGTAATTTTCTTTACAGTGTTAGGTTTTTTCTCATATCTTAATATCTTATTTATTGCCATGTGTTCAGTCATCGTGACTGTAAAAGGTTTTGGCTATCTTTTAATCTTTTTACTGTTAGCTCAGGCTTTGACATCTTGGTTACCAAACACACGCTATCTGAGTATGACCTTTGCGCAAATTACCTACCCTATAGTAGGACCAGTTCAAAAACTGATACCTCCAATAGGAATGATTGATTTGTCGTTAATGGTTGTTATGATTGCACTCTTTGCCCTTAACTCTATGTTGGGCATGATATTTGGAAGACTTTGGTTTCTTTTCTAGGATTGATACATCCGTACTAAGCCGGCTTATACTATCAAGCCGGTTTTTTTATTCTAGTGTAAATTCAGTATCTTCTATAGGAGGAGCCTGAACTTCATCATCTTCAGATTTAGGAATAATAATTTCAAGAGAATCGATCTTCTGGAAGCCTCTAGGCAATAAATCACCAGACTTGCTTCTGGAACTTATTCTGTCAGCAATTTCTCTTACAGATAAATTGATAGTTCTCTTACCACAGTGAATTATCATAGATGCCTTTTCAGGAACAATCTCCATGGTAGCAATACCATCAGCACCAATTGCTAATTTAGCTCCATTGATACCAATAAGTTTATTGCCTTTTCCCTGTGATAATTCAGGTAACTCATTTACCTTATAAATTAGCAGACGACCTGACCTGCTTGCTACAGCCAAAAGATCAGTGTCCTTATCTACTACAAGAAGAGGCTTTAAAATGTTGGAATCATCATCTACAGTGATAAGAGCTTTTCCAGCTTTGTTTCTGGTCTGTAAATCTTCCGATTTGACCATAAATCCATAGCCTTTATCAGAAGCCACAATAAAATGCTCATTGTCATGACCTATTACTACATGACAGGCACTCTCTCCAGACTGCAGATTTACCTTTGCTGACAGAGGTTCTCCCTGTCCTCGGGCAGAAGGTAAATCCTTAACATCTACAGTATAAACTCTTCCTTTATTTGTTATAAAACAAGCCTTGTCATTTGTCTTTCCTGATGCTTTTGACTTAAAAGCATCCCCAGAACGGTAAGACATGGTCTCAGCTTCAATATCTGAACCGCTTGCTGCTCTAACCCAGCCCATTTTCGAAAGAATAACTGTAGCAGGAGTACTTGGAACGAGTTCATCTTCACTAATAGCCTTTGCAACTTCTCTCTGGACGATTCGACATTTTCTGTCATCACCGTAAAGTTTCACATCGGACTGAATTTCCTTTTTGATAAAGCTCTTTAACTTTGTTTCAGAGCCTAACAGAGTCTCCAGTTTTTTCTGCTCTTCTATCAGTTTGTCTTTTTCGGCAGTAAGCTTAATTTCCTCTAACCTAGCTAACTGTCTTAACTTGGTTTCGAGAATATACTCAACCTGAGCTTCTGATAAGTTAAATCTTTCAATGAGTTTCTGTTTAGGGTTTTCTTCATGACGAATAATATCGATCACTTCATCAATATTTAAAACAATCAGTAAGAAACCTTCTAAGAGATGTAATCTTTTATTAACAATCTCTAAACGGCTATTTAGGCGACGTCTTACCGTACTGATTCTAAAAGATAACCACTCTGACAGGATAGTTCTTAAGTCTTTGATCGCAGGTTTACCATCAATACCTAATATATTGAGGTTTACCTTATATCTCTTTTCAAGATCTGTTACCGCATACAGGTGTTCCATAAGCTCATCTAGATCGACACGCTTTGATCTTGGAGTGATAATAATTTTACAAGGGCAGCTATGATCTGAAGCATTTGTAATAGAAGCTACCATTGGTAACTTTTTCTTTGACATCAAATCAGCAATCTGACGTTCTATTGAACCGCCTGATACCTGAAAAGGAAGTGCATTGATTACGATCTCATCTTTTTCAATTGAGTAAACTGCCCTTTGGCGAACAAAACCTCTACCTGTTTCGTAAATGTCTTTTAATTCTTGTTCTGAATTGGTAATTTCACATCCACAAGGATAGTCTGGACCTGGTACATATTTCATCAAATCTGATACTGTCAGCTCAGGCTTATCCATTAGTGCAATTACTGCACTTGCAACTTCATTTAAGTTGTGTGATGGAATATCAGTTGCCATACCAACAGCAATTCCAGTTGTTCCGTTTAGCAGAATATTAGGAAGTCTGGCTGGCAGAAACTTTGGTTCATTAACTGTACCATCGAAATTTGGAAGCCAATCCACACAACCCGAATTTATATCTGCAAGAAGAACATTAGAATATGGTGCAAGTCTTGATTCCGTATATCGCATTGCAGCGAATGACTTTGGATCTTCGACGTCACCCCAGTTTCCCTGACCATCAACTAAAGGATACCTATATGTAAATGGCTGAGCCATGATAACCATTGCCTGATAGCAGGCACTATCACCATGTGGGTGATATTTACCGATTACCTCGCCTACGGTTCTGGCTGATTTTGAATGCTTTGCTTTAGGATCAATTCCTAACTTGGACATTGCATAAATAATTCTTCGCTGTACTGGTTTCATACCGTCAGTAACAGATGGCAATGCTCTGTCTCGAATTACATTCATAGAATAATTTAGATATGCTTCTTCTGCAAACTCCTGAAGAGGCAAAGGTTCTATTCCTTCGAGACTGAATTTTTTATTAATTTGATCTGACATTTATTTTTTCTCGCACAACCATTGCAGTTGTGTATATAATATTATTGCTACAGTATATTTTATCAAAAATGCACAACAAAGCTATGTTAAGAATGAGTTTTGTGTGATTCTATTACAATAATAAAACACTCGTTTAATGATATTTAAATCAGGCAATTGTATGTTCTTAACAATTGCTTTTATATCAGGTATGAATCCAGTGAAAAAATTTAAATTATTTTTGGCTTTATCTGTAATTTCATTTGCTTCATTTTCTATTCAATCTAAAGCATATACATTTCACAATATCCCTAATGAACTACTGTCAAAAGCTGTTAGTTCTGAGGTTGTTTATGACGAAGAGTTTGACTATACAAAACTAGGAACATCATCTAACTTAATTAATTCTAGTTTCCTTGCTCAAACACAGTCTCAAAAGAGAATGCTAGTTGACGCTGTTATTGTCAACAAAGCTGCACATCAAATGATTCTCATGAAAGACGGTCAAGAGATCAGAAAGTTTTGGATTGCCTTATCTGATAAGCCTTACGGAAAAAAACAATTTGAAGGAGATAAAAAAACTCCTGAAGGGACATACACCTTAGATTACATAAAGAAAAGATCAAATTACTATAAAGCATTCCATATTTCATATCCCAATGCTAAAGATATCGAATTTGCTAGAAGCTATGGAAGACGTCCTGGAGGAATGATCATGGTCCATGGACAGCCTCCATCAAGAAGTAGCTATAATGAAACTGTACAGAGAACAGATTGGACTAACGGCTGTATAGCCTTGTTAAATCCTGATTTGGATATATTTTTATCAATGGTTGATGTCGGAACTCCAATTACAATCAATCCGTAATAGAGTTCCGAAAATAATTATTTTCAGTATGAGAGTCTAATCATCAGGGAACCATTTAGCGATTACTTCATCAGCCATTTCATCTGCAACACTAAAAACGATATCCACAACGTGGACATCGTTTTTTAGGTTATCCTGTGCACCAGTAAACCAAATTTCAACAACTGCACTCTCATCTGTTGCATATTCTGAAGAATCAAAATCATCATCTGAAGATAAATTTCTGAATCTGCATTCCATCATGTAGTCTTCATCGTTAGTAATTTTACGTACTTTTGAATATGCTACAGGGTCATTCAAGGACAAAGCTTCTTCACTAATTGTTGTGTAAAGATCAACGGCTTTATTACTCAGCTTTTCAAGTTGCTCTTCTGATATATTTTCAAAATCCACCATATTAAACAAGCTCCCCACCTGAATAAAATGTTGAGCCTGTAACATGATGAAGAGTACTTATGAAACCTGGATTAAAACATTCCTGATTATCATCCCACATGTCAGATTTAACATAAACATTTAGTACTTTAGATAAACAGATCCCCTTATCAGAGAATAATTGTTCATCTTGTAATTCACATTCGAAATAAGCTAAAGCATCAGACATAACATCAAAACCGAAATTTTGAGACTTTTCAGTTTTTATATGCTTAACCTCTAGCTTATTACCAACATTGCGACCGTGTACAGAACCAAGTTCCAATGCAGTATTCTTTTGACTATTGCTTGGTATAGCAACCACAAATTGCTTTGTATGTCGTATATTTTCAGAAGTTGTGTGGTTTTTATCTAATACAAGTAATAAAACATCAGGGTCATAAGGACAAGACCAAGCTGCAGTCATTCCATCAGGCACATCTTTACTACTTTTAGTAAAAATACATACCAGTGGACCACCAGAAATAACACGATATGCTAAAGAATTGGCTATATTTTTATACATACAAACCCCTATGTGCACACAAAAGAAAAGAGCCTCCGTGGAGACTCTTCTATTTTATCTTATTTATTTTAAAATTAGATAGTGTTATCTAATTCTGATGGAGGCCAGTTCTCAAGACGCATACCTAATGATAAACCTCTTTCTGCAAGTACATCCTTGATTTCAGTCAATGACTTCTTGCCTAGATTTGGAGTCTTGAGTAGCTCAACTTCGGTCTTCTGAACTAGATCACCAATATACTTGATGCCTTCAGTCTTTAGACAATTTGCAGAACGTACTGTTAATTCAAGATCTTCAACAGGACAAATCAACTTAGGATCGATAAGAGGTCTGAACGAAGAATCCTCAGTAGGAGCGACAGAATTTCTGATATCAACGAATGAATTCAACTGATCAGCAAAAATAGTAGCTGCAATACTTACAGCATTCTTTGGATCTATAGTGCCATTTGTTTCAATATCAAGAATTAACTGTTCTTTTTCATCCGCAATAGGAGCTGTGTGTACAGCTACATTTAACACAGGGCAATATGATGGGTCTATCTGTAAATGACCGATGAAACGCTCTTCTGAGCCTTCAACGTATGGACGATTGACAGCAGGAACATATCCACGACCGCGAGTTACATGCAAATGCATATTTAACTCTTTGTTATCGTCTGTTAAATGACAAATGATTTGTTCTGGGTTCTTAATTTCGATACCAGCAGGACACTGAATGTCTGCAGCAGTAACCGGACCAACACCTTTCTTCTTCAGCAGAAGAACAGGTTCGTCTCTCAAAGAACCTTCTGATGCAACAGCAACTTCTTTTAGATTTAAAAGTATAAGAAGAATATCTTCTTGAATGCCTTCTACTGCACTGTATTCATGCACTACACCATCAATTTCTACTGCGGTGATGGCATATCCAGGAATAGAGGACAGCATAATACGACGGAGTGCTGTGCCTACGATTTGAGCATAATGAGGCTCAAATGGCTCAAGAATTACACGGCTGACATTACGTGAAAGCTCAGTAACTTCTTTAATATTTGGCTTAATAGAATCAATGATCTGATCCAAGGTTTCACCCTCGTTTTTTAGTACAGTTAGTTAGCTAGAAATCTGAATGGGCGCAACTATGCGCCCATAGAATTATTCAGCAGCTTTTGAATCTTTTGATTCTTCAGCAGCTTCAGGACGGTCAGTTAACATGATATAAGCTACAGGAGCCTTATCAGTTGAACGTAAACCAGCCTTTAAGATACGGGTGTAACCGCCGTTACGGTTAGCTGATAGCTTACCAATAACGTTGAATAACTTTGCTACAACAGCTTCATCACGAAGACGAGCCTGTGCTAAACGACGGTTTGCAACGGTATCAACCTTAGCTAAAGTGATTAATGGTTCTACGAAGCGACGTAATTCCTTAGCCTTTGGAACAGTAGTCTTAATTACTTCGAAGGTTAATAAAGCCTTAGCTAAATTACGGTACAATGCAGCACGGTGTGCAGCTGTACGACCTAAATGACGGCCACTTAAACGATGACGCATTTTTAATTCCTTCTAAACAGTTATTTGTTTGGTGCACGAAGTCCTGGTGGAGGCCAATTAGCCACACGCATACCTAAAGACAGATTTCTCTGAGCTAGAACGTCTTTAATTTCATTTAAAGATTTCTTGCCAAGATTTGGTGTCTTAAGTAACTCTACTTCAGTCTTCTGTACCAAATCGCCGATGTAAATGATATTCTCCGCCTTCAAGCAATTAGCAGAACGAACTGTTAATTCCAGATCATCAACTAACTGCATTAAAACAGGATCAGGCATAGGAGGAGCAGCAGGTGTCATAACACGTTCACTAATCTCTTCCTTATCCACAATGTTGCAAATACTGTCACAAATTAGATTAGAACCATTCATCAATGCAACTTCAGGAGCAATAGTTCCATTAGTTTCAATGTCAATAACTAATCTATCTAGATCGGTACGCTGCTCAACACGAGCTGACTCTACTTCGTAGACATAGCGGCGTACTGGACAATAATTTGCATCAATTAAGATGGTATCTTCTGAATCTGCAGGAATATGCTTATCAGAAGTTGCCATCACATAACCCTGACCAGAGGTGATGCGAAGTTTCATCGACAACGAAGCCTTGGCACCTTTTAGAGTGCAAATACGGGCTTCAGGGTCAACAAAAGATATATTTTCAGGACATACGATATCTGAAGCATGAACTTCTCCTTCGCCACGTCTCTCAATTGTCAACCAAACAGGCTCATTTAAAGGTTCTTGAGCAGAAATGGCAAGAGACTTCAAGTTCATTACCACATCAAAAAGTGTTTCCTCAAGATCAGCTTTTGAGCTGTTAATGTCCTTAACGCCCGCCATCTGAAATGCATCTACTGCAGTTCCAGACAGGGTCTTTAGTAAAATTCCACTTAAAGCTACGCCTAAGGTATAACCGAAACCACGCTCTAGTGGCTCAAGCACTAAACGTGCATGATTTGGGCTGACTTCAGTATAATCAACTGGCTTTGGCTTCAGTAGTTCAACAACAGACACTAGAGATACCCCACATTATAAAAGCGGTGCTGGCAATGTTGCCGTTATTACTTAGAATACAATTCGACGATGAGCTGTTCCTTAATATCGGAAGGTAGCTCAGCACGTTCAGGATTGCTCTTATAAGTACCCTTCATATGATCGTGATCTACATCGATCCATGTTGGCTTTGTAGCACGCTGACCTGATAAGTCAATTGCAGCCTTAATACGTAACTGCTTCTTTGCCTTTTCGCGAACTGCAATAACATCTGAAGGCTGTACCTGGTAAGAAGGAATGTTTACGATATGATCGTTAACAGTAATTGCCTTGTGGCTTACCAACTGACGAGCTTCCATACGGGTTGAACCGAAACCCATACGATAAACTACGTTATCCAGACGTGCCTCAAGAAGCTGTAACAGGTTTTCACCGGTGTTACCATTCATTCTTGTTGCTTTCTTGTAGTAGTTACGGAACTGACGCTCTAATACGCCATAAATACGACGAACTTTCTGCTTCTCACGTAACTGCATGCCGTAGTCTGAAAGGCGTGCTTTATTTGCGCCATGCTGACCTGGTGCTGTGTCCAATTTGCATTTAGTATCAATTGAACGAACACCTGACTTTAAGAATAAGTCAACACCCTCACGGCGGCTTAATTTCAGGGCTGGACCTGTATATTTTGCCATTTATCTTTCTCCAGAAATTGAACTCGTTAGGTTATACGCGACGCTTTTTAGGTGGGCGACAACCGTTATGAGGGATTGGGGTAACATCAGTAATATTGGTGATCTTATAACCCTGATTATTTAAAGCACGGATTGAAGATTCACGACCAGGACCTGGACCCTTAACCAAAACTTCAAGATTCTTAACACCAAACTCTTTAGCAGCCTCACCAGCACGCTCTGCAGCAACCTGAGCAGCGTATGGAGTTGACTTACGAGAACCACGGAAACCAGAACCACCAGCAGTTGCCCAAGAAAGAACATTTCCCTGACGGTCTGAAATTGACACGATGGTGTTATTGAAAGATGCATGGATGTGTGCTACGCCATCAGCAACCTGCTTCTTTGAGCGCTTGCCTGAACGTGCACGTGTAGCAGTAGCAGCAGCTGCCTGCTGTTCTTTTTTAATTTCTTCAGCCATCTAAGCTCTCCTACTTCTTAATGCTCTTGCGAGGACCCTTGCGAGTACGTGCATTGGTCTTAGTACGCTGACCACGTACTGGTAAACCTCTGCGGTGACGCAGTCCACGGTAGGTACCAAGGTCGATTAGGCGCTTGATGTTCATAGAAATTTCACGACGAAGATCACCTTCAACGGTGAACTTAGCCACTTCGGCACGGATTTTATCTACAACAGACTCATCTAAATCTTTAAGTCTTGCAGACTCTTCAACACCTGCGTTAGCAAGGATCTCGCTTGCGCGGGTTGGGCCGATGCCATAGATTGACTGTAATGCAATCACAGCGATCTTTTGATCAGGCACATTAATGCCAGCTATACGGGCCACTATTGATCTCCTAAATATAGGTCGGTTAAAAACAATGGCTGTCGCAAAGCCCGTTAGGATACGCGACAACCGCTCATAGTGCACTTTGGCATGTCAGAAAAGCACCAAGATATTACTCTTAGTGCTTAAGCTGTATGATTATACAGATTTAAATTTAAATGTGCAAGCAAACTTGCACATTTAAACAAGCATTAGCCCTGACGCTGCTTATGCTTTGGATTCTCACAGATAATGCGAACTACACCGTGACGACGAACTACTTTGCAGTTGCGACACATTTTTTTAACTGAAGCACCAACTTTCATTTTTATTCTCCAATTAACTAGATATTAACGACCGTAATTTCTTAAGTTTGCTTTACGCATGATGTCACCGTATTGCTGATTCATCATATGACTTTGTAACTGTGATACAAAGTCCATGCAAACAACTACGATAATTAGTAATGAAGTACCACCGAAATAGAACTGCACATTAAACCAGTTCATTAACATCTGTGGAACAAGACATACTAAAACCATGTATAAAGAACCACTTAAGGTTAAGCGGGTCATCACCTTATCAATAAATCTTGCAGTTTGCTCACCAGGACGAATACCTGGAATAAAAGCACCACCCTTCTTCAAATTATCTGCTATCTCACGAGGATTGAATACAAGTGCAGTATAGAAGAAAGTGAAGAATATGATTGCAGCTGCATACAATAATTCATATAAAGGTTGACCTGGCTGTAAAAAGACAGATATGCTTCCTAAAACGTTAGATACAGCATTATCGCCTTGGCCGAACCAAGAAACAACAGTACCAGGGAACAGAATAATTGACGATGCAAAAATTGCTGGTATAACACCTGATAAGTTGATCTTTAATGGTAAATTAGAGCGTGGCTGAGAGTAGATTCGATTACCCATTTGGCGTTTAGCGTATTCGATAACTATCTTACGCTGACCGCGCTCAACGAAAACCACGAAGAAGGTCACTAAGACCACTACTACACCGATAATCAACAGTGCAATTGTTGACAAATCACCCTGACGAGACTGTTCAAAGGTTCTTGCCAATGCAGAAGGAAGACCAGCTACGATACCAGCAAAGATAATCAAAGATATACCATTACCGATACCACGTTCTGTGATCTGCTCACCCAACCACATCAAAAGCATTGTGCCAGTTACTAAACTTACGGTAGTGACAAAATAGAATCCAAAACCAGGATTATCAACTAAACCCGGCATCATATTTGGAATACCTGTTGCCATACCAAAAGCCTGAAGAGCTGCTAAAAAAACAGTAGCAACACGTGTGTACTGAGTAATCTTTCGACGACCAGACTCACCTTCTTTCTTAAGCTCTGCTAAATTTTTATTTAACACAGCAAGCAACTGAATGATAATAGATGCAGAAATATATGGCATGATTCCCAATGCTAATACTGATGCACGCTCAAGAGCACCACCAGAAAACATATTGAACATGCCAATAATGGTTCCGCTTTGCGAATCGAAAACACGCTCAAGAACGTCAGCATTCACACCTGGAACAGGAATAAAGGAACCAAGTCTGAACATGATCAGAGCAATCACAACAAACAAAAGACGCTGACGGATTTCGCCAGTGCCCTTAGATTGCTGTGCAGCCATTTCACGACTTCTTTCAAATAGCGATTTTCTAGCCATGCAAAACCTCATTAAGGGGTCATTCAGACCCCCTCTTTAATTACTTAGCAGCAGCAGCTTTCTTTGCAGCTTTCTGCTCTGCAGTTTTCTTAGCAGGCTTCTGCTTGCCAGCAGCAGCAAGAGCATCAAGACGTGATTTCTGCTTAGCAGCAGACTTAGCGTTTGACTTCTCTAGACGTGCAGCAGCATCAGTGATGTACTGAGCAACTTCAACGGTACCGCCAACTGCTTCAATAGCAGCCTTAGCACCCTTAGTTACGCCTACTCCCTTTAAGGTGATCTTCTTTGTAAAGTTAGGAACGCGAGATAATACAACCTTAACGTACTTAACTTTCTTGTTGATTAAACGAGCAGCTAATAAAGCAGCCATATCAACTACATCACCCTCAACACGATTTAAATCGTTTAAGGTAACCTGAGCAGTTACATCAGCCTTTGGAGACCAGAAACCAAACTTTGGTAAACGGATCTTCATTGGCATCTGACCGCCTTCGAAACCTGGACGCTTGTGAGCACTCTTACGAGCACCAGCACCCTTAACGCCACGACCACAGGTCTTGCCTAAGCCAGAGCCAATACCACGGCCAACGCGAACAGCTGCTTTACGTGAGCCTTCTGCAGGCTTTAAAGTATCTAAACGCATGTTTTACTCCTCGACTTTTAGCAAGTAGCTAACCTTATTGATCATACCGCGAACTGAAGGAGTATCCTCTAACTCTACGGTGTGACGAATGCGGCGTAAGCCTAAACCCTTAACGGTTGCAATGTGCTTTGGCTGACGACCAATAGTGCTCTTAATTAGAGTAACTTTAACGGTTTTCTTATCTGCCATTTTTTACTCCATGATTTCCTTCACTGAAAGGCCACGCTTTGCAGCAATTGCCTCAGGAGTACGCATTGAAGCTAAAGCTGCAACTGTTGCTCTTACAACGTTGATTGGGTTTGTTGAACCATAAGCCTTAGCTAAAACATTACGAACACCAGCAACTTCTAGAACAGCACGCATAGCACCACCGGCAATAATACCAGTACCTTCTGAAGCAGGCTGCATGTAAACCATAGAGCCTGAGTGCTCACCTTTAACTGAGTGGTACAGAGTACCATTGTTTAAGCTGATGTTATTGTTTACGTTACGACGAGCCTGCTCAATAGCCTTCTGAATAGCAGCTGGAACTTCGCCTGCCTTACCGTAACCATAACCTACACGGCCGTTACCATCACCAACTACTGTTAAAGCGGTGAAAGAGAAAATACGACCACCTTTTACTACTTTAGCTACACGATTTACAGCTACTAACTTTTCTTGTAGCTCGCCAGCCTGAGTTTCATCTTTGTGTTGCATTTTCACACTCCTAGAACTTGAGGCCAGCTTCACGAGCTGCGTCAGCTAATGCTGCTACACGACCGTGATACTGATAGCCTGATCTGTCAAAAGCTACGGTTTCTACCTTAGCTGCGATTGCACGCTCGGCAACAGCCTTACCAACTACTTTGGCAGCTTCAATGTTACCGGTGTACTTTAGACCTTTAACAAGGTCCTTATCTAAAGTGCTAGCTGAAGCTAAAACACGGTTATCATTGCTGATAATCTGAGCATAGATGTGACGTGGAGTACGTGTAACAACTAAACGAGTTACACCTAACTCATGCATCTTTGCACGAGACTTAGTAGCGCGGCGAATGCGAGCTTCTTTCTTATCGAACATATTATGCCACCCTATTATTTCTTCTTAGCTTCTTTAATGTGAATGATTTCGTCTGCATAACGAACACCCTTACCCTTGTAAGGCTCAGGAGCACGGAATGCGCGAACCTTTGCAGCAACCTGACCTAATAAAGCCTTATCGTAGCTCTTTAGGATAATATCTGTCTGAGATGGAGTCTCAGCAGTTACACCTTCAGGTAATTCGTAATCGATTGGGTGAGAATAACCTAAAACTAGATTTAAAGTCTTACCCTTAACAGCTGCACGGTAACCAACGCCAACAAGCTTTAAAGCCTTCTCGAAACCTTTATCTAAGCCAACAACCATGTTGTGTAATAAAGCACGTGAAGTACCTGACTGCATGTTAGACTCAGTTGTGTCCTCTTTCTGAAGAACTAGAATCTGGTTGTTCTCATACTTAACACCAACTGTTGGATGTAAATTTAAGCTCATCTCGCCTTTCTTAGACTTGATGGTAACTTTCTGACCGTCGAGAGTAACTTCGACGCCCTGAGGAACTGCAATATGTTCCTTAGCAATACGTGACATGTTGCCTCCCTAATTATGCGACGTAGCAAATAACTTCGCCGCCCAAGCCGTCCTTACGGGCAGCACGATCGGTCATTAAGCCTTTAGAAGTTGAAATTACAGCGATACCTAAACCGTTCATGATACGTGGTAATTCGCCACTTCTCTTGTAAATACGTAAACCAGGACGTGAAACACGCTTGATCATCTCGATTACAGGAGCGCCTTCATAATATTTAAGGCCAATTTCTAAAACCTTCTTAACTTCACCATTTTCTGCAACAGAAGAAATGTAACCTTCTTTTAACAGCAGATTAGCTAAAGCAACCTTTAACTTTGATGAAGGCATAGTAACTGAAACTTTGCCAGATGCCTGGCCGTTGCGAATGCGGGTTAATAAATCCGCAATAGGATCTTGCATCATTTGTATCTCTCCTCTTACCAGCTAGCCTTGTGCAGACCAGGGATTTCGCCACGCATCATGTGCTCACGTAGCTTAATACGGCTTAAACCGAACTTACGTAAGTAACCATGTGGACGACCTGTCTCACTGCAGCGATTACGCTGACGTGAAGGGCTTGAATCGCGAGGTAATGCAGCTAAAGCCTGCACTGCTGCGAAACGCTCTTCATCTGAAGCAGATACGCTAGAAATAATCTTTTTGAGATCTTCACGCTTTGCACGATACTGCTCTGCTAAACGCTTTCTTTTAAGATCTCTGTAAATCATTGAAGTCTTAGCCATTAGTTCGTCCTCGAATTACTTGTGGGCCTGAGTACGGAATGGGAAGTTGAAAGCTTCTAATAAAGCCTTTCCTTCTTCATCTGTCTTAGCTGTTGTAGTGATTGTTATATCTAAACCACGAACTGCATCAACTTTATCAAAGTCGATCTCAGGGAAAATGATCTGCTCACGTACACCCATTGAGTAATTTCCTCTGCCATCAAAAGACTTTGCAGATAAACCACGGAAATCACGGATACGTGGAATTGCGATCACAATTAAACGCTCGAGGAACTCCCACATACGCTCACCGCGCAGTGTGACTTTACAGCCGATTGGATAGCCCTCACGAATATGGAAGCCCGCTACGGATTTGCGAACTTTGGTGATTAGAGGCTTCTGACCAGCAATTGCGGTCATATCGCGTGCAGCATTCTCTAAAACTTTCTTATCTGCAACTGCTTCACCAACACCCATATTCAGGGTGATCTTCTCAATCCGAGGGACTTGCATGATTGTCTTGTAACCAAATTTTTCTGTTAAGGCTTTGATTACTTCCTGCTTGTATAGATCATGCAGTTTCGCCATCGTTATTCTCCTTTAATTAACGCTTACTTGGCTGATGAAGAAATGATCTTGTCATTTGACTTAAAGAAACGAACCTTTTTACCGTCTTCGATTCTGAAGCCAACTCGATCAGCCTTCTTAGTATCTGGGTTGTAGATTGCAACATTTGAAACATCAATAGGTGCCTCAATGTCTACGATACCACCCTGAACGCCAAGATTTGGGTTAGGTTTCTGGTGTTTTTTCTTGACATTAATGCCTTCAACCAACACCTTGTGCTCACTAGTTAAAACACGGGTAACTTTACCAGTCTTGCCCTTGTCCTTACCTGTGATAACGATTACTTCATCGTTGGTGCGAATTTTCGCTGCCATTTTTTTAATACTCCCTGTAAATTAGAGTACTTCTGGAGCTAAAGATACAATCTTCATAAATTGCTCTGAACGAAGTTCACGAGTAACTGGTCCGAAGATACGTGTACCGATAGGCTCATGCTGAGCAGTTAATAAAACTGCTGCGTTAGTGTCAAAGCGAATTACTGAACCGTCTGGTCTACGAACACCTTTCTTGGTGCGTACAACAACAGCATCTAGTACATCGCCCTTCTTAACCTTGCCGCGTGGAATAGCGTCTTTAACAGACACTTTAATAATGTCGCCAATGCCAGCGTAACGGCGGTGTGAACCACCTAAAACCTTAATACACTGAACTGCACGTGCGCCAGAATTATCAGCAACGTCAAGCATGCTTTGCATCTGGATCATTTCAAATGCTCCGGTTAAATATAAAAAAAACAACTTTCTAAACTAATTTAGAAAGGCGCTAAAATATACCATAAATAAAATGAGACCGCAAGCATATATTCTCGCGGTCTCTCTCTTTTGTTAGAGATTAGGCGTTCTGAGCCTTCTCAACAACGCTAACTAGCTTCCAAGAGATTGTCTTTGAAACTGGTTTGCATTCACAAATCTCTACAATATCACCTACGTGAGCTGCGTTCTCAACATCTGATACGTGGAACTTGGTAGTACGAGTAATAATCTTACCGTATACTGGATGAGCAATACGGCGTTCTACTGCTACTACACAAGCTTTCTGCATCTTATCGCTTACAACGCGACCGCGAAGAGAGCGAGCTACTTTTGCATTTACTTCTGACATTTAACTCTACCTCTACTTTGCGCTCTCTGAGTTTAATTTCTCAGAAAGGATTGTGTTAATACGTGCGATATCGCGACGTACTTTACGAACGTTATCAGTCTGCTGTAACTGACCAGACTTTAACTGAAAACGTAGGTTGAACTGCTCGCGCTGAAGATTTGAGAGTTCAGTCTTTAAGTCTTCAACTGACTTATTGCGTAAATCGTTTGCTTGCATTAGATCACCTGCTTACGAACGAAGGTGGTTGTAACTGATAATTTTGCTGCAGCAAGACGGAAAGCCTCACGAGCAACTTCTTCACTAATACCACCGATTTCGAAAAGTACACGACCAGGCTGAATTGGAGCAACCCAGTACTCAACAGTACCTTTACCTTTACCCATACGAACACCAAGAGCTTTCTGAGTGATTGGCTTGTCTGGGAACACACGGATCCAAACTTTACCTTCACGCTTCATCTCACGAGTGAACGCACGACGTGCAGCTTCAATCTCACGTGCAGTAATCTGACCGCGAGATGTAGCCTTAAGACCAAACTCACCGAAAGATACGATTGAGCCTGCATAAGCTAAGCCTTCATTACGACCTTTCTGAGTCTTACGATATTTTGTACGTTTAGGTTGTAACACTTATACTTCCTCCGTTACTCAGCAGCCTTTGAAGCTGGAGCTTCTTCGGTCTTCTTAGCACCACGACGGCCACGGCCATTGCGAGCCTGGTTGTCATCACGACGACCACGACGACCTGCTGGAGCAGCTGCATTGTTACGGTCTTCGGTCTCTTCCTGAGTTAAAGGTAAACCACCTAAAACTTCACCCTTGAAGATCCAAACCTTAACACCAATTACACCATAGGTTGTTACTGCTTCAGATAAAGCGTAGTCAATATCAGCACGTAATGTGTGTAGAGGTACACGACCTTCACGTAACCACTCTGAACGAGCGATTTCAGCACCACCTAAACGGCCTGATACTTCAACCTTGATACCCTTTGCACCAGCACGCATAGCATTCTGGATAGCTTTCTTCATAGCGCGACGGAACATTACACGGCGCTCTAACTGAGAAGCGATAGAATCTGCTACTAACTTAGCGTCTAAATCAGGCTTGCGAATTTCGCTGATATTAACCTGAGCTGGAACACCTGCGATTGCAGAGATCTTCTGACGTAACTTCTCAACATCCTCACCCTTCTTACCGATTACGATACCAGGACGAGCAGTGCAGATTGTTACACGAATGCTCTTTGCAGGACGATCAATAACGATCTTAGAAACAGAAGCGTTCTTTAACTCGTTGGTTAAATACTTACGAACTGCAGAGTCGCTCTTGATGTTAGCAGGGAAATTTGCAGTAGATGCATACCAAACAGATGAGTATGGTCTTGTAATACCAAGTCTGATTCCGTTTGGATTAATTTTCTGACCCATAATTACTCCCTTACGCTATCTGCTACAACAACAGTGATGTGAGAAGTACGCTTTACAATGCGATCTGCACGGCCTTTAGCACGTGGCATAATACGCTTAAGTGAAGGACCCTCATCAACCATGATCTTTGCAACAACTAAATCGTCGATGTCTAAAGACTGGTTGTGCTCTGCATTGGCAATTGCTGAGAGCAGTACTTTACGGATAATAGCAGCAGCCTTACGTGGGCTGAACTGTAATAAATCCAAAGCTTTCTGAACAGGTAAACCGCGAACTTGATCAGCGACCAAGCGAGTTCTCTGTGCAGAAGAACGAGCATAACGGTGTATTGCTTTAACTTCCATTACATTAAACTCCAATTAGGCCTTAGCATCAGTTGCTACGGTGTGACCCTTAAAGGTACGAGTAGGTGCAAACTCACCTAACTTGTGACCAACCATTTCGTCTGAAACGAATACAGGTACGTGCTGACGACCGTTATGAACAGCGATGGTCATTCCAATCATCTGTGGAATGATAACTGAACGGCGTGACCAGGTCTTAATTGGCTTCTTATCGCCAGTCTGCTGGACCTGCAGTACCTTCTTTAGTAAGGACGCATCAATAAATGGACCTTTCTTTAAAGAACGTGGCATGTTATATCCTCGCTAATCGATTAACGGTGATGAACAATGTACTTATCAGTACGCTTGTTCTTACGTGTCTTGTAACCCTTGCATGGTGTACCCCATGGAGAACGTGGCTGAATGCCCTTGTTACGGCCCTCACCACCACCATGTGGGTGATCGATAGGGTTCATTGACATACCACGAACTGTAGGACGTACACCGCGCCAGCGCTTAGCACCAGCTTTACCTAACTGAGCTAGCATGTGCTCGCCGTTACCAATCTCACCGACTGTAGCGCGACCATCAGCTAAAACTTTACGCATTTCGCCTGAACGCATACGTAAGGTTACATAAGCACCTTCACGAGCAACTAATTCACAGTAGCAACCAGCTGAACGAGCAAAAACTGCACCAGCACCTGGATTTAACTCAACTGCGTGAATTGTTGTACCAAGAGGAATATTGCGCATTGGTAATGAATTACCTACTTTGATAGGTGCATCTGAGCCTGATACTACAACATCGCCCTCTTTTAAGCCCTTAGGAGCTAAGATATAGCTACGAACACCATCAGCATAGCAAACTAATGCAATATGAGCTGAACGGTTTGGATCGTACTCTAGACGCTCAACGCGTGCCTCAATACCATCCTTCTGGCGCTTAAAATCAACTAAACGATAACGCTGCTTGTGACCACCCCCAATGTGACGTGTTGAAATGTGACCATAATTGTCACGGCCACCAGTCTTACGCTTCTCTGCTGTTAGAGAACGCTCTGGACCACCTTTCCATAAGCCTGGAGTCTTGATCTGAACGACATGACGACGGGCTGGGGAGGTTGGCTTTGCCTTAATGATTGCCATTACTTGCTCTCCTTGTTAGTCTGCTGTGAGGCATCCTCAATGTCTAACTGAGTCCCCTCAGGAAGAGTAACATAAGCCTTTTTCCAATCAGAACGCTTGCCAAAACCACGAGCAGTACGGCGTACTTTGCCCTGGAAATTAAGGGTGCGAACAGCTTCAACCTTTACGTTGAATAAAGTCTCAACTGCGGCCTTGATTTCGTCCTTAGTTGCGTCCTTTAATACCTTGAATACTAAAGTATTCTTATCCTGCTGTGCAGCTGAGCTCTTCTCAGAGACTACAGGTGCGCGTAAGATATTCATTAAACGTGCTTCTGACATTATTTCAGCAACTCCTCTACTTTCTTAACAGCTGCAGAAGTAATTAAAACTTTGTCAAAGCCTACTAGGTTTACTGGGTTAAACTCAGCAGTACCTGGCTGACATACTTCTACTCTGTACAGATTACGAGATGCTAAGAATAAATTCTCTTCGAAAGCATCAGTAACGATTAGAACCTGCTTTAAGCCTAAGTCCTTTAATTTTGCAACTAATGACTTGGTCTTGTGGTCTTCAACTTTGAAGTCATCTACTACAACTAAGCGGTCCTGACGAACTAACTCTGATAAGATGCTGCTCATTGCTACACGATACATCTTACGGTTAACTTTCTGAGTCCAATCCTGTGGCTTTGCAGCGAAGATGGTACCACCTGCACGCCATAATGGTGAACGGCTTGAACCAGCACGTGCACGACCTGTGCCCTTCTGACGGAAAGGCTTCTTGCCGCCACCTGATACCTCAGAACGTGTCTTCTGAGCTTTAGTACCGGCGCGTGCAGTGCTCAGGTATGAAACAACTACCTGGTGCACTAATGGCTCATTAAACTCACGGCCAAAGGTGCTCTCTGACACTTCCAGCTGCTTGTCTGCGCCAACTAACTTTAATTCCATGATCCTATTACCTCGGGTTAAGCTTTAAGACTTGGCCTTACAATTACATCCCCGTTATTAGCACCTGGAACAGCGCCCTTTACGAGAAGTAAGTTACGTTCTGCGTCAATGCGAACTAAGTCAAGGCCCAATACTGTAACCTTCTCAGAACCCATATGACCAACCATCTTCTTGCCCTTGAAAACTCTACCTGGGGTCTGATTCTGACCAGTAGAACCTGGGACACGATGTGAACGTGAGTTACCGTGGGTATAATCCTGATGTAAGAAGTGGTAACGCTTGATGGTACCTGCTGTACCCTTACCTTTTGACTGGCCGGTTACATCAACTTTCTTAACGTCCTGGAATGCGTCTACTTTGATTTCATCACCAACTTTATAAGAAGCTAGCTCTTCATCATTTAAACGGAACTCCCATAAGCCACGGCCTGCTTGAACACCGGACTTTGCGAAGTGACCAATTTCTGCCTTGGTCATGCGACTTGCTTTGCGCTCACCAGTTGTAACCTGAATTGCGGTATAACCGTCATTTTCAAGATTCTTTAACTGGGTTACGCGGTTTGCTTCTACCTGGATGACTGTTACTGGAACAGATTTGCCGTTCTCGTTGAAAACACGGGTCATACCAAGCTTGCGGCCAATTAAACCGATTGACATTGTATTATTCCCCTATTAGCGAAGGCTGATCTGAACATCCACACCAGCTGCAAGATCTAAACGCATTAAAGCATCAACAGTCTTCTCAGTTGGCTCCACGATATCAACTAAACGTTTGTGAGTACGGATTTCGTACTGATCACGAGCATCTTTGTTTACATGTGGGGAAATAAGGATGGTGTAACGCTCCTTGCGAGTAGGGAGCGGGATTGGACCACGTACCTGAGCGCCAGTGCGCTTTGCGGTTTCAACGATTTCAGCGGTTGAGTGATCAATCAATCTGTGATCGTATGCCTTAAGACGGATCCTAATTCTTTGATTCTGCATTGCAGACTCCATATTAAATAAAAGAACAAGTACACACCTGCCTTCTTACCTTTATACAAAAATAAGAGGAAGTGCTACTATTACCAATTTCTCCCAAAATTAGGGAGAGTCTCATCAGCCGCATCATAATGAAGTAGGGCTGGTCTCGTTGCGTACGTTTTTAAAGCGCAGAACGAAAGTGCAATTATTATACACAATTTTTCAGAAAGTACAACTTTATTTGCTATTTTTCGTATTCTGTAATATGTTTTTTTCCATACATAGTCATTACAGAGTTTTCATCTAAATCATACTTATCTGAAGCAATATTATACTTTTGATTAAATTCTGGCGCCCCCTCTATCCTAAGAAAAGAAACTAGCAGTTCATATAAAAGATCATTAGACCAATATCTGTTGCTGTTATCTTTTAAATTTTTGTACAAATACTTAAACCTGCTTATATAGCTGTCTGATAAATAAATTACTGCTGGTATTCTTAGCATCTGTGCATTTACATTTTCTGGATCGTGTCCCCCCACAATATGAGGATCTTCGCCATGATCAGACAAATAGATCATTCCCATAAAGCTACTATAGGATTTAGCCTTTTTGTAAATTTCAGAAATGACATGATCTGTATATAGAACCGTATCATCATAGTAATCGTTGTTTTCATCGCTACCTTTGAACACTTTATACTCTGAAGGTAAACGCTTTTCATATTTTTGATGAGAACCCATTAAATGGATCACTATAAAATTATTCTTTTTAGGATCGATCTTTGGAAACCTGTTTATTAATTCTTCATCAAAAAAAACACCTTCCATCTTAGCTGATCCGTTTGTCCAGATTTCATGATCAGCTGTAGATGCTACAACAGTAATAGGAGTTTCATAAACGCCAAATTTTCTCTGATTAGATAACCAGTAAGTTGTGTATCCCGCAGCTTTTGCAATTTCCATAATTGAAAACGCATCTACAGTTTCAATTGATGAATATTGATTTGCCTGAGTTAAAGCATATGAAAGAGCCTGTACAGTCTGAGGCCATGAAGTATAGGCGTTTTTAAACAAAATTGAATTATCAAGTGAGCTTTCTTTACTCATGTGCGGAGTATTATCTCTATTAAAACCGTATACCCCCATTCTGTCTCTTGTTTCCGATTCACCTATAACTAAAACAAAAAGATTTCCTTCTTTGCTCAGTTTGTTATCTAGAATGAGCGAATTCAATGTTTTGAGTTTTTCTAATCTTGCGCCTTTTTGCTTTTTGTATGCCTCAAAGTTGTCCAACTGCCTTGATGTAACCTTCACTACAGCATAGGGCAGATAATCCATCCTAGGAAGTGCCAGAAAAACAGATACCATCATTATAGTTAGAGAAAAAAGAGCGAACTTCCATTGGCTCCTGTTCTTTTTTGAAACTTCTATTTTTGATTTTGATGAGATCCTATTTAGAAGGATGAAATTTACAGAAACAATGAATACTAAAATTCCAAAAGAAACGAGCCACATGTAGTTAAAGTTACTTGCAAAGAATTCTTTACCTTCTGAAGCATTAGTCTGAGCTAAAGCAAGAATAATATCTGAAGAGATCAATGAACCTGTTGCGACGTAATAACAAATCATCACTAATGGAAAAAACAGCCCAATGAAGACCAGAATAAAATATAAAAATGAAACGGGTGCTCTAACTATTAATTTTTCAGATGTACCTTTAAAAATACTAAAAAAATAGTTAACACACGACAAAAGAGAAAAAGCAACAAAAGAGAAAGCAACACCTTTTACAAAGTCAAATAACGACGTATTCAAACTTAATAAAATTGATAAAAGATAAACGCTTAAATATGTAATTTCAAAAACTATAAAAGCTTGAAGAAAAGCCCTTCCTCTGCATATTTTAATACTGCACCACAAGCAGAAAAGACCTAAGAGGGAGTAAGTTGTAAAGGCAAGTTTACTCTGTAAAGACAAATCATTAACAAAATACAAAATTAATGAGATAGCAACTGCCGAAACAACGTAATAGATTGATTTATATAGTTCTGAATTTGACTTAGACATAATGAATTATTCTTACAAAATTTTTGTATATAATACGACAACTTTAGACAAAGGTGCGTTTTTATATGATTTTTGATTTTTCTCTTCCAGATGACTTTGCATTGGACTCTCCCAAAAAAGATCTTGTTCTTCCAAAGAACTCAAATGGACTTGTAGTTCACTGCTGTTGTGCGCCCTGCTCTACAAGTCTTGTAGAATGTCTTATTTTCAATAAGATAAAACCTCTTATGTTTTTCTATAATCCAAATATTTATCCTTTTGAAGAATATGAAAAAAGAAGAGATGAATGGGTGCATCTTTGCAACCTTTTAAATCTTGAATATGTAATAGGTGATTACAATTACAGTCAGTGGCTAGAAAAAGTAAAAGGTCTGGAAAATGAGCCCGAAAGAGGTAATCGCTGTTTGAAATGCTTTACACACAGACTCACCATAACAGCATTGTTTGCCAAAGAAAATAATATAAACACATTTACCACAACCCTATGCACATCAAGGTGGAAAAGCAAAAAGCAGGTTGATGCTGCTGGCTTTATGGCCCAGAATGCTGTTGAGGGAGTTAACTATTGGGATCAGGACTGGAGAAAAGAAGGTTTGGTCGGTCGCCGCTATGAACTTGTTAAAGAAATCAAGTTCTACAATCAGCTGTACTGCGGATGCCAGTACAGCTTAAATAACACGACTTATAAAAAGTAGATTAAATAAAATGATGATTAAGCACCATACTGTTTTCGGTATTCAAGCATTGCTGGAATATGGGACTTAAGTTTTTCGTCATTTTCTATGTATTTTAACAGATCATCAAAAGACACAATTGAGATGATCTTAATTCCAATCTGCTCCTCAGCTTCGGCAATTGCACTCTTATCCCCTTTGCCCTTTTCCATTCTGTTCAGAGCAATTAGGGCAGCCTTAAAATGAGCACCGTTGGCTTTTATGATTTCTTCAGATTCACGAATTGCGGTTCCTGCGGTAATAACATCGTCAATTAACAGAATGTCTCCCTTTAAAGGAGCTCCTACTAAATTGCCGCCTTCACCGTGATCTTTTTTCTCTTTACGATTAAAGCACCATGGTACATTTTTATTGTGATCTTTTGCCAAAGCCATAGCTGTAGCACAAGCTAATGGTATACCTTTATAGGCAGGTCCAAATAAAACATCAAAACTAATATCAGCATTCACTAAAGCATGAGCATAGCACTCACCTAAAGTTGCTAAATCAGCACCTGTATTAAAACCGCCTGCATTAAAAAAATATGGACTCGTACGACCTGACTTTAAAACAAAGCTACCAAATTTCAATACGCCTTTGTTTAAGGCTAATTCAATAAACTTACGCTGATATTCCTGCATAACAACCTCTATAAATTTTTTGTGAATTTTACATTATACTTTCGAAACTGTGAATACATATTGAGTATCAATCCTTGATATACTTCAGTTAAAAAGGGGAAATTATGGATCCAATTTTTAGCATGACTGGTTCTGCTAATATCGTAAAAAGTTGTGATATTGCAGATCTGAATATTGATATCACCTCTGTAAATGGTAGATTTTTAGAAATAAATTTTAAAATTTCTGACTCTTTAAGACATCTTGAACCAAGGTTAAGAGAAATGTTTCAAGAACATTTAAAGAGAGGGAAAATAGACTGCTATATTACATTATCTCAAAATCTAAAAAGTTCGCTTAAAGTTGACGAAATTGCCTTAGAACAGCTGTCAGTAGCACTTAAAACTATAGAAAAGAGAATGAGCAGGATCTCAATCAATGCTCTTGAAATTCTTAATTATCCAGGAATTCAGGTTCAAGATGAAAAGATTCAGTCAAAAATTGATGAACTGGTCTTAGACTGTCTGTCTGAAGCTATCGAAAAACTCACAACATCCAGAAAACATGAAGGAGAAAAATTAAAGGCAGCTATTCAATCGCGACTAGCTCTCATCGAAAATGAGCTCATTACAGTTGAGAAATGCCTGTCTGAACTTGTACATAAAGAAAGAGAAAAAATTAAAGCAAAAATTGCTGAATTCGTATCTGACATTGATCCTTCACGTATTGAACAGGAAGTGGCTCTAGCAGCACAAAAGGCTGATATCCGAGAGGAATACGACAGACTTGAAGCCCATATCAAAGAAGTAAGAAACATTCTTCATACAGGTGGTATCTGTGGAAAGAGACTTGATTTTATGATGCAGGAATTTAACCGTGAAGCTAACACACTTGCATCAAAAGCATCCTCTCTGAATATCACAAAGGTTGCTGTTGAATTAAAAGTTCTTATAGAACAGATGAGAGAACAGGTTCAAAATATCGAATAACTGTTTTCTCTTGTCCATTCACTCATTCACCTGCCTTTCAACATCTTACTCAAATTAGTCTGGATGATCTGTCTGAATCCATTGAACGGACTTTTTGCAACAGTTGAGCAAAGGCCAACGGAACACCTTCAATTCCTTTCTTCTGAATTGCATCCACCAGCACCAGTGCAAGACCGGGTTTACTCTTTTTCTTGATGGCAATTTCAATAACTTTATCCATATCAAAACCTTTTCTCAACTGATTATTGCTGGATAATCCCGCAGCAATCTTAAAGTCTTTAGCGTATCCCTGTGTATATAAGTAATGTTCAATGTCCCTTTGAGGTAATACTGTTAAATGAATATCCCTGTTTTTCTTATTAAGAAAAGACATTGCAACCTCTGCATATTTTTTACCGGCCTCATCACCATCAGACAAAACATGAAAATTGATACCCAGCTGAGATGCAATTTTTATTAAAGGTTTCAGTCCGCACTGAGCATACTCAATAATTCTTATCCCCTCACAGGCAAGAGAAATTCCTAAGATTGATGCTATCTGAGTCAAGATCCATACTTCTGTTTCACCTTCAACCAAAATCCATGATCTGGCAAACAGAACCATAGGTCTGTTGATTCTGACATGGAAGGCAATTTTTCGGAGTTCCTCATAACTCAACATAGAACTGTCTATCTTATAGCATCGTGTATCATAATGTTTTCTTTGTAACCGTCTTAGAGATTCTAGACTTACAGCAGACAGTAAATCTCCACTGTTTGTAGTGACTATTTTCTGAACATCTGTGATTGCCAGTAAAGACCAAAATGATAGCAACAGCGAAGGATGGAATCGTGATTCAATATCCTCTAAGATCAGAATTGGTTTGGCTTTAGGGTCAATTTTTCTGTTGCCTCTGCTCAATAAAATTGTTGCTGCAATATATGACAGCAGAGCTTTTGACTTATTAAAACCAGGTGTCGTCAATGTCTGCTTAATATTGGATATTGATTCAAGAGAGATTGGACTTTTTACTATATCAGTTATATTTCTTGCTCTCGAGACTATCTTTCTACTTTCCATTTCTGGATTTGAGTACTCAGAAAAATACTTGTCTAAAAAAGATCCAAACGTATCCGCAACGATTTTTACGAATTCTCCAGGTAAAGCCTCATCCTCTGAGATTGCATTAAGGATAGTCTTAATTTTGTCTTGAGATGTAGACTCAAGGCTCAGGCTTTTATCCATTCTGCTGTCTCTCAATCTGAAAACAGGATTAAGAGAAATAATCTTAAAGATAGCTTTTTCTACTTTTTCAAAAGTAATATCACTATGCTGTTTTTTTATAATTAAAGCGTGCTTTGTAATAAAGTCTTTTGACTTTTCGTCGTATTTTCCAACAATCTGCCAGTGAATTCTGTAAAAGCCATCTTCACAATAGTTCCAAAATGTTTTTAATTCTTCGCAGGTGTCTGCCTCTGAACTAGGAACACTTTCCCTAAAATACAGATCAACTCTTATTTTCCCATCACCTGTATTGAACACATCCTCTTTTTCAAAATCATATAAGGGTCCACTTTTTTCTATATACGAATCCAGCTCATCTATGAAATTGGCATTTGTATTGCTATCTTTATTTTCTTGTTGGCTATCTTCATTGCATCTAGTTAACTCATTGATTGTGGCATTATTTTCGGAATTTTCATCATAAAACTTTTCAATTTTTTTACAAAGACTAATTCCCTGTTCATCAGAACGTAGAACTTCGTCATTTTTTCTGGATTTTTCTTTGCGTTGACTGTCAAAATTTATGGACTTTCTCTTTGATACTTTCTCTATAAGGTTTTCTTTTGGAAAATCTGCTGATTTTTCTATTTTGATAGGAACATAAAGGTCACCCCTTTCAAATTGACACAGCTTATTTCCCTGACCTAAAAGCATCCATAAAACTCTTAATAAAGATGTTTTTCCCCACTGATTTTCACCAATAAGAAAAGTGCTGTCAGACTCAAAATCTACTGATAATCTTCTAATACCACGGAAATTGGTAACTTTTGCTCGTTCTAAATACATAGACCCAACTTAGGCAATCACTGCCACAACAACTCTTACCTTAAGATTAGATTATTTACATGAATTAGCAAAGATGAATAAAAAAGGCCATGATGTAACTCACAGCCTTTATTTTAAATTATCTATTGATTAAACTCTGTGCCAGACCGTACCCTGAGGTGTATCCTCAAGTTCGATATGCATAGCCTTGAGTTTATCTCTTGCCGCATCAGCACGAGCCCAGTCCTTTGCCTTTCTAGCATCGTTACGTTCTTTTACCAGCGACTCAATCTCAGCATTATCATCATTGTTGGCTCCACTTGTCAGGAAAGTATTTGGATCCTGCTCTAAAATACCCAGTACTGAAGCCAACTGTTTCAATCTACCGGCAAGCTCTGACGCTTTGGCTCCTGATTCCTTATTGATTTGTTTGGTCAAATCAAACAAAACGGAAATTGCGCCAGGAGAATTAAAGTCATCGTCCATATACTCCTTGAACTTTGCAGTAAACTCATCTTCAGCTGATGCAGGATCTGACGGATTAGTATCTCTTAAAGTAGTGTACAATCTGTTGAGACCTGCTCTTGCCTTATCTAAATTTTCCTGAGAATAGTTCAAAGGACTTCTATACTGACCTGATAATAAGAAGAACCTTATGGTTTCTGCGTCGTATGTCTTCAAAACGTCTCTGATCGTAAAGAAATTATTTAATGATTTTGACATTTTTTCTTCGTTAATCATCACCATGCCAGAGTGCATCCAGTAATGAACATATGGAGTATGGTTTGCACAGCAACTCTGAGCAATCTCATTCTCGTGATGAGGGAAAATCAGATCTGAGCCACCGCCATGAATATCAAATTCCTTCCCCAGGTATCTGTTGTTCATTGCCGAACATTCAATATGCCACCCAGGGCGGCCCTCACCCCATGGAGATTCCCAGGCAGGTTCACCCGGTTTTGACATTTTCCAAAGCACAAAGTCCATTGGATTATGTTTGTTCTTTGCCACTTCAATTCTGGCTCCTGCCTGAAGTTCATCTAATTTCTGACCAGATAAACGACCGTATTCCTTAAAAGAATTGATATCAAAAACCACATCACCATTGTCTGAAACATATGCATTTTTGTTGTCAATCAGTTTCTGAACAACAGATATAATCTCTTTAATGTTATCTGTGGCCCTAGGTTCGATATCAGGGCGCTTTATGTTTAATGCATCAAAATCCTTGTGCATTTCAACAATAAACTGCTCAGCCAGCTCCTTAGCTGCAATTCCGCGCTCATTTGCTCTTCTGATAATCTTGTCATCAATATCAGTGATGTTTCTGACATACTTAACATCAAATCCTGAATAGCGCAGATAACGAACGATTACATCAAAGTTAACGAATGTTCTTGCGTGTCCTATATGGCATAAATCATAAACAGTCACACCACATACGTACATTCCAATCTTGCCAGGTTCAATTGGCTTAAACTCTTGCTTACTTTTTGTCAGCGTATTGTATATCTTTAGCATATTTGTCTCTAAAAGGAGTATTTGACAATGTAAATCACAATTTTCTTGAGATCATATCAAATTGCGTTACTTCATTCACATTATTCTTTGATCAAATTATTCTTGTGCAAAGAAAATGACTTTTTTCAATAAACCTTAATGATTTTGTTTTTAAAAATCACTTTTTGTGCGGTTGGATTTTTAGAAATTACTATTTACTGTTAAAATATCTGAAAAGATTTCACATAAATTTATAGAGAGAACAATATGATCACATTAAAAACTACCTTAGGTGATATCGTAATTGAACTAGACTATGAAAAGGCACCTGAAACAGCCAAAAACTTTGAAAACTACGTAAAGTCAGGTTTTTACAAAGGAACAATTTTCCACAGAGTTATCAAAGGTTTTATGATTCAGGGTGGTGGTTTAACTGCAGATATGTCACAAAAAGAAACCGAAGCACCTATCAAAAACGAAGCTGACAACGGTTTAAAGAATGAAAGAGGAACCATTGCAATGGCAAGAACAAATGATCCTCATTCAGCTACAGCTCAATTCTTTATCAACACTGTTAACAACGGTTTCCTGAATTTCAGATCTAAAGATCTTTCTGGATGGGGCTACTGTGTTTTCGGAAAAGTTGTAAAAGGTATGGATGTGGTTGACAAGATAGAGCAATGCAGGACAACTACTGTTTCTTACTATCAGGATGTTCCTGTAGAAACTATCGAAATCACTGATGCTTGCATTGATTAATTAACAAAGGTGGCTCATGCCACCTTTTTTCTTGGTAATTTCGCTCATGGCCACCTATATAATTGCTGATCTTCATTTAAGTGAGTCAAAACCTATTTTGACAAACGCTTTTGCTAATTTTTATGATCACAACTTGTACCTAAATGACAAGCTGATTATCGCCGGTGATATGTTTGACTTCTTTGTAGGTTTGGACAAAAACTCAAGATTTCAGCAAAATATAAGACAGATTATTCTTAAAGCCAGGGCCCGAGGTGTCCAAACATTATTCCAGTGTGGAAACAGAGATTTTCTGATGAATAAGTATATGGCTGAATATTTTGGAATGAAGCTCATTGGCGATTTTTATATTCTTCCAACATCTGATGGACAGGCTCTGTTAATTCACGGAGATCAGCTGTGTCTTCACGACAGGTCTTATCAGAAATTCCGTTCCATGTCTAAAAATAAGCTTATTAGATTTGTCTTCATGGCGCTACCGTTGTCATGGAGAAAAAAGATTGCTATTAAGATCAGAAAAAAAAGCAAAAAAATGGAAATTGCAAGAGAGAAAGAAAGAGAAGACTCTCTTAATGATCCAAAAGTAAAAGAAGCAGGAGCCCACTTTCTTGCGACAACGGGATCAAAGATCCTGATTCATGGTCATTTTCACATTTTTGGCGGACAAAAAGATGCCTTTGGAGAAGGCACCCACAGACTGGGACTTGGTATGTGGAATTCCCAGTACAGCTATGTAAAAATTGACAGAGGTGAACTTAAACTTGTTCAAAGGCAAATGGAAAAAAATTTCTAATGAGCATCTGCCCAATTTGAACTGCAGCCGATACCAACCTCCAAAGGCACGTCTATGCTGGCAGCATTTTCCATAATATCCTTAATTACTTTTAAAGCCTCTTCCACAAAATTATCCTTTACCTCAAACAACAGTTCATCATGAACCTGAACTGTCATTCTAACGGTATCAGCAGGAAGTGTTCTGATCCAGTCCATGAGCTTTATCATGGCGTTTTTAATCACATCAGCGGCACTGCCCTGCATAGGAGCATTGATTGCTGCTCGTTCAGCGCCTTTTAATAACAGCACATTTGAACTGTTTATATTGGCTACAGCAATTTTCCTTCCCTCAATAGTAGTTACATAGCCATTTTTATGAGCAAATTCTTTTGTATTTTCCATGTAGACTTTTACTTTTGGATAACGAGCAAAATAACGTTCTATGTATACTTTTGCCTCAGACATACTCATATGAGTCTGCTTTCTTAAACCAAAAGCTCCCATTCCATACATTAGGCCGAAATTAGTTGCCTTGGCATGAGCTCTTTCCTGAGCAGTTACATCATCAATAGATTTACCCAAAACTTCAGCTGCTGTTGCCTTATGAACATCATATCCAGCCCTGAAAGCCTTTAATAAGTTAGGATCCTGACTGATATGAGCAATGAGTCTTAACTCAATCTGTGAATAATCTGCAGAAATCAGTCTGTAACCATCAGGAGCAACAAAAGCCTTTCTGATTAACTTGCCTTCGTGTGTTCTTGCAGGGATATTCTGCAAATTAGGATCGGACGAAGACAGTCTTCCGGTTACTGTCCCTGACTGGTTGAATGATGTGTATATTCTGTGAGTCTTTGGGTTAATCATGGTCTGAAGTTTTTCTGTATAAGTTGAGATTAACTTTGACAGCTCACGGTATCTTAAAACTAGATTAGCGACATCATAGTCATATGATATCTGTTCTAGGATTTCTTCAGCAGTTGAGTATTTTCCATCCTTGACTTTCTTTGGATAAGGGATCTTCATATCCTCAAAGAGAACTGTTCCTAACTGCTTTGGTGAAGAAATATTAAATTCCTTTCCACAAGAAACATAGATTTGCTTTTGAATATCTAAAAGTTCAACCTTTAAATTCTGATTCTGTCTTTCCAACTCTTCTTTATCTACACAAACACCAAAAAGTTCCATCTGGTAGAGAACATATAAAAAAGGCATTTCTTTACTAAAGAAGATATCTCTGTCCTTTTCAGATTCATTTAATTTTTCAATTAAATAATTGTACAGTCTTAAGGTTACCTCAGCATCTTCACCGGCATACTCGCAGACTCTTTCTACAGGAACCTCATTTATTGGTAACTTTTTCTTGGCTCCTGTTACATCTTTATAGGTGATTGTATTGTAGCCAAGATACTTTTTTGCCAAATCATCCATGTTAACCGGCTCTGCTGAATTTAACAGATGAGCCAAAACCATAGTATCAGCGTAAACTTGATTTATTTCAATTCCATGATAGTGAAGAACTAAAAGATCAAACTTAATGTTATGCCCTACAATTTTTACGTCATCCTGATTAAGTACAGGTAACAGATTTTCCTTAACTTCGCTTACAGTAAGCTGATTGGGTACTCCTAAGTAAGTATGGTTAAAAGGAATATAGTAGCCTTCCTTTTGAGTTACACTCAGAGACATTCCAACAATGGAACATTCTTCTGGACGGAGAGAAGTGGTTTCAGTATCAAGAGCAACAACTTTTGCTTTTTGAATTTTTCTGCAAAGATCCTTTAAACTTTCCAAATCTGTTATAAGGTGGAAGACACTTCCATAAGATTTGAAATCAACTTCTGCTGCATCGTGCTGTGAGAACAGAGCCTCAAGAGAACCTACCTCTGAAGTTGCCCCCTTACTTTCTGTCGCATCGTCTTCTTTTAGATTTTTCTTTGTCTGTTCAAGTAATTTAGTAAACTCAAGCTCAGTAAAAATCTTTATCAGTTCGGCAGTATTCTCGACAGGGAAAGAAACCTTATCAATGGAAATTGGCAGCTCTACATCTGTTTTTATGGTTGCAAGTTTATATGACAATCTTATCTCATCAATAGCCTGTATGTACTTAGGAGCAAAAGTCTTGGCGCCCTTGAACGGCAAAGAGGCTATTTTGTCTGTATTTCTGAAGATTTCTTCCACACCACCTATCTCATTCAACAAACAGACAGCTGTCTTGTCTCCAGTACCTTTCATCCCCGGAATATTATCTGAGGAATCACCTTTTAAAGCCAGATAATCTATGATAAGTTCCGGTCCCACACCAAACTTTTCTTTGACACCTTTAGCATCATAAAAGGTATCCTTCATAGAATCATAGAGGGAAACATTATCATCAACGATCTGAGATAAATCCTTATCTCCCGTGCAGATAACCACTTTTAAACCACGTCTTGAAGCTTCCTTTGCATAAGAGCCAAGAACATCATCTGCTTCAACGCCACTTACCGACAGTAAAGGAAAGCCAAATGCCTTTACTATAGAATGAACATAAGGAACCTGCTGAACTAACGCTTCAGGCATTTTTTCACGGTTGGATTTGTACTCTGGGTACATTTGATTTCTAAAGGATTTTTCTTTTGCATCAAAAACAACTATGAATTTTGAACCTTCAAACTTCTTTAGTAGTCCCTGCAGCATTCTGGTAATGATTAACGAAGCAGCTGTAGGAATTCCCTTGGAATTTGTAAAATTCTGCCTTGAACCGAAAAAGGCTCTATAAAGAAAAGATGAACCGTCAACAAGTACTAGTGGTAAAGAATCAGCCATGATATAAACTTCCTAATGTAGATGCTCCATTGTAACAGTTCCTTAAATCATGTAAAAAAACTTAACTAAATTTTCATGGAAAAACGGCAAATAAAGACCTAAAATACGCTGTCTATTGACAAAGGTGAGCCTTGCGCTTGCTTTGGCTCTTGTTATCTTTATTATCCTGAAACGAAAATATTATGAGTAATTTTTCTTTCCCTTTAAAAAAGCTTTGGTTTATACATGTATTTATACTTGTTATAAGTAACTACGCAGTACAGATCCCTTTGACAATTTTTGGGATCAATACGACTTTGGGTACTTTCACATATCCATTTATTTTTCTGTCTACAGATCTGACAGTCAGAATATTCGGTCAGCGCAAAGCCCGAAAAATTGTCTTCAATGCCACGATCCCAGGACTAATTCTTTCCTACTTTATAGGATCTTTATTTGAACGCGGACTTTTTCAGGGTTTTGAATCCTTAAGTTCATTTTCTTACTTTGTATTCAGAATCACATTAGCATCTCTGTCTGCATACCTCATAGGACAGCTTGCAGATATCATGGTGTTTCAGAGACTAAGAGAAATGAAGCAGTGGTGGCCTGCACCTACAGCGTCGTCGGTTTTAGGTAATTTACTAGATACCTATGCTTTCTTTGCCATAGCCTTTTATCATACTAACGATGCATTTATGTCAGAACACTGGATTGAAATTGCGTTTGTCGACTATCTCGTAAAAATCACCGCAAATCTGGTTATTTTCCTACCAGCTTACGGCGTCCTTTTAAATTATCTAATCAGAAAAATTGAAGACAAATAAGATAATTTTGAGATTTAATTTCAACAATCAAGGAAAAATAATCATCCAATACATGCTAGTATAAAACTAGTTAAAATTTTGGAGGTTTTATGAGCGATAAAGTTCTGCATATCAATGACGATCAGTTTGAATCAGAAGTGATCAACTCTGATAAGCCAGTATTGGTTGACTTTTGGGCAAATTGGTGCGGACCATGCAAAATGATCGGTCCTTTTATTGAAGAACTGGCTGACGAAATGGACAATGTCAAATTTGTAAAAGTGGACATTGATAAAAACTCAGCATATGCTGCAAAGTACGGAGTTATGAGTATTCCTAATTTGCTACTCTTCAAAGACGGAGAAATTGTTAACCGTCAGATAGGAGCTTTACCCAAGTCTGAGCTTAAAGCTTTCATAGAAAATTCTATATCATAAAATTCTACCGGCACTTTAAAAGTGCCGGTTCTATTTTACTTTCATATAAGCACTCTTAAAGTTTTACCACTCTTTTGCTTTTCTTCAATTTTATTTGGACATAACATTTTTTCTGTCTTATTATTGTTGAAAATTTTCATATCGTACAAAACAAATGGACAAAATATGAGCACTAATATTCTGCTAATGTGCGGAGGCGATGGTTCTGAACATGAAATTTCATTACTATCAGCTAAATTTATCGAAGAACAGTTAAAATTATCAGAAGACTTTAACGTAATTAAAATTGTTATCCACAATCACCAGTTTTTGGTTGATGGCAGCATTCCAGGCTATTTTGATGCCAGTGGCGAATTTGTATACGCAAATAATAAAATTAAGGTTGATTGTGTTGTTCCATGCATTCACGGAATACCAGGAGAAACTGGAGATATCCAATCATTCCTCAATATTTACAATATTCCTTTCATAGGCTGTGATGCTGAAGCAAGCAGATACTGTTTTAACAAGATCACTACTAAACTGTATTTTGATGCTTTGGGAATTCCTAACACTCCATATGCAATTATTCCTTTAAAGACAGAACAGTATAAAAAAGTGGCTTTTGATTTCTTTGACAAATACGGAGACATCTACGTAAAGGCAGCAAGTCAGGGATCATCTGTAGGATGCTACCATGTAACAAAAAGAGATGATGTATGGGACAGTATTGTAGAAGCTTTCCAGTACAGTACGGAAGTAATCATTGAAAAGAATATCATTCACAGAGAATTAGAAGTTGCCGCCTATGAGATAGACGGAGAATTAAAAATAACAAATCCTGGAGAAATTATCATTCCAGATAATCTTTTTTACACTTTTGAAGAAAAGTATTCTAAAAACTCAGGCACAATAACAACTGTAACACCTGAAAATCTTACAAGTAATGAAATTTCTCAGATCCGAGAATTAGCTAGAAGAGCCTTTGTCGGATTAAAGCTAAGAGATTTATCCAGAATCGACTTTTTCCTGTCAAAAGAAGATGGAATTCTTATCAACGAAATCAACACATTCCCTGGAGCTACACCTATTTCAATGTTCCCAAAAATGTTAGCCAACAATGGTGACAATATGGCTGATTTTCTTGCAAAAGCAGTAAAAAAAGCTATTTTGGAAAAGAAATAACTTTTATTTTTCACCAACTGAAACCTAGTTCTTTTTCTGCAAGATCTAGGTTTCTTTTTATTAATCATAAAAAGTCACACTTCTGTTTTTTTTGAATTCTAAAAAAAACTTCATTCCTCAATAGAAAATTTCATTCTGAATTTTATTCAAGATATAGTTTTTAAGTATAACTAAATATACAAAATAAGTATTTTACTTATTACCAAGTGATTCATAGACTGTTTAACAAGCTTAAATGTATATGAATTTTATTAAATAATGTATCGTCAAAAAAATTAACTTTAAAACATAAGATACAAATTCAAAACAGGCGTTTGTAGAGAAACTATTTTTGAACATTTCACAAAACGATCTCACTTACCTTTAAAGCTCAGCACATATCTCGCAGAGAGATATTTTATTTTTTCTATATTTTAGGAGATGAAATGTCTACTTCAGTAATTGGTTATCCTCGTATAGGATCTTTAAGAGAATTAAAATTTGCCTTAGAAGCTTACTTTAAAGGAGAAAAATCTGAAAATAAGCTAAAGATACTTTCAAAAGAGTTAAGAAAGGAACATCTTACAACACAGAAATCCGCCGGGATCGACTTTATTTCTTCAAACGACTTTTCGTTTTATGATAAAACCCTAGATTAGGCAGTTCTTCTCAACATCATACCTAAGAGATACCGTGAACTTGACCTGAGTGATTTGGAAAAGTATTTTGCAATTGCCCGCGGTTATCATGGCAATAAAGGCAATGTAAAAGCCCTTGCCATGAAGAAATGGTTCAACACCAATTACCACTACATTGTTCCTGAGTTTTAAGATGACATAAAAATTGAACTTACAGGAACCAAACCTTTTGATGAGTATTTAGAGGCTAAACAGCTTAGCTTGGTATCGAAACTAAGCTCGTACTGGTTGGACCTTTTACTTTATTAAAGCTGATCCGTTTTACAGGGAAAAAGGGATCCTTGATGTAAAAGCTGATTTCATCAGAGTTTACATTGAAATCGTAAAAATAATTATCACGTTTGGAACTCAGTGGATTCAGTTTGATGAACCTTACCTGGTTCATGATCTGACATCAAATGATATTAGATTGTATCAGGATCTGTACACTGCAATACTAAATAAAAAAGGAAACACCAAAAATCCTATTGCAGACATATTTTGGTGACGTTCGTGATATTTATACAGTTTTACAGTCATTAAATTTTGACGGCATCAGACTTGATTTTGTTGAGGGAAGAAAAACTCTAGAACTCATAAAAGAAAACGGGGTTTCTTCAGTCAAAAAATTATTTGCAGGAGTCGTAAATGAAAAAAATATCTGGAGGAACAACTACGAGAAGACTCTATCAATGCTAAATTTCCTAAAAGAAAATGATATTCAAACTGTTGTTTCAACATCATGCTCTCTCTTACACGTGCCATATACAGTCGAAAATGAAACCAAATTAGAAGATAAGTACAAAATTCATTTTGCCTTTGCACAGGAGAAACTGACAGAGTTAAAGGAAATTGATGGAATCTTCACATCAGCAAACTAAAAAACAATGAAAAGTATCTCAAGAATGCTGCTCTTTTCACAGAAGACAGACTTGCATTCAACGCTACTGTTGACGCACGAGTAAAGGCTGTTACTCCAGAAAATTTCGTAAGAAAACCTGAATTTAATCAGAGAGAAAAGCTCCAAAAAGAAGAGTTCAAATTACCACTATTCCCTACTAAAAGGGAATCTTCTTTAAAGTCCATATACAGGGCTTTTGAAAATTTAAATGAGATCCACCCAGATTTTATCTCCGTAACCTACGGTGCAGGTGGATCTTCGAACATCAACGCAACAGCTAACATTGCCGACAAACTTGTCCACAATTACGGTTACAACGCTGTAGCTCATCTGGCTGGAATTGGTCTTAAAAAGGATGATGTTAACCACATCATAGATAACTTATTGCCAATGGGTGTAAACAACATCCTGGCTTTAAGAGGAGATGCAAGAGCAGACTTAAAGAAAGGAGATTTTGAACATGCTGCTAATTTGATCTCTTATATTAAAAACAAGTATGGGAATAAAGTTAACATCATTGAAGCATGTTATCCAGAAGTTCATATTGAGGCGCACAATGTCGTAGAAGATGTAAAACATCGGAAAGAAAAAGTCGACGCAGGTGCCTGCCAGCTGATAACTCAATTATTCTTTAATAATGGCAGTTTCTACAGATTCAAGGAAAGATGTGATCTGGTTGGAATCAAGGTACCGATTCAGCCCGGCATTATGCCAGTCGCCAATAAAAAAACAGATTGAAAGAATTGTAACTTTATGTGGAGTGGAGTTGCCTGCAAAATTTACAAAAATCATGAGTAAATACGAGTATAACCCTGACGCTCTAAGAGATGCAGGCATATCTTATGCAATAGATCAGATAGTTGATTTGATCACTCAGGGTGTTGATGGAATTCATTTATATACAATGAACAATCCCTATATAGCAAGAAAAATACATGATGCAATCAAGAATCTGCTTTAAGTACAAAAGGTTAGTTCCAATAAAAAAGCTCTGATAAATTCATAAATTTATTCAGAGCTTTATTTTGTCTGACCTTTTAGATCAGACTCTTATTGGATAAAGAAATTACTTTGTTCTTGCCATTGCAGTAAAGAACTCTTCGTTAGTCTTTGTCAGCTTTAATTTGTCAATCAGGAACTCTGTAGCCTCAATTTCGCCCATTGGATGTAAGAACTTGCGTAAGATCCACATCTTCTGAAGCTCATCAACTCCTGTAATAAGTTCTTCACGTCTGGTACCTGATCTGGTAACATCAATAGCAGGATAAACTCGCTTTTCAGAAATCTTTCTGGATAAATGAAGTTCCATGTTACCGGTTCCCTTGAACTCCTCATAAATAACTTCATCCATCTTTGAACCGGTATCAATCAGGGCTGTAGCGATAATAGTTAAAGACCCCCCCTCTTCAACATTTCTTGCTGCACCAAATAATCGCTTAGGTCTCTGTAAAGCGTTTGCATCAACACCACCGGTTAAAACCTTACCTGATGATGGAGCTACAGTGTTGTAAGCACGAGCTAAACGAGTAATGGAATCCATTAAGATCACCACATCATGCTTGTGCTCTACCAAGCGCTTTGCTTTTTCGATTACCATTTCAGCAACCTGAACGTGACGTGTTGCAGGTTCATCGAATGTAGAAGCTACGACTTCACCTTTTACCATGCGTTGCATTTCAGTAACTTCTTCTGGGCGTTCATCAATCAGGAGAACTATCAGAGTACACTCTGGATATTTACTGGAAATTGAGTGGGCCACATTCTGTAAAAGCATGGTTTTACCGGCTTTTGGAGGTGCAACAATAAGGCCACGCTGACCTTTTCCAACAGGAGCGACAAGATCAATAACTCTTGCAGTCAAATCTTCCTGAGAGCCGTTACCTAACTCAAGGCGCATTCTTTCTTGAGGGAATAAAGGAGTAAGGTTTTCAAACAGGATCTTATGGCGTGAATTTTCTGGATCGTCAAAGTTAACAGCATCAACTTTAAGTAATGCGAAGTATCTTTCGCCCTCTTTTGGTGGTCTGATTTTTCCAGAAATTGAATCACCAGTTCTTAAATTGAAACGTCTTACCTGACTAGGGGAAACATAAATATCATCAGGTCCGGCCAAATAAGAGCTGTCAGCACTTCTTAAAAATCCAAAGCCGTCAGGTAAAATTTCGATGACGCCTTCACCGTAAATGTCTTCTCCATTTTTTGAAGAAAACTTTAATAACTGGAAGATAATTTCTTTTTTGCTTAAACGGGCTACGTTCTCGATGCCGTTCTGTTCACACATCTGAACTAATTGTGCGACAGGCGTATTTTTAAGTTCGGTAAGATTCATAGATTAAATTAACAAACTTACTGCATGGGGAATGCAGTATAGGATTAGATTCTCAAAAAAATAAAAAGGAAATTCCTGTGTGAAAACACTTCAAGATCCGTGTGATCGTTCGACAGACACGTCGTGTGCTAATATTAACACAAAATTCGCAGTATTTTATTATTTTTATAAAAGTTATTTATGCAGGATACTTAAAAAATGTTTAGCAAAATTCACCATATTGCAATCATTGGAACTGACTACAACAGGTCAAAATCATTTTATGTTGATAAATTAGGATTTAAAATTCTAAGAGAAAATTATCGGCCATCAAAACAAGACTATAAGATAGATCTTGAATGTGGAGATAGTGAAATAGAGCTGTTCATAGTAAAAGATGCTCCTGATAGAGTCTCTAATCCTGAAGCCAGTGGACTACGACACATGGCTTTTAAAGTTGAAAGTGTCAGTGACACTGTTTCTAAACTAAAAAAGATGGGCATTGAATGTGAGCCAATCAGGATGGATGACTATACCAACAAGGCCATGACATTCTTCAGAGATCCAGACAACCTTCCTATAGAAATTCACGAGTAGGAATATAGCGAGCAACTTTTAAACAGGTTCTCGCTATAAGTAAAAACAGCTGCAGATTTAATATCTCTGAGATGCAATCGGAATAATCGTATATGGACGATCTTCCTTTTTAACTTCATTGTATGATCTTACAATCTGTCTCAAGAACTGGCTGGCACCAGTTGGTACAATATTTCCGAACAAACTTCTGTTTTGAGCATAGCTTATATAAAGATCTTTCTTTGCTCTGGTAATTCCTACATAAGCCAAACGCCTTTCTTCAGAAATTGATTTGTCTGAACCAATTTCAACGGCTTTCTGAGATGGAAGAATAGTATTCTCGAAACCAACTAGGAATACATGTTTAAACTCCAACCCTTTAGATGAGTGAATGGTCATCATGTTAACAGCATCGCACTCAGTTGAGTTTGAACCATCCTCATCGAGCTCAGAGGTACTCACCAAAGTAATATTTGACAAGTATGTCAATAAAGGATCTTCTTGTGCTAAAGAATTTGTTCTGATTTCACTGTCAGCTGAATTGTCAGATTTAATATCTTTTTCATCATCTGAATCCATCTTTTCGGCCTGAGCCTGCATTGAAGTTTCAAATTCCTTCACGTTTGAGACCAACACACCTAAGTTTGAAACTCTGGAATTTTCTTCTCCAGTCTTACCTTCCTTTGCATCTTTTAAGGCGTACATTTCATGCAAACCTGATACATTGATAACGTAGTCTACTAATTCGTGCAGAGATGATTTTGCTTTCTTCTCCTTCATTTGAAGGAGCAAATTATAAAATGGAGATACCTTCTTAAACAGTGACACTAAAGACTTATCTGCACCATCCTGCTTTGAATACGCTTCCAACAGTTGAATTGCCTGCAGCATCGAACAATTTCTTTCTCTGCCAATAGCTCTGAGATCAGCTACAACTTTAGGTCCAAGTTTCCTTGACGGAACATTTATAATTCTAAGAGCTGCGGTGTCATCATTTTCATTGATTAGCAGTCTCAAATAAGCCAGAGTATCAAGGATTTCTGCTCGTTCAAAGAAACGTTGCCCACCGTAAATCACAAAAGGAATATGTTTCATAGAAAGGCTTTGCTCAAATCCTAAAGACAGGTAGTTATTTCTATATAGAATAGCCATATCTTTATATTTTTCGCCTGTTTCATGAAGTTTTGCAATTAAACTGACAACTGCTGATGCTTCACAGTTATTATTTGAACAGTTTAAAATAGAAACATCGTCACCGACTCCGATATTTCCCTTTAAAACCTTTTCCATCAACCTGTCAGAATTTTCTGCTATAAGAGTATTTGCCATATCAAGAATTTTCTGACTGGAACGATAATTTAGAGATAAAAGAATTTGTTGTACATCATCAAAATCTTTTAAAAACTTGTGCATGTTTGTGTAATCGGCTCCTCGCCAACCATAAATAGACTGATCGTCATCACCTACAACCATAACATGACATTCTTTTCCCGCCATCAGACGTAAGAATTTATACTGAATTGAGTTCGTATCCTGAAACTCATCTACCAGGATCTCTTTAAATCTGCGGTGCTGTAATGCTCTTATCTCACTGTTACTTTCTAACAGTTCTACTGTTCTTAAAAGCAATTCGCTAAAATCGACAGAATTCTCATCATTACAGATTTTTTCATATGAACAGTAAATCTTGCACATATCATCATAATGAATTTCGCCAAAATTCTTTCCCCGCCGGATATAGTCGTCAGCTCGTAGACCATTTTCTTTTAGTTTACTTATTTTTGAAACAGCTTCTGAAGGCTTAAACTCTTTAATATCAATGTTAAGCTCTTTCATAATCCTCTTAATTAGAGTTATCTGGCTGTCAGTGTCTAAAACTGTAAAATTTGACTCTAATCCTGCCTGTCTGGAATATGCTCTTAATAGACGCAAGCATATTGAATGGAATGTGCTAGCCCACAATTGTCGCTGCAAATACTCACCTACAAACAGACCAATTCTCTCACGCATTTCGCCTGCAGCCTTATTTGTAAAAGTTACTGCCAGAATATTTCTGGGCTCTACCATATAGTGCTTTATTAAGTAAGCAATTCTGGAGACTAAAACCCTGGTTTTTCCAGTTCCTGCACCTGCAATTACCAGCATATTTGATAGAGGGGCACTCACAGCTTCTTTTTGAGAATCATTCAAATTTTCTAGAATTGAGTTATTTACCGAAGGATTTCCTAGCTCATCAAGCTCATCCATAACTATCTCCGCTGGAATTTCAAGTTTTAAGAATAAAGACTGCGTGGATTATAGCAGAAAACAAAATTTCTAATTAATCTTAGAGTTAATGGCAGCCACATGCTCTTGATTACGAAAGGCTATATTGTATTTTATTAGTGGAGCGTATTTTCAAAGTTTCTATAACAGCAGATCTCTTAATTCTAGGATGTTGTCTATTTCAATATCGGGAAGAACACTCAAAAAACGTTCATCAGGAGAAATGCCAGTATATCCTTTTCGCAACCATACACATCGACAACCTGAATTTACTGCTCCCAAAACATCTGTATATGGATCATCCCCTACATGAAGAATTTCACATGGTTCTACATTAGTGAATTTTACACATTCACAGAACAGATCCTGATGTGGTTTTCTGTGGAATTTAAAACGAGATGGTCTTAAATCTGTTTCAAAATATGAGGACAGCTCCAACTGTTTAGCATTAAGATTACCATTAGACACAGAGATTAGGGGATATTTGGATTTAAGATCAGAAAGTAAAATTCTAACATCGTCTGAAACAATTCCATCAGAACGTTTTTTGATAAATAACTTAACAAGATCAGATGCTTCTTTAAGACCACCCTTTAATGGAAGTCCAATTTCACTAAAAGCCACAACTAAACTTTTGGCTCTTAGCAGAGTTACATCATCCTCTAGTGACATATCTTCATGCAGAACTCTTGATTTCACAGAAGCCCAGTAATCATAGCTTTGGTATTTTCCTCCCAAGCCATAAATTTCGCACAAATATGTCGTGAACCAGTTTTCTGCTCTAGTTAATACGGACTGACAATCATAAAGTGTATTGTCCAAATCAAAAGACAATACCTTTATCTTACTAAGATCCAATTGTTTGTAGAATTTCAATTTTTCTTCCTGTTTGCCAGAGGATGGGCTTTATTGTACACACTCTTTAAATGCTCAAAGTCCAAATGAGTGTAAATCTGAGTTGCCGCCAGACTTGCATGACCTAACATCTCCTGTACGGAGCGCAGATCAGCGCCTCCCTGTAACAATTCAGTTGCGAATGAATGTCTTAATTTATGCGGATTTAAATGAGTCTGTACACCTGCTTTTACTGACAATTTATCAAGATTCTGTTCAACAGCTCGAGTAGTCAGTCTCTTTCCATATTTATTTAAAAATAAAGCATTTTCAGAAGGTTGGAACTCATCTCTGACCTTTATATAATCTGAGATTTTATCTAATGCCTTCTGACCTACAGGTACTATTCTGTATTTGCTTCCCTTTCCTAAAACCAGAATTTCCTTTGTCTCATAATTAAGATTACCTAAATCAATACCTACAAGCTCAGATACACGCAAACCTGAAGAAAACAACAACTCGGCAATTGCACTGTCTCTTATCTCATACAGATTTTTAGGTTCATAATCTAAAAGAATATTGATTTCACTTAAGGTTAAAATCTTTGGTAGATGTCTTTTTACTTTTGGAGCTTTGATTAAAGAACAGGGATTATCTGAAAGCCTACCTTGCTTTATAAGGTACTTGAAAAATGAGCTTAACGCATACAGGTCATGCGCTACTGAGTTATTTGATTGTTTTATGTTTTCATCATTAAAATTAAAGTCTCGCTGTATAGCTCTCATTTGCTCAAGACCTACACTCTGCCAAGACTTTACATTGTCAAACTCACGTTCTAATACAGCAACAGCTCTTTTTAGAACATTGCTGTAAGAACTTATAGTGTGAATACTAGCTCTTTTTTCATAACGAAGATGATCTATAAAACGATAAACATCGTCTGAAAGCATAATTATTCACCTATAGACGACTAAATGACAACAGTTCCTTCAAAAACTCTTTGAGCTGGTCCTGACATCATTACAGGAGATTTACCACCGTCCCAAGAAATCTTCAAAGTACCGCCAGGTAAAGTTACACTCACAGGAGATGTTACTCTGCCCTGTTTAATAGCAACAACCGCAGCAGCACATGCTCCAGTTCCACAGGCAAGAGTTTCTCCACATCCACGTTCAAAAACTCTTAAGTTTAGGGAATGGTTATTAACTACCTGAGCAAACCCTACATTTACTTTTTCAGGGAAGTTCTTATGGCACTCAATTTCTTTACCATACTTTTCAACTGGTGCCGTTTTAACATCATCAAAGAAAAATACGGCATGAGGATTTCCCATGGATACTGCACCGTGAGAAAATTCTGTTCCATCCGACAAAGTTATCCTATATGAATCAGCTCGAGCCGGTGCATTGAACGGAATCATGTGTGGTTCAAACTCAGGAGCCCCCATATTTACAGTAACAGTATCATCGTCATTGAGTTTTAATCTTAGAACGCCTGATACTGTACTTACCTTAATGTCTCTCTTATTAGTTAAATTATGATCAACAACAAATCTAACAAAACAGCGAGCTCCATTTCCACACATCTGAACTTCTGAACCGTCAGCATTAAAGATTCTGTAGTGAAAATCGACCTCAGGATCAAACGGTGGCTCAACCAGCAGCAACTGGTCGAATCCAATTCCAAAATGTCTATCGGCTAATTTTTTAATAAGTTCTGGTGAAAAAAATACCTTTTGGGTAACACCATCAACAACCATGAAGTCATTACCCAAACCATGCATTTTTGTAAACTTTAAAATCATTATATTATCCTAGGATAATTTCATCCTTCCAGATATCTTCGTATGACTGACGTTTCTTGATGACATATGATTTATCGCCATCAACCATTACTTCACATGGTAAACAGCGTGTATTGTATGTTGAAGCCATTGAAGAGCCATAGGCTCCAGCTCCGCGAACTGCTAATATGTCACCATTTTTTACATTCAGTTTTCTGTCTTTTCCTAAGAAATCATCACTTTCACAGATTGGACCTACAACATCTGATTTTACAGCCTCACCATCAGGATGTACTGTTGTATTAACGATTGTCATCCATGATCCATACAAGGCAGGTCTAATCATGTCATTCATGCCAGTATCAGTAATAATAAAATGTTTATCACCATTATCTTTCTGATATTGAACTTTTGCCAAAAGAATACATGCATTTGCAACCATAGCACGTCCAGGTTCAATATAGATTGATACATCCAAATCTTTCATTCTCTCTAAAATTGGTGCGCAGTACTCGCTTGGAGTAGGAGGAGTTTCATTGTCATAGGTAACACCTAAACCACCACCCATGTCAATATGATCTACCTTGATGCCTTCAGCTAACAACTTCTTATACAGAGTAATAATTTTATCGGTAGCTTCAATAATTGGCATTCCAGATGTCATCTGCGAACCTATATGGCAATCAATACCGGAAATTTTTAAACAAGACTCTTTTGACATCTTCTTGTAAAGATCAAAAGCTGTCTCTTCACTAACACCAAACTTGTTATTTTTAAGTCCTGTCGAAATTGAAGGATGAGTCTTAGCATCTACACCAGGATTTACTCTTAAGGCGACTGGAGCTACGACATTAAGTTTTTTAGCTACTTTGACAACAGTATCAATTTCTTGTGCAGATTCAATATTCAGACAATTGATCCCCACAGACAGAGCAAATTCAATTTCCTGTTCAGACTTTCCAACTCCAGAGAAAACAACTTTTTTTGGATCTCCACCTGCTGCAATTACTCTGCGTAGCTCACCTTCAGATACAATATCAAATCCTGCACCTAACTTTGCCATTTCATGAATAACTGCCAGATTTGAGCAGGCCTTTACTGCAAAACACACCAAATGTTTTTTTTCTTTTAAAGAGTTCTCAAAAGAATTCATATGTCTGTACAGAGTTGCTTTTGAGTAAACATATAGAGGTGTACCATATTTTTCGGCTAAATCGGTGGCTTTGATATCTTCTGCGTATAAATCAGAATCTTTAAAATTAAAATAATCCATCTTTTCCTTCCATTACAATCTGTGCATACGAATTTTTATAAGCGCAGCTGTTTTTAATTTATCTTTAAGAAAACAACTCTTATTTCTTAGAAATTTCATCAGAGTCATTTTCTGACTTAGAATTTTTCTCATTAGTATGTTCAGTGGAATCATCTTCTTGCTGAATAACTTCAGGCTCAAGATATAGTTTTCCTTTTATACCGCAACCTGAAATCGCGCTGATAGCAACTAATACTGCAAATGCAGAAATAAGTTTTTTCAATTTTCTGTCCTACAAAAATGTTTATGTTCAAGATGAGTATATCAAAATATCAAGATTCATTATTTGCAAATATATTTTGGATAAAAATTTGCACTGTTATGAAGATTTTGCATTCAAAATCGTAAAAGGATGAATGTAATTTTCATCTTCTGATAAAACAAAATACTGAGGCAAATTAAAGTTAAGATTTCTGTTTGCTAGATCAGTTTCCGTATTTTGTGTATAAAATCTGTTTATGGCATTTACCAGTTTTGATCTGGAACCTGAAAAATCATGGAATATTTTTACTTCATTTCTCTCATTGACAATGAAAATATCCCATAACGAACCTTTTTTCTTAAAAAAGTACTGAACAATACCAGCTGAGGCGCACTTTTCAACCTGAGTTGGTACCTGTAAAGCAAATTCAGGACGCATTCCAAAACGGGACAGCACTGTCACATCATCATCTGAAGCTCTAAACGTAGAATGTCTAATCAGAGATAATGACCCTTCTTCATTAACAAAGGTCTCATAAGTATTATGCCCCACGTTGAACACATAGCTTGATTCATAATCACCAAGACATGCAAAAATACCTCTGAATGTTGCTTCCAGATCAAATCTAATTAGATCACTGTGTGCTTGTGAGTAAGACAGTACCTTTAAGACCGAACTTGCACTCCAAGATTGATTTGAGAAAGAGTCTGAATGAATTCTGATAATTGAAGATAGAGCTTCAACTAAACCGACTTCTCCATCGGTATATGAAATACAGTTAATTTCACCCCATGAATTCAGGCAAACAAGATCAACTGAGCCGACAAGACACATTTTCTGTCGACCACAAGACAGAGACGAACCTATTTCAATGTCTGACGGAGAAATTAACAATTCCTGAGTAATATCATTTTCAAAATTTATCAAAAGCATGCTTTTTAGGACTTTTCTTGGCTTTTGCAAATCTGCTTCTGATACTTCCATATTGTTGCTGTTTTTAAAGAACAGAGTTATGTCATATGAAAGCTGATTTATTTTTTCCGCAGTTAAATAACCATCTTTATTGGACACATAAACTTTACTTCTACTTGTTAATAGGTTATTAAATGTTGACCAGGCCACAACTTCTGCAGCTCTAGGAGCAATATAAAGAGCCTTTGAGGAGAGTAATGATAGGCTATCGATAGCTGTAGGGAAAATATGCCAGCCTTTTCTGCAAATACTGTGCTTTGATGGTTTTACAAAAGTAATAGTATTTTCTTCAAGAAGATGAACAAATTCCTTACTTGAAATTAAAATCTTTCCAGGATATCTATCAAAAGCCGCGTATATTTTTCTTGATAAAACTCCTGCATCATCAGACGTAATAGCATATTCAATTTTATTTTCAACAGAGAATCTAAGCAAAGTTTTATAACTTTCCAGAAGAGAAGAAAACAAACCTGTCTGAGTACTTTTTACGTTTTCAATATCCCACTGATCAACATTACTCAGATGATTGCAATAAGCTCTGCTCCAGCCCCAAATCAAGCTTAGACGTCTTAAAAATCGATCTCTATGTTCTTGTAGACTGCTTTTTGAAATATGCGTTATCGATTGCTGTATTTTCAGATAGAAGCAAACTCTTGCAAGATGTAGTCTTGTAAAGTCTCCTTTTTTCTTCAAATATCTAGCTACTTTTCTATACATCAGATAATAGGCATCCTGCCTTATACTGTATTGAGTCCCCTGATATACAGCACACTTCAACTCCATAGATAACAATCTGGTGTTTGGATACTCACTGGCATATGTTTCCATAAGAAGAATTTTTAATACAGCCTTTAACGGATGATCAATGCCCTTATATACCAACCATAAACCAGAGCCAAAGTATTCAACAGGAGAGCACTTTGCAACAGATCCAAAATCAAACCATGAAGATCTGTCAATAAAAGAAGATTTATAAAAGTCCTCTAAAAAGCCGGAGTAATTCTGATTTTCTTCATCTTCACTTACCATAAACCAGGCTAAGTTTCTTCCACATAGTTTTATAGAAGAACGGTAAAACTCATCTAAAAGAAACAGACTCTGTGCAGATCCACAATCCTCTGTGTCCATGTTGCCGTGTTCACCGCTAGAAAACTTGTTTTCGGGGGTTACAAACAGGTTAACATCAACACCTAAAGTTTTTGAAAATGAAGATAAGAAATGACACTTTTCAGATAAAAGCCTAAGCTCCTCATCTGGAGTTTTTTTACTAACACACACCCATATGTCTAAATCTGAATTCTGCCCCTGAGCAATTGAAGATGTACTTCCCATAGCATACAAACCATAGATGGGACAATGCTTCTCTTCTCTGATATCAGGATCGATTCCATGATCAATAAGATAGCGACGCTGGTACTCGTTTGGAGAGAACATGTCTATTCCAAAAGGAACAGAATTTGATCTGTAGCCCGGTAACTTTGGATTATTGTAATGAAGAAGAACTGGAAGCAAATTCAGAATATTTACAGCATCGTTCTTCATGATCTGTAAAGCCCTTCTCAGTCGTTCTTGATTCAAGGACTCATATTTGCTAAGACGAAGTTTAAAACTAGATTTATCCATATATAAGACATGAAGAATGCGAATCTGACTCTAACCTCTAATCTAAATAGTTGAGGTCTATAGACAGAAAAAAATTATATCACCTTTCAATTCATTTATATTTTATTAAGGAGTTAGTGTTTAAATGTGCATATCTATCATGAAAAGTGAATTTTACAGTTTCTAATATTTCCAAATAGCTATATTCCCCAAAAATTGTTCAAATAGTGATCTATGACAGTAACTTTGCATCGTATATATCTGCAAAATCATTGAGATAGTTTTATCCGTGTTATGATAGTCAAGATTGTATGCACGCGAGATATGATTATGAAGCAAAAAATAGACAAAATTTCAAATGAAGCATCCAATGCAACTCAGGCAGAAAAAAGTCTAGAAAAAAAAGTCGAAGAACAGCAACGTTTAAAATTGGAAGAAGAAACAAAAGCTATTCACAAGCAGGCAGAATTACTTCTTGAAGATGAATCAACCAGAAAAACATCTCAGGACAAGACAACTTTATCTGAAACAGATAAAAACCAAAATTCAGATAAGAGTTCAGAATTAAACAAAGAAAATATTATGCAAAATAATAGAACAGAATACACTCCCGAAAAGGAAAATGAAAAACTTAAAGGTAATGAATCTCAAATCAACTCACTTAAGTTCAAAGTCAACGCTCTTGCAGCTCTGCTGATTCTGACAATTGCAGGAGGTGTTTACGGAGCCTATCAATTCGATAAACATAAATATGACGATTTAGAGATTATTACCAACTCGTTAAAAAATACTGAACAGAGCGTTCTTAATACACAGAATAAAATCAACTCCCTATATACAGATATACTCGAAAAAGATAAAAGGGCCGATATTCTTTTTTCTCAAAATGCAGACTTGAAATCACAAAACAACGTTCTTAAAAATAACCAAAATTCTCTGCAGGAAAAAATCGATGCCGCAGTAGCTAATTCTGAGCAAATAAATATTAGGTTAAACAATTATGAGGACAGAAATCCTTATGACTGGTTTATAGCTCAAAGTTATTTTTTAGTATCAAATGCGCAGAACATTCTTTCATTCTCAGATAATATCCAATCTGCACTGCTAAATTTAAAACAGGCAGACCTTTTACTTGTAAAAATAGACGATCCTAAAGTAAACGCAATCAGAGAAGCTATTATTCAGGACACTATTTCACTGCAAAACTTACCAAATATTGATGTTACAGGTATATTTTTTAAGTTAGACAGCATTTACAACAATACTGATAACATGCCCCTGAATGAATTTTTAACTGAAAATTCAAAAAATGTTTTCAAGAAAGCAAATGAACCATCAGATCAAGTAAAAGATTGGAAACAAAATTTATGGAATTCTGTTAAGGAATTTTCCTCAAGATTCATTGAAGTAAGACGAAGAGATGATTCTGTTGTAAACCAATTTCTGTCTCCAGATCAAACGAAGATCCTTATAAAGAATATCAAAACCGAGCTTCTTTTATCAAAAGTTGCCGTATTCAACCATGATGAAGAAAGCTTTAACCATAACATCAGAGAAATTCAGAACCATATCAGGGCATACTTTGATATTAACAACGGAATTGTCCAAAACAACCTGAAGTCTTTAGATGAACTTGCAGAACTCAAGATCAAACTTGATAAACCGCAACAGCTGACTTGTATCAAGTTATTTAATTCTTTTGCTCAAGAAAAATTCAACTTATATGAAACTCAGAAAAAACAGCTAAAGGAAGAAAAAAATGATTAAACTAATCTTAGTCATCCTATTTACCAGCGTAGCTGTTATTCTTGGACCAATGCTGGCAGACAGTCAGGGGTTTGTTCATATAGCAACCAATTCTAAAATTATTGAAACCTCAATAACCACCGCAATCGTTATTTACATATTAAGTGTTTTTATAATATTTGCTGTGTTCACATTATTGAAGAAAATTTATCTTGTGCCAAAAGGGACATTAAGAGCTTTTAAACTGAGGGCAAGCAAGAAAAAACTATCCTTGCAGGACGAAGCTGAAATTTTCTTTGAACAGGGCGAATATGAAAAGGCTTTAGCTCTTTTCAAGAGAATCTGTTCCATCAAAAGAATGTCTGAAAAATCACTGTTAATCTCAGCTCAATGTGCTTTTCATATTGGTTTATACGACTACACAAGACAAGCCTTAGACGAAGCAGAAAAAAGAGGTAAAAATGTAAAACTTGCCGCAGAGGTGATTAGGGCAAAATTGAACCTGGATATTGGCAATCCAAAAGCCTGTTTGGAATTTTTAGAAGAAACAAAAGGAAGTCTTTCCAATAAAACTATTCTCCGTATGTTCGTAAAGTGTTATAGCGAATTAGGACTCACTGATAAAATTGTTTCCATATCCAATGTATTGGTCAGGAATAAAGTTCTATCTGAAGAAGAAGCAAGAAAGTACTATTTGCAGAATATTCAGGAAAAATTATCTAAATCATCAACAATTGATGAAGTTGATATATGTTTTAAAGAACTAAATAAAAGTGACAAGAAAGAACCAAAAATCATCAGTGCTTTTATTTATAAAATGATAAAGCTTGGTGACGTAAATCATGCAAAAACATTATCACTATCCTTGTTGAAACAGGATCCAGATCCTTTCTTTCTTGATAGTATTTCAACCTGGGAAATAGCAATCCCTGATGTATTAGTATTACTGAAGAAATATGCTGCAAAAAACATGATCACTACTCAGGTAAATTTGCCACTTTTAAAAGCTATGGCAAACCTCGAATACAAATCTGGACTTTTAAGAGATGCCTTAGCAGACTATAAACAGGCATTATCAATCGAACAGAGTTCAGATCTCTACATCAGAATTGGAACCATTTTAACCGGTCTTCAGAACTATCCTGAAGCTACAGAGTATTTTGCAAGAGCAAACTCACTTTATTCTGAAGAAAAAAGTTTAACTTTAGTAAATAAATAATCAATTCCATAAAAAATGCTGCTTCAAAAATCAAATTTGAAACAGCATTTTCTTTAGGACTTGCCTTTATCTAATACAGTTGTGCTCTGGACTGTTTTTTTAAAGTCTCTTCAAGTTTTAGTTTCTGATTTGCTCTTTTAAACAGACTTTTTAAATCCTCTTCTGAAACTTTTCCACAGGCTTTGAACAAAAGATACGATCTTCCATCAAAATATGTTACAAGACCAGAGCAAGGAGCGTTATCAACAAATTTAAAAGAAAATCCTCGGAGATCTACAACAGGTTTTAAGTCCCAACCTTGATAACTGTCCATTATGTATTGAGCATAATCTTTTGTAGTTGAAAGATTAACCACCGGATTCACAATTGACAGCGATACCTGAGCATTACCGTCTGTTTTCTCGTAGGTTACAGAGTTATTTGTAAAAAATTCGTCATAATCCGACTCAGCGGCAGATACTACCGCTGAGAAAATAAAGACTGATAACGCTAAAACCTTTTTCATTACTTAATCAACTGCTGATAAGCTGTATTTGATGTTACTTCCTCAACAGGGTAACCAAAAGATTTGATAACCTCGTTGATACCGTCTTCCTTTCCTGTTACATCAAAGCCGCACAGTACAGAGCAGAACTCCAGACCTGTGATTCTAAAATGGAACAGAGTAATGTTGTAAGAATTTCCCAAGGTTTCCAAGAAACGTAACAATGCGTTTGATGTTGCAGGGAATTCAAACAAATACAGTCTTTCATTCAGTTTTGTTGAAGGATGACCGCCAACCATGTAACGTAAGTGATCCTTTGCAAGAGAATCATCAGTCAGATCAGTTACTAGATAACCGTTTTTCTTTAATGATTTGCAAATCTCATTCAGTTCTTTCTTACCTTCAGTCAACTCTACAGATGCAAATACTCTTGCTCTGTCTGAATTGTTGTAACGGTAACTGAACTCAGTTACAACTCTGTCTCCAATACTCTTAGTGAAATCTAAGAAGGAACCGCTCTTTTCAGGTATTTCAACAGATAAAATGCCTTCTGACATCTCACCTACATCACATCTTTCTGCAACCATTCGCAATGTATGGAACTTAACATTTGCTCCTGACAGAATTGCTATGTGATTACCTGCCTTGATGTTGTTTTCTCTTACATACTTTTTAAGACCAGCTAATGACAATGCACCGCTTGGTTCTGCAATGGCACGAGTATCATCGAAGATATCCTTCATTGCAGCACAGATCTCATCATTTGAACATGTTACGATATCATCTAAATACTTGCTTAATACCCTAAATGTTTCAGAACCAGCTTTGCTTACAGCAACACCATCTGCAAAATGAGATACATAACCAATATCTACAGGTTTACCTGCTTTAAGAGCAGCTTTCATACAGGCACTGCCCTCAGCTTCTACACCTATCACTTTTACATGAGGTAAAAGTGATTTTATGTAAACTGCGACACCTGCGGCAAGGCCACCGCCACCGATCTGAACATATATAGTATCAATATTGTCACACTGTCCGATTAGCTCATGAGCAATGGTGCCCTGTCCTGCTATAACATCAGGATCATCGTAAGGAGGGATCATAGTCAATCCCTTCTTCTTAGATAACTGTTGAGCATAGTCATAAGACTCATTAAAGCTATCACCATACAGTACAACTTCTGCACCATAATTTCTTACTGCATCAATCTTTAAATCAGGAGTTGTAGTTGGCATAACGATAACAGCTTTAATACCCAACTTCTTGGCAGATAAAGCCACCCCCTGAGCATGGTTACCAGCTGATGCGGTAACAATACCTGCTTTTAACTGATTTTCATCAAGGTTCTTAATTTTATGATAAGCACCACGAAGCTTAAAAGAGTGGATTTTCTGATAATCTTCTCGCTTTAAAAGAACATTCACGCCTAATCTTGAGGATAAACTCTCAAGATTTTGCAGCGGAGTCACCTTTACAAGATCATAAATTCTTGCAAGAAGAATCTTCTTAAGATATGCCTGTGAATCTAACTGTTTTTCAGCCATCTTATAGTCCCTCTAGTTTGCTGCGATCACGAACGCCGCCCTTATCTGCACTTGATGCAAGTTTACCAAAGGCTTTTAGTGCAAATGAGATCTCTCTGTCTCTGCCTACAGGCTGCCATGCATCCTTGCCCTTAGCTTCCATTGCTTTTCTTCTGTTAGCCAGTTCTTCATCGCTAACTGCCATTCTGATGGTACGGTTTGGAATATCAATTTCAATCAGATCGTTTTCCTCTAACAGACCAATGTTACCGCCATTGGCTGCTTCTGGAGATACGTGGCCGATTGAAAGGCCTGATGAACCACCAGAGAAGCGACCATCTGTAACCAGAGCACATTCTTTTCCCAAACCAACAGACTTAATGTATGAAGTAGGATATAGCATCTCCTGCATACCAGGACCGCCTCTTGGACCTTCGTAACGAATAATAACAACGTCGCCAGCTTTAACCTTTCCGCCTAAAATACCTTCTACACCAGCTTCCTGACTTTCGAAGATTCTGGCAGGTCCAACAAACTTAAGTATTGACTTATCAACACCAGCTGTCTTTACTATACAGCCGTTGATCGCTAGATTACCGTAAAGTACAGCTAAACCACCATCCTTTGAGTAGGCATGCTCAAAATCGTGAATACAGCCACAGGTTCTGTCTGTATCCAACTTATCAGTTGTATTGTTCTGTGAGAAAGCAGTGATGTTGTACTTACCACCAGCGCATGCGCTGTAAAACTTCCTGATTTCAGGATCTGCTGTTTTTTCAAGATCGTATTTATCGATCTGCTCACCAATTGTCATACCTAAAACGGTCTTACTGCTCTCGTGAATAAGACCATTCTTCTTCAGCTGAGCCATAATATTCATAATACCGCCGGCATTATGTAAATCTTCCATATGCCACTCATGAGTTGAAGGTGACATCTTGCAGATATGAGGAATTTTGCGAGACAGTCTATCGATATCAGCCATTGTAAAGTCAACACCTGCCTCTTGGGCAACTGCTAACAGATGTAAAACAGTATTTGTAGAACCGCCCATTGCAATATCAAGGCTCATTGCGTTTTCAAAGGTATCTTTGGTTGCAATTGAACGAGGCAGAACACTCTTGTCGCCGTGTTCGTAATAAGCCTTTGCCATTTCTACAATACGATGTGCTGCCTTTACAAAAAGATCTTTTCTAAAAGCATGAGTTGCAACCAGAGAACCGTTTCCAGGTAATGACAGTCCCAATGCCTCAGTCAGAGAATTCATTGAGTTTGCTGTAAACATACCTGAACATGAACCGCATGTTGGGCAGGCAGCTGACTCTACAGCGTTAACCTCTTCATCAGAAACATTTGGTTCTGCAGATACAATCATTGCATCAATAAGATCAACTTTATGGTCACAGCCTTTAACACGTCCGGCTTCCATTGGACCACCGGAAACAAAGATTACAGGTATGTTCAAACGCATTGAAGCCATTAACATACCAGGGGTTACCTTGTCGCAGTTAGAAATACATACGAGGGCATCAGCCTTATGAGCATTTACCATGTACTCAACAGAATCTGCAATGATGTCTCTGCTTGGTAAAGAATAAAGCATGCCAGTGTGACCCATAGCAATACCGTCATCTACTGCAATAGTATTGAATTCTTTTGCAATACCGCCAGCTTTTTCAATTTCCTTCACTACTAACTGACCAACATCATGTAAATGAACATGACCTGGAACGAACTGAGTGAAAGAGTTTGCAACCGCAATAATAGGCTTACCAAAATCCTCATCTTTTACGCCGGTAGCCTTCCATAATGCACGGGCACCTGCCATGATTTTGCCTTCATAGGTAACCTTTGAACGGTAATTATTAGACATATGCAGTATTCCTTTATATAAACTAGACTAAGACAAATAAAAATGTCTTTGAATAAGATTTGCTCTGTTAGTAGTTATTTTGAATTGTAATAAAAGACCCACATCTTTGAGGTGTGGGTCTTTATGTAAATAATATTTTACTTATTTACAGGAGTTAACCAACCGTACTTATCTTCGGTCTCACCTCTTACTACAGCGAAGAATGCTTTCTGTAACTTCTCGGTGATAGGACCACGGCAACCACAACCCACATCAATTCCATCAACTGAAGCAATAGGAGTAATTTCGGCAGCAGTTCCTGTGAAGAACATTTCATCAGCCAGATAAACCATTTCACGAGGGATTGGCTGATAGCGAACTTCGTAACCTAAATCCTGAGCAACGCGAGTTACTGCATCACGAGTAATACCTGGCAGCAGGCCTGAAGTGTTAGGTGAAGTATATAAAACACCATTCTTTACAAAGAATACGTTCTCACCAGAACCTTCTGAAACATAACCGTTTGTATCAAGTGCAATAGCCTCGGTATAGCCATTATTGGTACACTCATTTGCAATCAAAATTGATGACAGATAGTTGCCAGCTGCTTTTGCTTCTGTAGGAATTGTATCAGGAGCTAAACGTCTCCAAGAAGAAACACAAACCTTAATACCTTTCTTCATACCTTCTTCACCAAGGTAAGCGCCCCATGGTAAAGCGCAAACCATAGCATCAGCATTTACACCCTTCTTGAACTTAACACCTAAGCCAACTTCGCCCATAAAAATTAATGGTCGGATGTATCCATACTCAAGGCCGTTCTCTGAGATAACTTTCTTACAGGCGTCCATAACCTCTTCCTTGGTCTGTGCAACAGGGAAGCGATAAATCTTGGCTGAGTTGAATAAACGATCAATATGGTCTTTTAAACGAAAAATCTGAGGGCCATTCTTAGTAGCATATGCTCTAATACCTTCAAACACTGCAGAGCCATAATGAAGAGCGTGTGCTGTAACATGAACCTTAGCATCTGCCCATGGAACCATCTTGCCGTTAAACCAAATATACTTGGTAGTGTCTGAATTCATTTTTAAATCCTCAACTAAATAAAATAAAAGGGGCTACTGCTATCAGTAGTTCTAGTAGCAGATTTTATCATTTTCATGATTGCGTTATTCCATTGCATCACTATTATGAACAACTATTTTTTTGATCTAGCCAAATCAAATTCTGCTCTAGTTTATGTTTTAGATTATATATCAAAAAACGGAACATAGTTAATATTATGTTCTATTTTTTGCAAAAATAACTATTTGTATAATTTCTTGTTACAATAAGCACAATTTTATCGGTTTGTGAGGCAACAAAACTCAATGATTTCCTTTTTACCTAGTCCAATTTTATTATTTATAAATTGCATTCTGATTTCGCTTAATGTAGTTGTTATTGCAACTCCAATGATGGTTTTAGGTGTTTTTAAATTCTTACTACCTTTCCGTTTTGTTGCAATTATCATAGATAAGTGCAACTACTACCTTTACAAAATTTGGGTTTTTGATAACAGAGTCATTATCAGACTGACCAATAACATCAAATGGCACATTACAGGGGATAAGCTTCCAACAACACAAAAGTCTTGTATCATCATAAGCAATCACATCAGTTGGTTAGATATTCTTTTTATTGGTTGTGTATACAAAGGAAATGTGCCAACCACAAAGTTTTTCATGAAACATTCTTTAATTTACATTCCCTTTGCAGGTCTTGCCTGCTATGCCTTAGGTATGCCGTTCCTGAGACGTTATCCTAAGGAGAAACTGTTAAAGAATCCAAAATTAAGAACAAAGGATATTGAAACCACCCGAGCAGCCTGTAAGAGACTAATCGATTTTCCTACAACATTAATCAACTTTGCTGAAGGCAGCCGCTATACTGAAGAAAAAGCTAAGAAAGCCCGCTCTCCGTACAAGCATCTGCTGCCACCAAAAGTTGCTTCATTAGGTGTCGCTTTAAGCGAGATTGGAAATAAAGTCGATTACATTTTCAATAATACTTTTTACTATCCTGACAATCAGAAGAAAGCTTTTGTAGATATGTTAAAAGGAAGAGTAAAAAATGTTTACGTAAATGTTGAAATTATGAAGAAAACTCCTGAACTTGAAGGCAATTATTTAGAAGACAAACAGTATAAGCATGAATTCACCATGTTTGTAAGAGAGCTGTGGGACCAAAAAGATAAGTTATTGGATAAAATGCATTCAGACTACGAACAGAGTAAATTAAAACAGTAGAAACATAATGCTGTTGATTAGCACAGGATCCTGATTTAAAAGCAGGATCCGTGTTTTTTTAACTAATTATCAAGGAAGGGTTAAAAGATAAGATACTAAAGACTCATAATCCTCAATAGATTCAAGATTATCGCTTTTAACAAGATACTTACCATTAACAACTATTTCAGGGACCGCATCTATTTTCATATCTTGAGTATGTTTATCATATTCAGATACTTTTGCCTGAGTTACAAAAGATTTATAGAGCTGTTCATATTTCTCTGCAGGAACACCTAAGCTTTCAAACAGTCCGACAAAATAATCATGATCCTCAGGAATTTCCTGTTTTACATGGATCCTATTGAAAAGTTCCTCTTTTACTTCATCTTCTATTTCCAGGTTTATAGCTACAGCGTAAGCCTTCTGTGATTCAACTCCTATATCTCCACCGAGTAAACCTACAGGATTAACAATAAACTTTACCCTGTCTTTGAAAAAATCTGCCATCTTTGAAAAGGGTTTTTCCATAGCAAAACAGTGAGAGCAAAAGAAAGAAAAGAACTCTCTTATTTCAGGTTCAACAGTTTTATTTGCTGCTCTGATTTCGTAATCCTGCCCTTCTTTATAATCGCGTGCCTGAGCACCTGAAATAAAAAAAATTGACAATATAGACAAGGCAACTACTTTACCAAGAAATTTAAACATACGATTTTCTATCCTATTTTATACAAATGATTACTGAGCAAAATTATTCATCGCACTTAATAATTTGTCAATTAAAGCCAAACACTATCAGCACAAAACACATTCTTTCCTGTAAGTTAGAAAACACTAATCCTTATCAGAAAAAGAAAAATCTGATATTTTTTGCTCCCAGCATGAAACCTTATTTCTAAGTTCAAGCGCACTTCTTCTTTCTCTTTTAACACCGTGACTTAAAATCTTAAAGAAGCACACTGTTAGAAAATTACTTTTGGCACAGATCTTACTCAGAATATAAAGAAATTTTACTTTGTTTCTGCTTATTTTAGGTTTCTTTTCATCAAACAGATCTGATTTTGAAATGAGCTTTAATGTAGCCGTCGCCATTGCTATGTTAAGTAAACAGAATAGTCTGATCCCATATTCTCCTGAAGGGAGTTTGCATATAAAAGCTAAAGCATCATCCAGGTGCCCCTGACAAAGAGAAGTATAGTACTCGACCATTTTTCTGTATTCAGATGCAGCAACTTCAGGTAAAAAACTCACATTTCGACTTTTATCCTCAACTCTGTCTTTTAGGATATTAGTAAGCTGAAGACCTTCGCCGAAACTTACTGACAAAATCATCAGGGAGTGTTTGTCAATTGAGTGGTTATACTCACAGAAGAGAGCTGCAAGCAGTTCACCAACTACACCTGCAACGTAATAACAGTACTTGTCAACATCATCAACAGTTTTGATGTTCAGCCCCTGAAGCGATTTGGCCATACCATAACTGAGTATTGAAACTCCCTTGGACAGAATCATCTGAACTTTGCGGGGAAAAGAACGGGTTCTGGTAATCACCCCTTGCATATCTTTGATAAGTTCAAATTCAGTATTTTTAGCTCCCTTTTGAACAAGATCAACAGCTTGTTTATGCAAAGACAGCAACTGCATATCATCAGAAAAATCATTAGAACAGAATTGAGCAAAAGAAATTAACCAAGCAATTTTCTGATTTGTTTGAGCAATCGGATCATCTTCAACAGTATCCGCTATTCTGCACAGTAAATAAGCATTGGATATGTAATCAATAAGAGATTCTGGCAACATTGGGATTGTTAAAGCAAAAGTTCTGGAAACATTTTTTAGATGTTCCTGCTGTTTTTCAAAATCAATTTGAGTCTGTTGCATTTTTTTAGTCGCTTGTTACGTTTTCTGATGATGTATACTTGAACCATTATACAATGGTAGCAAAGAATTTTATGGAACAAAGTATGAAAGAAAATACTGCAAAAAGAGTTCATCCACCTATAGGAAATCTTTTGTTAAGAACTTTGGCAATGCCTGGAGATACGAATCCTGCAGGAGATATTTTTGGCGGATGGATTATGTCTCAGATGGATATTTCTGGAGCCATACTGGCAAGAGAAATTGCTAACGGTCGAGTTGTAACAGCTGCAGTTGAAGGAATGTCTTTTTTAAAGCCGGTCAGTGTTGGTGATGTTGTTTGCTGTTATGGAAAATGTATTCATGTAGGCCACACATCCTTAAAAATTCATCTTGAGATCTGGGTAAAGAAACTTATTGAAAGCGAAACAAATGAGCACGCTGAACGCCATTTAGTAACAGAAGCCAACTATACATACGTTGCCGTTGATAAGAGCAAAAGGCCAAGACCACTACCAAAGACTGCCCCTATAGTCGCAGAAAAAGGTATAGACGCAGCCTCAGTTGGATTAAATCCAGATGGAACCATCAAAGAGGATGACTTTGTTGAATCTGAATAATTCCAAAGACTCAATCCTAAAATTATTAGGATTGAGTTATTTGTTCAAAGAATCTTTGGTTATATGGCTTATTGTTGCCAGTTCCAAGTCTACATAGAATGAAAAGTTCTTTTTAATTTCATCAGCGAGGTTCATTCTTGTCTGGTGCATGTATCCAATAAAAAAGATACCTAAATGCTCAACAGCCGCCATAATATCAAGATCTATAGGAAGTTGCCTTTTTGCAATTGCATTCTTTAAAATCATCGCAAAACACTCATGCCTCTGAGTATTCTTTTTTAAAAATTTATCTCTTAAAGACTGATTTCCTGAAGAGCCGTTCATTATTGCGATCATCATCGACATAAACGGAGAGTTCATAAACTTTATGTTTTGATCTTCAACTATTCCCTCCAGCCAAGACTTGAATTTACCTAAAGGATTAGGCTCATTAACATCACAAGCATCATTTAATAAATTCAAAGAAAACTGATCCTGCTCCAACGAATCAACTAAGCACAGCAGTAACTCTTCTTTATTCTCAAAATGCCAATAAATGGCGCCTCTGGTTACACCCGCGTATTTTGCGATATCAGATAAGCTTGTTCTTTCAAAACCTCGTCTTGTAAACAACCTTTGAGCACTGGCCAGAATATTCTTTTTTGTTTCCTGAGAGTCTTCATGAGTTCTTCTTGGCATAGCAGCAACCTTCACTGTTTAACATACATACAAGAATGTTAATACAAAAATGTGAAATACAAAACAAAATCAAATAAAAAAATTATTATTATGCAATTTTTGATGAAAAAAACAGATGTTTGCAGATAAAAGTGCTGTTTTTACATCTGATATTTTTGGTAATATTAGGGCGTATCTACTTAATTAAGATAACTGTTAACAATTATTCCAAACATACATACAAATATCTAAAAATTGACCATTACACAACACTTTTATTTATAAGATAATGTAGAGTTGCTCACATTCAGTCAGATTGTAAAAGACTGCTGATACATTCTGAAATCTATTTGGTGACAAAGATAGAAAGAAAACTGGTTGTTTTCGAATAAAGATATTTGTTTTATTCAGTGTTGAGCAATTCAGATTTTAATGTAGATACAAAGATTTTAAATATTTCGATGCATCGAAGGAACCAATAAATGTCATTGTTTAAATCTAACAAATATATTCTTTCAACAGTTGCAGTTGCATCCGTTTTACTGCTATCAGCCTGCGATGAGCAGCCTCAGCAACAGCATGGAGCTATGCCCGTAGATGTTTTTACTGTTAAAACAGAAAAAATTCCAGTAATTTCACACCTTACAGGTAGAGCAACACCAACTCGTAAAGCTGAAGTTAGACCTCAGGTATCAGGAATTTTACAAAAGAGATTGTTTACCGAAGGTTCAACTGTAAAGCAGGGACAACAGCTGTATCAGATTGATCCTTCTGTTTATGAAGCAAATGTAAAAAGTGCAGAAGCAAGTCTGGCAAGTGCAAAAGCCAACCTTCACACAACTCAGTTAAGAGCAGAAAGATATACTAGGCTGTTAGAGCAAAAAGCTGTAAGTAAACAGGATTACGATGATGCACAGGCTTCCTTCTTGAGTGCAAAGGCATCTGTAAGATCTGCTGAAGCCTCCTTAAGCAAAGCAAATATTGATCTTGCATACACTAAAGTATACGCTCCAATCTCAGGCACAATAAATCGTTCTAATGTAACAGAAGGTGCCTTAGTATCAGCTGGACAGGCAACTGCACTGACAACTATCCAGCAGATGGATCCTATGTATGTTGATTTAGGTCAGAGCGCCGAGGATCATCTCGCATTGAAGAGAAACCTGACCGAAGGAAAACTGTTAAACGATGGCAAAGCAAAAGTTGAATTTTACTTCTCAGATGGTTCTAAGTATTCACAGGAAGGAACCATTGAGTTTGCAGAAGTCAGCGTTGATGAAACAACAGGAATGGTCAACTTAAGAGCAATTGTTCCAAATCCAGATGGTGTTCTTTTACCAGGGATATTCTTAAGAGGTGATATTAATCAGGGTATTCTTCCAAATGCGACTGTGGTTATTGCTAATGGCGTTCAGAGGGAAGCAAACGGAGTTACCTACGTATATATCATTGATGATAAGGGTATGGTAGCTAGACGCAACGTAAAATTAAGCTACGAGTATGAAAAGTATTTTGTTGTATCTGACGGAATCAAAGTTGGAGATAAAGTCATTACCAGCAACATACAAAAGATCCGCGAAGGAGCTCCTGTAGTTCCTATCGATCCAAATGCCAAACAGCAGGCCCCAGCTTCTAAGTAATAACGAGGAAAATAAATAATGGCTCGCTTTTTTATCAATCGTCCAATTTTTGCTTGGGTGATTGCGATCTGTATTATGCTTGCGGGTTTGTTTTCTGTAAGCACATTACCTGTTTCACAATATCCTACAATTGCACCTCCATCAGTATCCATTGATGCATCATATCCTGGTGCTGATGCTGCAACTGTTGAAAGATCTGTAACACAGATCATCGAACAGAACATGACCGGTCTGGATGGATACATGTATATGAGTTCAACTTCAGACTCATTTGGTAATGCAAGAATTGTAATCACCTTTGAACCAGGAACAAATGCTGATATTGCACAGGTTCAGGTTCAGAATAAGATGCAGCAAACACAATCTCAGTTACCTACCACAGTTCAGCAGAATGGTGTTGATGTATCAAAGTCTACAGATGCTTTCCTTTTAGTTGCCTCTTTGGTAACAAAAGATGATAAACATACTTCTGACGACTTATCTGACTACATTGAGTCTAACTTAAAAGAACCTTTAGCCCGTGTTAAAGGCGTAGGCTCTTTACAGGTATTCGGCGCAAAGTACGCAATGCGTGTTTGGGTTGATCCAAAAAAACTAGCAAACTACGCGCTATCTGCAGGTGAAGTCTTAGCTGCAATACAGGCTCAAAACGCTCAGGTAACTTATGGTTCTCTTGGTGGAATGCCTGCCGTTCCTGGTCAGATGTACGCATACACAATCACAGGTCAGAAACGTCTTGAAAATGTGGAGCAGTTTCAGAATATTCTGTTAAGAGTTAACCAGGATGGTACAAAAGTCTACTTAAAGGATATTGGTACTGTTGAATTGGGAGCAGAGTACTACAATGCTCACGCAAATTATAACGGAAGAGCTTGTTCAGGCTTAGCTGTGAGACTTTCATCTGGAGCAAACGCTCTGGATACTGCAAAGAGAGTTAAAGCAGAAATTGACAAGTTAAAGCCTTATTTCCCTGAGTGGGTTGAAACAACCTACCCTTATGACACAACTGAATTTATTCAGGTTTCTATCAACGAAGTTTTCCACACTCTGATAGAAGCTATTATTCTAGTTGTATTCATCATGTATCTGTTCCTGCAGAACTTTAGAGCAACACTGATACCATCTATTACAGTTCCTGTTGTTCTATTAGGTACCTTTGCAATTATGCAAGTATGTGGATTCTCTATCAATACACTGACCATGTTCGGCTTAGTTCTGGCAATTGGTCTGCTTGTTGACGACGCTATCGTTGTTGTAGAGAACGTGGAACGTATTCTTCACGAAGAACCAAACCTGACACCAAAGCAGGCTACAATAAAATCTATGGATGAAATCACAGGTGCTCTTATCGGTATTGCTTTGGTTCTGTCCGCAGTATTCATTCCAATGGCTTTCTTTGGAGGTTCAACTGGTATTATTTACAGACAGTTCTCAATTACTATCGTTTCTGCCATGGTACTGTCTGTAGCGATTGCGATTATTCTTACACCTGCACTTTGTGCAACCATACTTTTACCTCCAAATGCAAAAGAAGATAAGAAAAAGTCATGGTTCAGCGTTTTAAATAGCCGTTTTGACAGACTCTATTCTCCTGTCAGAAAGCTATTAACTCTCTGGAATAGATTCTTTGCCTATATTTCAGAAAAGTATCAGGAAAAAGTAAAAGTAATCGTAAAGAGAATTGGTCGCTATCTTGTTTACTATGTTGCAATCTGTGTTGCTTTAGTATTCTGCTTTACAAGAATTCCTACAGCATTCTTGCCAAGTGAAGATCAGGGTGTGTTGATGACCATGGTTTCACTACCTGCTGGTTCTACCCTTGAAAAAACTGACGGAGTTCTAAAACAGGTAAGACAGTACTTTGAAACAGCCGAAAAGAACGACGTCTACAGCATTATGACTGTATCTGGTTTCTCATTTGCAGGACAAGGTCAGAATGCCGGTATGGGGTTCATCAAATTAAAGGACTGGTCTGAAAGAACAAATGCAGAACAGCATGCTGATGCAATATCCAATCGAGCATACATGCCTCTGTTAGGAGGTATCAGAGACGGTTTGGCATTTGCTTTTAACATTCCTGCAATTCCTGAACTTGGCACAGCTAACGGTTTTGATTTGTACCTTGTAGATCAGGGCTCTAATGGTCATGATGAACTCATGAAGGTACGCAATCAGTACATTTACGCAGCATCTCAGTCACCACTGTTAACACAGGTTCGCGCTAACGGTATGGATGACACTCCTCAGTTAAAGATCAAAATTGACTATGAAAAAGCAATGTCTTTAGGTCTTTCACCATCTGACATCAACAATACGTTCTCTGTTGCATGGGGTTCAGCTTACATTGACAACTTCATGGATAGGAACCGTGTTAAAAAAGTGTACGTTCAGGGTATGGCAAAAGATCGTATGACCGAAAACGATCTGAAAAAGTGGTACGTCAAGAGTAACACTGGTAAAATGGTTCCTTTCAGTGCCTTTGTAACCACAGAGTGGAGCTATGGTTCACCTCGACTAGAACGTTTCAACGGTCTAAGTGCTGTTGAAATTCAGGGTTCAGCAGCTCCAGGTATATCTTCAGGTCAGGCAATGAATGAGATGCAGAGAATTGCCGACGAAGTATTACCTCCTGGCTATGGCATCTCATGGTATGGTGTTTCATATCAGGAGCAGCTTGCCGGTTCTCAAGGTCCAATGCTGTATCTGGTTTCTTTGCTAGTTGTGTTCTTATCACTTGCTGCTCTGTATGAGAGCTGGTCAATTCCTTTTGCCGTAATGCTAGTTGTACCATTAGGAATTATTGGTGCTATTTTAGCAGCTATGATTACACAGTATGTTCCTGTAAAGACTGTTCTTTCAAATGACGTATACTTCCAGGTTGGTCTGTTAACCACTGTAGGTTTAGCAGCAAAGAATGCGATCCTTATTGTTGAGTTCGCAAAGGATCTATACGATAGAGGAGAAAGATTAACAGAAGCCGTTATACATGCATCTAAGATCCGTTTCCGTCCTATTTTAATGACTTCAATGGCATTTATTTTAGGTGTTACACCTCTGGCACTGAGTTCTGGTGCTGGTGCAGCAGGCCGAAATGAAATTGGTTTCTGCGTTATCGGTGGTATGTTAACCGCAACTGTACTGGCAATTTTCTATGTTCCTGTATTCTTCGTTTTAGTAATGAGATACTTTACAAAATATGTGCCTGCAGAAGAAAAAATGAAAAAATCAGAAGAGCATGATAAAGAACTGAATGAACAGTTGAAGATTTAATCTAAAACTGTTTCTACAAAAAAGGTAATCCTCTCGGATTACCTTTTTTTTATGACAATCAAATGTGTTGTCACACCATATTGCCAATACTAATTAAGAGCATTCACCAAACTTTCATTTACATCATTTAAAAAAGGACTTGTTGCAAAAGGTCCGTTCTGCAAACAAGATCTTAATAAGTTTTCATCGTTTTTATCTTCACTCTTTGTAAAAACCTCAGGCAGTAAAATTCCTAATTGCTGAACATACAGAGAGTTCCGTAAATCACAATTCTTTAGTATGTTTCTGGTTCTTTTTATTGCAATAGCCAGTTCAAAAGCGTCATGCCTGTTTATTGCAAATTGACGATCATTCATATTTTCAAGTGCAAATTTCTTTTTAAAAGATAAAAAGTAATATTTTCTTCCAAATAAAGGGAGGGAATTTAATGCGATCTGGTTTATCAGACTTGATGACATCAGAGCTTCAGCCCATAAGCTGTCCATTAAAAGAATGTAACTGTCAGAGGTAGTATCAAAAACCTGATAGTGTTCCCTTAAAATAAGAGGACCAGTTACAAGTGAATTCTTTTTACCCAACATCAAAAAGTCATCAGCAATTTCACCAGATTGTAAAAGAGGAGAAGTCATTACATCTTCAAATGATTTGTTTTTTAGAATGTTTTTCACATAACCAAAAGACAATGAATCATTTAAACCATCAGGTGCAGTTAAATCTTCAGTATCGGTAGCACTTCTTAATGCATTACTGAATAAAGCTCTGTCTGAGACCTTACCTATTAAAGAGTAAGTTGGTAAAATCACTGAACGAAACTCATAATAAATACCATCACGCAAATTGATGTCCAGATCATGAGATCTTGTATTTGAAAAGGCACTGAACAAAGACAAAGCGTAGCGTTTTGATTTATTAACTCTTACGTTGGTTAATCTGCAAAATCTGTGTGACGTTGGGCTAAACAGTAAGTAAATTTCATTATTGTTTATTATTTCTTTCTGAAACACATTTTCTTCTAAAAGAGATGATTTTACCCAATTGTCATGAAGTTTTTTATCGACTGCAAGAATGTAATAATTTCCATCTTCACTTAAATACAGTTCCCAACAGTCAGATTCATCCTCTTTATCACCGATAGTTATTCCACAAGGTAAGGTAAAACCATTTTCAAAAATCGAAATGTTTTCTTCATCACTTAAAAGAAACTTACTCTCATCAACTATAAAGTCCACCATAAAACTGCCTGCTTTTGTTATACAAATTTATATCTATGTGTATATTTTCCTATATTTGGATCTTGTATCAAAGAAAATTAAATAAAGATGATAAAGGTTAGCAACTAGTCAATGTACGTTATAAATTACAAATATAATATGCGCAGTTATTCGTGATAGGGTTAATTAGAAAATGAAAGACGTCGCTTTATTTTATGGCACATATACTGGTGTTACTGGAACTGTAGCACAAAAAATTGTAAATGAGCTTGGCGCTGACAAAGTTGATTTATATAACATCTGCAAAGACGGCGACAAGATGGAAAACTATAAGAAACTTATCATAGGGACTTCAACCTGGAGTATAGGTGAGCTTCAGGAAGATTGGGATGCTTTCATGCCAAAACTGCAGAAGATGGATTTTACAGGAAAAACAGTAGCTCTCTTTGGAACAGGAGATCAGGTTGGCTACCCTGACACATTCCTGGACGGAATGGGTATGCTTTATGAAACTTTCCAGTACCGTGGAGCAAAGTTTATAGGATTCTGGCCTACTCAGGGCTACGATTTTACAAGTCCTCTCCCCCTTTTAGATCATGATCATTTTGTAGGTCTTGCAATTGATGAAGACAATCAGTCTGAACTCACAGATGAGAGGATCAAGGAATGGTGCAAAATGATTAAGCCTGAACTTGGGCTTTAACACAGAAGATTTACTTTTATTGACGCTGTGGTGCAAGAAGGAATGTTTTAGAACATTCCTTTTTTGTTTAATATTCTACACATTTAGTGCATAAAACACACTGTTTATGCGTCTTTTTAAATATCGAGTTTTCTTGATATAATATTGCGCACAGAATGAGAGCGATCTTATAAAACAAGATCAGTATAAATTTTAGGAAATTCTATGAATAGTAATAATAGAATAGGTTTTGCCTCAAAAATTGGAGGTCTGCTGGCTGCAGCTGGTTCAGCCGTAGGTTTAGGCAATATTTGGAGATTTCCAACTCAGGCCGGTGAAGAAGGTGGAGCAGCTTTCTTACTGGTATACGTGGCAATCATTTTTATTTTTGGTATACCTCTTTTAATTTCAGAATTTGCAATTGGTCGTCATGCCAGAGCAAACGTCGGAAATGCATACAGTGTTTTAGCACCAAATGCTCACTGGAAATTCATTGGTGTCGCTTCAGTTTTGGTTGCATTCACTATCTTCTGCTACTACAACGTAGTTGTAGGTTGGGTTGTTTACTACGTCTGGGATGCAATTTCTGGAAATTTCGTATGCCTCGGTCAGATTGTTAATACTGATGGATCAAATGAATTTGCTAATCACTTTGGCGCTTTTGTTTCAAATCCTTGGAAACCTATTGTATGCTTAGCCATTGTCATAGGTATCATGCATTATGTTATCGTGTCTGGCGTCCAGAAAGGAATTGAGAGATCTTCAAAGCTTTTAGTACCAGCATTATTCATTATCATGATCATGCTTGTAGTTTTTGCAGCTACCATGCCTGGTGCTGCAGAAGGCTATAAATTCCTCTTCAACCCTGATTTCAGTGCAATTACTCCTGATGTGTGTTTATCTGCTTTAGGACAATGTTTCTACTCATTCTCTTTAGGAATGGGACTTGTTACCTACGCATCATATTTCAGAAGAGATGTAAACTTAAACAGGACAGCTTTATCTGTAGGTTTAATTGACACTTTTGTTGCCATCATGGCAGGCATGATCATCTTCCCTGCAGTTTTCTCTGTTCAGGGGATGGAACCTTCAGCAGGAGCTGGTTTGGTATTCATTTCATTACCAAACGTGTTCAATTCAGCATTGCAGTCACTTCCTTTCTTCGGATGGCTCATTCCAACAGCTTTCTACGTAATTCTGTTTATGGCAGCAATTACTTCATGTATCTTCTTACATGAAGTTTCAACCGCTTTTATTGCTGAAAGAGCAAATCTGTCAAGACACAAGGCGGCAACTATTGTCTCAATTTCAGCTTTTGTAATCGGATGCGGAGCTTCATTATCCATGGGACCATGGTCAGATCCAATCTTCTTTGGAATGAACTTCTTTGATTTCCTAGACTATGTAACAGCAAAACTTATATTACCTTTAACCGGAATGGGCGCAGCTCTGTTCGTCGGTTGGAAGATGACCACAAGACAGTTATGGTCAGAGTTAACATCTTACGGAAAGGTTAAGTTTGCATGGATTATACCTTTCAAGATCCTTGTAAGATACATCATCCCTGTTTTAATTCTGCTGATTATGATCACACAGTTATTTGGTATCAAATTCGGATAATCAGTAAAACATAAAACAGTTTCAATTCATTAAGGCCTCACAAGACGCTCTTGTTGAGGTCTTATTTTTTCACTAATCATATCTCTTTATTGAATACTGGCATTGTAGCAATGTCTGCACTACACTATTCTGATTCTCCATTAGCACATGACTTTTCAGATTTCATGATTGCCGTTTATAGAAAATTTTTTCATCAGCATGATAGAGTCGTATGTGGTGATTGCCTTATGGCAAAATAAAGCGCTACATAAGTAGCGCTTTGATATGCAATTAGAATGACCTTTTTACTTCTTTAACTGTAAAACTTTGGTAATAGTCTTAAATAAATCAGTCTGATCAGTTAACCCCATGATGTTCAGAGCTCCAGGACCGTATGCTGCAACTCTTAACTGTGAACCTGTATGACCCGCATCATTAACATCTTCAGAATTACCATATGAAATGGTCATTGGGGCTCCATCAGCTGTAATAACAGCCTGAGTATAACCAGGAGCCTTTGCATTTGGATAAACAATCTGAGTTGCGTGAGAATGATCTGCAGTTACGATAACCAGGGTGTTGCCATCTTTTTTGGCAAAGTCTAATGCAACCTGTACAGCCTCATCCAAGTCCATTGTTTCACCAAACTGACCACAAGGATTATTCTTGTGAGCCTGCTTATCGATTGAAGCACCTTCAACCTGCAGGAAGAAACCGTTCTTATTAGTCTTTAACAGATCAATTGTCTTCTTGGTCATATCAGCTAACTTAGGAATTGAAGCTGTACGCTCCTTGTTAACTTCGCACTTAACAGCAGGTCTGTCCAGGTTACCATGGAAAGAAGCCTGTGGACCTTTTAATCTTACAGGCATATTACCTGGTGCAAATAAACCTAAAACAGGTTTTTTCTGGTCAGCATTTGAAACTGACTGTAACTCATCAGCATTTGTTACGATTGTGTAACCTTCTTCCTTAGCCTGTTCTAATAAAGTCTTACCTTTATATTTACCATAAGTTGCCTTCTCTTCGAAAGTGGTCATACCACCACCTAAAGTAACATCTGCTCTTGTCTTAATTATCTGCTCAGAAATTGAGCCTAAGCCGCCATTTTCTAACAGATTTGAAGGGCACTTCTCTGCAGTTGCTTTAGGACCATAGCACTTTCTCTGAGTAACGTGAGCGATCTGAGCAGCAGGTGTGGCATCCTGTATTTCTGATGTAGTAATATCACCTGTTGCCAACCCCTTCTTTTTAGCTAATTCAATAATTGAAGTAACTGGCTTACCATCAAGATCAACGCCGATTGCGCCGTTGTATGACTTAGTGCCTGTTGACCAAGCTGTACCAGATGCTGCTGAATCAGTTACATAATCAGGAAGATGTGTTTCTTTATTTAAAGAATAATGTGTGTACTGCCCTGAAAATGGCAGTGCATCAATTCCAGGAAAATAACCACCAGCACCGTGAGCATAATTACGGGCAGCAGTAATTTCACTATCGCCCATACCGTCACCGATTAAAAGAATAACATTCTTAGCGTGTTCTTTTTTGGCTAACTTAATCTGGCTCTCGTACATTGCATTCATATCACCGTGAATACGAGAAGCGCCACCAGTAACTGTAATATTTCCTACGGCTTCTCTGTTATAAATATCTTCTGCTGCATTTGCATTACCAACAATAGCGGTTGCCAAAGCTAAACTTAAAACTGTAACAAATTTCCTATTCATATAAACCTCAATAATTCCAATTGATGAGGTAAATATATAAGTGGAATGTAAACAGCTTATTCGTATATTGTGATTTTTCTGTTAAATTTTCATTCGAATTGTAAAAAGATCAAAAAAGAGGATTATCCTCAGGACAATCCCCTTTCTTAAATTTCTTGTTATCTTTTTTCTTGGCTATTTTCCAAAACGAGCTGCAGCATCTTCGATAGAGATCTTAGTTGCAGCCTCCTTTAAGCCTTCAAGAGATAAGTTGGACATGTCAACTAATTCCTGATCTGTAAATGGTAGCTGCTTTACGAAATATTTCTCGTACCCCTGATAATCCTCAGGTGATGCTACAAACAGATAAGGGAAAGTAATATCTTCAAACTTACCTTCAAAGTCTTTGTAATTACCCTTAATGGCATTATATACAGTCATGAATGCAATCAGAGGATCACAGTAATGACCACCTGACTGACCAGCCATAGAACCATTCTTTAATCTCTCGCCTAAATCAGGTAAAAAGTCGGTAGAAACAACTGCAATCTTGCCTGTTTTGCCAGCTCTTTCTACAGCAGCAATAGCACCCTGTAATGGATCTCCACCACCACCTGCTGGAATTAAAGCATCAAGTTTAGGATTTGCAGCCATTAATGCTTCAGCAGCTTTAGAACCACCTTCAGAAGATGTACCTGCATACTGAGGCTCAGTTAATTTTGCCTGGTCATCTGGGTGAGTCTTATTCCACTTCTCAACACCTGCTTTGTAACCTGCCCATCTGCCTAGCCATGTTGCATCGCCCTGCTCCCAACCGATTAAGCCGATGTTTCTGCAGCCTTTATCCAACAAAATGTTTACCAAGTGCTCACCATTATCAGGCTCATCCTCATGAACAGCGCCTATATAATAAGGAGATTTCTCTGCAAACTTGTAAATTGATGGACTTGCATCTTTTGAAATAATTCTGAAGAATTGAGTTAAATATACTTCATTGTCGTTTGCGGTCTTAATGGCAGATGTCATCTCTGTATCAGAAGAGTTACAAATAATAATACCCTGACAGCCGGCAGCAACAAGCTGCTCAACAGAAGCGGTAACTTTCTCTGATACGTGAGCCTGGTCAACGTACTGAACCTTTACTCCCAAAGCCTTAGCAGCCTCATCAAGAACTCTCTTACAATCTGAGCCTAAAACATCAGTTGATGACCAAATTGACACACCAATTTTAATGTCACTATTTTCGATTGCAGATGCAGTATTTGCAAATGAAGCAATACCAGCAGCAACTGCTGTGCATGCAAATGCCTTAGCAAACTTCTTTAAAGTAAATTTCATAATCAATTCCTTATGTAATGTTAGGCAAGATGATTTTGTCTGAGACTCGAGATTTCTGTATTGCATCTCTAAAACTCATACTATATATAATAGAGAATTTTTTAACGCAAACGTATGCGGTGATCACAATTTTCACATTTTGATTCAATATAAAATTTTCATTTTTAGTATTTTTGATGTAATTTCAAACTGTTATTATCTTCAAATTAAATTTCATTTGAAATATTTTTTAATTATTAAAAATAATTCACAAAATTATTTTCACTATTCATATAAATATTGATCAATATAAGTGATTTAATATTGTGCATTATTTTCCTTGTATTACCTTTCATAAAAAATATTTAATATCAAACACAATTCCCTTAAAAAAGCCTGTTGATCGAAATTAATGAAACTTACAGCATCACAAATTTTGAGATCATTATCAAAAAAGCATTCATTTTTTATAAAAAAACTGTGCGCAGGTTACAATTTCGCAAACGTTTGCATGAAATAATCAAAATTTAGATTTATTCTTTTAATAGATATAAGTGTCTTCACTTTGTGTGACATAAGAATAATTTGTAGAAACTTTTTTTTAACAGTTATCTTTAATCTCTACCAAAACAGATACTTATAAACCTTTTAAAGGTCAAGGCAAAGACCGATACAAAAGACAAACAGTGCTTTCCAATTTTTATTGAAATTCGCACAAACATAAGGAAATGATTATGACTGGAATTAAAAATCTATCCGGTGCAACGAAAGGTTACATAGTACTTGTTGCTCTTGTAATTCTTTCTTGGTTAGTTTTTAAGATCTTGACACCAGATAATTTCGGATCTGCAAATAACCTGTTGAGCTACTTCCAGGCAAGTTTAATTGCAACAGTAGGAGCTATTGGTTTCTACTTTGTTATGGATATGGGACTGTTCGATTTTTCTATCGGTGCCAACATTATTTTATCCGCAATTGTAGGCTGTCAGTTAGCAACAACTTTTGAACTGGGGTATTTTGGCCTTGTTGCAGGAAGTATAGCAACCGGTGCTTTAGTTGGACTGTGTAACGGCTTTTTCTATGTAAAGTTAAGAATTCCATCCATGATCGTAACTGCAGGTTTAGCCCTGATTTACGAATCAATTGCAAACTACATGGCAGGTGGCGTAGAACAAACATTACCATCATCATTACGCGCTCTTGGTCAAATGCCAGGAAATATCATACTAGCTATCATCACCTTTATAATTGCCTACGGCATCTTAAACTACACAAAATTTGGTACTTATACTTATGCAATCGGCTCTGATGAGTTTGTCGCAAAGAACATGGGTATCAATGTTGATAAATTCAAAGTTCTGGCTTTTATCCTGTCAGGAGCATTCTTTGGTGCAATGGCTGTTTTGACCATCAGCTATGGTTCTTCAATGGTTGCAGTAACCGGCATGGCTTCAATGAGCAGAAACTTTGTTCCAACCATGGGATGTTTCTTTGGTCTTGCCTTCATGAAATACGGAATTCCACTGCAGGCCATTATTTTAGGCGAGTTCATAGTAAATATTATCTTCTTCGGCTTCATTTCACTTGGTGCTCCAACAGCTATTCAAGACGTTATTACGGGTCTTGCACTGCTCATTATCATCACTTTAACCACCAAAGTAACAAAAGGTGAAATCGTTAAATAAGGAGAATCAAAATGAGCGAGATAAGATTACAGGTAAAGAACATCACCAAACACTTTGGTATCAACAGAGCATTGAACAATGTTTCTTTCAATATCAATAAGGGCGAAGTTCATGCTCTAATTGGTGAAAATGGTTCTGGCAAATCAACATTAACCAACATGCTGACAGGTATTTATCCAATGGAATCCGGTCACTTCATCCTTGATGGTGAGGAGATCCATCCAAAGAATCAGGTTGATGCAAACAACCACGGTGTTTCAATTATTGTTCAGGAGTTAGGAACCCTGTCAGGTCTGACCGTAGCTGAAAATATCTTTCTAGGGCATGAGGATCGATTCATCAAATACGGCATCAGAAACACAAAAGCGATGAATGACGAAGCCAACTCTCTGTTAAAGCAGTATGGTTTTACACACATTAAGGCCTCAACCTTAGTGGATGATTATAAGTTTGAGGACAGAAAGTTAATTGAAATTGTAAAAGCCACTTACTTTCATCCTAAGATTGTTGTTATTGATGAAACGACAACAGCTCTATCTCAGGAAGGTCGAGAAGAACTTTACAAGCACATGAACAAAATTCGTGATGAAGGAAATACTGTAATTTTCATTTCTCATGATCTACCGGAAATTCTCGATAAATCTGACACTATCACTATTTTAAGAGACGGTGAGTACATCGACACTGTAAAAAGTAAAGATGTAACTGAAGATGATCTGAAAAAGCTAATGGTAGGAAGAGAGGTTACAGGTGCTTACTATCGTACAGATTATGATGAAAAGGTATCAGACGAGGTTGTGCTTTCTGTAAAAAATGTAACTGTTCCAAACCGTATTCACAATGTAAGTTTTGAATTGCATAAAGGTGAGATATTAGGATTTGGCGGTTTGTCTGAATCAGGTATGCATGAAATAGGCAAAGCCATATTCGGCGCAAGCTTTGATAGAGAAGGTGATGTAGTACTTGCAAACGGGACACATATCAATGACATTCCAACAGCTATTGCAAACTCAATTGCCTATACCTCTAAGGACCGAGATAATGAGTCAATAGTTATGAATCAGAGTATTCAGGATAACATTGCTCTACCATCTTTAGATAAGCTAAATCTTCAAAAAACCCCATTTTTAAACTGGGCAAAGATAAAAGCTTTTGCTAAAGCATTCGCAAAAGAAATGTCCGTAAAAATGGTTAACACCGACCAGTTTGTATCAGAGCTGTCTGGCGGCAACAAACAGAAAGTAGTTCTTGCAAGATGGATTGGAAAAGGATCTGACATAGTTGTTTTAGACAGTCCTACCCGTGGTATTGATATCAAGGTTAAGCAGGATATCTATCAGCTTATGGACAAAATGAGAAAAGAAGGAAAATCAATCATCATGATTTCCGAGGAGCTGATGGAGTTAATTGGAATGTGTGACCGTATCATTATTATGAAAGACGGAGCTATTAAAGGCGAACTTCCACGTTCTAGAGAACTCAATGAAAACAACTTAATTTCAATGATGGTTTAAGGAGTTGCGTTATGTCAGATACAGTTGCTTTAAAAAACAAAGAGCAGGAGCTCAAAAAGCTTCACACAATGAGACTGGTTCGTACTCTGTTACCAATCGTAGGTTTAATCATTGTATTTTTCCTGTTCAACTTTTTAACTCACGGCAGACTTTTAAGTCACTTACCTCTGGCTATGTCACAGGTTTACGTCATTATGATAGCTTCAATGGGCGTATTCTTCATCATGACCATGGGTGGTCTTGATTTCTCGCAGGGATCCATTTTAGGACTATCGGCTATTGTGATATGTGTACTCTCTGAGTATGGAATAACCATTGCAATTATAGGAGGTATTCTAACCGGAGCTGCCATAGGAGCAATTAACGGATATTTCTACGTCAGAAGAAAAATTAAATCCTTCATTGTAACTATCTGCACAATGTTCTTGTTCCGTGGACTGATTAAGTTCCTAACCACCAATGCACCAGTTGCTGGTGATACAGAACTAATTCTCATGGACAGCACCTCATTTAAGATCACCTGTACTGTAGTTGTAGTTGTTATTGGAATGTTCTTCTTCTCATTTACAAAATTCGGAACTCATTTAAAGGCTATCGGAGCTGGCGAAAAAGCAGCGATGTTCTCAGGAATTCGCACCGACAGACTCAAGTTCTTTGTATATGTTCTGTCAGGTGCAATTACAGGCTTTGCTGCATTCATCAGTTGTATCAAGGTTGGTTCTGTAACCTCATCTGGTGGAAATCAGTTAGAAACTCAGATTCTGATTGCTCTGGTATTAGGTGGCATGCCTATTTCCGGAGGCGCAATGGTTCGCTTCTACAACTTCATTGTAGGTTCACTGCTGTATGTGGTTCTGAGTAGTGGCTTAACAATGATTGGCTTTAGCACACAGTTAATGCAGTTAATTCAGGGTGTGGTGTTCCTGATGTTCGTAGCAATCTTCGCTGACCGTCAGGCAATACACGTAATCAAATAAAAAAATCTGCCTCCGTATTTATATGGAGGCTTTTGAAATTCATCTAATTCTTAAGGAAGAAATTATGAACAAGCTATATTTTGTTGTCGGTTCTCAGGATCTTTATGGAGATGAGTGCTTAAAACACGTAGCCGAAGACGCAGCCAAGATGACAGCTTTCTTCAACAAACAGTTTGAAGGCAAAGTTACTGTTGAACTGTTGCCAACTGTAATTAACTCAGAGACCTGTATAGAAGACATGAGAAAGGTCAGCTGTGATGACGAGTGTATTGGTGTTATGACATGGATGCATACATTCTCTCCTGCCAAGATGTGGATTAAAGGTCTGCAAGAATTAAGAAAACCACTTCTGCACTTACACACTCAGGCTAATGAAAAATTACCATATGATTCTATTGATATGGATTTCATGAATTTAAATCAGGCTGCACACGGTGACAGAGAGTTTGGATTTATAGTTGCAAGATTACGAATTCCACATCAGGTGGTCGCAGGATTCTATGAGCATGAAGATGTTGTTGAGCGCATTTCAAAGTTCATCGATGTTGCAAAAGCAATCAACTTCTCAAAACATCTGAAGGTGGCATCATTTGGTAACAACATGCGCGAAGTTGCCGTTACCGATGGTGATCGTGTTGAATCACAGATCAAATACGGCTGGGAGTGTAACTATTTTGCTATTGGCGACCTGGTTGATGAGATAAACAGGGTAACCGAACAGGAAATCGATAAAAAGATGGATGAGTACACCTCAAAGTACACCATGAAAACTAAGAATATCGGTGCAGTTCGTGAGCAGGCTAAATACGAAGTTGGAATTGAGAAATTCCTAAAGGCAAATAATCTTGGAGCATTTGCTGACACTTTCCAGGATCTGCATGGTTTAAAACAGTTACCTGGTATTGCAGCTCAGAATCTTATGGGCAAAGGCATTGGATTCGGTCCTGAAGGTGACTACAAGATTTCAGCCTTCTCTGCTGTTCTAATGAAGATGTCAGAAGGTCGTAAGGGAGCTACTGGTTTCATTGAAGACTACACATATGATTTAACCTCTGGAGAGGAATTAGAGTTGGCATCTCATATGCTTGAAGTACCAGTTAACTTTGCCAAGAACAAACCTGAGATTGAGGTTCTTCCTTTGGGTATTGGCGGAAAAGAGGATCCTGCACGTCTAATTTTCGATGGCGTTGAAGGTGACGGCATACAGGTAACCATGGTTGATATGGGAGATCACTTTAGAATCATCTGTGCCGACATTGAGCTTGTAAAACAGCCAAAACCAATGCCAAACTTACCTGTTGCAAGAATCATGTACCGTCACAAGCCTAACTTTAGGATCGGTACTGAAGGCTGGTGCTACGCCGGTGGCGCACACCACAGTGTTGTTTCAACCGCCCTCACAAGAGAAGACATTGCACTGTTTGCCAAGTTAACAGGTACTGAACTTATAACTATAGGTGATGATACCACTGAAGCAGATCTTCAGAAACTATCTGCTTACTGATTGTAAACTGCCAGACTTTTTCTGGTATCACTATTACAGGCAGTGCCTGAAAAACGCCTTTAGTCATCTGATTAGAGGCGTTTTTTATCTGTTAAAATATATATACCAGAGCAGATTCAGTATCTTTTAAAATTTCCAGAAGAAGGTGGTTACAATGAATAATAGCTTTTGTTCTTTTTATTACGAAGTTTGCCCTTCTTCACATCATAAAATCAGTCTGAAAAAATCTAATACAGCCCTGTTGGTCATAGATCTTCAGAATATATACACAAAGCTAGCGGATACCGATCCCAGATGGGACGAGTTTTCCTTAAGATTGGAAGAAACGGTTATTCCCAATGTTAAAAAACTTGAAGAACTGTTTCGCAAGAATAAACAGGATGTCATCTTTGCTAGAATCGCCTGTCATTTAAAGGACGGTCGTGACAGATCACTATCCCAGAAGATGCCTGGCTGGAACAATATTTTAATGTGCCTTGAGGAACAGGACAGTCAAATCATAAACGAAATAGCCCCGAAAGATGATGAAATTATTGTAACCAAAACAACTGACAGTGCCCTTACTGGAACAAACTTAAGACTGATACTAAGTAATCTTGGAATACAAAATGTAGTTTGCGTTGGGATCTTTACTGATCAATGCGTATCTTCTACAGTAAGATCTCTGTCTGATGAAAGCTTTAATGTCTTTGTTGCAGAAGATGCCTGTGCGGCTGGTACTATGCAACTGCATAACGCCGAGCTTACAATAATCAACAACATCTATGCTAAGGTTTGTACTGTTAAAGATTTAATCAAAGCTCTTGATAACAATTAATCCGATATTATTTTAATAAGTATCGTCTTTTTTAATGTAACTGGTTATATCTCTAATATTTTCATGAAAAGAATAGAATTACTTGCACCTGCTAAAAATAAGACCTGCGGTTTTGCCGCAATCGATAGTGGAGCTGACGCTGTATACATTGGAGGTCCTTCATTTGGGGCTCGAGTAAATGCAGCAAACACTCTTGAAGATATCAAAGAACTGTGTGACTACGCACATTTATTTGGTGTAAAGGTGCATGTCACAATAAATACTATTCTTGATGACAGTGAACTTGATAAAGCCCGTGATCTTACTTTTATGTTATATGATGCTGGAGTTGATGCACTTATCATCCAGGACTTAGGACTTATAAACGGCCCTCTGCCACCTCTTGAAATACATGCAAGTACACAGCAGGACAACTCTACCCCTGAAAAGGTTATGTTCTTAGAAAAGGCTGGTTTTTCACAGGTTGTTTTAGCAAGAGAATTATCTGTAAACGAGATAAGATCAATTAGAGAAAAAACGACTGTTAAGTTAGAGGCCTTTATCCATGGAGCTTTATGTGTTGGTATCAGTGGTCGCTGTTATTTGAGTGCTGCTATCACTGGACGCAGTGCAAATCGCGGCGAATGTGCTCAATTATGCCGAGTTGCACAGAGCTTGTATGACAGTAAAGGAAATATTCTGGCTAAAGATAAATATCTACTGTCATTAAAGGATTTAAATCAAAGCCAGAATCTTGAAGAGTTAATTGATGCGGGTATCAGTTCTTTTAAAATTGAAGGCAGATTAAAGGAAGAAAACTACGTGAGAAATGTGGTTGCATACTACAGAACAAAGATAGACGCCATTATTGCCAAAAGAAACGACCTTCAGAAATCTTCATTCGGAACTACTACCACCAGTTTCATTCCAGATGTATCAAAAAGCTTTAATCGTGGTTTTACAGAATATAATTTTCATGAAAGAAAAGATAATTATGCAAATTTCGATGCACCTGGTTTTGTTGGACAAAAGATCGGTAAATTATTAAAGCAGAAAAATAGAGATCTGACATTTTCTCTGTTTAAAAATACGGTGATCCATAATGGAGACTCTCTTAACTACTATGACAATCAGGGAATATTAAACGGATTTAGAATAAGCACACTAAAAGATCCTAGTACTGCAGAAATATTCCAGGAGATACCTTTTATAAAACCGGGAACAGTATTTTACAGAAACAAAGATGCCGAATTTGAAAAATCTTTAGCGGGAAAATCATCTCAAAGAAGGTTAAATCTTAATCTTACCTACAGCGAAAATGAAAATGGCATTGTGCTCTCCGGTATAGATGAGACAAATACTAAAACAAGTGTAGAAATCCCACTTGAAGATAAGCAAAAAGCTAATGATCTTAACAAGCTCAAAGCTAATATTTCATCAAAAATAGGACGATTAGGTGATAGCGTCTATACTCTTGAGCATCTTGAAATAAAACTAACTTCCAATTATTTTGTTCCTCAGAGTACGCTGAATAATCTCAGAAGAAAATTCATTGAAAAGCTAAATAAAATCAAAACTGAAAAGAGGAAAGAGGTAGCTCACAACTTTAAAAACGCTCCAATGTTACCTGAAAAGGAACAGCATTTAGGTTTCATGGCTAACATCTATAATGAAACAGCTCTAGAATTTTACAAAAATCACGGGGCACAAATTATTGCATATGCTTATGAAAAAGAAAGCAATCATGATGAGGTCTGCGTACTTACTTCCAAGCATTGCTTAAGATACTGTTTTAATCTCTGTCCAAAGAGACACAGGGTTAAAGCACAGGATCTTTTCCTTGTAATAGGAAAAGCTAAATTCAGATTGGAATTTGACTGTAAGAACTGTTACATGAAGCTTATAGGACCATTAAAGTAGAGCAATTCAGTTGGAACAATTCAGAGTTTTTCTCCTCTGAATTGAATTCCATTAAGCTAACTGTTGCAAGACAGTTCGATTAACTTTAAGGTCACATTGAGTGACTTTTCAAATGCATTTAAAGGTAAGAACTCAGCATAGGAATGAAAGTTATGTGCACCTGTAAAGTAGTTAGGTGTTACGACACCTCTCACTGATAAGGCAGAACCATCAGTACCCCCTCTCATTGCATAAGTCTTTGCTTTAATGCCAAGCTCGTCGAATGCTTTATATATTAAGGCAACAGGTTTATCATCTCTGGTTACATTATTTGCAATGTTTTCATAAGTATCGCTGATTTTACAGCTTATCTCTGCTCTAGGATGGAGCTTTCTTAACTTTTCTATATTTGCAGAAACCTCTTCTTTTCTCCACTCATAACGAGACTTGTCATGATCTCTGATATTCATTTTTAGAGTACAGTAAAGAGGATCTGCTTCAATTCCTGTAAACCACCAATAGCCTTCCTTGTCTGCAGTCCATTCTGGAGTCTGATGTCTGTCAAACATAGAAATAAAATCATGAGCAACTAAAAGAGGATTTACCAGTACACCCTTAGATGACATTGGATGAGCAGATACTCCTTTGATTTTGATCAATACAGAGCCAGCATTAAATGTCTCATAAACAACTTCACCTAAAGAACAGCTGTCGATAGTATAGGCATAATCAACTTTGAATTTGTTCAAATCCATAAGTTTTGAGCCTTTAAGGCCGATTTCCTCATCAGGAACAAATGCCACCTTTATTGTTGGATGTTTGAAATTTCTGTTTTCGTGCAAAACAGTCAGAGCAGTCATAATGTTAGACATAGCAGATTTGTTATCTGCACCTAGAACAGATGTGCCATCAGAAAAGATGATATCCTCTCCAACGTAACTGTTAAGCTCAGGATGATCCTTTAAACGGATATAAATATTGTGTTCCTTATTAATCAGTACATCACCACCCTCATAATGGACTACCTGAGGATGAACATCTGGACTTAAGGAAACATCAACTGTATCGAGGTGGGATACAAAACCTACCACCGGACCATCTGCATTTCCCTCTAAAGTGCCATAGACAATTGAATGCTCATCCACACTGATATCAACCAAACCTAATTCTTCCAGATCCTTTGCTAATAAGTGAGCTAATTCAGTCTGCCCCTCAGTACTAGGAACTGTCTCAACAGAGGCATCAGATTGTGAAGTCACCGCAGCATAGCGAAAAAATCTTCTTAACAATTCGTCTTTATTATTCATTTCAAATTCCTCTAACAAATCTGCAGTCATTTAGACTGCAGATTTGAAATATTAAGGCTGTGGGTACATGGTTGAAGGATAATCAAAACCACTATTAAATCCTAACGGGATTCCAATTATCCAGTATGCATACAGAACTACTGACAGAACGATCAAAAGAGCAAATGTGTATGGCAGCATCATTGAACTTAAAGTTCCTACACCTGATTTCTTACAGTATCTCTGACAGTACAAAATCAGTAGAGGATAGAATGGGAATAATGGTGTACAAACATTTACAGCAGAGTCTGATACTCTAAAGGCAGCCTGTGTAAGTTCAGGAGAAATTCCCAACATCATCAGCATTGGAACGAAAATGGTTGATAGAATAGCCCACTTTGAAGTAGCTGAAGTAATTAGCACATTTAGAAGAGCTGTCAGAATTATGATACCAAAAAGAGTTACACCAGATGGCATACCTAAACTCTTTAAGAACTCAGCACCTGAAATTGCCAGCAGAGAACCGATGTTTGATGAGCCAAATACATATAGGAACTGTCCTGCAAAGAAACAGAAGACAATGAAAGATAAAAGCATCTTCATGATATTTTCCATTGATGCAATCACATCTCTAGAGTTCTTAAAAGTACCTGCTATATAACCATATGTAAGACCCGGTAAAGAGAAGAAAATAAACAGTAAAGGCACTAATCCCTGCATTACAGGAGCTTTTGGAGAGGTTAATGAACCATCGGTAGCTCTGAATAATGAGTCATCTGGATAGCAGAGAATAAACAAAAGGGCTAACAGAGCAATCACTGTTGCAAGTGCCGCATAATATGCTTTGTTCTCTAATGCTGTTACATCTTCAATAACTAATTTTTTATCTGTTTTTGTGGAATCATCCAAAGGCATAGTAGCCCACAGACGGGGTTCAACAATTTTATCTGTTACAAACCAGATTGCACCAATAATAAAGAAAGTTCCACCTAAAGCATAAAAGTAGTTACACAGAACATTGACACTGTAATTCGGATCAATTGAATGCGCAGCAGCCTCCGTAAAGCCCTGCATGATAGGATCAATAATAGAAGGAGTGTATGATGCAGTAAAACCTCCAGCAAGACCGGCAAAAGAACAAGCGATACCAGCAAGAGGATGTCTGCCTGAAGCATAGAAAATTAAAGCTGAAACAGGCATTAAGATGGTGTAGGCACTGTCTGAAACTATATGGCAGACAATCGACACAAAAATCACTGTAGGAGTCAGAAATTTCTGTGGAGTGACTGATAAGAACTTTCTGATTAAGACTTTAACAAAACCAGATCCTTCAGCAATACCGATACCCAAAGTAGCTACTATTGTGATGCCTAAAGGAGGGAATCCCATAAAATTCTTAACAGAATTAACAACCAAATTTAAAAGATTATCAGGTGCAAACATGTTAATGATTTTGATTTTTTCGTGTGTATTTGGATGAATATAATCAAAATCGACATATGAAAGAGCAAATGATAGGAGCATGGTAAAAATAAGCGCATATATAAACAGCATTGTAATATGAGGCAGCTTATTTCCTAATCGTTCAACTACATTTAAAAAACGATTTAACATCCCCAATTTGGCAGGCACGGATTTATTCATTTTTACTCCGTTTTATTGAATTGACCATTATTTGGACACAAAAAAAGCAGTCAATTGACTGCCTGTTTTGTATGGTGCGAAAGGAGGGACTCGAACCCTCACGCCTTGCGGTACAAACACCTGAAGCTTGCGCGTCTACCAATTTCGCCACTTTCGCATAGTTATATTTTGATGTGATCCCGATGAGAGTCGAACTCATGACCACCGGCTTCGGAAACCGATACTCTATCCACCTGAGCTACGGGATCATCGTGAACCATCAGAATATGCCGCACATTATAGCAAAAATATTTATTCCTGCAACAAAGATAGCTAAAATATATAGAAAATTTATTGAGGAACACAATGATATGGATTTTGATTTAAGGTTGGCATTCAGAGGAATCAGAGCTTTATACGGAAATGACGGATTTGAGAAATTACAAAAATCCCACGTAACTGTCATTGGGGTAGGAGGCATCGGTTCATGGGCAACTGAGGCTCTATGCAGGACCGCAATAGGATCTCTGACACTTATCGATAATGATACTATTGAAATTACCAATTCAAACAGACAGCTTCATACCACCTCAAAGACAGTAGGATTAGGAAAAGCACGAGTCCTAGCTGACAGACTGTTAGAGATTAACCCTCTACTGAATATCAAAGTTATTGAAACAAAACTGACTCCTGAAAATATCGATGAAATATTGGAAGGGAAAACAGATTATGTATGTGACTGCATTGATGATATAGATGCAAAAGCATATGTATGCAACTACCTGTTCAGACACAATGCAAAATTCATTGTTGCAGGAGGAGCAGGTGGAAGAAGAGATCCTTCAAAATTAAAAATTGGTGATATCAATACAGCCAATGGCGATGCCTTAATATCAAAACTGAGAGCTCGCTTAAGAAAGGATTACGGATTTCAATCAAATAACAAAAAGTTCAATATCAGCTGCACTTTTTCTAATGAAAAGCCTATATACTCTTCAAAAGAAGACTATCTGAGTGGTGATCTGCCTGCATTTGGAGCATCGATGAGCGTAACTGCATCAGCAGGACTTTTAATCTCTTCATGGATAATAAATAAGATTACCTCTCAAAACTGATATTGATACGGATTTAAGAATGCAAGAGCAAGAATTTGAAAAGCAGAAACAGCTTTTATTAAGCAAATTACCTGATTACCTAAAAAGTAAAGGAATTAACGTTAATTCCAACTTTTTTTGTTTAAATCCATCAGATACTGATCATATTCCTAGCATGAGCTATAACGGCTCTAACTTTACAGTTAAATGTTTTAACTGTAATGCCGTTTACAATATATTTGATCTTATCGGAATCGACTACAATATCAGCGATTTTTCTCACCAGTTTATCAAGGCACATGAACTTTACATAGGCAAAGTTCCTTTAGGTTTCATTGATGTTTTAAAAAATTACGGTAATTCAAGTCAGAATTCTGAAACTAGAAAACCAGCCTTTGAAATTGAAAATATCAACTTCCAGCCATCGCATTCTTCTACAAACGAAAATCGTATACCTTTTGGTTTTAACGATTCACAAAACAATCACTTCAATCAAAATTTACAGCAACAGCAAAGTACTCATCAAAGGAAATTCAACACAGTTTCCCCTTTTGATGAGGCCAAACTCAAACCTTTCATTATGAGAGGCAATTCTCCTTCAAATTCGCAACCTAATTACGGAGGAAATTCGTTTGGTCAACAGCAAAATAGTTTTGGACAACAGAATGTAAACAATCAGAATCAGTTCCAAGCTCAGCATTCCCAGTTTGCATTCAACGACCAGCAAAATGCCGCACACAGATTTGGAGATTCTCAGATATCACCTTTTGCTTATGCATCAGAGACTGCAAACGATTTTACTGACTATGTCAATCAGTGTGCATCAAATGTTGAAAAAACCACCTATTTTAAAGACCGAGGATTAACAGATTCTGTAATACGCAGGTTTAAACTTGGTTTTGATGAAAATTTCCAGGCGGAAATAAACAAAATCACAGGACAAAAGTCATATTGGAAAGCAGCAATCATTCCTTATGGAATTCATGGTTACTGCGTAAGAAATACTGATCTTAGTGCTGACTGTTCTAATGAAAGATATAAGAAAAAAGGTATTTTTGATATCTATAATCATGAGGCATTAGAACAAAAAGGAACTGTTTTTATAACAGAGGGTGAATTCGACGCACTAAGTTTAGAATCCCTAGGCTACAGAGCTGTAGCTTTGGGTGGAGCCAGCAATATAAGACAACTCATTGAGTGTATCAAAGACTCAGCTGAAGAGCATACTTTCTATATTTCTCTCGATAATGACGAAGCAGGGCGTGAAGCAACAGCAAAAATCTGCACATACCTGCATCAAATGAACATTCCTTTTAAATGTCTTAATCTTGCACATCCTTACAAGGACATCAATGAAGCGTTGTACAGTGATAAGGATATGCTAAAGGAAAGACTGGAAAATCTTGAGAAAATTCTGTCTTACCATTTTGAGGATATATGCGCTCCTTCTGCAGTTAAATATATCTCTGCTCCTGAGGATTTGAATACTCTTGAACTGTCTAATACACTTTATTCGTTCTGCGCAAGGCCACAGGTTTTAAGACGTTTTGTAAGCCAGATTATAAAAACCAGACTAACATCCATAGTTTACGCAGGCAACAGAGCTCAGTGGAAGTACATTTCCAATCTTGTAACAGAACAACAGCCTGTGTTTGATGTTTCTCAATGGCAACAGGTCAAGTTCTTAGAACTCAAGGATAACGGTATTGAAAAACAGCTTGTCGACGGTATTGAATCTCAAACCATTCAGGGAAATACAAATTTCGTTGCTATGCTGGATTTATGTGCATATTCCCAGCAGCAAACCATAGAGCTACTTGAAAGACTATCTTCAGAAGTTAAGTCAATTGGTATACCTATCATTGCTCTTTGCAATCTTGCAGATAAGGATTATGTTGAAGGCCTGACATTCCAAAATATCGATATCGAAGTTCAACAGAACGGTGACTTTATCTGTAACACCATTGATAAAAACGGAATTCCATTGTCTTTTATAAAGTGCATCGGAATTTAGGATGCAGTTAAATCAGGCTCAACAGGAAGCTGTTGATTATGTTGACGGACCTTGTCTTGTTCTTGCTGGAGCAGGCTCAGGCAAGACCCGTGTAATCACAACAAAAATCGTCAGTCTCATCAACAGACATTTCATATCTCCTCAGCAGATCTGCGCAGTTACTTTTACAAATAAGGCTGCTGCGGAAATGAGAGACAGAGTAAAACAGGAACTAGGCTCAGAAAGATCCTCTCTTATCACAATTTCCACATTCCACTCTCTTGGTCTTAGCATCTTAAAGGAAGAATCAGTAGCTTTGGGATTAGGTAGAAATTTTACACTGTTTGATCAGTATGACAGTTTTAAACTCATTAAAGATATAGTCAGGGAAAAGTTTCCTCAAATACTTGTGGATAACTCTGAAAAGACTGTAATTGAGGAAATTGCAACAGACATCAGTACCTGGAAGACCAGTCTGTTAAGACCTGAAGACATTTCCGTAAAAACCATCAGAGTACAGGTTTATGAAGCTTATCAGGCCTATCTTTCGGCATGTAATGCTGCAGACTTTGAGGATTTAATTTTTAAAACAACTCTGCTGCTTAGAGATAATCAGGAAGTTAGAGAAAAGTGGAGTTCTTACTATAAATATATACTTGTAGATGAGTATCAGGACACAAACGAAACCCAGTATCAGTTATTAAAATACCTAACATCCAAAAATAAAAAATTCACGGTGGTAGGTGACGACGATCAGTCAATCTATGCATGGCGTGGAGCCAGACCAGAAAATATTAAAGTTTTAAGTAACGATTTTCCCGATCTGAAAGTAATTAAACTTGAGCAAAACTACCGTTCAACACAGCATATTCTAAATTGTGCCAACAAGCTGATTTCAAATAACGAGCACATTTTCAACAAGACTTTATACACAAAATCCAATGTTGGAAAGAAAGTTCAAATCATGGAATTACGTACTCAGAATGATGAAGCTGACAGAGTGGTTCAACTGATCTTAGCTCACCAGTTCAGAACTCATTCCCAATGGAAAGATTATGCTGTTCTCTACAGAAGTAATTCTCAATCAAGACCTTTAGAAAAAGCTTTTAGAGAAGCTAGAATTCCTTGTTTTATATCTGGAGGAAGCAGTTTTTTCGAACAGGTAGAAATTAAAGACATGCTCAGCTGGTGCCGAGTTATCTGCAATCCATATGATGATATGGCTCTGCTTAGAGTTATTAACATTCCAAGAAGAGGTATCGGACACGAAACGATCAATGCACTGTTCACTCAGGCAAAAGCCATCGGCAAGTCTCTTTACGAAAGTGCCTTAAATCCCAACGTCACAAAAGATTTAATTCCAAGACAGAAGAAATCCCTTGGAGAGTTTGTAATTTTACTTACAAAATTACGACAGTACATTCTTAACGGAAAAGACAAAGAACTTGCAGATGAGCTTACTGAACTGATTGGTTATAACGCCTATATAAAAGCTAATACTGACAGTAAGATTGCTACTGAAATCAAGATTAAGAATGTAAAAATACTTCTGTCCTGGATTTCAGACTTAATTGCAGGTAACAAAGGTGACACTCCATTAAGTTTCCTTGAAGCTGTTGATAAATTAGGCTTAAGAGAAATGATGGACAGAAAAAATGATGATCAGGACAATGATGCTGTACAAATGATGACATTACATGCATCTAAAGGACTGGAATTTCCTTTTGTATTTTTAGTTGGAATGGAAGAAGGAACACTTCCACATAAGAACGCTCTACCTAATGAAGAAAATGAGGGAGTTGACAACGTCGACGAAGAAAGACGACTGGCTTATGTCGGAATTACCCGCGCAAGACAGGAGCTTACTTTATTGCTCGCAAGAGAAGTTACCCAGAGAAATGGTGTTCCAGATGCAATTCATCCTAGCCGTTTCTTAAAAGAACTGCCTTCTGAAGATACCGAATACTATCCATTAGGTACTCAGGCAAAAACAACTGAAGATCAGTATAAATCAGATATTGATGAAGCTTTAAAACAGTTAGAAAGCATTCTCTAATTGTCAAACTTATTCAAGAAGAAAAAGCTTTTCACAACAGGAAAAATAAAAGGCCTCAAACCTCAAGTCTGAGACCTTTCAGATCAGTTATGAATAATTCTATTAGTTGTTACCAACAGAAACTTCCTTCATGTCAGACATGTAAGCACGCAGCTTACGACCTACAACCTCGATTGGGTGGTTGCGGATCTGATCGTTGATCTTGATCAGCTCAACATTATCAACAGAGTTGTCACCCTTTAAGGTCTCACCGAATACGTCTAACTTCTGCTTTGCCATGAAATCCTTTAATAATGGAATTGCAGCATTGGCAAACAGGTAGTTACCATACTCAGCGGTATCTGAAATAACTACGTTCATCTCGTATAAACGACGACGTGCGATGGTATTTGCAATTAAAGGCAACTCGTGTAATGACTCATAGTAAGCAGACTCTGGGTAAATACCTGAATGAGTCATAGTATCAAATGCTAACTCAATACCAGCCTTGGCAAATGCTACAAGTAAAGTACCCTTATCGAAGTATTCCTGTTCAGTGATCTTAGAGTCGCAGGCAGGAGCATTTTCGAATGCGCTCTTAGCGTAGTTCTCTCTCCATGTGTGTAATTTCTTATCACCGTTAGCCCAGTCTTCCATCATGATACGTGAGAATTCACCGCTCTCGATATCATCCATATGCTTTAAGTACAGATCCTTTAAGATTGACTTGATTTCTTCAGCTAAGTAGAAAGCCTTGATCTTTGCAGGATTTGACAGACGATCCATCATATTGGTGATACCACCCTGCTTTAGAGCCTCACAGATAGTTTCCCAACCATACTGTAATAACTTGCAAGCGTATGCCTTATCAGCACCTAAAGCTACAGCGTGGTCATAGCACATTACAGTTGCAGCCTGTAAAACACCACAAAGAATTGTCTGCTCGCCCATTAAGTCAGACTTAACTTCAGCTACAAATGAAGAACGCAGGCAACCGGCTCTGTCTCCACCTAAACCTGAAGCCCAAGCCTTAGCAAAAGCCCAGCCCTCACCGTTAGGATCGTTTTCAGGATGAACTGCTAATAACATAGGAACACCGAAACCACGACGGTACTCTTCACGTACCTCAGTACCAGGAGCTTTAGGTGCTACCATGATAACAGTCAAGTCCTTACGAACCTGCATACCAAGCTCAACAATGTTGAAGCCGTGAGAATAACCTAAAGCTGCACCTGCCTTCATTAATGGCTGAACTGCGTTTACAACGTTCTCATGCTGCTTATCTGGAGTTAAGTTGATTACTAAGTCAGCAGTTGGAATAACCTGCTCATATGTACCAACTTTAAAACCGTTCTCTGTAGCTCTCTTGTAAGAAGCTCTCTTCTCGTCAATAGCAGCCTGACGTAAAGCGTAGCTGACATCAAGACCAGAATCTCTCAGGTTTAAGCCCTGATTTAAGCCCTGTGCACCGCAACCTACGATTACAACCTTCTTACCTTTTAAGAAGTTGCAGCCGTCAGCAAACTCGCTACGGTCCATTAACTCACAGCAGCCCAGCTGAGCCAATTTCTGACGTAAATTCAATGTATTGAAATAATTAAAGTTGGCCATTTTATAACCTTCGTAAATATGAAACAAACCAAAAAAAATCTTACCTGTGTGGTAACTGATTTTTATAATAGCACAATTTTATAAAAAGGAATATAATTTCTTTTATATTGCAAAAAATGCAATATAAAATTTTTAAGGACTATATACAGTGATCGATTTAAAAGACGCAGCTGCATTTTTAAGACTGTGCGAAACCTCAAACCTAACCAGAACCGCTACATTATGTAATGTAAGCCCTTCTACGTTAAGCCGTACATTAAATAAGTTGGAAAGAGAACTCAACACCAAATTATGTATCCGAGACAAGAAAGGAATCTTCATAACAGAAGCTGGCAGAAAATTTGAAGCTTTTGCGAAAAAGACATTAAATGCTTATTCAGAACTTGAAAGTGAGCTTGACTCTGGAGTTGGCGCAGTATCTGGAGTAATTAAGATTTATTGTTCTGTCACAGCCTCATATTTGTTCATTCCGCGTTTATTGAATGAGTTGCACCTTACAGCCCCAAATCTTGAGATAAAGTTGGAGACAGGAGATCCTGCAGATGCCCTGCACAAACTTGATGACACAAAATACGATTTTGTAATCAGTGCTCTTCCAAACGAAGTACCAACAGAAATTCAGTATGTGGATCTTGTTACTTTCCCACTTATTCTTATAGCACCTAAAAAACCTCGATTCTCCGTAACAACTGATCTGTCAGATCCTGATCTTTCACTAACTCCTTTTGTAATGCCAGAAAAAGGTCAGTTAAGGTATGAAGTTGAGAAATATTTTACTTCTCAGGAAATTACCCCTCACGTTTATTCAGAAGTTTCAGGTCACGAAGCCATTGTTTCACTCACTGCCCTAGGCTTTGGAGTTTCCGTTGTTCCAAGGCTTGTGTATGAAATTTCCCCATTTAAAAATGACGTAGTGGTTATAAAAGATTTGCCATGGTCAAATTTTAGAGTTGCACTCTGCAATTTAAAGAGTCGGACTAAAGATAAGAAAATCAAGGTGGTTCATGAATTAGCCAGACGTTTAGCGCCAAGTTTTTCACCAGATCTGACTCGAAGACGCTCTGACACTGGAATTATGTAAAAGCCATCAGCATCCGAGAATGATTAATTGCTGTGCATGGAATTGTGTGATTTAGCGCTCAATAATTATTGTATAATAGAATCTGAATGTAAAAATTACTGTTAATACAGAAATTTTGCTTTGTAGAGTGTTATGTAGCTTATAAAGTCATAAGGATACTAAACACAGAATTGAAATTCTTTAATATCTGTATAGGTCAAAATCTAAATAGATGTTTAGGAATTGCTAATTAGATTACTTAGTAAAAAGATGTATCATAAAAACTTATTACACCTTTATATACTAAATATCATTTACTAAAAATCTGCTATCAGGAGACATCTTCATGTTTTACGGTATCAACCCAACTCAAACTGAAGCTTGGAAAAAATTAACAGCTCACTTTGAATCTACCAAGAATCGTACCTTAAAAGATCTGTTCAAGCAGGATCCAAACCGTTTTGACAAATACTCTCTAACCTTGGCAAAGGGCGATATTGTTGCTGATTTCTCAAAAAACATCATTGATGAGACAACATTAAATCTATTATTAGAGTTAGCAAAAGAAACTAAACTTCAGGACAACATTGAAGCGATGTTCTCAGGTGAGATCATTAACCGTACAGAAGGTCGTGCTGTTTTACACACAGCTTTACGTAATTTCTCAGGCAAGCCTGTATACGTAGACGGCAAAGATGTAATGCCTGGCGTTAAAGCAGTTTTAGATAAGATGAAAGCTTTCTGTGAGAAAGTTATTTCCGGAGAATGGAAAGGTTATACAGGAAAAGAGATCACTGATGTAGTTAACATTGGTATTGGTGGTTCTGATTTGGGTCCTGTTATGATCTCTGAGGCACTAACTCCATACCACACACGATTAAACGTTCATTTTGTGTCAAACATTGATGCATCTCATATTGCTGAAGTTTTCAAGAAATGCAATCCTGAAACAACTTTATTCTTAATTGCATCAAAGACATTTACCACACTTGAGACCATGACCAATGCTCACACAGCTCGTGACTGGTTCCTAAAGACAGCAAAAGACGAAAAATTCATTGCAAAACACTTTGTTGCTCTTTCAACAAACGAGAAAGGCTGTGTAGAGTTTGGCATCGATCCTGCAAACATGTTTGAGTTCTGGGATTGGGTTGGCGGCCGTTACTCTTCATGGTCTGCAATTGGTTTATCAATCGCATTGGCATGCGGTTTTGATAACTTTGAGCAGTTCTTAAAGGGTGGCTTTGAATACGACACTTACTTTAGAGAGACTCCTTTAGAGAAGAATCTGTCTGTTATTCTTGCTTTAGTAGGCATCTGGTACAACGATTTCTATAAGTATGAGACAGAAGCAATTCTTCCATATGATCAGTACATGAGCAGATTCCCAGCTTACTTCCAGCAGGGCAATATGGAATCAAACGGCAAATATGTTGACAGAAACGGAAACAAAGTAAATTACCAGACAGGTCCAATTATCTGGGGTGAACCAGGAACCAACGGTCAGCACGCTTTCTATCAGTTAATTCATCAGGGCACCAAGGTAATTCCTTGCGATTTCATTGTTCCTGCTATCAGTCACAACCCAATTGGCGATCACCATGTTAAGTTGATTTCTAACTTCTTTGCTCAGACTGAAGCTTTAGCTTTCGGTAAGACTAAAGAACAGGTTATTGCCGAGTTTGAATCAAAAGGCAAGAAAGAGAGCGAATACAAAGATGTTGTTCCATTCAAGATTTTTGAAGGTAACAGACCTACCAACTCCATCCTGGTAAAAGAAATTACCCCTAGAACCTTAGGTATGTTAGTTGCCATGTACGAACACAAAATCTTCGTTCAGGGTTCTATCTTAAATATCTACTCATTCGACCAGTTCGGTGTTGAGTTAGGTAAACAGCTTGCAATGAAGATTATCCCTGAGTTGGAAAACAATGAGAAGATAACTTCTCATGATAGTTCAACTAACGGTTTAATCAATGCTTACAAAGCTATGAAATAATCTGACATTCTGATTACAGAAGCCTCGCTGATGCGAGGCTTTTTACTTTCTGAAATATTCTTTCAATAATGTTAAAATGAGGACAGTTTTCTATTAGTTAAAAACATCATGACAGATAATAACCTCTCATATATTCCCCTTCACGTTCGTTCCTGCTACTCCATCAATGACGGATTACAGAATGTAGGTGACATCGTAAAAAAAGCGGCAAAATTAGGCATTCCTGCAATTGCTGTTACAGACTTTAACAATATGGCAGGATTTGTCAGATTTTATAACGCCTGTTACGGTGCCGGTATCAAACCAATTATGGGAGCAGATCTTCAGGTAAAAGAAGACACAAAACCTGGAGATCCTGACAGATATTTCACTGTTACACTTCTGGCCATGGACAGACAGGGAAAGCAGAACCTGTATGATATTTTATCTGATGCATGGATCCATACGGCAAGTCCCGATATTGCGGTGGTAGCAGCAAAAGTAGATGACCTTTGGAAATACTCTGAAGGCATTATTATGCTGAATGGATTTAGAGGTGATTTAGCTCAGTTTGTAAAAGAAGACAACAAGAAAAAGCTACAGGAAAGATTAGAACAGTACCAGAAATATTATGGAGACAGATTCTGTTTTGAAATCACCAGAACCAATCGCGAAGGTGAAAATGATTTTGAAAACTTTGCCTTAAATTCCTGCCTTAAGTATGGTTTCTCACCTGTTGCCACTAATGATACCAGGTTCTTACTAGGACCAAATGAGGTCCCTAAAGATGGTTTAACAGATTACTATGTACATGACATTCGAGTATCTATTCAACAGGCCGTTCAGAAAGGAAACAGAGATAACGCACGACGCTACTCACCTGAGCAGTATTTAAGATCTCCTGAGGAAATGGCAGAGATATTTGCCGATATTCCAGAGACCTTAACAAATACACGTGCCATAGCTGAACGCTGTAACGTAGAAATTGAACTCGACCACCCAAGACTACCTCGATATGACACAGGAGAATTGTCAACAGCAGACTGTCTTAGAATGAAAGCTCATGAAGGTCTGGAGAAGAGACTTGAGTTTTTATATCCTGATCCTAAAGAGAGAGAAGAAAAACGACCTATATATGAAAAGCGTCTTGAGACAGAGCTAAACGTTATTATCACAATGGATTTCCCTGGATATTTCCTTATCGTGATGGAATTTATTCAGTGGTCTAAGGCACACGGAGTACCCGTTGGACCAGGACGTGGTTCAGGTGGAGGTTCATTAGTAGCATACGCTCTGACCATTACGGACTTTGATCCGTTACGCTTTGATCTGCTGTTTGAAAGATTCTTAAACCCAGAACGTGTTTCAATGCCTGACTTTGACGTGGATTTCTGTCAGAGAAAAAGGTACAAGACTTTGCAGCATGTGGTCGACCATTACGGACGAAATGCGGTATCTCAGATTGCAGCTTTCGGTACTCTGGCACCAAAGGCTGCAATTCAGGGTGTAGGAAGAGCTATTGGAGTTCCATTAGGACAGGTTCGAAGAGTTGCCTCTTTAATTCCTGACGCTCCTGGAACTGGATTTAAGGACTGTTTTGGATATGTAAAAAACGGTAAGGAAGTACCTTCGGCATCTCCTGATTTTTTAAACTTCTACAACCAGGCAAAACTAAACGACGATAAAGAATCTATTGAGCTGATTGATGTTTCAATCAGATTGGAAGGTGTAATCAGAAGTATTGGCAAACATGCAGCAGGTGTGGTTATTTCTCCTACAAGGATTGCAGAATTTGCACCACTTATGCTTGATTCTGATGGAAATCCTATCACTCAATATGACAAAAAGGACGTTGAACACGCAGGATTAGTTAAGTTCGACTTCTTAGGACTAACCACATTGACCATCATCGATGATGCTAAAGAGATGATCGATGCAAAGCTGGCCAGAGAAGGTAAACCACCAATTAACATTGCAGCTATTCCTTATGAGGATGAAGCCTCATATAAGATGATTCAGGAAACAGAAACTACGGCAGTGTTCCAACTTGAATCTACAGGTATGAGAAAACTCATCGGCAAGATGCAGCCTGACCGTTTTGAAGATTTAGTGGCTTTAGTTGCGTTATACAGACCAGGACCACTTAACAGCGGAATGGTTGATCACTTTGTAAACAGAAAACATGGAACAGAGCCTGTAAGTTACCCTCTGCCAGATGCACAGGACTTAGATCTGAAACCTATCCTCGACTCAACATACGGCGTTATCGTATATCAGGAGCAGGTTATGCAGATTGCTCAGGTGCTAGCTGGATATTCTCTTGGTGGAGCAGATATTTTAAGACGAGCCATGGGTAAAAAGATCCCAGCTGAAATGGCCGCACAGAGAGATGTATTCAACAAGGGTGCCCTGAAAAAGGGTAAAGATCTTAAGATCATGACTCAAATCTTCGATCAGGTTGAAATGTTCGCTGCATATGGATTTAACAAATCACATTCTGCAGCTTACGCTCTGGTCGCATGGTGGACTCTATACCTAAAAGTTCATTACCCAGCAGAATTCCTTGCAGCTATGATGACTGCTGACTGTATGAAGACAGATAAGCTGATTGCCTATATCGGTGAGTGCCACCGTTTGGGAGTTGATGTAAATCCACCTGATGTAAATATAGGTAAATTCCATTTTGGAGTTGATCTTAAAGGTAATGTTGTCTACGGATTCTCAGCTATTAAGGGAATTGGAGAAAGACTTGTTGACCATATCGTTGAAGAAAGGGAACAGAATGGTCCTTTTACAGATTTCTTTGATTTTGTGTACAGAGTAGGAACCAACTTTCTTTCAAAGGGAACATTAGAAGCCTTTGTAAAAAGTGGATCATTAGACAGCATCGGTCCAAACCGAGCAAAAATGTTAGCATCAATCCCTACAGCTTTAAAATATGCAAATCAAAAATCTGAAGATCAGGCTACAGGTCAGTTAGACATTTTCGCTCAATTGAACGACCAAAACGTAAAACCTAGCTATGTAAACTGTATGGACTGGTCAGATAAAATAAGACTTTATAACGAAAAACAGCTTTTAGGGCTTTATTTATCCGGTCACCCGATAGATGCATACAAGATGGAGCTTATTCAGTACTGCGGAGACGTTACCCTAAACAACATGATCCCGGGAGCTCCTGACAGTCCTAACCTTGTCACTGTAGGTGCTGTAGTAAACAATGCACTTCCTAGAATTTCATCTAAAGATGGAAATAAGTTCTACACCATGACTTTAGACGATGGAACAGCCACTTTCGATATCATGCTTTTTGGCAAAAATGCTGAAATATATGCTGAAATCGAAAAGAAAATGAACGAGAATCGTAAAAAGAAGAAGTCAACATCCTGCGATGACATAAACTCTCCCCTGATTCTGATTGTAACGGGCTACCTGTCAATGTCAGATGAAGGCATGATGAGAATGAGAGTAAAAGAAATTCATACTTTAGAGTCATTAAGAGTATTAAAAGCAAGAAAGATCACTCTAAACTTCACCAGCAAGCTTTTTGATGACAATATTATGTTCATAGATGACGTCTTAATGAGAAACAGAATTGATGTGCGTGAGGTAAACCGCGAATTAAGACAGGCTGATGATCCTAATACTGTAATTAAAGGCTGTACTCTAAACATCATTATTGACAATAAACTGCTATGCATCAGAGAAGATAAATACCGTTTTGTTCCAAGAGATGATCTTGTAGAAGGGATCAGAGACAGAGCTGGAGCGCAAAGCGTCAGAATCGGCTATGTCTAAACTCTGTCTTTCTTTAATTGACAGTAAAAACGTAGCTTGATTTTGGAGAGGCAAGTTCCGTAAACTTATTTTTATCTAGTTCATAAAATGAACATGATTCTCCTTTGCAAAAGGTATACGAAAGATAAGTTTCTGCATCTGATAAGCTGTCATACTGAGATAAATTCACAGTATTTAAAAATCTGTTATTGATATTTGCAGAATTTAAAGCATCATAAGTGACTTTAGACTTTTCTATATCAACTTTTAGTTTTTCCAGATGGGCAAGACCAAAACCAGAGAGCTTTAAAAGGCTCTCACGCATTGTCCAGAATGCAGTAAACTCTCTGAGCTGAGAATCAGCATCGAGGTTCTTAATTAAATCCTGTTCTCCTGAAGATAAGACCTTTTCCTTTAAGTCTTCAAAACGAACTCTTTTTTTTACTGTCTCTATGTCAATACCGATATCGAATTCTGACACTCCAAGACAAATAGTATTTCTACTGTGAGAGATATTAAAAAAAGGAAAACCTTTGTCTTTAAAAAAAGGTTTGCCCTTTTCTGTTTTTATAATGGACGGAAATGTTTTTACTGAGTAGAACTTCTCAAGCACTGAGTGTAACAGAGCTCTGCCTGCAAGATAGGTTCTAGCTCTGTTTTCACTGAAACTGTCGGCTTTATCAAAATAAGATTTATCCAAGCCACTGCTTAATCTAAAAGCATCCTCAATGGAAGATAAAACCAGCAACATAGGATTAACGATTTAACTTTAAGTTATCAAATAAATGTGGATTAGCCTTTTCTTCATTTTCAAATGAAGGCTCAAGTCTTTCTAAAGTAGAATTCACTCTTTTATTTTCTGATTCAAGAGTATTGAGTTCTGAATCTGACGATGAAGCATTTTCCAAAGTTGTAATTTTCTTTGAATCTGAAGCCTGAGACTGTTCTGATTTGTTCTGTTTAGAGTCATTCTTCTTTGTAAACCTATTCAGAAAAGCAACAAATGCACTTCTTATAAAATACCAGACAGTAAAGAGAACAACTCCGGCAGCGATACCATGATAGAGCTCATTCTTTTCAAAAAAAGCTGAGTCAATCCCATATTGTGACATGAGGTCTGTTGCTTTCTTAGGAAAAACAATGGCACTCCACAAAAAGATATTTCCAAGAAGAAGAGATAAAATTCCAAAACGAATACGTTTTTTTATCAGGCAACACAAAAAGCCCAAAGCAACAATTGATATACCTATTCCTGAAAAAAGAGTTTCAGCAGATGTAATATTAAGCATAATTATTCTAAAATATAGTAAATTTACATACTAGATTTTACCAAACATAGGCAAAAAATGTTTATCTCAACTCTAGATCCTATAGCTTTTTCTATAGGTCCATTATCCATAAGATGGTATGGCATACTCTTCTCATTCGGTTTTATCATCGGCTACATTATTATGCAGCTGTTTTTTAAACAAAAAAAATATAACACCGAAGATCTTGATCGTCTGCTTGTATATTTATTTATCGGAACAGTAATTGGCGCAAGACTGGCCCACTGTCTAATCTACGAGCCAGATTTCTATTTTAATCACCCTATCGAGATCATAAAAATATGGGAAGGAGGACTTGCAAGCCATGGTGGAACTGTAGGAGTGATACTGGCGGTTTTGTATTTCATGCATAAAACAAAATGGAAGTATAACTTTCTTGAGCTTGCAGACATGATTTGCGTACCTACAGCTCTTGTGTGTTCAATGATTAGAATAGGTAATTTCTTTAATTCTGAGATATTAGGCATTCCAACCAATTCAGACTATGGTGTTGTCTTTTTACGCCTGGGTGAGTCATTCCCAAGGCATCCGGCACAACTTTATGAAGCTGTAGCCTATTTCTCGATTTTTATCCTGCTACTTGCTGTTTACCTGTATTCTAAGCGCAGACCAAATGGTTTAATATTCGGATTACTGTTCACCCTTGCTTTTATAGCTCGTTTTGCTATTGAACCGTTCAAGGAGGAGCAGGCAGATTACTCAACTCATGAAATTTTTAATGTGGGACAGTTTCTATCTATTCCGTTCATTTTATTAGGAATAGCAATAATTGTTTATTCATTTATCAAGAACAAGAAAAATAGGATTTAATCTATGTCATTAGAAGTCATTATTCTGGCTGCTGGAAAAGGCAAAAGAATGCACTCAAAATTGCCTAAAGTTCTCCACAAAGTTGCTGATAAGCCAATGCTGGAACATGTAATCAGCACAGCAGCTTCTCTAAAACCAGAGTCCATTCACGTGGTCGTAGGTCACATGGCTGAACTAGTTGAACAGATGGTAAATGAACTTTCTGACGATCTTAAAAAGCTGATTAAGATTGATCTGCAAAAAGAACAGTTAGGAACAGGACATGCTGTATCCTGTGCCATGAGCGATATAAAAGATGGCTCTGATGTGCTGGTTCTTTACGGAGACACTCCATTAACTCCAGCCTCACTTCTGCAGGATCTGATCGATTCTCTGCAGGGAAAGGAAATGTCTGTGCTTACAGCTTTTTCAGATAATCCGTTTGGCTATGGAAGAATTATCAGAAATTCCAGTGGCAATCTTCAAAAGATTGTTGAAGAAAAAGATGCTACAGATGAAGAGCGTCAGATTAAAGAAGTCAATACAGGAATGATTGTCTGCAAAGGCAAAATCTTAAAAGAGTACTTACCAAAGATTAAAAACAACAATAAGCAGGGAGAATACTACTTAACAGACTTATCAGGAATGTTAGCGTCAGAAGGAAAGGATGTTGGCATCTTAGTTGCGCCTGATTTTGAAATTCTGTCAGGAGTAAACTCAAAAACTCAGCTGTCATTTGTTGAAAGACTATATCAGAGAAATGCAGCACAAAAACTCTTAGATGAAGGTGTAACTCTGGCAGATCCTTCAAGATTTGATATAAGAGGTTCCATAAAGTGCGGAGAAGATGTCTTTATTGACATTAACTGTATTTTTGAAGGCAATGTAGAACTTGGAAACAACGTGGTAATTGGTGCTGGATGTGTTATCAAGAACTGCAGCATTGGAGATGGCAGCATCATTTCTCCATACACTGTAATGGAAGATTCTCAGATAAAGAAAAAAGCTACTATCGGACCTTTTGCAAGACTTCGTCCCGGTAATATTCTTGAAGATGAAGTTCACGTAGGTAATTTCGTTGAATGCAAGAAATCTCACCTGGGTTTAGGAACTAAAGCCGGTCACTTATCCTATTTAGGAGATGCTACCATCGGTAAAGATGTAAACATTGGTGCAGGAACCATTACCTGCAACTATGATGGAGCCAATAAATTTAGAACTGAAATCGGAGATGACGTATTCATCGGTTCTGATTCACAGTTAGTTGCACCTGTCACCATCAAAAACGGTGTAACAATCGCTGCAGGCACTACCGTTACACGTCATACTCAAATGGATGAAAAAGATCTGGTGCTTACAAGATCTGAAACAAAGATTGTAAAAAAGTACGCTCGACCTCATAAGAATAAATAAATCTTTATTCTCTACCGTTGCATGGTCGGTATCTGGCCATGCATTTCTCATCATAAAAAAAATCATCATTCCAACTGACTTTTATCTTTTACGTTATTAGTACACGAATTTTATCTACAAACAAATTCTGATATCTGTAAACAAAAGGTAACAACAAAACAAGATCTGATACAATAACCGCAAGACAGATCAAAGATTTTCGATATGAGTCCAGGCTCATAAACATAAAGTAGGGGTTGTATTATGTGCGGAATTGTAGGTGCTATTGCACAACGTAATGTTTCACAAATTTTACTTGAAGGCTTATCAAGGCTTGAATACAGAGGCTATGACAGTGCAGGTATCTGTACCATTGATGACAACACCTTAAACTGCATAAAGACAACAGGTAAAGTAAAGAATCTTAAAGAAGCAGTTAAAGAAAAAGGCTGTCCT
>CAKQDA010000004.1 GCA_934218695.1 uncultured Succinivibrio sp.
TGATATGGCTCAGTTGGTAGAGCGCACCCTTGGTAAGGGTGAGGTCCCGAGTTCGATTCTCGGTATCAGCACCAGCGGTCAGAATCTATTTAACTCTCTGAATTATCAGAGATTTCTCTTAATTTTAACTCATCAAAATTTTTCAAAAATTTTTGTGAATTTGGCTCATTTAAGCCATTTAGCGATTTTCAGCTACCTGAAAAAGTCGCTAATTCTCAAAACTACACTGAAAATAATGATTTTTGTAACTGTTCAGAACCCCATAGGTTCTTGAAATTATTTTAACATTCTCTGACTTTTACAGACCGAGCGTTCTTTGTAAATTTACATTGTGAAAAGCTCACATTTTGTCGACTAAGTGCTTATTTCTTTTTATCTGAGAAATCACCTCATATAGCGCTTATAAGGTCCATAGATCGATCTGATTTTTGTGACTTTAGTTTTGTCATTTTTGTCTTATATCAATCTGTAGCGATCTGTACAGATCTTTCAGATCTTTTTGAGAGTAATGACGATGTAGAAATCTAAGTTCAGAAATGACTAAAAATCGCTACAGCTATAATAAAAGCAGTAGTAATGACATTAGGATATGATTGTGGATTTCAACGAGTTAAAGCAAAAGATGGACAGCATCACTTTAGAGCTTAAAGCAAAGGCTCTTTCTCTGCTAGTTGATTCACTGGACTTTATGATAAATGTGATGCTTGAAATGACTTCTTCTGTTTTAATGCAGAGTGAACCTCAGACAGAGCAGATCAAAAATCTGATAAAGAAAAACGATGACTTAGTCTTACTCACTGATGAGCTTCAGGAAACGATCAGAGACTTGAAAAGTCAGCTCAATCAAAACTTAAACAACAGTTCAAAACCACCTTCAAGCGATGGTTATAAAAAGAGTCCTAAAAAGAGAAGTCTGAGAGTATCAACAGGAGCAAAGGCAGGAGGACAGAAAGGCCATAAGGGAGCACATTTGTCAGTACCGCATGCACCTGATGAGGTTAAATGTCATATTCCTAAAAAATGTCAGTGCTGTCCAAATCTCAAGACCTGTGTTGCATCAGGAGATGTATTTACCTGTGCAGAGTCACGTTATGTGATTGAAGCTAAGACCATAACTCATGTAGTAGAACATCAGAGCATGGTGGCAACTAACTGTCCATGCGGCTGTTCTGGTAAGGATGAGAAACTTGCAGGAGAATTTCCTGCAGATGTCAGAGGCTATGTACAGTATGGAAATTCAGTAACAGTTCTTGCTGCACTGCTATCAACCTATGGAGCTGTAGCCTATAACAGAATACATGTTCTGTTAAACGGACTGTTTGGTATCAGTCTTTCAACTGGAACCATAAACTCCATGGTAAAGAGATGCTCGGATAAGATAGCTCCTGTTAAGGAGAAAATCAGAGAACTTCTAAAAGATTCTGATGTAGTCAACTTCGATGAAACCGGATTAAAAGCCTTAGGAAAACTATTTTGGGTACATAACTCATCTAATGATGAATATACCTATCAGTTAGCTAATGAGAAACGTGGCTCTATTGGAATGGAAGACAATGGTGTACTTCCAGACTTTACAGGTATTGCAGTTCATGACGGATGGCCTTCATATCAGAACTTTGAACAGATTGAACATGCCTTATGCTGTGCTCATCTGTTAAGAGAAATTAATGCAGTAAGAGAGAATGAGGAAAATCATATCTGGCAGAATGTTTTCAGAAACTCCTTATCAGAATGAAAAAAGCTAAAGAGGATGCCATTTCTCTGGGGCAGACATTCCTTGGAAAAGAACTTTTAGAAGCCTTTTCCAAAGAATATGACGATATTATGAGCCATGCCGATAAGGAATGTCCTCCTCCTGAGGTTCCCAAAGAACGGAAAAGAGGCAAAATACGGAGAGGTAAGACCAGAGCTCTGATTGAACGACTCAAAAAGTTCAAGGATGACGTGTGCCGATTTGCACATAACTTTGCCGTGCCTTTTGATAGCAATCAGGCAGAGCGTGATGTTCGCAATGTAAAAACAAAGACGAAAGTCTCAGGGTGTTTTAGAAGTATTAAAGGATCTCAGGACTATCTCAAAATAATGTCTTTCATTAGTACCGGAAACAAGCATGGTATTAACGCATTTGATGCTTTAACTGCTGCTTTTTCCGGTAATGCTAAAATTATTTTGGGTGAGGGTTCTGAATAGTTACAAAAAATCTATTTCGTAGAAATTATATCACGGTCTTTCTACTGTCTTAAACATAGTGATCTGACGTTTGCTCTTATCGCCGTTGAACACACAGGCAATCTGCAGCAAGTCTCTGTCGCCAAGGTTCTCAAGGCCATAGCCTTTTTCTATGATCTGTTTTTCTGCTTCATCAAGTTTCTTCTGTTCTTCACTATTTTTATCGGTATATTTAAGTCCTAGCACCACCCTGTGTTTAGGGAAATTCACAATAATATCGCTTCTGCCTTTACTGTTGTGCTGTTCGACTCGAACATCATGCCCCTTTCCAAGCAAATATACTTGCAACAGAGCTCTTAGAACAGACTCATCATTAACCGGATATTTGTCATATGATAAAACAGCCAATACGCTATTGAATAAGGAAATGATATCGTCAGTAGCTCCTTGCTCAAGTACATATTTTTTACCTGATGCATAAGGAGAAACATTTCTTTCATAGATTCTGAGCGTTAAAAGAGAAAATAAAGCAGCTCTTACTTCACGATTAACTGTTCCCAAAATTACATCGTCATTACGGTCTATTTCTGATTTTAATGTCAGATATCCGGTCTGACACATCAATACGTTCTCATTGATATCAATCAGAGATGTTGGGTTAACAAAATCATTATAAGGAATAGCAATCTCTGAGGTCAGAAGATTATCGATATTAAGATTATGAGACTCCATGTATTTCATTAGAATTGATGGGAGTCCACCTACATCGTACCAATAATCGCCGAATCTTACGGTCTTTTTCTCGTATATATCCTGTAAAAAATTGTTAACAGAATAGGTGGAGAATACTTTATTCTTATAAAACTCATCAAAACAGTAGCTGTCGTAATTAACAGCCATTCTGTCGATAAGACTTTCAACCTCAGAATCTGTAACTATTTCTGGAGCTTTGTCATTCTCATAAGCTACGCCAAGTTTGAGATAATCTAAATAGAAGTGTTTTATCTCATCTCGTGTAAAACCAATGAGTTTAGAATAGGCATTGTTGTAGGTTAAATCCTTAATATCAGACCCAACAGAGAAGATTGATACATCCTTTAATCTGGTAACACCTGTGATAGCCATGAATTTAATATGCTTATCACCTTTTAGAACAGCATAAAACTCTCTGAAAAGAGATCTGAATTCCTCATATAACTCTTTATTGTTAATATTGGCGGTGAGCTGACAGTCATACTCGTCAATAAGAAGTACAAGCTGTCTCCCATCTGGCATAGCAGAAAAAACATTACCTAAAAGAATCTTGGGCTCTTTATTATCGTTATAGTCGGTAATATTATTAGCTTTAGCGAATTTTAAGATTTCATTACAGAAATCGCTTTTAAATTCATCTAAATCAGTTACAGAAAACTTTAGAAAACTTAAATGAAGCACAGGATATTTATCCTGATCCCATTTATCGTAAATCCATGTTCCTTTGAAATAAGGATCAACTCCTTTCTCAAAAAGAGTTCCGATTGTATTTAATGTCAGAGATTTGCCAAAACGGCGAGGACGGGAAAAGAAAACTCGCTCATAGTTTCTTGTCAGATTATATATATATATATTCTGTTTTGTCTATGTAAATATAGTTATTCTCGCTAAACTTTTCTATATTTTCTGACTGAGCAATTAGCTTCATAACCACGTTCTAAAATCCAATTCATTATAAATATTATAACATCGTAGCTTATACAATCAGATTGGTTCTGATTATTTTTATGATTTAGTGTGCCTTTATTCGGACTGATATAGTCCCTATAATCACAAAAAAAATCTCACAACATGCTACTTTGTATCTGACAAACAAAGAACTATAGGCAATTCCACAATGTGGAAAGGTGAGAGGATTCCATGCACTTCGCTAATTGGGGAAACTACCCGACAGTAGACACACTTTCATACAATCAGCTTTCTATAGCTGAGCTTGCTTCATTTATAAGGGATAACCATGGTTTTATTGCAAGAGGAAACGGTCGATCTTACGGTGACGCTTCTCTTAACCGAAACTCTATCCTCAACCTCTCCAAAGCAAGATTCAATAAGTACGGCATGGTTTACAACTCTGCAGATCGAGAAATGATTGTTAACTCCGGTTGTGCATTAACAGATGTTCTTAACAATTATTTTCCTGAACACGTAATTTTCCCAGTAATCCCAGGAACTAAAAAAATATCCATAGGCGGTGCCATCGCTGCAGATATCCATGGGAAAGATCATCACATTAACGGAACGTTATCAAATCACATTTCCTGCATTGATCTTATGACCGCATCTGGTGAAATGATCACTGCAACACCGGAGAAAAACAGCGATTTGTTCTGGGCTACATGTGGTGGTCAGGGACTTACCGGGCTCATTGTATCGGCCACCATTAAGATGATAAAAACAGAAACGAATGTTCTAAGACAACGAGTTACTGCATGTGAAAGTTTAGACAAGTTAATTGCTACAACCCTAGAACAGAATAATTCCCAGTACTGTGCTTCGTGGATTGATCTGTCTTGCACCAGAACTCACGGTCGAGGAATTGCATTCTCAGGGCGTTTTGCATCTGCAGCGGAGGTAATGGAGCAGGGCAATCAGTTTCTTGAAAAGAAATACAGCAACTCCAGGTTATCAGTACCGTGTTACTGCACTTCTAAGCTGTTTAATCAGACAACAGTAAAGTCATTTAACTCCCTCTACTATTACCTAAACAAACGCAAGAACAATCCTTTTGCCAGCATTAACGGCTTTTTCTTCCCGCTTGATGCAGTAAATAATTGGAATCGTCTGTATGGACATAAGGGGGTTGTGCAGTATCAGTTTGTTGTGCCACAAAAAGAAGTGTTACAGAAGATTGTTAATGTCATAAAGAAAGAGAAGCTTTATTCAACACTTGGAGTTCTGAAGGTCTTTGGTAAGCAGCCTAAGCACTTTGGAAATCTAAGCTTTCCCATGGAGGAATATAGCCTAGCCATGGACTTTAAGCTAAGCCATGGGCTCTTTAAGACCTTGGATTACCTTGATGAGATAGTCGCTGATGCTGGTGGTCATGTATATCTGGCAAAGGACAGCAGAATGAAGGCAAGTACATTTAGAAGGATGTATGGAAAAGCTGTTGATGACTTTCTTGAGGTAAAAGCTAAATATGACCCAAACGGGAAGTTTTGTTCATTGCTATCAAAGAGACTGAAATTAAACGTTGTTTCGGTGAAAGTAACTAATACTTTCTAGTGCATCGTTTTTAATAACATTATTTTGATAATTTCAATTCAAATGATTATACTTTAAATATATTGCAATTAAATTAAGGTGCAAATCATGGCAAATACAATAAATTTTACTTGTAGAATCGAAAGCGATGTAAAACAAAAAGGAGAGATCTTATTTAAAGAACTCGGTATGTCACTGTCCACTGCAATCAATGTCTTTCTAAAGGAATCTATAAGAAAAGGAGGATTTCCTTTTGATGTCTGTTTACAAAGACCAAATATGGATACATTATCTGCAATGCTAGAGTCCGATAAGCTGTTACATGATCAAGATGCAAAAAAATATGAGTTAGAAGAGGCATTGAAAGAGCTGAAAAAATGACAAAAGAACATGTCCAGAAATCACAAACGCATTCAATCACAGACATTATGTTTAACCATGCAGTTGGTTATAATTGTGCAAAAGAATTTATCTCCAACTGCAAGCTGAATGCGTTATAGACGATAACAGGAATCATCTTTAATCAATATACAGAAGGTATTTATTGCTGAAAACTACGATAATATTTCTTGTAGTGTTGTTCTAGTGCTTCTTTATCGATTTCTTTATTTTCAGTAATAGCGTCAAAAATCTTTTTCATACAGTTAGTAAATATAAATTTTATGTAATCCTCGTAATTCTCGTAATTCTTACACAGATTTAAAATTGAATCTTTTCTTTCTTCTATATCTTTAGGATTCATTATCCATAACCAAAGTGAATATGTAAATTCCTCATTTAACTCGTTTTGTTCTTTATACCAATAATCTTTAAGTAATTTCATATTTTTTTTATAGATTTCATTTAAAGAACAAATCGTTATAACCATAAAAAAATTGTTCTTATCATATTTAGTTTCAAAATAAACGTTACAATATGTATTACCTATCTTTGCTTTTCGTTTTACTCTTATTCCATCAAATACCGCATGATAACTCCAGTTATCCTTCTTCTTAAATTTATTTAATAGATAACAGTTCAGCGCATGTACTTTCAGTAATTGCATAAAATAATTCTTTGAGTATTCATATGGAGTTATATCCTTTGGGCATGCATATGGATTTATATTCTGTGAAATACTTGGATAGTCTCCTTCAAACAATTCCTTAAAATGACTACAAAGGTCAATTTTGTAGTTATTTATAAGCTTTTGTAAAAAAGATACGGATTGTTGATTAAAGAATCTATACCTAAGATAAAAACAAAAGTCCTGTGTTAACTGGTTGTGTTTAAATTCTAATAAAACTTTATAAATAGTTTGATCTTCGGTATCATCTGAGTAAAAAGCCAATGGTATTACATCATCGCTATATACTCCTGCGGTTTTGCAGTTTCCTTGTCCATCGGGGGTTGCGTAGAAAGCAAGTACGGTTGTTCCTTCTTTTATTTCTTTTGCCCCATCAATATATCGTTCCATTTGGTTCTTCTGTTCTTTGGCACCAAAAATTTTGTTTTCTATAATAATGTGGCATTTATCTGGAATTTTGATAAATAAGTCCAAACGACTTTTTGTTACTTTTATTGAATACTGAGTTTCTATTTTTGTGTTTCTTAAGTCTGTAACTGTAATTTCTTTTATATTATATTTGGCCTTGCTTAAAAGAAATGTGATGAATTTTTCTTTTATTTCCTCGTCGTTTTGAAGTATATGTGCAAGTAAATCTGTTATAGGATCTTCATGTATGTGAGACTTAATTGCTATAAAAGGGTTTTTGTTTACTTCTGAAACCCATCCCTTTGTTTCTTCTATATATTTTTTATACCATGAGTCATATGACTCCTGAAAAACATCTGGTATATTCATCTCTCACTCCTCAATAAATTTGTAACTACTCAGAACCTACCCTAAAACGATCTCAGCCTTACCATTAAAAGCAGAGGTTAAAGCTTCAAAAGCATCTATACCTTGTTTTCTGGCTGTACTGAGGAAGGATGTGATCGTTAGGTAGGTCTGAGCTCCTTTAATTGAACGACAATATCCTGAAACCTTTGATTTAGTCTTTACATTACGAACATCTCTTTCAGCCTGATTGTTGTCAAACGGTACAGCAACGTTATGAATAAACAGACATACCGAAGCCTTGAGTTTAATCAGTCTCTCAATCAGTGAACGTTCTTTACCTTTCTTACGCTTACCTATTTTTATAGGCTCCGTATTATCCGGAGATGGACTCTCAATATTGGCATAAGCCATGATGTCATCATATTCTCGTTCTAAAGAGCTGATATGAGAGGCATCTAAACATGTTTTATTCTGTTCAATAGCCTTTTCTTTAGCAGATTTCATGGTTATAAGCAGATTTTCAAGTCTCTTTGCCCAGATGTGAGTTGGATTATTCTCACTTGCTGCTATTAACTCTCTTAATAGATGAGCACAACATACTGCATGGCTGATGTTTTCAAATCTCCAATATGATCCCCAACAGTCATGAACTGCTGTGCCAGTAAAACTGGTTATCACACCATTATCAGCAATACCTACCTGTCCTCTTTTTCTGTTGACTGTCAGGTAGGTATACTTCCCATTAGAGGAGTTATGTACCCATTGAGTAGAGCCTTCAACTCTGACACCAGTCTCATCGAAATTAACTACTTTAGAGCCTATTAGTAACTCTCTGATTTTTTGCACTACAGGTTTAACCTTAAGTGCACATTTCTCAATCATTGAACAGATAGTGCCCTCTGACAGAGTTACATTGAACATGCCATCGATTATGGTTTGAATTCTATCAGTACTTACAGCTCCAAAGGTGCTAAGAAGTCCTGAGATAGCTGTAAAGCTGTCTCCATACTGAATATAGCCTCTTACGTTCTCAGAAAATTCTCCCTTGAGCTTTGACTCTCCACATGGACAGTCTATGGCTTCGACTGTCTGATGTTCTATAACCTTAGTATTGATTACTGCTTCTACAACACATCTCTTTTCGGTACAATTAAAGACTTTGCCATTTTCTGAGCATGAGCAAAGATATGGACAGGTTTTACATTTTTCAGGAATGTGTACCTTTACCTCATTAGGTTCATGAGGGAGCTTCATGTTCACTCCTTTATGACCTTTCTGTCCACCTGTCTTTCTACCTGTTTTTCTCTCTTAGGCTTCTGTTTTTATTTGCTTTCTTATATCCATCACTTGATGGTGGTTTTGAGCTGTTGTGTGAATCCATGTTCAGTTGTCGTTGCAGGTCTTTTATGGTTTCCTGCAAGTCTGAAATTGTTTGTTCCATGTCTGAAATGGTAGCGGTTTGCTTCTTATTTTGCTCTAGAGAGGCTTTATTCTGCTCCATAATTCCTGAGAACATGGTTATCATCATATTGATGATGGTAGACAACGAGAGAACTAGTACAGATAAATCTGCTGGAGCTTTAGCTCTTTACAGAGTTTCTCGGCATCTTGTTTTAACTCGTTGAAATTCATTTAATCACCTTCGCTTTTCTACTGCTGTTATTATACCAGCAGCCTTTTTTAGCATTAGCGATAGCTCAATTTCAACTTGATGAACCATCTCAAAACGATCTGCAACGATCTTTTAAGATCGCTACAGATCGATGATAAGAGAAAATGACAAAACAAAGGTCTTAATTAAAAAGCATCCCTCTATAATCGCGTTATATGCGCTTATAGCTAGCTTTTGAACAACCTTAAGAAAAAAGCAATTAAAACCGACTTTGTGAGCTTGTTCACTATGTAAATTTCAAAAGAACTCACTGACTGTAAAAGACTGTGAAAATGGTCTTAATGCTGCTCAGAATCTCCTAGGGGTTCTGAGTAGTTACATAAATTTTTTTAATTTCTTTAATTTCAGCCTTAACTTCTTCTCTTAATTCTTCTGGAGAAACAACTTCCACTCCTCTACCAAATGAAAGAGCAAAGGTAAATGTTTCGTAATAACTGTCAGTGGTGAAAGAAAGAGTTAATGAGCCATCCTCATTAAATTCAAGTTTCTGGTCGCTACTCCATATCCTATCTGCCACATAGGTAATGGCATGAGGATTAGTGAATTTTAGAATCACCTTAAAAGGTTCATTTTCAGATATGAGCCCAAACTTGTCTTGTTTGTTTACCACGTCCGATAGCTCTTTTGAGGTCTTATCTTCCAGGATTTGAATGTTCTGAATTCTGTGTACAGAGAAATTAGTGGGATGTTGATATTTGTTTACAATCCGATTACTTTTGTATTCAACAATCCAGCCTTTTATATACAGGGTATCTCGGAGGCAGATTATTCTTTTGGGAGCAAAGTAATACTCTTTTATAGTGCCATTTACTTCTTTCTGATATGAGAGTGAACAGCACTTCTTTTGTGTAATGCAGTCATACAGTTTATGAAGAATTTCTTTTGAATTGCTGTAATTGATATGTCCTTTTGAAAATCCTGTTGCAATCGAGAATGTTTTGAAATTACATCTGTCTTTTCGAGGAAGATAGTTAGCAGCATTAAATAAAGCCTTATTTAGTTCAAGCAGATCGTCTTCAGGTAGAAGCTCTCCTATAAGATCTCTGCATAGCTCCATCTGGCGGTAACCTTCTAAAGCTATTGGCTCATTCATTCCATGTTTACAGTGCTCTATAAAGTATTTTTTGACTCTGGTGTGCTCATTAAACTCTTCGCAGATATTTATTTCAGGATTGGCATTAAGATCATCAATGACTGCCCTAATGGACTGTTTAGAACAGTTTAAAATCTTTGTCAGTTCTGTGGTTGAATATTTTTTATCGTTGATAAGAAGTAATCGATAAAGCTTTAGCGCTTTATCAACTCGCTTTGAATCGGGATCTTGTTTGGTTGCCATAAATCTATCCGTTTATCTTACTTATCTCTATTTATAGTTGATAGATGTTCTCTTTTTTGGAATGGTCCTCAAATAATCATTTTTTGGAGGCTTATGCGTTCTAAATTTAGGAATACTTCAAAGATATACTTCAATTATGATTTGATTGTTTTCCTGCAGAGTTAGGGGAGTAGATACATGGAATTATACAATCTTTGGAATAGGACAGTAAATAAGATTTGTGATGCTTCAGATAATGCCCTGGAAAGAGCTTTGTTTCAGTGTCTTTCTTCTCAATGCGAACTCAGAATATTAGAGCAAACACTGTACATTATCTGCAGTAATGAAAACATAAAAAGTTCATTAGAATCGTTTGGCCAAAAACTTATAGAGGAATTATTAAAAAATCTCGATGATCCAGGTGTTAGAGTAGAGATTATTCTTTTCTCTGCTTTTAATGAGCTAAATTCAAATGTTGTTGTGACTCACAGCGTTTATCTAAATAAGACGTTTGAAAATTTCATTACAAGCAAAAAAAATCAGGAGGCAGTTATCCTTGCAAAAAAGGTATCTGAAAATCCTGGAGATAATGACCATAATCCATTTTATGTTTATGGTGATTCTGGTGTAGGTAAAACTCATCTTTTATGGGCGATTGCCAACAGAATTAAGGCTAATAATCCTGATTCAAGAATAAGCTTTCTGAGGGCTGATAATTTTATTCGAAGATACATTGCGTCAATCTTGGAGCATAAAGATAACGACACGCTTTTTAGTTACAATACGATTACCAAAAAAGATGTTCTGATAATTGATGATATTCATTTACTTTGTAATGGAGAAAAAGCGCAACAGGCCTTTTGGGGAGTGATTATGGATGTTCTTTCTCAATACCAGATGCAGCTCCTTGTATCGGCAACCTCAGAACCATTAAATCTTGTTACAGATGACAGTGTTCGTCTTTTTTTGCAATCCATAAAATATGTGAAGCTTTATCCTTCAGATTTTAAGACTAAAAAGAAGATTATCATGGAGAAAAGCAAAGAATTAGAGCTGCAGCTTTCCTCAGATATAGTTGCTTGTCTTGCAAGGCATTTTAAATCTGATGTCCGTCAGATAGAGGGTTTCATCAAGACATTAAAATCTATGTCGCTAATAAATGAAAAGCCAATATCATTGATTGATGTTGAGTCAGAATTATCAAGAACAAACAGTTAATTAAAACATTCACAAATTAGCGGACTATTAAAAATCACCTACAAGTAGTATGAACCCCATTATTGATCACATGATTGATAATGGGGTTTTGTTATGAAATTAACTTATGAAGAAAGACTTCTAGTTGTTGAAGTGCAAAATCCACGACTAAATTAATTTCATTCTTTTAAATTCATAGATTACTTACAATATTTTTAAATTCAGATCTTTTATAAATCATCTTCTCTCTTATATTTTTAAATCCAAAAGGTCATTTCACAATTAAGCACTTTGGAAATGACCTTGTTACTTATTTACTGTTCAGTCTATTTTCTTCTGGAAGGACCTTTAAGCTCGATTTCTATAGCAGGATGCAATAGTCTGTCAGTTGCAGCTTCAGCTTTAGTATCGCTACCTAAAAGAATTGGAAAGGCACTCTTCTTTAGCTGAGTTGATATAACTGTTGATGCTGTTTTATACCTGTCATCAATAATATTGAACAAATCTTGAGATTCTGATGTGGATATCTTTGAAATTCCAAAGTCATCTAATATCAATACCTTGAATCGTTGTAAATTTCGCATGAATCTAAGTTTATCCATCCCTAGCTTATTGGTCATTTCCAATAAAAGGTCTGAAGTTCTGTAATACCTTACAGAAATACCATTAGAACAGCAGTTGTATCCAAGTGCACAGGCTAACCCCGTTTTACCTACACCACAGGAACCACTGATGATGACATTACAGCACTTTGTTACCCAGTTTAACGAGGTGAGACTGGCTAATGTTTCATCTTTTAAACCGTAATCAGCTGTTGAAGTTAAATCAGTAAGACGCTGATGATCTTTAAACTTTGCATTTTTAATCAGAGTAAAGCAACGCTTTTCTTTATTTAAAGATTCCTGTATATCAACACAGCTTAACAGTCTGTCTTCAAATGATATCTTTGCATAGACAGGCAAATTTGACAGCTGATTTTCAATTTCACTGGCAAAGCCTTCCAACTTCAGATTTCTAAGTCTTACAATAAGCTCGTTCTGTTTATCAGTCATTGCAGTGCCCATATTATTCTCCATAATTGAGGTCTAATTCATTTGAGATATCTTTAGATGCAGTTTCTGCTTTACTATCCTTTTGAGTTTCTGCACTTCTAAGGTGTGCTAGATTAGGATCAGAGCAGAAGTCGAATTCACTCTGGTGGTAGATTTTCCTCCGTTGTAGACAGCTTCCTATGGCTCTCATAGAGCATCTTCAGAATTAAGTCCAAGTGATAAAGCTTCTGGCATTGTAAATCACCTGCCAGAATCAATGGTTAAGATTGATAAGGCCAGCAAGGGTATCAAATGTCAAAAGCACATGATGGCTGCAGCAGACTACATCTCAAGACATGGAAAAATTGAGCTTGAAGATGAAAAAGGAAATCTTTTAACTCATGATGAGTTAGAGTCAAGAATTTCAGACTGGTGCAAGTCTCAGAATACTCCTTACGACGAAGATGGTAGAAAACGCTCTGCAGATGCAAGACGACTTATCATTTCTTGCCCAAAAGGTAGTGATCCTGCTGCTGTTCGAGCTGCTGTAAAAGAATTAGCTCAAGAGTGTCTTGCTTCAGAAGATTTTAGCTATTTGTTCGGTATTCACTATAAATCAGAAGAAATGCCAAACGAGCCAGATCATCCTCATGTACACCTTCTTATTAAAGCTCTTAACTCAAAAGGCAAACGCTTAAATCTGAGAAAACAAGATTTAAGATACCTAAGAGAACGTTTTGCTGTAATTGCTAAAAAGTATGGTATTGATATGAATGCTACTACCAGGGCTCAAAGAGGGCATACTCAAAAAGCGAAAACTCAAGAGCGTATTCATCAAGAAGAAAGAGAATGGAATAAGCACCTTTCACCATCTCATCCTTATGATCTAGAAAGAATGAAGCAGATTGATGATGCTTTAAATTCTGGTAAAGACCTTCCTGAGAGTGCTGCTAAACAAAAAGCAGTAAAGACAAGAGAGAACATCATTAAGAACGCTGCTTTGTATATCAAAGAACTTAGAGCTTCAGGCAATGCTCAAAATATAAAGTTAGCTGCAGATTTAGAACGATACATAAACAATATGCCTCCTGTAGAGACATCTCAAGAAGAGCTTCTAAGAAAGCTTAAAGAGTTTAATAAAAAGCCGAAAGAAAAAGGCTATGACATTAAAGAGAAGATTAGACAGCGTAAGTCTCATCAATCAAAGCAGTCTCAGGCTCAGAAATGGGCTATAAATCGTAAGAAGAATGCTCAACATGATCATATTTAAGATAATAATAGTCAGTGGAGAAAACTTTTGGGTAAAAATAAATTATAATCAGCTTGTAAGAGAATAATTTTTTTTTGAGAGTCACTTTATGAATAAGGCATCCGTTTTTGTTGCAGATAAAAAAACTCCAACTCCTGGAGAGATTTTTTACGAAAATCTGTGTAATCCTAAAGTTGTTAGAGAAAATCTAAAAAAAGCCATTGAAGCAAGTTGGGCTGCTGGAGTCCCAGTTCTTCAACAGGATGAGTCTGGAAGATATGAACTTTATCCAAACGGCAAAAAAATATATATAAAGGTAAATTGATGTCTATCTTTCTAGATCGCTAGACTTTTTTTTATTTATAAAGTTTGCTCTATTTTGAGCAACTTGTTTTTCATTTCTACAAATTTCATTTACGGCTTTTTGTAGTCTCTTTTGAATAGTTTCTTCGCAAGGAAAGATCCTATATTTTCCATTTTCTTTTGTTAAAGCTATTTTGTATCCAACTGTGTTGTCATATACAGAAACTCTATCAGCAGCTTTTAACAATTTAGGAAACAAATTTTGTGCTCTTATAAACCTTCTTTTTATATCATCAGGGGAAACAAAATGGCCACCTGTTTTTGCCCTCAACTTTACTCTTTCAATATGGAAGGTTTCATCTGGTAACATAACGTACAGAAGGTTCACCTGATAATTTAAGCTATGAGCCTTATCTATGAGTTTTAGAGTTGCTTCTGATGTAGCTGTGGTTTCAATTCCAAATTCGATACCTAATTTTAAAGCTTCTTGTCTAGCTTTTAAGGCTAATTTTCCAGCTTTTATGTTAATTGTGTTCTGTATATTATGTGGTAAATCATTGATGGATTTTGCTCCAACCTTGTTAGCAAATTCTTTTGCATACACATCAGGATTGATAATTGGAATATTATTTGCGAACCTAGGATCTAATTCATAAGCTGTTGATTTCCCTGCACCATTGACTCCTGCAACAATGACAAGTATTTTGTGATCTTTTATATCATTCATATTAAACCTTACTTTAACTCAACTATAATTGTTCTCTGTTATAAGATTTTGTAAGGATGGATAAGAGTTAAACATTAACATCCAAAAATTAGGATATGTGTCAACTATAACATTTTCTTCTTTACAGATGAAAAGACAAAAAACGATCTGCTCTAAGGGAATAAGGAATTCATGTTCTGAATCTTTGAATAAAAAGCAGAAATCACAGTTTCCGCATTCTGGACAATAAAAATCATCAGCCTCGTTTTGATATTTTGCTATGTTTTTGTCTGAATAATCTTCTTTTTTATTTTTCTGAATGTATATCTCAGCTTGTTTGATCCAATTATTATCCAAAGTCGGAATTTTATGATTAGCATCTGCTATGAGAATACACTTTAATATATCTGAATCACTAATATAAAAAGATGAAATGTTATCTTTTAATTCAAAGTATAAAGGTTCTTCGGTATCTTCTTTTGATACTTTATTTTCTTCTGTCATGGTGAAAACTCTTAAAAAAGCTCCTTAGAAAAAGGATCATGAAAATGGTGCTGAAGCTGTAGAAGTCTTTGGAGTAGCTATTGAGGGGATAAAGTCTATCTTTCAATATCAGATTTGTTTTTACTAATATTCAATTCTTTATTGATTGCACTGGATGGAAGCTTGTTAAAGTTATTCTTTGAAGAGTCAAATAATAGTGTTCCAGCATCGCCAACAACGCCAAATTTATCAGCTAATCCAGATTTAAAAACAATATCTGCATTCTTAGCAAGATTTTTTACTACAAGATCATGATGACTTCTATCAGTGAATCTCTCTTTCCCTGACTTGTCATTTAGACCTTCTTCATACCTAGACAAACATCTATTCCAGCTAACGTCTGCAGGACATGTTTTTATACATGCGTAAGTTGTATAGCCATTTTCTTTCAAATCTTTTAATGTTTTTAGTGGAGTTTCAGCTGTTCTAAAAGTTCCTTCAATGACAACGTTATATTTTTCTTTTATCGCTTTTTTGATTAAAGCTTCTGTTACTTTTCCAGCAAATTTTGCTGTGATTTTTGAATTGTCCTTGCCATATGTATTCTGAATTTCAGAAAAATAAGGATGCCAACTTCTGTATTCGTCACCATTGATGCTAATAATATTTTTGTTATTTTCTTGATAGTCTCTGTTAATACTGACTTTCCAGAGCCAGGCTGACCTCCTAAGACGTAACCTAATGGCTTTCTTGAGGAAGGTAATATCTTTCCTTGATGTGTTGAGTGTTCCCATATTTGTTTTAAGATAGCTTTGTTAGGGACAATGTTTTCGAGCTCTTCTTTGTTATGCATTTTCTGAATCATCTAAATAATATGAAAAAACAGGAAGTCTCAAGTATTTTTCTTTAAGAGATTTTAATCTATTCAAAATATTTTGCTTATTAATATCTTGAGGCGAAGTTATTAGTAAATTTTCTCTTATTTCAGAACATTCTATAAGATCCTCACTTTTTGTATTTAAAGGTGTTCTGTATGCGATAAAAGCAGCAGTTGCTGAAACTTCTTCAATCAGTACATCCTTTTCCATCAAAGTACACATATTTGTAACTCCTTTAATATTTATCTACTACCATCATTATAATTCAAAATATGAATACTTACTTAATCATAGTAAGCAAATTCTGATTTGATTTATCATTAGAAACTTTCAGTTATTAAGCACTTCTTGAGCTATGTTTAAGTACTTTAGATTTGTTTCCCAATCCTCCTTATTTAAGATATTTTTAGAGAAGTTAATATCTATATAAAGTTCAAATGAACCTAGATAGCGAGGATAACCACCATTAGAATTAGATTCATGAAGTGAAATTTCTATGCTTTCATTTTCACCGAAGTTTTTGATCTTGAAATCTGATACTACAAAGGACAAAGAAGAAAATTCATCTTGCCTTGATATGAAACAAGCACCTTTAACTTTTTGACAATCAACTTTTTTCAGTTTAATTGTTTTTTCTAAGAAAGTTATAAATGGAGAGTCTGCCTTGATAGGTGTTCTTGATAAATGTTGACAAGTATAAGAAAGTAGAAAAAGCCACGGTAAATTAAACTTATTTATGACTTAAATCGTTTCATTGTGCATCGTAACAAAGTTTCTTAACATGTCTTTATAATCTTCATCACTGAAGTAGATCTTAAACGTGCTTCTTACTAAATAAGCAATTCTGTCAAAGTTCTCTTTAACAAATTGTATTAAGAGCTTATTTTCAGGATCTTCATATTTTCTTCTGCAGTTGTCATCCTTTAAAGAATATGAGTTAGAAGCGTAAGGACACCTTTTGTAGCCTGCTTCGTTGTATTCAGCTAGTCCTGGCACACTATACGGATGATGTGTTGCATAAGGTTCTCGTGAATTTTTGAGTCTGTTTGCTTCTATGAGATTTACAAATTTAACTGGATTGCTGCAACCTTTAAAAGGGCATACTGCAAAATAAATACTTTTATTTCCGTTTGATCTTACCCAAGGTAATTTTTTGCCTGTCAGTTTCAAAAAATCAGATTCGTTTGTAATTGTATGCGTGTTTGGATCATCTTTGCTTAGCTTGAATATTCTCATGGATGAGCTCTTCAGTAAGATTTTGTAATGATGGATAGTAGTTAAACAGTAACATCCAAAAATTAGGATATGTGTCAACTATAACATGTTCTTCTTTGCAAACGAAAAGGCAAAAAACAATCTGCTCTAAAGGAAGAATAAATTCATGTTTAGCATCTTTAAACAGAAAGCAGAAATCGCTATTTCCGCAATCAGCACCAGCGAACTTAAGTCTTTGCTTTTTAAAGATGTATGTTCTTTTTTTATTTCCACCGTTCCAATATTCCATTTAAGTTATATTTTGTCAGTTTTTTTTTTTGCATTATCTTAAAGTCAAAAGATGCAACAGAAGATCATGATTTCAAGCATGAGTTATGAACTGTTCCTGATCTTTAGTTTGTAAAATTGAAAAAAATCTCCTCGTCTGAGGAGATCTTAGTAAAGTTTAATTTCAAAACTCGTCTTTAGAACAGTGACTGCTCGACAACAGGAATACCTTTTTCTTCGAATCCTTTTATAACATCTTCATCTGGTTCTTCCATATAGTCTATTCTTTCAAAATCGCTTAATTTAATATCACCATGAAACTGTAATTCTATGTATTTAAAGATAGGGATCTCTCTTCCTAATAATTCATCGATATTGTAGAAGTTGTCTTCATTTATGGTTCCATTTTTAATCTTATCTGCAAGAAACAGATAGTTTTTGATGTTGCCAGGACCGTATGGGGCAGCTTCTTTTCCGGAAGACAAGTGAGTTGCGACACCAAATATGCAGGTTGCCTTTGGATCAGACAGTAAGGTTGGAATAAGGTAGGCAAAGCTCATAAAATCCAGTGAGGAACCAACAGTAAGAGTTGTTCTGTCAAAGAGATTTGTTTTCTTTAGTTTTATAGTGGCATCACCATACTGGTATGACATGTCATATGTCATTAGCATGTTTACTTTAGGGTCGGGAGTTGAAAGATATCCAAAGCGTGGATAGTCAGGCTTTGTAAGCTCTGAAGCACTGCATCCAAACATAAATTCCGTACTTTTGATCCTTGAAGGTATACCACCGCCACTAGCAGTTCTACCAGCCTGCAGTGCATTTTTTAAATAACCTGATTTTAAGATTTCAGATAAGACCTTTGTTGGTACTTTTACATAAAACGCTCCATGAGCAATGATCTTCTTTAAGAAGTCCTCGATGACAGGGGCTGTTTCCTGAAATTCAGGTATTCTCATTAAAGTTGTGTAGTAGTTATTCTGGAAAAATTTATGATTTTTAAGGCAAGGAAGTGTCATAAGATCTCTTTTTAATATAATGAATTATCTGATTAAACTTTTGTTCAGTATATCAGCCTTACTTTTTGCTGTTTTAGATTTTGTGTTATTTTTTGAAGGAATTGAAGAAAATGTAGCTCACAGTATGAGCTACGAAATGTATTTATCAAAAGTCAGATTTTGTTATTGTGAATTTCTAATGACATCACGAGCCTGATTAGCTCCTTTTATAATGGCTTCTCTGACGCTGCCCTTAGTAGTTATTGCCTCATGCATGGCATTATTCATAGTTTCCCAGATTTTTGACATTTCCGGAATCGAAGGTGTTGGTTCAGCGTGAAGAGCCTGTACTGCAACTGCATTTGCAAAGTCGTCATTTAAAATCAGTGGATTATGCATTATTGACTTTAAAGGAGGTATCTCGTGTATGTTTTCATATCTCTTTAAGGCAAATTTTTCCTGATTTATAAAACGTAAGAATTTTTCAGCCAGAGCAACATCTTTTGCATTTCTGGTTATTGCGTATCCGCGATACCCGAGGAAAGGTTTTGGATATTTACCGTTTGGAAGTTTTGAAAGAGGTGATACTCCATAGTTGAGACCAAATTTTGCGTAATCATCCAAAGCCCATGGCACGGTGATAACAGCAGCAACTTTCCCTGTTACAAACATTCTGTCGATTTCTGCATAACCCTCGTCACCTAAAATGGAAGCCGTTGCTGTATCTGTGATGAATTTACGCAGATACTCAACTCCCTGTACAGCTCCCTCATTATCAAGACCAATAACATCAGGATCGAGTGTTCCATCAGCTCGTGTTTTAAAGCAGTAACCGCCAAATCCGCTTAAAAAGCCGTATGCATAATAGATAGTATCCAATTTAGATATGCCGTACTTTCCATGTTTTTTCATTTCCTTTGCAAAATTATAGTAGTCATCCATGAACTCAAAAGGATACTTTAAGAGATCCTGATTGTAGTAGATAACCATGGTTTCAACAGCGCGTGGACAGGCATAGATCTCATTATCATAGGTAAATGCTCTGATACCTGATAACAGATAATTATCCTTATCCTCCTGCATGAAAGAAAATGGTCTTATGTATCTGTTTTTAGCCGCATATCCCATTCTGTCTGCAGGCAGCATTAATATGTCAGGCAGTGGACCCCCTTTTGTTTGTTCAGCGTCTAGCATTACGTTAATGTGGTTTACATAAGGAGACTGGGTTACGTTCACAGTACATCCGGTGTCGTTTTGAAATGCCTCAATAGCATCAGAGATTCAAGCTCCCTTGTTCTCATCCTCCCAAACCTTCCAGAGAACAGTCTGTTGTATTGGCGACTCATGGATGGATTTCTGGCACAATTCAGACAATGCCAAAGGTCTTAACATCATCAATACCGGTGTAACATCAATCTGTAAAACTTAAGTGTATTGCATGTTGTAGCATATGGATTTGAGAACCACGTATCTGAGACTATACTGTTACTTCATTCTTGGCCAGCAAAATGATCTTTCTGCTGTGCAGACTAAAGCTTCAGACAACGGCTTTACTCTAATTGACCGTCAGGACAGTTTCAGAGTTGTGGTTCGTCCTTGCTATCAGTTAACCAAGTACACAAGATTATTAGCTGAAGTTGGTGCTTACTGGAATCACACCAAATACGCAGGTCAGGATAAGATCTTAGAGAGACAGCAGAAGTATACCTTAGTTTATGCTATTGCTCCTACAGCAGATATCTTCTCACGTCCTGAGGTACGCTTCTATGTAACTTATCTGCACGCAAGCGACTGGGACAGATCAGATGCTAACTGGAACAAGGGCATCCGTAACCACGATGGAGATAAGTACTACCAGGATAACTACATGTTCGGTATTTAGGCTGAAGCTTGGTGGTAACAGATTTTTGTTGACTACCATTCAAAACTAACTTGTTTGAAACCATCAGTAGGGAGGCGTAAGCCTCCCTTTTTAATTTTAAATAAATCAGTTTTTGAAAACGAAGAGCTTTTCCTTTTATTCTTACTAAGTCAGGTAAGCTTTTTTATTCTGTTTTCTTTTTAAGATTGGTTTTTGCTACTCCCAGCATGAGTTTTACTCTATTAAGCTGGTTTACCTCTGAGGCTCCGGCATCACAGTCAATTGATACAATGTTGGCTTCAGCATACTTCTGACGTAACGAGTGAACAACTCCTTTGCCGGTGATGTGGTTTGGAAGACATCCAAAAGGCTGCAGACATACGATGTTTGGTACTCCGTTTTCAATGAGCTTCACCATTTCTCCTGTCAGAAACCAGCCTTCGCCTGCCATATTTCCTAAGGAAACAAACTTATTAGCAAGTTTTGCTGTAGAAAAAATGTTTAAAGGAGGAGTAAATCTCTTTGAGTTTTTCAGAGCCTTATAAACATATTTTCTGTAGTGCTCGACCAGTCTGATAAAGGTCAGAGCGAAGAACTTGTTTAAAATCTTCCCCTCAAGAAGGTTATGTTCAATGATAGGATCACCGGCAAGGTACAAGAAGAAATCGACAAAGTCAGGCATTACAACTTCAGCCCCCTCATCGAAAAGTTCCTTTTCAAGGTAGTTGTTGGCAACAGGGTGATATTTAACCAGGATCTCACCTACAATACCCACCTTAGGCTTTTTAACATCGGTTATTTCGATGTTCTCAAAGTCTTTAACCATTTCAAGGATATTGTGCTTATATTTTTTGCCTGAACTGTTTAGAAGCTCTTCCTTGCAGTTGTTAAGCCATTTTTCAAAATACCTTTGAGTGTCTCCACGATGTACTTCGTATGGTCTTACTCTGTTGGTTAGTTTCATTAGAAGATCACCATAGACAGCCGCTTTAATTGCATCCTTATACATGGCAGGTGGCATCTTAAATTCGTCTGTTTCAAGCCCGTAAACAGCAAATACGGGTACCTGAGGAAATCCTGCATACTTTAGAGCCTTGCGCAAAACTGCAATGTAGTTGGTGGCTCGACAGGCTCCACAGGTCTGGAACAGCATAATTGAGGTATTGTCAGGATCATACAATCCAGACTTTAGAGCTTCGAGCATCTGCCCTATAACAACAATGGCAGGGTAGCACATATCATTGTTTACATAACGCAGTCCCAAATCAATTGATGATTTGTCAGGCAGGGCAGGAATTACAACGTTATATCCAAATTTTGATAAAACAGTCCTGAATAGCTCAAAATGGATTGGAGCCATCTGAGGAGCCAGAATGGTATGTTTTCTGACACACTCTTTGGTAAAGTGAGGTCTGTCAGTAAACGGTATTGGGGTAAAAACAGGAACTGTTTTACGTGCAAGGGCTGCCAGAAGAGAGCGCAGCCTGATCCTTGCAGCTCCCAGATTTGAGACCTCATCCAGTTTAATCAGAGTGTAAATGCGCTGGTGATCTTCTAAAATCTCTTTTACCTGATCGGTTGTAATAGCATCAAGACCGCAACCAAATGAACTTAACTGGATCAGGGTAACATCCTTGTTCTCAACAGCAAATTCAGCTGCATGATACAGCCTTGCGTGATAGCTCCACTGATTGATGAGACCAACTTTGTTTGCTTTTACCTTCTGGTGATAAACACTGTCCTCGGAGATAACAGCAAGACCATAGGATTCAATCATATCGGCAATACCGTGATTGATTTCAGGATCGATATGATAAGGTCTGCCTACAAGCATGATGATGTGTCTGTTATCATCACGGGCTTTTTTAATTACACGACAGGCAAAGTCTCTTACATCCTGCTTGTAGTGCTCAAGCTCAGCATAGGCTGCGCTACAGGCATTTTCCACTTCTTTTACACTGAGTTTTTCGGCTTTTAACTCTTCAACAAGTCGTCTGCATAAACGCTTCTGATTGTTGATGGGGAGAAAAGGCTGTAAAAAGGTTATATTTTCGCTTTTTAGAATATCCATGTTTCCACGAATATTCTCAGCATATGAAGCTACAACAGGGCAGTTGTAGTGGTTGTCGTTAGGATGTGCTCTGTCCACAAGATTAAAAGGCAGACAAGGGTAAAAGATCTTTTTAACTCCTGCCTCAATGAGGCTCATGATATGCCCATGAACCAGCTTTGCCGGATAACACAGAGAGTCTGAAGGAATTGTCGCAAGCCCCTTTGTATATAATGCAGCTGACGATTCTTCAGACAGAACCACCCTATAGCCAAGTCTTGTCAAGAGTGTAAACCAGAAAGGATAGTCCTCATACATGTTAAGACATCGTGGAATTCCGATAACTCCACGTACAGCCTTATCCTCATCTAAAGGTTTGTAGTCAAAAACTCTCTGGTATTTGTAGCGGTAAAGGTTGTTAGAGTTTTCTTTTTCATTTTCAGCTTTGCCTCCAATTCCTTTTTCACAGCGGTTGCCGGTAAAGTGTCTGGAGTTGTCAGGGAAAATCTGCATGGTGATCATGCAGTTGTTACCGCATTTATGGCATCTGTATGATCTCGTTTTATATGTAAAAGAATCAAGTTGTTCCCGTTTTAAAACAGATGACACGGTAACTTTACCGTTCACCTGTCTTTGTTCAGCTGATTCATGGGCCAGTATGGCAGCGCCGTAGGCTCCCATGTGCCCTGATATGTCAGGGCGAATCACCTTTTTATTCAGTAATTTCTCCATGGCTCTTAATACAGCATCATTAAGGAAAGTTCCTCCCTGAACGACGATGTGATCACCCAGTGAGTTCACATCCTTTAGCTGCATTACTTTAAAGAGTGCGTTTTTTATTACGGAAATAGAAATGCCGGCAGAAATATCACCGACAGATGCACCATCTTTTTGGGCCTGTTTTACTTTAGAGTTCATAAAGACGGTGCATCTTGTACCAAGATCAACAGGAGCTTTTGAATCTACAGCTTTTTTTGCAAACTCAGCGGCAGATAAGTTAAGCCCCTTTGCAAAAGTCTCAATAAAAGATCCGCATCCTGCTGAACAGGCCTCGTTTAAAGTGATGTTTCCTATGGTTCCGTCCTTGACAAAGAAACACTTCATATCCTGTCCGCCAATATCCATGATAAAGGAGACATCAGGACAGAATTCCTTTGCAGCACGAAGATGGGCAAAGGTTTCAACTTCACCAAAGTCTGCATGGAGAGCTGCTTTAATTAAAGACTCGCCGTAGCCTGTGGTTGTGACTCCTGCAATGTAGCAGTCATCAGGCATACTGTCATACAGTTCTTTTAATTCGCTGACAACGGTGTTTAGAGGAGAGCCCTTATTAGAGCCATAGATGGTATATAAAAGTTCGTTTTTATCAGTTACAGCCGCAATCTTTGAGGTGGTGGAACCTGCATCTATACCAACATACACAGGACCTTGGTATTTATCAAAAGAGGTCTTTTTGACAATGTCATGACTATGATCTTTTACAAAGGATTTGTAGTCTTCATGTGAAGAGAACAGAGGATCATTGTGGCTTTTAGTCTCTGTTACAGCATTAAGCGCTGTTTTTGATAATTCAGTTAATTCCTTTAAAGAGGTCAGTTTGGCCTCATCACAAACGGCAGCTCCAATAGCAACGAAGTAACAGGCATCAGGCGTTTTAACAACATCGCTGTCTTTTAGATTTAAAGTTTTTATAAAACGTTCTTTAAGTTCAGACAGAAATGTTAACGGACCACCAAGAAAAGCCACCTTTCCTTCAACTGCACGTCCCTGAGCGAGGGTACCAACAGTCTGATTGACAACGGCCTGAAATATAGAAAGTGCAAGATCCTCTTTTTGAGCACCATCATTGATTAGTGCCTGAATATCGGTTTTTGCGAACACACCGCAACGGGAGGCAATTGTATAGAGTCTGATGCCTTTTTTTGCTAATTCGTTAAGACCTGCCGCATCGGTATTCAAAAGGTTTGCCATCTGATCGATAAAAGCACCGGTGCCTCCTGCACAGGCTCCGTTCATGCGCTGTTCAAGTGATCCTTTTAAATAGGTGATCTTGGCATCCTCTCCTCCTAGCTCGATTGCCGTGTCAGTATCTTTAGCAAGCAGGTTTATGGCACTTGTGCAGGATAAAACCTCCTGTTCAAAGGGAATGTTTAAGCGTGAGGCGACACCCATTCCTGAAGAACCTGACAGGGTGATATAAAAAGGAGAATCACCTAAAACAGAAGATACCTTCTCAAGGTTTCTTTTAAAGGCTTTGAGTGTTTCAGAAAAGTGTCTTTCGTAACTTTTGTAAATAATCTCTGAATTCTCATCAAGCACAATAAACTTGATGGTGGTAGAACCAATATCAATACCAAGTCTTAATGTTGCCATAGCATATGTTCTTGTTATATATGAATACACTGATAGTTATATCGCACTTTAGTTATTTTAGTAAGTGCAATAAGGAGTTTTATGACTGTAAAAACCTTTGTTTATCAGCGTCATCTCTGTTTAATCTAACATACTGTAATGAGGCTATTTTACTTAACTTTATTAAGGTCACCTTAGAATTTTGCTATAAATTTAGTCAGATGAATAAAATACTCAAAACAGCATGGATAAAGGCATAGAGTAAAACTTATTCTGTATCAATTTGCCTCTCCGCTGTTTTGCATACAAAACCTATCCAAACAGTGTATAATGTGACCTCAATTTAACAGGATATGAAATCCTGTTTTCTTTTTTAAACTGTCAGAAAGACACGTTTCCTATCTTCGGAGCTAAAAGTGCAACTTAAAGATCTTGCAGATAAAATCATTGCTGGATATGAGATTACAAAAGAGGAAGCTTTAGAGCTATATGATGCTCCTCTTGATGAACTCAAGGAAAGTGCCAGCAAAATTACTTCACACTTCTTTAAAGAAGCAATTGAGCTATGTTGCATCTCTAATGGTAAGTGTGGCAAGTGTTCTGAAAACTGCAAATTCTGTTCTCAGAGCCGTTATTACAACACCGAAATTCAGCAGTCTGTATTAAAGTCAGTTGACGAGTTCTTTAAAGAAGCTCAGGCAAATGACAGACGCGGTGTGCACCGTTTCTCAATCGTAACTGCAGGTGTAAGACTGTCTAAAGCTGAGCTAAAGACTATTGCACAGGCTTATAAAAAGATCTCCTCAGAACTTAAGATTTCATGCTGCGGTTCTTTAGGTCTATTAGATTATGACGATTTTGTAATGTTAAAAGAATCTGGTCTTAAGCGTTATCACAACAACTTAGAGACTTCACCAAACTTCTTCAAAGAGATCTGCACAACTCATACTATGAAGCAAAAAGAGGATACTATTGCTTTAGCTAAGAAAGCAGGCTTAGAGATTTGCTCTGGATGTATCCTGGGTATGGGCGAGAGTGTAGAGGATAGAGTTGATATTGCTTTAGAGCTGCGTAAGTTACAGGTAGACAGTACTCCAATCAATATCTTAAATCCTATTAAGGGTACACCTTTAGAGAACCGTCCTACAGTTCATCCTGATGAGGTAAGACGTACAATTGCTCTATTCAGACATGTTCTTCCAAAGACTGTTTTAAGATTGGCAGGCGGTAGACTTATCATTCAGAAATACTTTACTGATCTGTACAAATACGGTATCAATGCTGAGATCACAGGTGACATGTTAACTACAGCAGGTCTTACTGTAGCAGATGATATCTCTGCTGCTATCAGTAATCAGAAGATCTTAACTAAGATTGAACCTATTAAGTAGTACCTTTTGGTAGTTACTAAAAGAACGCCACAAGCTTTAGCAGAAATGTCTGCATTAGCTTGTGGCGTTGTTATCTTGAAAGAAAAACTAGTCAACAGAAGTATTATCTTCAGCTAAAGTAACCTTTTCTTGTTTTACCTCACCTTCACGTTTAATCTCAAAGTTCATGACTGTATTTGGTTTTGACTTAGAGACTAAATCGATAAGCTCTCTTACATTCTGTAAGCTATAACCATCAACTTTGGTGATGAGATCACCAATTTTTAAAATTCCAAAAGCAGGTCCTTCAGGATCGACATAACCGATTCTGACACCGCTCTCTGAATCTAGGGCTGTAGTTTCATCATCAGAAATACCTAAATATCCACGCTCAACTTTACCGTGACGTAAGATCTCATCCATTACTTCACGAACCATCTTTACAGGAATAGCAAAGCCAATACCGTAGGTATTATCGCCACTAAATGAAGCTGTATTGATGCCAATTAGATTTCCTCTGGTATCTACTAAAGCGCCACCAGAGTTACCCTGATTGATAGGTGCATCAGTTTGGATCAAAGCTTGAACGCCCTGACGGATATTCATCTGATCTTTAGATAACAGTCCAGAACCTGAACGCGATACAGCAGAAATAATGCCGTGTGTTACGGTTTGTCCTAGGTTGTTAGGATTGCCGATAGCAAGTGCAATATCGCCTATATTAGGTTCGTTTTTAGCTGGTGTAATTGGAGTTAAAGTTGTATCTTCACTGACAGTTAAAACCGCAATATCAGTTCTTCTGTCACAACCTACAACAAAGGCTTTCATGACCTTGCCATCACGAGTTTGCACAAAGATAGCTTTATTAGGTTCGTTTCCTGATGGCACAACATGGTAATTAGTTACGATGATGCCATGTTTATCCATGATCACACCTGATGCCGATGAGGTGATGGAGTTTGGAGCGGGGGTTGAGTAGTCTTCTTTTAATGTGGCCACATAGATATTTACAACGCTAGGCGCTGCTTTATTTACAGCATATGAATAACCTTCAGTTGAAATACCGCTCGAATAGATAAGATCGCCTAGTTTTTTCCCAGTAGAAGGCTTTATTAAAAGAACTGCGACACCAACAATGACGCCTACAGCTACAGGAATAAGAAAGGGGAGTGACTTTTTACTAATAATCATATAAAGAGTTCGCACATACGTAGAGTTTATTTAAGAGAATAACCTAAAACTCTTGAAAATGTGTTGATCTTTATATGATTTTACAAAATTATTCTGTGAAGATTAAATCAAAAGCAATAGATCTGGCACCGATTTCAGATTACTTAATCTTTTTACAAGATATAAAACAGTTTTTACCAGAAAAAGCCATGCCTATGGCATTAACAGAAGTTATGTTCTCATCTTCAAAAATAGCATCTGCATAGTGCTTTTCAAGAATTTGTTCTATAGCTTCATTAGACTTTTTTGCTCTGCTTTCTTTTTCTTTGCAGACTTTAATTTCAATAACACAAGCTTTAGTACCACCTAGATTATTAAAGGTAATATCAGCATAGCCATCACCTGATTCATAATTAGAGTGGTATTCCCCTAGATTATCTTTACAGTTAGTAAAAATACCGTTTAAGAAACCGTGGTAGTAATTCTCGTGAGTAGCTTTTGTTGCAGTATCTCTTACAGATACAAATGAACGTAATAGTGATCCTAACTTATCCTGTACGAAATCAAAATTACCTTCTAATAAGGCATTAGCTATGTTTAAAGCAAGGTTGTCTTTCTTTAAAACATTACTAAATCTTGCTTTAATGTTTTTATCAAAGCAATCTAAGATTTCTAAATTAGGAATTCTTGCGAGGACATTTTTATTAGTTGAATGGTCTTTAGATAACTCTTCATCATCGGTCTTTTCCCAGTCTAGAGTTAGGTAACCTGTGTGTAAGAGTAGTGACCAGAGATCATCAGAGTTATGCTCTGATAAAGTGTCATAGTTCATGGACTCGTTTAACTTAAAACTAATTGACTTTCCATCAACCAAGTCCTGCATCTTTTGATTGTCATTATCAGTTAAATAGCCTATGTAATCAGACAAAGAGTTATCAGAGGTCGAACCATTCCAGTAGTTACCTGTTTCAATTTCAGAAAGTTCACCATTTTGCTTAAATTCAAAGTTCTTTCTTATAAATTTAACTACATCCCAAGGACAGAACATCTCTTTGTCATAGAATTTGTAGCCGTCATAATGCTCTTTTACCTTTTGAGCATAATCGTCTAACTCATAGTCTTTTAGAAATTGGTAGGTTTCATCCTTAGTGAAGCCAATGATATCTGAGTATTTCTTTTCTTTATCTGCGACACTGTTTACAGTAAAGTTATTTACACCTGTAAAGAGACTGTTTTTAGCTACTTTTAAGCAACCTGTAATAATTGTTTTGGTAAGAGCGTTTTTATCTTTTAAAATACCCAAAAAACCTTTCATTAAGGTTACCATTCGTGAATGATAATCTGCTTTAAATTCCTTATCATTTCCATACAGTTTTGTATTCTGTATGTCATGATATGAAGCATTAGCTAAAGGTACATCGTACTCATCTATGAGCAGTATTGGATACTTTCCGTACTCTTTATATAGAAAACTTGATAAATGTTTTAAAGAGTTTTTCACTCTCTGAGAGTTATTGATGTCTTCTAGATAATTGATATCTGTAAGCTGTCTTAAGATAACTTTGTCTGATTCATCAAGTTTATTGCTGTTTAGCAGGTAAGAATATCTTTTGGAAACATCAAAGACAATATCTGCAAACATCTTGTAAGCTTCTTCAAAGTTATTACCATCAACATCTTTTAAAGTAATATCAATAACAGGATACTGCCCAATGAACTTTGAACAGAACTCTTTGTCTTCTAGTATCTTGGTGCCTTGAAAGTACTTTTGCTGGAATGAAGTATCAAATGGCTTTTCAGGAGCTATTTTTAAGAAAGACTCAAACATGGTCATGAGCAAGGTCTTACCAAAGCGTCTTGGTCTTGTAAACAACAGAACTTTGGCTGAATCTGTAAACACAGTCTTGATAAACTCTGTCTTATCTACATAGTAGCAATTCTCATCTTTCAGTTCTTCAAAACTTGTAGGACTTTCTGGTATGGATAAGAATTGTTTGTCACTCATTTTATTGATTCCTGATATTTAGCTTACTTCAATTATAACCTGCATTAAAAGAATATGCAGAGATTACAAAACGCTCTGAAAGACAATAAAAATGGAGACCTAAGCCTCCATTTTTAGATACAGGAAATATTAACCTTTGTGACAGTAGTTAATCTTAACTACATCTTAGCTATAGATTAACCTTCAGAGATAATTATCTGATTGTGATAAATAAGGTACCACCGTTACGGTTAATTCTAATTGCTGAAATCTTGCCTTTAACGTTCTCTAGATTCTTCTTCAAATCTGAGATGGTCTTAATTTCAGCACGGTTTACAGCAGTGATAACGTCACCTTTACGTAAACCAAAGCGCTGAGCAACAGAGCCTTTAGCTACATCAGTTACCTCTACACCGCCATCTTTAGCGTTTGCAAATGAAGCGCCTTCAAAAGCTGGAGAAATGCTCTTTGAGTTTGTAGCAGCTACTTCTGTCTCTTCAGTGTTCTTACCGATCTTTACAGTAAAGTCTTTGTATGAACCGTCACGGAAGACAGTGATATTAACCTCAGAGCCTTCACGCATTGTGGCAATTTCAGCTCTTAACTGAGCAAATGAAGTTACCTTCTTACCGTTTACAGCAGTGATGATATCACCTGACTTGATACCAGCCTTGTCAGCACCTGAGCCTTTCATAACCTCGTTTACGAAAGCTCCAGTACTCTGGTTATAACCAAAGCTTTGAGCTAAATCAGCATTTAATTCAGTACCAGAAACTCCTAATAAACCACGCTTTACTTCACCGAACTTTAATAACTGTTCAGTTACAGTCTTCACCATATTAGCAGGGATTGCAAAGCCGATACCGATGTTGCCACCTGATGGAGCCATAATAGCGGTATTAATACCGATTAACTGACCGTTTAAGTTAATTAAAGCACCACCTGAGTTACCTGAGTTAATAGCAGCATCTGTCTGAATGAAGTTTTCGATGTTTTCAATATTAAGTCCAGTTCTGCCTAAAGCTGAAACGATACCTGAGGTTACAGTCTGACCTAAGCCATATGGGTTACCGATTGCTACAGCGAAGTCACCAACTTCAAGACTGTCAGAATCAGCTAAATCGATCTGAGTTAAATTCTTAAACTCTTTTAACTTTAATAAAGCCAAATCGGTGTGAGCATCTTTACCAACTAACTTTGCGTCAAACTCGCGACCATCTGATAACTGAACCTTGATCTCATCTGCTGAATCAATAACGTGATTGTTTGTTACAACAAGTCCCTGTGAGGCATCAATAATTACGCCTGAACCTAAAGCCCTGAATTCCTGCTGTCTTGGCTGCGATGGACCAAATGAGTCGCCCATACCTGGGAACATAAATCTAAACTCATCTGGTAATGAGAAGCCCTGAACATCTTTTTTACCCTTTACAGAGATATTAACTACACCAGGTAGTACCTTCTTTAACATAGGGGCAAGAGATGGCATATCACCTTTAGCCATTAAATCATTGATAATAGGGGCTGCAGCCTGAGCCTGACCTGCTGTAAGGACAGTCATTGATAAAGCCATTGCAGCTGCTAATGATGCATTTTTAATCTTGTTTAACATCGTTGTTTGTTACTCCTAGATAAAAGTATCCTTTCCTTTTTAGGTTTCAATCTGCTATCAACCTGAAATTTACGTTTTAAACCTTTAATTTTTCTTCTAAGACTATTTCCTCTTCTTTTTCTTCAGTCTTAGGCTGTTTTTCAATATCTTTTTTGCCAGTTGCAATATCGGCAAATTCAGTCTGTATCTCGTTAGGTCTGAGCACCTTGGGAGTTGGAATTTCTCCCAGGGTACCGGTTACTTCCTTAGTTGTTTCTGACTGTTGTTTTTTTGTTTCTCTTTTAGGTGATATACCTTCGTATATACCCTGATTTAAAAAATCATGACTGTCTGCTTCTTCAGGGGCAATCTTCTGGGCCGTTTCCTTTAAAAACTGTACATACTGCTGATGGGCTGAATCAATTTCAGAAAACATATCAAGAGATGTTTTTAAGAACCTGTCTAATGTTCGCTGTGCACGGATAGCTGCTCTTTTGGTTTTCAAAAGTTCATCTTTAACTCTCTTATGTTTGTATATCTGGGCCATTACTAAAAAACATGTAGCAATGCCGACGATAAAGCCTGCAAAAAAAACAGCTGCAAAGAGTGCGTAATTATCCATATCCCACCTTAAATTTTGTACAGTGGCTCTGTTGCTGTACATTATTGAGAATAAAATTGTTTTCTTAGTTAATACTTAGTTTTTATTTTTGAAATTTAATAAAAACGGTACTTATTGAAATATCACGTAAATTATCCTAGAAAACAGCAAATAAAACTGCCACAGCTGTTTAATTATTTGAGGTCTAACATTAATTTTTTCAAGATATGGTGCATAAGGTGATAATTATTGTTAACAATAATTGCAGGTCTTGGGAATGGATTGATAAAAAGAATGGATAATAAACACTGATTTTTTTTCATTTGCAGATGAAACCTGAAAACAGAATTTAACCAAAAAGTAGAGTTCTTTATGCTGATAAAAAATGGTCTGGTTTTTACCGAAAAAGGTTTTGAACATAAAAATATTGAAATTGAAGAAAATGTGATCTCAAGAATTTCTGATACCTGTGCAGTAGCTGATGACATATCAGTCATCGATGCTAAGAACTGTTATGTCATACCAGGATTTATCGATCTGCATTTTCATGGAGCAGCCAAAGCTGATTTTATGGATGGAACTTTAGCCTGTGTTAAGAAGATTGCCTCATATGAGGCTTCAAACGGTATAACCTCAATAGCGCCTGCAACCATGACAATGCCTGTAGACGATATAAAAAGAAGTATTAGGGCAGCCTTACAGTTTAGGAAACAGCAGAAAAACAGCGAGGCTTCACTTGAGGGAATATATCTTGAAGGCCCTTTTGTCAGCCCTAAAAAGTTGGGCGCTCAAAATCCTGAATATGTCAAAAAACCAGATGCTGATATTTTAGAAGAACTTTATAACGAGTCAGAAGGACTTGTCAGAAAAGTTGTAATAGCACCTGAAGAGGAGGGGGCACTGGAACTTATAGAAAAATTTCACAATAAAGTTTCTTTCTCACTAGGACATACAACAGCTGATTATGAAACAGCAACATTGGCAATGAAATCGGGAGCTGATGAACTTACCCACACCTTTAATGCAATGCCCCCATTAACTCACCGAGCACCAGGCCCTGTAGGAGCTGCCTTTGAAAATAAGAAAGTCTTTTGCGAACTGATTACAGACGGTGTACATGTTGACAGGACTGTGGTGAGAATACTGTTTTCTCTAATGGGAGATGACCGCATAGTCATGATCTCTGATTCAATGATGGCCACAGGACTGGATGATGGTGATTATTCTTTAGGAGGGCAGAAGGTTACAGTAAAAGGGAACAGAGCAACCTTAAAAGATGGAACAATCGCAGGATCGGTAACAAATCTGTATAACTGCTTTAAACATGCAGTATTAAATATGGGAATAAAACTTGAAAGTGCTGTTAAAGCCTGCACAATAAATCCTGCCAAGTCTCTTGGTATAGAGAACAGTACCGGATCAATTGAAGAAGGGAAAAGGGCTGACCTTTTGGTTGTTGATAAGAAACTTGAGATTAGAGCTATAGTTCTGAGAGGAAAACTCCTAAACGGGAATGCTTCGTGCGGTTGCCTTAAAAATTAATTTTACGGATTTACAGGATAAATTAATAAAAATTCGTTTGATAATAGTCTGTATTTTGTTTAAAATACTCCATTGCCCCTCTAATCGAGGAACCGGTTTCCCACCCGAGTTGCTTGATGCAGATTGAGAAATCATTCTGTTTGGAAAGAGAGCAGATAATTATATCTGTATGTTTTAAAGGAAATTTTCCTTCAAAAAAGGGTTTTTTAATGAAAACTTATGTTGCAACACCATCAACAATTAAGCGTGATTGGTTAGTTATTGATGCTGAGGGTCAGACTTTAGGTCGCCTAGCTACTGAAATTGCTTTACGTTTACGCGGTAAGCACAAGCCAGAGTACACTCCATTCCTAGATACCGGTGATTATGTTATCGTAATCAACGCTTCAAAGGTAAAGGTAACTGGTAACAAGGCTCACGATAAGATGTATTATCACCACACTGGTTTCCCAGGTGGAATCAAGTCAGAGTCTTTCGAGAAGTTATTAGCACGTAAGCCTGAGGATGTTATCGAGACTGCTGTTCGCGGTATGCTTCCAAAGGGACCATTAGGTCGTGCTATGTTCCGTAAGCTAAAGGTATATGCTGGTGAGTCACATAATCATGCTGCTCAACAGCCTCAGGTTATCAAGTTTTAAGGAGCATTAGCAAATGGCTGCAAATCAGTATTATGGTACCGGTCGTCGTAAGGACTCAACTGCACGTGTATTCTTAAAGCAGGGTACTGGTAAATTAGAGATCAATGGTAAGACTCTTGATCAGTATTTTGGTCGTCCAACTTCTCGTATGGTTGTAGCTCAGCCATTAGAGTTATTAGAAGTTGCTGACAAGTTTGATCTGTACATCACTGTTAACGGTGGTGGTATCACTGGTCAGGCTGGTGCTATCCGTTTAGGCATCACCAGAGCTTTAATTCAGTATGACGAGACATTCCGTTCAGCTTTACGTAAGGCTGGCTTCGTAACTCGTGATGCTCGTGCTGTAGAGCGTAAGAAGGTTGGTCTTCACAAAGCTCGTAAACGTCCACAGTACTCAAAGCGTTAATATCAAAACAATTTTCATTGTTTTGCAAAAAGCCTCTGCCTCACAGCAGGGGTTTTTTTATGTATAATAAGGTTAAGAGGATATCTGTTATGGAAAGATTAAAAAGCTTAAAACCTTATCTGTTCACCGCTTATTATGATTGGCTGATAGACAACAAGATCACACCGCACCTTCTGGTTGATGCAAAGATGCCTGGTGTTAGAGTCCCTTCTGAATATGTTAAGGACGGACGAATCATTTTGAGCCTTTTGCCTTCAGCTATCGCAGACTACGAATGCCTTCAGAAGGGTATTTCCTTTAAGGCACGCTTTAAGGGTAAGAGTGAAGATATCTATATACCTTTCCACGCTATGGAGCAGTTAATTGCATTGGAATCCGGTTCTGCACTGCCTATAGGAAGTGCGCTGGAACAGCTTGATTTAGCTCCTGATGATGAGGTATATCCTGATGAGGCTCAGGAAACTCCTATGTTTAAGCTTGATGATTCTGATGAAGACGAGTCAGGTGATGAACATTCATCTGATGACAGTTCAGAAGATAATCAGAATAGAACTGACATTAAGTCGTCCGAGTCTACAAAAATAGAATCAAATCCTCCTGTAAAAGAGGAAAAGCCTGCATTTTCTTTTGTAAAGGAAGATGAATAGTTTTTCTTTTTTGTGAGTTGTCTTTGTATTCTTTTCTGCGTTGGCAGCTTTTCTCTTTTTTTATGAAAACAAAAAGGCGGTTGTATAAACCGCCTTTAATAATCGTTTATTCTTATAGATTATCTAATCTTTCCTAAATCAACCCACATTGGAGTAGATTCGATTAGACCGTTCTGTCCTAAAGAAATATCTCCAGACAATCCGTGTAAAACATCATCCTTATTTGCTGCTAGTCTTTCGATCTCAAGCGCGAAATTTACGCTGTCATAAGCCGCAGCAAACACTCTCTGCACCTGATTGTTAGCCTTTGGCAGGGTCTTCATGAATGAGTCCTTTAATGGACTGTCGGTCAGTAACCAAGGCATATCACCTAGGGTTGAGCCTTTTAAGGCTAATTCCTGAGATGAGTTATTGATGCCAATGTAGCTCTTATCTGTTAGATATACATGGACATTTGAAGGAATAGCAGCTTTAACAGCAACAGCATCAACAACTGAGGCATTTACGTATGCACTGTCTGCCTGTGCAAGAGGGCAGTTTGACATTGATGTCTTTATTGCAGCTGCATCTGAGTAATAACAGACAGGTACATTTGCGTTTATCTTGGCAAATGTTGTCTTGAAACTGTGTACAGAACGCTGTGAAGCTGAGTCGCTACTCTGTGCGATAACTACAGGTTTCTTATATCCGTCGGCATGGATCTTTGAGGCGGCGATTGCTCCCTCATAGTTAGGACCTAAATCGAAGTACCACTGATTTACAGGTTTCCCGTTCTCAGGCTGGTTTAATACAATTGAAGGTACCTTTAAGCCGGCAGAATTTAAGGCATTAACTTCTGGCTTTAAGATAGGTCCGATAACAAGTTTTGTACCGTCATTCTGGATCTTGGAAACAATCTCAGTGATGTTGTTTTTATTGGTGTCATAGAAAACAACCTTTGAGTTTGAATTTCTGTCTTTTAAAGCAGCCAGAATACCTAATTTGGCAGGTTCTCCGACGATTGGAGCAAAACGTCCTGATAAAGGTAGTAAAACCGCTATTCTGTCACCATCTGAGAACTTGAATAAAGCATTTGCAGGTACATTGACAGGAGCTGCGTTTTCAGGAACAGAATCATCTGATGTATTTGCAGCTTCGTTATTGACCACAGTGTTATCAGCTGTTTCAACGACTGCAGCCTGACCATTTTCTGGAGCAAAAAGCTCATTTACAGGGTGGTTAGGATATTTTTTTGAAAAGTCAGCTAAAGCCTGCTGCTGCAGTTCACTGCTCTGAGAACGGGTGATGATAGCGTATTCAATGAAACCTCTGTCATAGTCTGACTGGGCTGATTTCATAGCCTGAGCTAAATCTTTATCGCTTAATGTTTTCAGCAGATCGTTACTTTGAGTGATAACAGTTGCTCTGTCAGTTTTCTTTTCAACAATTTTTAAAAGTGCAGATTTGTTTTTGAAAGCTGTCAACTGATATTTTGGATCTTTAGTCTGTCTGTACAGTCTTGCATTAACATTTGAATTTAAGATCAGGTAGTAAGACAGTGACTGTTTTGGTAAAGCATTGTAGTTAACCTGATTTAACAGAGCTGATGCCTCTTTAAACTGGTTTTGTTTTACAAGATACATAGCTTTTACTAAAGAAGCCTGATCTTTCTGCACATCAGTCTGTGCATTTGCATACAGATCATTGATGTTTGATGCTGCCTTATCTAAATCACCTGACACGATTTGAGAACGTGCCAGAAGAACTTGAGCCTTAAAGCTGGTGTCACTTGAAGCATCATCAAATGCCTGTTGGTATTCCTGAGTTGTCAGATTTAATGGACCAAAAGCATTGGTTGAGGCAATTTTCTGAGTGGCTTCACTTGAAGCACAGGCAGAAAGGGTAATGGTTGCAGCTGCAAACAAACTGCATAAACATAGATTTAACGCTGATCTTTTAGCTTTCACGATAGTTTCCTGCTAAATCACAAATGAATTATTGGTTTGGTATTTTACCATAATGTGAGATAGGTAACGTGTATTGAGACAAAAATCGCTCATAGTAGATACCATAGTGTATATGTTTAGTAGCTGTATAACCTAAAACAGCTCCTGTCAGCATTCTAATAAGGTGGATATATGAGTATTGAAGGTACAGTAAAACTCTATAAAGAGACACGCGACAGCTGTGATGAATCTTTCCGTATCAGAATTCACAGAGCTTTAAGCTGGATGAAAAAGGCAGAGGTCCTTCCAAAAGAAGACATAGACTTAAAGTTCATCTCTTTATGGATTGCCTTTAACTGTTCCTATGGAAAAGAACTCTCTCAGGAAGGATATTTCGGAGAAAAAGTAGGTTACAGAGATTTTCTGTCCTTGATAAGCGATCTTGATGAAGAGAAGATACTTGATAAAATCCTGTGGGACAGATTTTCAAAGAGCATAAAAACTCTTCTTGAAAATAAATTTACCTATCAGCCATACTGGAATTACTACAATGGTGATGAGTCGGCAGCTGATTGGGAGTTTACTTTTCAGAACTACAACAAAAAGGCACTAAATGCGCTGATGGCACAGAACACGGCTCTTGTTCTGAGCATTGTCTTTGACAGGCTTTATACCATAAGAAATCAGCTCTTTCACGGAGGAGCAACCTGTAACAGCAAGGCTAACAGGCTGCAACTGCACGATGGCTGTGAAATTCTGTCAGAAATTATGCCTGCCGTGATTACTATCATGCTAAATCATCATGACAGAGACTGGGGTCGCGCCTATTATCAGTATGTTAAGGATGAATAAAGTAACATCAGACTCAAAACTCAATTATTCACGAATACGCAGTCTTCTGTCTGTATACTGTACGTTACTGCCTGTATAATATTGAGCAAGAACTGAAAAAAAATCTGCAGTTTGTTTCTTTTTACATCTGCAATGAAAAGGGTAATCATGTTAGATAGTGCTTTATATATTGTTCCTACCCCAATTGGCAATCTTGATGACATAACATTAAGGGCAATTGAGGTGTTAAAAAATGCAACTTTAATTGCAGCTGAAGATACCAGACATTCAAAAATTCTGTTGGACAAGCTGGGCATATCCGGTAAAAAGATGATTAGCTGTCATGATCATAATGAGGAACAGAGAGCTTCCATCATTATTGATGAAGTCAAAAATGGCGGAGTTGTAGCTTTAATCTCGGATGCAGGCTCTCCTTTAATCAACGATCCTGGCTACAGAGTGGTAACTTTATGCTCAAAGGCAGATGTAAGAGTGGTCCCTCTACCAGGTCCGTGTGCCCTGATCACAGCTTTAGAGGCCAGTGCCCTTCCTACAGACAAGTTTATGTTTTTAGGATTTTTCCCTGTAAAGGAAAAGGAGTTGACAGAAAAAGTTCAGACTCTGGAAAACGCCGATTACACCGCTGTTTTCTATGAAACTCCTCGCCGTATTGTGGATACCATGGAAATTGTAGGTAAGATTTTGCCTGAGCATGATGTAACTCTCTGTCGGGAGATGACTAAAACTTTTGAGTCTTTTTACAGATTAAAGGCCAAAGATGCATCAGCGTTCTTAAAAGCTGATCCTGACAGAACCAAAGGTGAGTTTGTTGTGGCAATAGGTTCCTTAAAGCAGGAGTCTTCATCAGTGCCGGCTCCTGTTGTAAAAGCCATTTCAGAACTGATTAAAACATCCCCTGTAAAGCAGGTTGCCAATGTTCTGTCGGAGCTTACTGGTCTCAAAAAGAATGATTTATACAATCTGGCACTCGATCTTAAAAATAAAGACTGCGAATAAAAGCAATTAACAGTCAAAGATTTTATTGTTTAATGTTATAATGCCTACGAGTCGACCGGGCAATCGCTGCCGTGCACGCGTGTTTAAGATCTTTAAGCATACGGTCACTGGGGGAGGAAAGTCCGAGCTCCGAAGGACAAGGTGCCAGGTAACGCCTGGAGAGCGCAAGCTCATGACAAGTGCAACAGAAAGTAAACCGCCACTTTGTGGTAAGGGTGAAATGGCGAGGTAAGAGCTCACCGCTTTTCTAGCAATAGGAAAGGCATGGTAAACTCCACCTGGAGCAAGATCAAATAGGCTCTCTATGGTTTGGTCCGAACCGAGAGCGGGTTGATTGCTGGAACCAGCGAGCGATTGCTGGTCTAGAGGAATGGTTGCCACTGCTTAGCAGAACAGAACTCGGCTTACAGGTTGACTCATCTTTTATCATCTTTTTATTCTGAACATTTTCATTTTCTGAATATTCTTACAGGCATTCTTCAGCCTTCAGTATTAATTACTGCATCATCCCTGAACTGTGCCTTGGATCACATCCTTATAATTTGTTGTTTTTAGGTCTAAGTTTGCGCACTTTTTATTCTGCATGTGTTTAATAAAATACCTTTATTAATAAAGCGATAGATACAGTTAAAGCTTGAAATTAATTTTTTGCTTCACTCATAGACGTTCTTTATAACATACTGAAAATTAACATTTTTTATAAAGTGCCAGGATATTATTTTCTTGAATTAATCCTATGATTTGGTAAACTAAATGGGAAAAAGTGGTAAATTGTGGTGTAAATGTATTAATCCTTCCCACAAAAGACTCTCTCTATAGCAATTAGGCCTTTATATTATGTTTGACGGTTTGCTTCTAAGTGGAACTAGCGAAGTATCCCTTGATTCTAAAGGGCGACTGTCTGTGCCTGCTCGCTACAGGGAAATATTTGCCGATGATGCAGATGGACAGTGTGTTATCACCCGTTCTCTTTTCGACAGATGTTTATGGCTATACCCTAACAGTGAATGGGACAATGTAGTATCGGCTTTAGGTTCTCTTCCAACTATGACAGATCCTTTGTGCCGCACCATACAGCGAATCGTTTTGGGAAGTGCCGTATTCTGCCAGTTAGATGCGCAGGGAAGAGTTTTACTGCCACAGGAATTAAGACAGATTTCAGAGATAAGCAAAAAAGCCTATCTAATCGGTTTTAACAACAAGTTTGAGCTCTGGTCTGAAGAGAACTTTGCTCTTCAGCGTCAGGCTGACGATGAATTATTACAGCAGGCATCAAAAGATCTCGCATCGCATAGTGTGCTTGCAAATTTAAAACTTTAAACTTTTAGAATTATAAGAATCTGACCATGGCTTTTTCACATATTCCTGTACTGTTAAATGAAGTCCTTGAAGGTATGAACATCAAGGAAAATGGGATTTATGTGGATGCTACATTCGGCAGAGGCGGACATTCCAGAAAAATATTGGAAAGACTAGGACCTGACGGAAGGTTATATGGCCTTGACCGTGATTTGACTGCAGTTGAAGCTGCCAGAAGCATTACCGATCCAAGATTTAAGATCACACACAGTGCGTTCTCCTGTCTTAAGGAAGTATGCGAGGATTTGTCAATTGTAGGCAGAGTTGACGGCATTCTGATGGATATTGGCGTATCTTCACCTCAGATTGATGATCCTGCTAGAGGCTTTTCATTTGAAAAGGATGGTCCTCTGGATATGAGAATGGATCAGAGTTGCAGACTGGACGCAAGGACTATCGTAAATACATATTCAAAACAGGATCTCTCTTATATCTTTAAAGTTTACGGTGAAGAGAATTTCGCTGCAAAAGTTGCTTCAGCAATTGTAAGAGAACGTGAGAAGACCCCTTTTGAAACGACACTGCAGTTGTCTGAATTTATTAAACGAGTAATTGGTGGCAAGCCTACTCCAAAACATAAAGCCACGCGCTGTTTTCAGGCACTGAGAATAGCTGTAAACGGTGAGCTTGACGAATTAAAAAAAGCTTTAGAGAGCAGCATTGATGTATTAGCAGATGATGGTCGTCTGTGTGTTATTTCATTCCACTCTCTAGAGGACAGAATAGTAAAAACATTTATAAAAGATCAGTCTCAGGGGCAAAAGATCCCTAACGGCCTTCCTATCACTTTTGAAGAAGCCGAAAAAATGAGACTTGCTACAGCAAAGGTGGAGCCTGTAGGAGGTGCTGTTAAGGCAACTCCTGAAGAAATAGCAGCCAACGTAAGATCCAGAAGTGCAACTCTCAGGATCTGCAAGAGGCTTAAGAGGCTACCCTAAATGCAACAGTCAAATGCAGTAAGAAAGCTAGAAGAGAATTTCCCTGATGTGTCCCCTCAAATTACAAAGAGGGAACCTCAGTTTGGGGACAGACCAAATCCACAGGCAAAGCCTGTGCAAAAGACAGCCGCTAACGTTACAACTCAGGTAACGCATGAACATATCATTAGAATTCAGGCTCCGGCAGATTTACTAAGAGATGAATCAGAACAGCAGGCTATACCGTCATTAAGCCTTTTTGAAGGTTATAAAAAACAGAAAAAGGCTCTGGTCCCAACCATTTTAAATGACATATTCTCGAACCTTTTGACTTATGTTCTTATCCTTGTCGTTACAACTTTAGCCGTATTAAAGGTTCATCAGGTACAGATGACCCGTGATATGACAATACAGTATAATGAGGTTTTAAGGCATAACGAGCTTCTGCATAAGGAATGGTTAACTCTGTTGTCTGACAGAGAAGCCCTTACAGAATATTCTGTGATCCGTAAAAATGCTGACGAAAAGCTCGGTATGGTGCAGCCTAAAACTGAAGATGAAGTTGTAATCGATTTGAGATAAATGGCTTTAAAACAAGTTAACGATGGATCCTACAGGCGCCTACAGGTATCAGTTACCAGAATCTCCATCGTATGGTTTTCTGTAGGCTGTCTTTTCATATATCTGCTTGCCAGACTGTTCTGGATACAGGTTCTTTATCCTGATAATCTAATCCGTCAGGGTAATGCCCGTGTAGTCAGAAATTATCACTATGAGCCACCAAGAGGTCTTATTACTGACAGAAACGGTAAAATTTTAGCCATTTCAGTACCCGTCAAATCTGTAGAAGCCGATCCTAAATTCCTACATGAAGAAGGCGTCTATGATGATCCTGTAAAAATGAAAAAGCTGGCATCAGTTCTTGAAATTGATGTAAATGATCTTTACAGAAAGACAAAGGATCCCAGCCGTCGCTATGTGCATTTAAAGCACTATCTGGATATCGAAAAAGCAGCTAAGGTAAGAAAGATCTCAAAGAAAGGTATTATTTTAAATGACTCATACCGCCGACATTACCCTACAGGTGAAATCAACTCAAATTTAGTTGGTATTCTAAATGGTGACGGCGTGGGTGTTTACGGGGTAGAGCAGAGTTTCAATTCCTATTTAACCTCTACTGTGTCAACAGAACTTGCCAAAAAGGATCGATATGACCACATTGTTGAAAATCTGGGCACAGTAAAAAAAGGCAACCTTGGTGGAAATCTGATGTTAAGTGTGGACAACCGTCTGCAGGAATATGCCCATGCAATGCTCAAGCAGACAGTTGAAGAAAATGATGCAGACAGCGGAACAGCTACTTTAATTGATATTAAAACAGGTGAAATTCTGGCTCTTGCAAACGCACCTTCATTTGATCCAAATGACAGAAAGCACTTTGACAGTTCCAATGCAAAAAACAGAGTAGTAACAGATATTTTCGAGCCGGGATCTACTTTAAAACCTATAGTGGCCCTTGCAGCACTAGAGGCTAAGGCAACCAACTGGTCAGAAGTATTTGATACCAGACCTTTTATTGTTGACGGTAAGATGGTCAGAGATTCTCACGCCATGTCTCAGGGAACATTGGCTGATATTATTCAATACTCATCAAATACCGGAATGGCCAGAATTTCCATGAGAATCGGTCCTCAAAAGATCATGCAGGTTCTGACACGTTTTGGTCTTGGCTCTAAAACAGAGTCAGGTCTTGTAGGAGAGAATTCCGGACGACTTAATGAGAACAGAAAGTTCTGGTCAGAAATTGACAAGGCCACATTAGGTTTCGGTTACGGAGTTGCCGTAACCAATCTGCAGCTGGCACAGGCATATGCCACACTGGCAAACGGCGGTGTAAGAATGCCGGTTTCAATTTTAAGATTAAAGAATGCTCCCAAAGGTACTCTGGTAGCTCAGCCAAATCAGGTTGCAAATATGCAAAGGGCACTTGAGACAGTGGTTGCTGAAGGTACAGGTGGAAAAGCTGCAATTGACAGGTACCGCGTGGCAGGTAAGACCGGTACCGCCAAGATCGCATCAGTAGGCGGTTACGGTAAATACTATATGTCAACGTTCGCAGGTTTTGCTCCTATTTCCAATCCCCGTTTTGCACTGGTTGTAGTGGTCAGTGCTCCAAAGGCAGGTAAGTTTTACGGTGGTGTAGTATCAGGCCCTGTATTCAGAGCTGTGATGTCAAAGGCTCTTCAACTGTACAACATCAAGCCTGACAGGGAAAAGAACGAAAAAAATTAGTAGTAAAGAATTATTGAATATCAAAAAAAATTTAAGAGCGAAAAGCACAAATGAAAAAATTAAAAGAGATTTTTCAGTATCTGGGAATAAAAAGAAAAGCTCCTGACATTGAGTGTACTTCACTTGAAGTGGATTCCAGACAGGTAAAAAAAGGTAGCCTTTTTGTTGCTTTGAAAGGAACAAAGGTCAACGGTCTTGACTATGCAAAAAAAGCTATGGAGCGGGGCGCAGTTGCTATTATGTTTGAAGAGGGAAACACTCCGACAGAAGAACTCCTAAAAGAAGTGACCATTCCTTTTATTAAACTGTCATCAAAAAGAAACCTAGGCGAGTTCTGTTCTTTTTTCTATGATGAGCCTTCTAAAAAGCTTGGGCTGATTGGCATTACAGGTACAAACGGTAAAAGTACCATAACTCAGCTAATAGCGCAGTGGCTTAACCTTGCCTTTTCAACAAAATGTGCCGTTTTTGGAACTTTAGGGTATGGTTTTTTACCTGATTTAAAGAAGAGTTCCAATACAACTTTAGATGCTGTAAGACTGCAGCAGGCATTAAATGAAATGGTATCTGAAGGAGCCCGTTATGCAGCTCTTGAGGTGTCTTCAATTGGCGTCTGTGAGGGAAGAATAGACGGTTGCACCTTTATTTCAGGCGGTTTTACCAATCTGACTCGTGATCACCTTGATTATCACAAGACCATGGAAAACTATGCCAAAGCCAAAGAGGATTTTTTAAGACGAGTTCCTAAAGAAAAACTGGTTATAAATGTGGATAATGAGCAGGGTGGTAAATATGCTGATACTTTTGGTAAATGCGTTGCCTATTCATGCAAGAGCGACTTTATGGGGTCTGTTTCTTCTCTTATCTACTCACAGTATGTGTGGATCAAGTCTGTAACCTACAAGCCAAGCGGTATTGCTCTGGAAATTGAATCCACCTTTGGTTCTGGTAAATGTGAAATAGGTCTTTTAGGCGGTTTTAACGTAGAGAACTTTGCCTGTGCTTTAACAGTTCTTTTGGCAATGGGATTTGATTTTGAAAAACTCCTGCGCACTGCTTCAAAATTAAAACCGATTAAAGGTCGTATGGAGTGTTTCAGATCTGAAGGCAAACCGCATATTGTTGTTGATTATGCTCATACACCAGATGGTGTGGAGCAGGTACTGCGTGGCGTAAGAGAACACCATCCTGACGGCAGAGTTTATTGCATTATAGGCTGTGGTGGAGACAGAGATAAGGGAAAGAGACCTATCATGGCCATTAAGGCCTCTGTTTTTTCAGATATGGCTGTTCTGACTTCAGATAATCCGCGAACAGAAGACCCTGATTCAATCTTACAAGATATGGCTTCAGGTGTGGGTGAGGCCAATAATGTGGTTTTAATTGCTGACAGAAGAAAGGCTATTGAATATGCCTTTGAGAAAGCAGGTCCTGGTGACTGCATTGTTATAGCAGGTAAAGGCCATGAGGATTATCAGATTTTTAAAGATAAAACCATTCATTTTTCAGACAGAGAAATTGCCTGTGAACTTTTAGGGGTTAAATGTGATTAGCTTTAGTTTATCCGAACTTGCTACCGTCGGAAATTACATCTTAAAAGGGCAGAATTTAGAAATTAATGCTGTAAGTACAGATTCTAGAAAGTGTAAAAACGCTCTGTTTGTCGCCTTAAAGGGTGAAAATTTCGATGGACACGACTATATAGAGAAGGCTGTCGAAGGCGGTGCCGTTGCTGTAGTGTCATCAAAAGTGCTACCGGAGAGTATTACAGACAGAGTAAGCGTTGTTCTATGTGATAACACCTTAAAAGCCTTGGGATACTGCGGTTTTTTAGTAAGACGCAAAAGCAGGGCAAAAGTTGCATCTTTAACCGGTTCGTGCGGTAAAACCACAGTAAAAGAATTTTCTCATGCAATCTTATCACTGTGTGGCAATTGTATTTGCACTCAGGGTAATTTCAATAATGACGTTGGAGTCCCTTTAACTCTGATGTCTATTACTGAGGATACAGATTATGCAGTTGTTGAGCAGGGGGCAAGTCATCTGTTTGATATTGCCCATACCTGTGAATTTGTAAAGGCAGATACTGCTGTTATTAACAATGTTGGCGAAGCTCACATAGAGGGCTTTGGCTCCTACGATGGAGTCTATCGCGGAAAATCACAGATTTTAGATGATGTTCTCTCACGTGGTGGCAGAGCTGCAGTTCCTTCAGACTCAAAATATTTTGAACGCTGGAAGAGTGAATATGCATCAGCCTTCAGAAACGGATCTCTGGTGTCTTTTGGTACTCATGATTTTGATTTTGTGCAGTATTCATGCGTAAAGGAAAGTTTATCAGGAATAGAATTTAATTTAAGATCACCTCTTAAAGACTACAAAATCAGAATGAATGTTTTAGGTGCTCATAATGCTTCAAATGCAGCAGCAGCTACTGCTCTGGCTTTAATGACCGGTGCTTCAGAATCTGTACTTAAGGCAGGTCTTGAGTCTGTATCTTCGATGCAGGGACGCCTGTGTGCACATAATTTTAAAAGGATGTCTGTAATTGATGATGCATATAACGCAAGCTTTAACGCATGCATATCTGCTGTTGATACTCTGTCCCTGTATAAAGGTCACCGTGTTTTCATCTTTGGTGATATGGGTGAACTTGGAAATGCATCAGTAGAACTTCATGAAAAATTAGGATTGCATGCTGCACAAAAGGTAGATGAAATTTTGTGTGTAGGCCCTTTGAGTAAAAATACAAGCACAAGCGCAGGAGATAGCGGTAAGCATTTTAATTGTCACTCAGATCTCGTACAATATGCACGCGATTTATTAGATAAATATCCTTATGTAAGCTTTTTAGTAAAGGGCTCACACTCTATGCATATGGATACTATAAGCAAAGAACTAATCGCTCTGGGAGAGCAATTATGATAGTTTATTTATCAGATTATTTAAGTCAGTATATTCCGTCACTAAGAGTTGTAAGCTATCTGACATTCAGAGCTGTAATGTCCTTATTTACAGCACTGGCTATTTCGCTGTTTTTTGGCCCATATGTGATTAAAAAACTGCAGCTGTTACATTTCGGTCAGGTTGTTCGCGATGACGGACCTCAGACTCACCTGAAGAAGACTGGTACTCCAACAATGGGCGGAGTGCTGATTGTAAGTGCTATCGCAGTCTCCATGCTGCTCTGGTGCAACCTTTCAAATGCCTATGTATGGTTCACCCTGGCAACTTTAATCTGTTATGCTGCAATCGGTTTTTCAGATGATTTCTTAAAAGTGGTTCGCCATGATCCAAAAGGTCTTAGAGCCAAATACAAGTATTTCTGGCAGTCAGCCTGTGCCATTGTTTTAGCCTGTCTGATTTACGGTTCTGCAAAATTACCGTCAGAGACTACTTTTGTAGTTCCTTTCTTTAAAGACATCATGCCCGATATTGGTTTTCTTTTAATTCCATTATCCTACTTTGTGTTAACCGGTTCATCGAATGCGGTTAACCTGACTGATGGTCTGGATGGTCTTGCAATTATTACAACGATTACAGTAGCTGCAGGTCTTGGTATCGCAGCGTGGGCAACCTCAAATGTAAACTTTGCCTCATATCTTTATATTCCATATGTTCCAAGAGCAGCTGAAATTACCATTGCCTGTACTGCCATTGTAGGCGCAGGTCTTGGTTTTCTGTGGTTTAACACATATCCAGCTCAGGTGTTCATGGGAGATGTCGGCTCTCTGTCATTAGGTGCTGTTTTGGGTATGATTGCGATCTTAATCCGTGAAGAGGTGCTGCTGTTTATTATGGGCGGTATTTTTGTGCTGGAAACCGTAAGTGTGATTTTACAGGTAGGCTCATACAAGTGGACCGGACGCAGGATCTTCAGAATGGCTCCAATTCACCACCATTTTGAAAAGGGAGGCTGGCCTGAGCCTCGAGTAATGGCTCGCTTCTGGATCATAACTTTAGTGCTGGTTTTAATCGGTCTTATAACTTTAAAGATACGCTAGGGATATAAAATGAATTCACAGCTTGATAACAAAAAAATTGCCGTTATTGGTTTGGGCGTATCTAATATTTCCGTAATTGGATACCTTTTAAAGCATAATTTAAAGAAATTCTCCTTATATGACACTAGAACAAATCCTCCCCATGTAGGTGATCTTCCTGTAGGAGTTGATCTGCGACTGGGACCACTGAATGCTGAAGAGTTAAAACAGTTTGATATGGTGGTTATCAGTCCCGGTATCAGTATTTATAATGAGGTAATAGAAGAAGTTGCCGCCTCTGGAGTTGAGGTCGTTGGCGATGTTGAGCTTTTTGCTCGAGAGGTAAAAGCTCCGGTTATCGGTATTACAGGTTCAAACGGTAAATCAACAGTAACATCGCTTACAGGCTATATGGCTGACGTGGCTCATATCAAGGTTGCTGAAGGCGCAAACATTGGTGTTCCTGTATTTAATATTCTGTCTGATGATGTCGAACTCTATGTTTTAGAACTGTCAAGTTTTGAACTTGAAACTACCCGTTCACTAAAGCTTGATGCTGCTACCATATTGAATGTCTCTGAAGATCATCTGGACAGATATCATGGTTCAATTGAAGAGTATGCAGAGGCTAAACGCAGAATATTTGCTCATGCAAAAACTGTGGTTGTAAATCGTGATGACAGGAGAACCTATCCTTCATCATCAGACTTAAGCAATCATGAGATTGTAAGTTTTGGCATAGATAATAAAGAGTATGGCCTGATTACAGAAGGCGACGATACCTATCTTGCTGTAGACGGTAAGAAGGTGCTGAATGTAAATCAGATGCGTATTTACGGTGAGCACAATCACTTAAATGCGTTAGCCTGTATGGCTCTTGCTGATGCTGTAGGGATCTCCAAAGATGCTCAGCTGACCGCACTGCGCAACTTCTCAGGTCTTCCACACCGCTGTCAGCTCGTTAAAAAGATCAGAGGTGTGTCCTATTACAATGATTCTAAGGCCACTAACGTGGCTTCAACAGAAGCTGCAATTTCAGGACTTAAAGGCCTTCACAAGAAAGGTATCATCCTTTTGGCCGGCGGTCTTGGAAAAGGACAGGACTTTTCACCTCTTAAACGATATTTAGGTCATGAGGTCAGTGCTGTTTACTGCTTTGGAAAGGATAAGCAGAAACTTTTAGATCTGTCTGACAGGTACTGCTTTGATGTGGAGACTATGGAGCAGGGACTGAATGAAGCCTACAGAACAGCACAGGAAGGTCAGGCGGTTTTACTGTCTCCTGCTTGCGCTTCATTTGATCAGTTCAAAGGTTTTGAACATCGTGGTCAGGTTTTTGTTGATTTAGTGGCAAAGTTACAAGAGTAACTGATTTAAAGAAGCATATTATCAAGTAGAGCAAACTGATGATGTTATTTCAGAAAGGAAAAGTTCCTGCATTTGACAGAAGCCTGCTAGTGGTCTCTCTGTTGCTTATCTGTCTTGGAATTATGGTCATCAGTTCTGCTTCTGTCATGGAGTCAATGGTAAAGTACGGAGATTCACTGTATCAGACCAAAAAGCATGTTTTTGCAGTGGTAATGGCTATATTTCTGGGAATGCTCTGTGCAATGACACCTACTGAAATCTGGAAGAAGTACTCTTTTCCATGTCTTGTGGCAGTAGGTATTATGATGATTCTGGTTTTGATTGTAGGACGTGAAATCAATGGAGCAAAACGCTGGCTTCCATTAGGTTTTATTAACCTTCAGCCGTCTGAATTATTAAAGATCTTCTGGATCCTGTACTTTTCGTCTTATGTTTCAAGAAAAATCGAAAGCATTAGTACAACCACCAAGGGTTTTTTGAAACCAGGCGTTTTTATTTTAGTCATGCTTGTGCTCCTGCAGTTTCAGCATGATATGGGATCATTGGTTGTAATCTCATGTATTACCTACTCACTGACCTTTATCGCAGGCGCGGGTTTTATAAAATACGCTCTGGTTATCATAGTGGCACTGCTGTTGTCCTTCTTTCTGGTTTTATTTTTTCCATACCGTATTGCCAGATTTAAAACATTTATGGATCCTTGGCAGGATCAGTACGGAACAGGATATCAGTTAACTCAGTCTTTAATGGCTTTTGGCAGAGGCGGTATCACTGGAGAGGGACTTGGAAACTCATATCAGAAATTAGGTTATCTGCCTGAAGCGCACACCGATTTTATTACCTCAATTCTGGGTGAGGAATTTGGTTTTGTGGGTATGGCAGTGTTGCTGCTTCTAGAACTGTTCATTGTCTACAAGGCATTCAGACTTGCCTTTAGAATTTTAAAAAAGGATGCTATCTACCAGGGCTATGTGGCAGCAGGTATCGGAACTATGTTCTGCGTACAGACTTTTATCAATGTGGGTTCAGCCTCAGGAGGAATTCCAACAAAGGGTCTGACCTTACCGCTTGTCAGCTATGGCGGTTCCTCCATGATATCGTGCTGTATGGCTATTGCCATATTACTCAGAATAGATTTTGAATGGCGTAACAACGTTATAAGCGATAAACGAAAAAATGAAAGTTAAAAAAGTATTAGTAATGGCAGGTGGTACAGGCGGTCATGTATTTCCTGCTCTGGCTATTGCCAGGGCCCTTGAAAAAGAAGGTGCACAGATTTTATGGCTGGGAACACGCGGACGCATGGAAGAAATGCTTGTTCCAAAGTACGGTTACAGCATTCGCTACATTGATGTAAAAGGCGTAAGACGTAATGGCCTTAAGACTCTTTTAAAAGCACCTTTCATGGTAGCAAAGGCAATTATTCAGGCAAGAGCTGTAATTAAAGAGTTTAAGCCAGACGTGGTTCTTGGTATGGGAGGCTATGCCTCAGGACCAGGTGGAGCTGCAGCATTTTTATCTGGTATTCCTGTAGTTCTGCATGAGCAGAATGCAGCCGCCGGAATGACCAATAAGCTTTTGTTTAAAATAGCATCAAAAGTTATGTTGGGGTTTCCCGGTGCTTTTGAAGGAGACAAGGTCTCTGTAGTTGGCAATCCGGTTCGTGAAAGTATTATTGCACTGCACGGCAGAGAGCGCGAATTTAAACATACCCCTGTAAGAGTAAGCATCATTGGCGGATCATTAGGTGCCAGAGCCCTAAATGAGTTGGTTCCTCTTGCTTTAAATAATTTTACTGATGGTGCAATAACCGTTACTCACCAGTGTGGTAAGGGTAATTCCCAAAATGTAAAAGCTTTATATGAAGGGGCCTCATTTAAAGTTGAAGTAACTGATTTCATTGATAACATGGATGCGCTTTATGCAAATACAGATTTAATCATCTGCAGAGCAGGCGCATTAACTGTAGCTGAAACTTCAATGGCAGGTATTCCCGCCATTTTTGTACCGCTGCCTTCGGCTGTAGATGATCATCAGACAAAAAATGCCTCAGTTCTTGCAGAGGCGGGAGCTGCTTTTGTATGCAAACAGTCTTCTCTTACTGCAGATTCTCTTTATGATTTGGTAAAATCTCTTGTCAAAGACAGAGAAAAACTTGAATTGATGTCTCAAAAGGCATATGAATGCGCAATAACGAATGCTACAGAGCGCGCTGTAAAGATTATTGACAGTGCTGTCAAAGAATAAATTCATACAAGAATTTTGTTTATTAAGAATCAGTCAGAAAATACAGAATAAAGAAAGATCCAAATGGAAAATTCAAAGTTAAACTGCAATGTGCCTCTGATGCACAAAGTTAAAAGAATACACTTTGTTGGTATCGGCGGTGCAGGAATGTGCGGTATTGCCGAAGTTCTCAGAAACGAGGGATATGCCGTTTCCGGTTCAGATATCTCATCTTCAAAAGTTACCAAAAGATTGGAAAGCTTAGGTATTACCGTTTTTATAGGGCATAATGCTTCAAATGTAAATGGCGCCAGCGTGGTTGTGGTGTCATCAGCTATTCATGATGGTAATCCTGAAGTTGAAAGTGCACGAGCAATGCATATTCCTGTGGTAAGGCGTGCCGAGATGCTGGGTGAACTGATGCGTTACCGCTATGGTATTGCCATCAGCGGTACCCACGGAAAAACAACCACTACTAGTTTGATTGCATCTATTTATGCAGCAGCCAAGCTAGACCCTACATTTGTTATCGGTGGCCTTTTAAACAGTGCCGGCACCAATGCAAGACTGGGTACTGGAAGATACCTCATTGCTGAAGCAGATGAGTCAGATGCCTCATTCCTGCATTTACAGCCAATGATGACAGTAGTAACAAATATAGAGCCTGACCATTTAGATACATACGGCGGTGATTTTAACTGTCTTAAGAAGACCTTTGTGGAGTTTCTGCACAATCTTCCATTCTACGGTGTAGCGGTTGTCTGTGTGGATGATCCTAATGTAAGAGACATCATTCCTCAAATTGGCAGAACAGTTATCACCTATGGAGTAAGCGAAGATGCTGATTTTAGAGTTACAGACTTTAAGGAATCAGGCCCTAAGTGCACCTTTACACTGGTAAGAAAAGATGCAGCACCTTTAAAAATTGAACTTCCTATACCCGGCCTTCATATGGCAAAGAATGCGGCAGCTGCAATTGCGGTGGCACTTGAAGAAGGAATTGCTGATGATGTTATTGTTCAGTCTTTAAAGAATTTTAAAGGTGTAGGCAGACGTTTTCAGAATTATGGTGATTTTAAAACTAGGAAGGGATGTACCTTAACTTTAGTTGATGACTACGGTCATCATCCAACAGAGGTAGATGCTACTATCAAGGCAGCAAGACAGGCTTATCCTGATAAAAAACTGGTAATGGTGTTCCAGCCTCACCGTTATACTCGTACCCGTGACTGCTATGAGGACTTTGTAAGAGTATTACAGCAGGTAGACAAGTTAATTCTTGTTGATGTATATCCTGCAGGAGAAACACCGATCCCTGGAGCTGATGGCAGACATCTGTGCATGTCTATAAGACTGCAGGGAAAGATTGAACCTCATTTTGTACAGACTGTTGATGAAGTTCCAGCTCTTTTAGAGGAACTTGTAGAGGATAACTCACTGGTTCTGACACAGGGCGCAGGCAACGTGGTACAGGTTGCAAGAAAATTAAGTGAAATCTTTGAGAAAATCTAGTTAGGTCCTAAAGACTATGGCAGGCAGCAGACAGACAAGAGGATATTTTATAGCAGGTATTCTGTTCCTGCTGTTCCTGCTTATTGTCATAGTAAAAGGTGACTATATAATTCAGAATACACTTTCAAAAACTGGAGCTTTACCTGTAAAAGCTGTGAAAATCGACGGTGTGTTCAGACAGCTGACAAGAAAAAGTATTGCTGATGTTACCGGCAGGGTTTGTGCCGGACAGAATATAGCTACATTAGATACAAATATTCTAAAAGATGAGCTGATGAAAAATCCCTGGGTGGCACAGGTGGCTGTAAAGAAAAAAATGCCGGATACAATAGTTCTGTCTGTAATTGAGCATGTACCTGCAGCCTACTGGAATGACAACGGTATTTATGATGCCAGGACAAAATCGATTTTTTATCCGGATCTGTCACAATTTAGCCAACCATTAGTGAAACTTGGTGCATTTAGGGATAATCTGTGTAATGAAGTTTACGACAGTGCCGTTTTGTTCATTAGAGCAATGAATGACAGTCCCTATCAGATGGTTGCTTTATATCTGGATAAAGTAAGGTGCTATACCATTACTTTGGATAATGGAACCAGATTAATACTTGGTAGAGGTCAGGAAAAGGCTCTAAACAGACTGAAGAGATTTATAAGATCATTCAGTCATTCAGGACTGAGCATTGATGATGTCGATTATGTGGATTTAAGGTATGATGTGGGGTTTGCTGTAGGCAAGAGAGATGCCAGTTCAAACAATGCAGTTCAGACCGACAGTGCAAACTATTAAACTCAATAAAAGTGTTAAGCCCCTACAAGGGAGTTTTATTAACGGATTTGTTCATAATGTTAAATATGAAAAAGAAAAGCAACTATGCTGTTGCAAAGAGTGATAAGGAAGAACTAATCACCGCACTTGATATTGGAAGTAGTTATCTGCGACTGCTGGCAGGCTATGTTTCTTCTGATAAACAGATCAGGGTAAGAGGCTATAAGGAAATAAAGAGTGTCGGCTATTCTAATGGAGAAATTAACGACATTGGAAAACTGGCAGGCTCAATCGCTTCAATTGTACAGCAGTTCCAGAATGAATACGGAATTGAGGTAAAGGATGTTGTAACTGGTGTTCCAGGACATGTGATCCTGGGAGAAAATCAGCAGGGAAATATCACTGTAAGTTCTGGTCAGGTAACAGAATCAGACCGAAACAGAGCCATTGAGAATGCTGCTACAGGTTTGCAGCAGTTAAATCGTAACGACTTTGTGTTGATCCATAAAAACCCTCAGAACTACTCAACTGAGTCATCAGAGAATATTGTCAACCCAATTGGTTTTTATGCAAAAAGACTTGATGTGAATGTGCATTTTATTGGCTGTAAAGGGTTATATAAAAAGAATATTGAACAGGCAATCAGTATGATTAGTTCCAATATTCACACCAAGAATGTAATTTACGTGGGCAATGCTGTTTCTGCAGCGGCGATTACTGAAAATGAGAAGGAAATAGGTGTTATTCAGGCGGACATAGGTGGTGGAACTATTTCCTTTACCGTGTATGACGCAGGAAAACAGCTGATCTCTCAGGGAATTTCTGATGGTGGTGACTATATAACCAATCAGATTGCAAGAGAATTTGCAATTCCAAAAAGTATAGCTGAGCAGCTGAAACTTGTTTACGGAACTGCATCACCTGATTTAATTCCTGAAGATCAGAAAGACTTTCAGATAAAGGTTGAAGTTCCTGCACAGTTCTCAAATAAGACAGAAGAAATTACCATAACTTTAGCTGAGCTGTCTGCGGTCATCTACAGATGTCTTGGAAGCATGTTTGATCTGTTGTTTCAGAGAATTGCAAGTTATGCCAGGGCAAACTTAAATTCACTGGATATTGGGGCTGGTGTAGTCCTGACCGGTGGAACAGCAAAACTGCACAACATTGACAGAGTTCTTTCAGACTATATAAGCTTTTATACTCAGAATCCTGCCAATGAGTTTTTACACTGCAACAACAAGGTTCGTATCGGAATTCCAATGGGTATAAGAATGAGCGATGATGTGCAGATACCTAAAGAACTTAGAGATGAGAGAGTTCCAGGAGTCATCACAAGACCTGATCAGGCAACTGTATTCGGCCTGCTCAGAGTCGCAAAGTTTGAAAATCTGGAGCAATACTCTAATTCAAAAATAAGGGAAGACGATTATGATGAAAACGCAAAAGGTTTCATCCCCACTTTCAGAAGATGGATTAAACGAGAGTTATAGATGATTCATGCCACTTTGACGTGAGCTATGACAAAAATTTATGCTAAATTTGAGCATAATGTCTCAAATATTGGTATGATTTAGAAAAGATTTTTAAGAGAGTATAAAAATGAGCGATTTTCGTGTTGAATCAGTGTCAAATTCAAATGCCGGGAGCACTATAACTCCTTCAGGAAAGTGTGTTATCAGAGTATTAGGCATCGGTGGTGGTGGCGGTAACTCACTGCAGCACATGATTAATGACAGTCTTTCAGGTGTTGAGTTTATTGCAGTAAACACCGACTCTCAGGCTCTATCCAAGTCAACCTCACCATTAAAGGTTCAGATTGGTGTCAAGTTAACTAACGGTCTGGGGGCAGGTTGTGATCCTAACAAGGGTCGTAAGGCAGCTGAGGAAAGTAAAGAAGATATCAAGAAATTGATTCAAGGATCTGACATGGTATTTATCACTGCCGGTATGGGCGGTGGTACCGGTACCGGTGCGGCTCCTATTATTGCTGAGATCGCTAAAGAAACTGGTGCTCTTACAGTTGCAGTAGTAACCAAGCCATTTAAATTTGAAGGCAAAAGACACATGGTAAATGCCGAGTCTGGTATTACCGAGCTTTCAAAGCATGTTGACTCTTTAATTGTCATCGACAATGACAAGCTGTTAAAGAATCTTGGTGCAAACATTTCTATCTTAAATGCATTCCATGCAGCAAATGATGTTCTGTTAAATGCTGTTAAGGGAATTACTGAGGCTATTACAAGTCCAGGTTATATTAACCTTGACTTTGCTGACGTGGTTACTGTAATGCGTGGTCGCGGACATGCCATGATTGGTAATGGTGTAGGACAGGGTGCAAACTTTGTTGAGGATGCAGTGGACAGAGCAATCCATTCTCCTTTAATAGAGCAGGTTGATATCAAGTCAGCAGCAGGCCTGCTTGCAAATGTTCGTGTCAACCCTAACTTCCCAATTGCAAAATGGGAAGAGATCTGTAATGCAATTCAGTCCTATGCTGATGAAGAGGCAGACTGCAAGTTTGGTATGAGCTTTGATGATTCAATTGCCGAAGATCAGGTTGCAATCACTATTCTCATCACTGGTATCAGTGCAACAGACAATGCTTTAGTAGCAAACAAGCCTCGTCCTAATGCAGATGTTGGTTTGAACCGTCCTGCAATGCCAGGTACCAGACCTGTTGCCAGAGGGTTCTTCACTCAGGCAAGAACTGATGCTGTACAGCAGCCTCAGCAGCCACAGAATCAGCCTCAGACTGCTAACACTCAGACTAATGATCTGTTTGTTCAGCCAAAATACAATGGAAGTTTTGGTGCTGCAGCTCCTCAGGAACCAACATTCACCGGTTTAAAGGGGGCTTCTGAGGTTCCTGTTGACAGTTTTGGTAAGAGTCCTGCTGAAGACAACAGCAACATGTGGGAGTTACCTCCAATCTTACGTTCAAAGTCTGAATAATGTAAGTTTGTAATCAAATCATAGAAAACGGAGCTGAGGCTCCGTTTTTTTTTGACTATAAATGATGACATAAATTATGTCCTATTTTTATTATTTATAACTCAATTGAGTGCAAGAAGCAGAAATAACTGTACGAGGTTGCAAAATAAAACCTATTTTTTATAATGTCATTCAGTATAAACTTGCGGAGCAAGAGATAAATGAGTGATGTTAAGGTAGAAAACGATATTAACATGCAGGGAGACACCATAACTCCTGCATGTGGCTGTGTCATTAGAGTCATCGGCGTCGGTGGTGGTGGAAACAACGCACTGCAGTACATGATGGATAAAAATTTAGACGGTGTTGAGTGCATGGCTGTCAATACTGATCCTCAGACTCTTGAGAGAACCGATGCTAAATTAAAAGTCCAGATTGGTGTTAGAACAACCAATGGATTAGGTGCCGGATGTGACCCTAATAAAGGCAGAAAAGCTGCTGAAGAGAGTTATGAGGATATTAAAAAGTTACTCTCTGGCTCTGATATGGTATTTATTACCGCTGGTATGGGCGGTGGCACTGGTACAGGAGCATCACCAATAGTTGCTAAGATTGCAAGAGAAGTTGGCGCTTTAACTGTTGCCATTGTAACTCAGCCATTTTCTTTTGAAGGTAAGCGCCATCGTATAAATGCAATGGCTGGTATAAGTGAGCTTGCCAAGAACGTAGATTCAATTATTTTAGTTGACAATGATAAGTTGTTGAAGAATCTTGGGCCAAATGTATCCTTAAAGACAGCGTTTGAAAAAACAAATGATGTGTTATATCAGGCTGTACTGGGTATTACTTCTGCCATTACCAATACAGGTTTCATCAACCTTGATTTTGCAGATATTGTAACTGTAATGAAAAACAGTGGTCTTGCAATGATTGGTTCATCAGAAGGTCAGGGTCCAAACCTTGTGGAAGATACTGTCAGAAAGGCAATTAATTCTCCTCTTGTTGACAATGTAAACCTGGGGTCAGCTTCAGGTCTTATTGCCAACATCAGAGTAAGCCCTAACATTCCAGTAAATCTGCTCTCAGAGGTCTGTGATGCTATTCAGGCTTACGCCCGTGAGGACGCAACATGCAAATTTGGTCTTTACTATGATGATAAGCTCGATGACGGCAAGATTGCAGCAACTGTTTTAGTAACAGGTATTACTTCAACCAATATTGATCTTCCGTCAAATCAGGCAATAAACAGATTAAATCCTATGAATTAAATCTAATCACTGTCTGTTAAACCGAAAAAATCAGTTTTACATACAAAAGAAGCGTAATTGCACTAGACTTGTAATTACGCTTTTTTCTAGAATTGACTCACCTAATATAAAAAATTAATTTTGTCGTGAAATGCTAATTTTCAACTAAGAAAAAGCGACTAATATCACATGCAGCAAATAAGTGATCTGTAAATATTTGTTTAACTTAATGTTAAAAATGTTCGATGGATCTCAAAAAAGTTATATAATATGTGCAGTATGCACCAAATTGGCGTGAGGTATTCAGATGATTAAGCAGAGAACAATCCAAAAACCTGTATCAATGACAGGTGTCGGTCTTCATTCTGGAGCTAAAGTTGAAGTGGCTTTCAGACCTGCTCCTGCTAATACTGGCCTTGTATACACCCGCACAGATTTAAATCCAGCCGTTACTATCAGGTGTACTGCTGACAGTGTAAGAGATACACAGCTGTGTACAGCTTTAGTCAACGATAATGGTGTAAGAATTTCAACTGTTGAGCACCTTACAGCAGCATTGAGTTCTTTAGGAATTGACAACCTTTTCATTGACGTCAACGCTCCTGAAGTTCCTGTGATGGATGGTTCTGCTCAGCCATTTATTTATCTGTTTGGTACCACCGGAATTAAAGAGCTGTCAGCTCCAAAGAGGTTTTTAAGGGTTGCCCGTAAGGTTCGTGTGGAAAATGAGGGCAAGTGGGCTGAATTGACACCATCAGAAAGCGGTTTCCATTTAGATCTTCAGATTGATTTTAATCATCCTGCAATGGATAGAGACAAGCAGCATTATGCAATGGATTTTACAGGTCAGAATTTTGCTCATGACGTGTCCAGAGCTCGTACATTCTGCTTTATGCGTGATGTTGAGTTTATGCATGCTCATAATCTGGCATTGGGAGGTTCATTGGAAAACGCTGTTGTTTTGGATGACAATAGGGTTATCAATCCAGAAGGTCTGCGTTACGAAGATGAATTCGTAAAGCATAAGCTGCTAGATGCAATCGGCGACCTGTACATGGATGGTCACAGCATTTTAGGTAATTTCAAAGCCTACAAAACAGGTCATGATTTAAATAACCGCCTTTTAAGAGCCTTTTTGGCCGATCCTAAGAATTATGAAGTTATCGAGTTTACTGATGAAGTATCTCAATGCACTGAGCATGCTATCGATTTTCTTGATAGCAAGAAAGCTTTAAGGGTATTCTAAGGATATTAGATGCTCTCAATTAAGTCCGGTTGGCTTGAAGGTGTTCGTCAGGTACCGGTAAAAAGATTCGGACCACGTCCTAGTGGATTTGAAATCTCTCTAATTGTCATCCACTGTATCGCACTTCCTCCGAAACATTATGGAGATCATTACGTGGATGATATCTTTACAGGATGTCTTGATCCTGATGCTCATCCCTACTTTAAAGAAGTCTATGCACTTGAAGTATCATCTCATCTGTTTATAAACAGGCAGGGGCACATTACACAATACGTTTCTTTCCTTGATAGAGCTTGGCATGCTGGTCGTTCTTCCTATAATGGGCACAAAGAGTGCAATGACTACTCAATTGGAATCGAACTTGAGGGAAGCGATGATAGTGAATACACTATAGATCAGTATAAGAGTTTAAAAGAAGTTGTAGCTCTTATTAAGCAAACCTATCCTGCTGTCGGAAATAACGTTGCAGCTCATAGTGAAGTCGCTCCTGAAAGAAAGACCGATCCTGGTCCATATTTTGACTGGAGCGGACTAAGATAAAAATAAAGATAACCTAGAGACAAAGAGGTGTACCAAAACTTATGGCTAACTATCTTACTTCCTACTTTGAACAAGCAAAAGAGCGCAAAGCTGCTGGTGTCGAGCCTCTGGCACTGAGCGCTGAGTTTACAAAAGAACTAGTTTCACTTCTAAAAACGCCTCCAGTAGGTTCAGAAAATGAACTTTTACATCTCTTAAAGGACAGAATCAATCCTGGTGTAGATGAGTCCTCAAAAATTAAAGCTGACTTTTTATATGAAGTCGCAACCGGAAAAACAGTAAGTCCAATTGTAGACAAAAAGCTCGCTGTTGCTCTTTTAGGTAATATGAAGGGAGGCTTTAACGTAGGTTATCTTGTATCCCTGTTATCAGACAAGGAACTTTCATCTGATGCTGAGGAAGCCTTAGAGCAGACTCTGTTAATTTATAATGCTTTTGATGATGTTGCCGCATTAGCTTCAAATGGAAACAGCAATGCCCAGTCTTTAATTCAGAAATGGGCTGATGCAACCTGGTTTACAAAGAAAAAAGAGTATCCAAAGAAAGTAACTCTAACTGTATTTAAGGTGGCAGGTGAGACAAATACTGATGATTTCTCTCCTGCTCCAGATGCCTGGTCACGTCCGGATATTCCTCTTCACGCTCTTGCAATGTACAAGATTTCCCGTGATGACTTAAAAGCTGACATTGAGGGAGTGAAGGGACCTGTTTCAACAATTGAAAAATTGAAGTCAAAGGGAAATCCTCTTTTGTTCGTAGGTGACGTTGTTGGTACCGGATCATCAAGAAAGTCTGCTGCAAACTCACTTATCTGGCACATTGGACATGATATTGACGGCGTACCTAACAAGAGAGCAGGCGGTGTAGTTGTAGGTGGTAAGATTGCTCCTATTTTCTATACAACATTAGAAGATTCAGGTGCACTTCCTATTGAAGCTGATGTTTCAAAGTTAAGTTCTGGTGATGTTGTTGACTTAAACGTCTATGACGGTACTATTACCAGCCATGATTCTGGTGTGGTTTTAACAGAGTTCAGTCTAAAGACCAATACCTTGCTGGACGAGGTAAGAGCCGGTGGTCGTATTCCACTTATCATTGGTAAGGATTTGACAGCCAAGGCCAGAAAGTTTTTAAAGCTAGGTGAGTCAGATGTGTTTGCAAAACCTGCAAAAGTTGAAGGCAATGGCGGTTACACAAGAGCTCAAAAGATTGTAGGTAAGGCTTGCGGTCTTGAAGGTGTACGCCCAGGTCAGTACTGCCAGCCGGTAATTACAACCGTTGGCTCACAGGATACAACAGGTCCTATGACAAGAGACGAGCTGATAGATCTTGCCTGTCTGAAGTTTTCTGCTCCAGTTGTAATGCAGTCATTCTGTCATACAGCAGCTTATCCTAAGCCAGTTGACGTCAAGACTCACCACACCCTGCCACAGTTTATCCAAAACAGAGGTGGTATTGCACTTCACCCTGGTGACGGTGTAATTCATTCATGGCTTAACAGAATGTGTCTGCCTGATACAGTAGGAACCGGTGGTGACTCACACACAAGAATGCCTCTGGGAATTTCTTTTGCTGCAGGTTCAGGCCTTGTAGCCTTTGCAGCTGCAACCGGTATCATGCCGCTTGATATGCCAGAGTCTGTACTGGTTCGTTTTACCGGAAAAAGAAAACCTGGCATCACATTACGTGATTTGGTTCATGCTATTCCATATTTTGCAATTCAGAAAGGTCTGTTAACGGTAGAGAAGAAAGGTAAAAAGAATATCTTCTCAGGCAAGATCATCGAAATTGAAGGTCTTGAGGATTTAAGTGTTGAGCATGCTTTTGAATTGGCAGATGCCTCAGCTGAAAGATCTGCTGCAGCCTGTGCTATTTCTTTATCAAAAGAATCTGTGTGCAAGTACTTAAAGTCAAACATTGCTCTTTTGCGTCAGATGGCAGAAGACGGTTATGAGACCAGGGATGCTCTGCTGGCAAGAGCAAACTCCATGCAGGAGTGGATTGACAATCCAGAACTTATTGAAGCAGATAAGAACTGCTCATATGCGGCTGTGCTGGAGATCAATTGCGATGACATAAAAGAACCTATCCTGTGTGCTCCTAATGATCCTGATGATGCCCGTTTATTATCAGAGGTGGCCGGTACCAAGATTGATGAGGTTTTTGTAGGTTCATGCATGACTAACATTGGTCATTACAGAGCAGCAGCTGAGATCTTAAAGGGGCAGAGTCATGAGGTTCCTGTAAGATTATGGATGACACCTCCTACACGAATGGACAGACAGGAGTTATCAGATGAAGGTCTGTTCTCAGTATTAGGAAAGGCTGGTGCTAGAATTGAAATCCCTGGCTGCTCATTGTGTATGGGTAATCAGGCTAGAGTTGCTGATAACGCAACAGTAATTTCAACTTCTACAAGAAACTTCCCTAACCGTTTAGGCAATGGAGCAAATGTGTTCTTGGGAAGTGCAGAATTAGCAGCTGTTACAGCTAAATTAGGTAAGTTGCCTTCAGTAGAAGAATACTTTGAAAATACTAGATGCCTAGAAGGAAAAGAAAACGAAATATACTCGCTGTTAGATTTTACAAAGCAGTAGTAACGTTTTACTAAAATTCAACCTATACTATAAAAGCAGAGTGAGAAATATACTCTGCTTTTTTTATATGATCTCATTTTTGAGAGTTGTATACTATTCACATTGCACAAGCGATGTAATCGTTTGCTATAATATGAAAAGCTAAAAGTTTTAAAAAAGTTTTAACAAAAGATTTTTTTCAAAATGAAGTTCTGAACAGCAGAGCTTTGTAAGTATAGTTATTGTTAGGAGTAACACATGAAAGTTGCAGTTTTAGGTGCAGCAGGCGGTATTGGCCAGCCATTATCAATGATTTTAAAGAACAATTTACCAGCTGGTTCTTCTCTGAGTCTGTTCGACGTAGCTCCATTCACACCTGGTGTTGCAAAGGACTTAAGCCACATTCCTACAGACGTAACAGTTGACGGCTTCACAGGTGACGACCTAACTAAGGCTTTAGAAGGTGCTGACGTTGTAGTAATTCCTGCTGGCATTGCTCGTAAACCTGGCATGACTCGTGACGATTTATTCAATATCAATGCAGGCATCATTGCAAATCTGGTTCGCAATATTGCCAAGACCTGTCCTAAGGCATGCATCTGTATTATTACCAACCCTGTAAACTCAACTGTTCCTTTAGCAGCTGAGGTATTAAAGGAAGAGGGTGTATACGACAAGCACCGTTTATTTGGTATTTCTGTTCTGGATGTACTGCGTTCAGAGACATTCCTTGCTGAAGAGCTTGGCATTTCAAATCAGCGTATCCTGGTTCCAGTTGTTGGTGGTCACTCAGGTACTACAATTGTTCCTTTAATCTCTAAGGTTATCGGTCACGAGAAGATCTCACAGAAGAGAATCGAAGAGTTGACAAACCGTATTCAGAATGCAGGTACCGAGGTTGTTGAGGCTAAGGCCGGTGCAGGTTCTGCTACACTTTCAATGGCTACTGCAGGTGCCCGTTTTGCTCTTAAGGTTGTTAAGGGACTGTTAGGTGAGCCTGGTGTTAACGAGTACTCATACGTTGAAGGTGGTTCTAAGTATGCTCCATTCTTTGCTCAGTGCGTACGCTTTGGCAAGAACGGCTGGAATGAGACCTTCGATTTAGGCACTGTTTCAGAGTATGAGCAGAAGTTAATCGATGAGGCAGCTCCTCAGTTACAGAAGAACATCGAAAAGGGTGTAAACTTCGCAAAAGACTGGCTTGCAAAGAACAAGTAATCTCAAAAAATCGTAAGTTATAAAAATTTATTCTTGGAAAGGCAGTTTTCGTCTAAAGACTGCCTTTTTTGTTACTACTAGTTTTCTTCCACACCGAGCCTTCATTACTTATTTTTTTTCTCTTTTAGAACTGATTTCTCACATTGGAAAATAACATTAAACTTTATTTAATTTTGACCGAAATATAAGTATTAGAGAAAATTGCCGAATCAAAGTTTCTTGAAAAATTATGATTATATTTGGCATTTTTTCATTCAAACAATTCATGTCAACTATACTTAGTGATATGAGATAGATTAATTTAGGAGGAACGTACGATGAGGTTAAACTGTAAAATCAGTCTCATTGCTCTTGCTGTAAGCTTGATGTGCGTATCAGCTCCTATCTCATCGTATGCAGCCAAATATGAGGTGGTAACAAGTACAAAGGCAATGGTCGCCAGAGATACTTTGCAGGGCATTGATATGAGTTCACTTTCTAAATCAGAAGGTGCAAGTACAGAAATGTATTCTGCTGACAGAATGAACGCCATTGTAGAAAATACTGATCTTGTAAGTATTGTAAGAGATCAGGATAAATGTCAGTTTACCTCTGATATTGAAGACAGGGCAAGACTTGTAAAGAGTCCGGTATTCATGTACGCATGGGGAGTAATGCTGCTCAACGGAACATGTGTGACCCAGGATCGTGATCTTGCAATAGGGTATATAAGAAAAGCAGCTGATAACGGTTATGCTCCCGCAATGGTAAGAATGTCACAGTTCTTTGAGAGAGGGCTGTACATGGGCAAGAATATGAATATGTCAGAACAGTATATGCATACTGCAGCTGCATTAGGATCAAAAACTGCAAGACTTGGTTGGGCTGATATGCTAGTGCGAGGTTATGGAACACCTGCTCTGTACGAAGAAGCTTACGGCTGGCTGTATCACTCTGAATATGAGGATAAATACTCTAAGGCAAAAAAAGCATATCTTGAGAGCCAGTTAAAAAAGCATCTGCCCCCTAATGTAATTGCACGCAATGAGGCCTTTGAACCTGATTACTAGTGAATAAGGACGGCAATGCCGTCCTTTTGTTAAGATCAGTATTCTGAAGGCATCCTGTCACTGTAATCGGTATATCATTTCAATATCTGATATAATCTCCAAAGTTTAGAATTATTTCATTCCGATTTGTGGTTAAACGGATAACTTTTAGTGAAGTTATTTAAGTCTTACTGCATTTTTCAACTGTTTTAGGTTTGCTGTAAGTGATATCTAGATAACATGTTTAGAACCACGTTCAGACAACCGTGTAGCAAATTTTTATGAGCCTTCAAGATGTTTGATAATCTTACCCAAAGACTTAACCGTACTTTAAAGAATATTAGCGGTAAAGGTCGCATTACCGAAGATAACATTAAAGATACTTTACGTGATGTCAGAACTGCTCTGCTAGAGGCTGATGTTGCGCTTCCCGTTGTAAAATCATTTACTGCAAGAGTAAAGGAAAGAGCTTTAGGTCAGGAAGTTGCCATGAGTTTAACTCCTGGTCAGGAGTTTATAAAGGCTGTACATGCTGAACTTGTTGCAACCATGGGAGGTGAAAATGCTGAGATCAATTTAGCTCATCAGCCTCCAGCCGTAATTCTGCTTGCAGGTCTGCAGGGTGCAGGTAAAACAACATCTGCCGCTAAATTAGCTCTCTACCTGAAAGAGAGAATGAATAAAAAGGTTTTGCTTGTATCAGTTGACACATACAGACCTGCGGCAATGGATCAGTTGAAGACATTAGCTTTGGAAATTTCTGTTGACTGCTATCCTTCTGATCCTAAGGAAAAGCCTGAGAATATAGCTCAGGCAGCCTTAAAGGAGGCAAAACTTCGTGCCTACGATGTCATGATCTTAGATACAGCCGGCCGTTTAGCTGTTGATGAAGAAATGATGAATGAGGTAAAACGTCTGCATGATTTGACTGATCCTGTAGAAACCTATTTTGTTGTTGATGCAATGACCGGTCAGGATGCAGCAAATACAGCAAAGGCATTTAATGACGCCTTAGAGCTAACAGGTGTGATCCTAACCAAAGCTGATGGTGATGCCAGAGGCGGTGCAGCCTTATCTGTAAGAGAAATTACAGGCAAACCAATTAAGTTTATCGGCATGGGAGAGAAGATCGTTGCTCTAGAGCCGTTCCATCCTGACAGAATAGCATCACGTATTCTGGATATGGGTGACATCCTGTCTTTAATTGAAGATCTGCAGCGTAATACTGATCTTGATAAAGCCAAGAAGATGGCTGAAAAAATTAAGTCAGGAGCTGGCTTTACCTTTGAAGACTTTAGAGATCAGATTGCTCAGATGAAGAAAATGGGTGGTATGACAGGTCTTCTTGATAAATTACCTGGTATGGGTAATCTTTCAGATAAAATTAAAGATAAGGTTAATGACAAACAAATCGACCATATGGAAGCCATTATCAATTCCATGACAAAAAAAGAGCGTGCCCACCCTGAAATCATTAAAGGCTCCCGCAAAAAGAGAATTGCTATGGGTGCAGGTGTTGAAATCCACGAAGTAAATGTTCTTTTACGCCAGTTTGACATGATGCAGAAGATGATGAAAAAAATGGGTAAAGGTGGCGTTCGAAAGATGGCAGGAGCCATGCGTGGCATGATGGGGGCTATGGGTGGCATGGGCGGAATGGGAGGTATGGGAAACTTCTTCCGCCGCTAAAATGAATTTTATTGAACAGGAAGGCTATTAGATTAAACGACAGCCTTAATTGTTTGATAACATTAGTTAACAGTTGTGTAAATTTTTTGCTCTTGATTTTTTGAAATATAAGTGTAAAATAATGCAACTGTTTTTGTATGTTGACAATTTTTTTAATTGTCAGATTTTTTTAATTAATATAGGTACTAGCGAAATGGTAGTCATTCGTTTACGTCGTTTAGGCGCAAAAAAACGTCCTTTCTATCACGTTATTGTTGCAGACAAGCGTTTTGCTGCATCAGGCCGTTTCATTGAGCAGGTTGGTATTTACAACCCTATCGCTCAGGGCAAAGAAATCCGTCTACGTTTAGATTTAGAAAGCATCAATGCATGGATTGCAAAGGGTGCACAGCCATCAGATCGTGTAAAGCGTCTTTTATGGGAAGCTGAGCAGGGTGAAGATGCTGTTTTAAAGGCTAAGGCTGATAAGCACGAGAAAGCTGTTGCTGCTCGTAAAGCTGCTGCTGAAGCTAAGGCTAAGGCTGAAGCTGAGGCTGCTGAGTCTTCAGAGGCTGCAGAGGCTTAATAGCTGCTTATGGCAGATACACCGCGTCCAATGGGAGCTTTAGGCTCATCATTTGGAGTAAAGGGATGGATGAAGGTCCGTTCTTTTGCGAGCCAACCTGAGAACCTTTTTGACTACTCGCCATGGTTTATACGTCAGCGCGGGGCGGAATGGCGCGAGGTTCAGGTTGAAGAATACAGACCACATGGTAACGACTTTGTCGTTAAGTTAAATGTGGCCTCAACTCCTGAGGAAGCAAAAGCTTATGCAGGAGCTGAGATTGGGATCAGGCGCTCAAGCCTGCCTCCTGTACCTGAAGGTACATATTATTTGTGCGATCTTGAAGGTTGTACAGTAATTGGACTTGAAGGTGTAATGCTCGGCAAAGTGTCGAGAATTAGGGATTATGGAGCCACTCCTATTTTAGAGGTGTCTCCCTCTGACCACCTGGCTAAGGAACGTACAGAAGATTTTCTTATTCCTTATGTCGTGGGCCCAATTGTTAAAGCAGTTGATCTCGAAGCTAAGACAATTGAGGTTGAGTGGGGCGTAGATTATTAACCATGTACTTTGGTGTTGTTACGCTCTTTCCTGAGATGTTTGATGCTGTGACCAAATCTGGGGTTACAAGAAGAGCCTGTGAAAACGGGCTGATTAAAGTAGAATGCTTTAATCCTCGGACTTATACCTTAGATAAGTTTCACAACGTGGATGACAAGCCATACGGTGGCGGTCCAGGTATGTTGATGCAGGTTCAGCCATTGCGTGATGCAATTCATGCAGCAAAAGAAGCAGCACCTCAAGGAACAAAAGTAGTCTGTTTATCTCCACAAGGTAAGCAGCTAGATCACTCTCTGGTCACCAAATTCCACAGCTGGGGCTCAATGATTCTTGTAGCAGGTCGCTATGAGGGTATTGACGAGCGTGTCCTTCAGACTGAAGTCGATCTGGAGGTTTCAATCGGTGACTACGTCCTGTCAGGGGGTGAACTTCCTGCCATGTGTATCATCGACGCAGTTTCCAGAATGGTGCCGGGTGTTTTAGGCAACATTCAGAACGCACAAGAAGATACTTTCGCAAAAGGTCTCTTACATTTTCCTCAGTACACACGTCCTGAGGTCATCGATGGACTTAAGGTTCCTGAGATTTTAATGAGTGGCAATCACGAAAAGATCCGAGCTTGGCGTTTAAAGCAGTGTCTTGGTCGTACTTATGAACGTCGTCCTGATTTACTGCAGAACCGTGAACTGACTAAAGAAGAGAGTAAATTACTTTCTGAGTACTTAGAAGAACACGGCTTGAACTAAGATTTTTTGTTTTTACTTAATGGTAGGTACATTAAAATGGCTAGCAACCCAATTATTGATCAGCTAGAGAAAGAGCAAATCCGTACTGACATCCCTGAGTTCAACCCAGGTGATACTGTACGTGTTGAGGTTAAGGTTGTTGAAGGCGACAAGAGCCGTTTACAGGCTTTTGAGGGCAACGTTATCGCTAAGCGTAACCGTGGCTTAAACTCATCATTCACCGTTCGTAAGATTTCTTCAGGTGAAGGTGTTGAGCGTGTATTCCAGACCAACTCACCACTTATTGCTTCAGTTAAAGTAACTCGTCGTGGTGACGTTCGTCGTGCTAAGCTTTACTACTTACGTGACCGTGCTGGTAAGTCAGCTCGTATTCGTGAGAAGATCAACTAATCAGTACTCTGCTGATAAGTTAAAACGCCCAGTCTATGCTGGGCGTTATCGTATGAATTCTAATTTATAGCAACATAGCTATTCAGAGTTTGAGTTAGAATCATCATCTACATAATACTTCTCACCCCATTTACTTATCATCTCAAAATTTGGAATAATCGATCTGCCTTTTTCTCAGACAGCGTATATTCGACTTTTGGCGGAATTTCATCATAAGATTGACGAACAATCATTTGACTTGAAATTAGCTTCTTCAGTGAGGCAACTAATACTGCATCAGTAATGTTGTCTATTCTGCTTTTTATCTCGCCTTACCTTAGATTATCAGCGTTTTCTAATACTGACAGTATGCGTAATTTCCATTTTCCACTGAACAAATCGAGGCTATAATCAAGTGGATTACAAATAATCCACTTGTAACTCAATAACTACATAGTAACTAATAATTTATAAAATTTCTTACGAAAATTATCCAAAGTTTATTGAATAAGCATACCAAAATTTGAAAATATTTTATTGATGTAAAACATGTTTGTGTACGCGTACTCGTCAAACGGTGTAACGATCATGACGAGATCATCAATAGTCCTCTTTCAATTTTTTTTCGCCAGCTGTATGTTTGCAGTTGGCATTTTCTTAACAGGGAGATCTTGTAATTAAGTAGCAACGATCTTCTATTTAGGTTTGCACAGATCTTAAAATTGTTTTTCACCGATCTTTTTTTTAGTTTGCACTTTTTCATTACTCAAATCTCATCTTACTTTTAGCCCATCAGTTATTTTTTTTCTACAGTGTTTTTATCAAGTTAATACGGATTGCAGACGTCAAAAACGTGTTATAAATAAAGTTTTACGAACAATAAGGAATAAATTTGTAGAGGAATAAGAGAAATTTAGATTAGGAGCGGAATTGAAGCTTGTTTTACAAAATAAAAGGCCACAACCCTATGCTTCGACCTGTAAGTTGCGGCCTTAAACTCCTGATCATCATGCTTAGTTATTTCTGCGCCTCAGGAAAGAGGTGTTTATAGATCTGATCACAGCACATTCCCATTAAAGTTATGGGAGAATGAGCATACATGCTGTCTAAAAGAAGTTTTGATCCTTTGATGTGGATCCTTTTCTCTTTAATTGGATTTAATTGTCTGCAACCAAAATAGGCAATGATTTTCTGAATACCATCTTTTTGCTCATCAGTAAATTTAGCATTGTTATGATTCTGCAACAGGATGGCGTCTGTTGAACTGCCGTATTTAATTTCACTGATATCAAAACGCAGAATGTAAAGGCATTCAATAAAGTATTTTGGATACTTACCTTCTTTAGGATAAGTAATTACCATGAACTCCTGATCATCGTGTTTTTTAATGCAGTTATTCCAAACAAAAGAAACAGGATCTTGCTTAATCTTCTTTAGCTCCCGTGCGTATATTTCATCAAAAGTCATTTGATTCTCCATGTATATTATTTTCAAATCTCATGAACATAAGCAGCAGATGCGCAGTTCAAGAGTTTTGTCAGGTGATATAAAGCTAAGAGCAAACAGTCACCATTAAGGCGACATTCACCTATATATATCTGGCTACTTACAGCCAAAAAAGACTTGGACAGGAAATTCAAGATTAAGTGCCTAGCATTATGATTTTTGAGTTGATCATTTAGGTATTAACTAGGTACATTTTCATTATAGAATTGAATTTAAAAAATTCAATAAATAGGGGATTAATATTTTTTAAAATAATATTAAGTGTTTAATTCTTAAATACATTAAGAGACAAAAGATAAAAAGAATCTGTAGTGCCTATAATCTTAATTTTTGCAACTAACAAGCTGAGATGAGAATTGACAACAAAAAAAAGACTCTAAAAAAGGAAAAAGTTCACTTTTTGTGAACTTCTTGAATCTGGTTGCGGGGGCAGGATTTGAACCTACGACCTTCGGGTTATGAGCCCGACGAGCTACCAGACTGCTCCACCCCGCGTCAAATTGTGTGTGTATGATATAGTGTGAACGCACCAATGTCAAGCATTTTGTGAGCCAAATTCTATAATTTTAAAAATAAATTGTTTAGTCAATTCTTGTTAGTGCAGTAAACGTGATTTATATGCTGTTTGTATAATTTATTAAAAAAGATAAATTTCATATTGCTGTATTCGTTGCAGGGAATATCTTTTACTGTTGTAAATTTTAGAAGACAGATAATCTTAGAAAGTAAGAAAAGATCTTGAGCGTGTTTAAGACAATGAAAGAGTTGAGATTTTGACAAAAATAAAGCGGAACTTAATCCGCTTCATTCTTCATAAATAGTGAGTATTAGTCACGAACTGCTGAAAATACAGAGTTATCGCCACCAAATGGGTTAGCTACATAACGCTCAGCATCCCAGTCGTTATCGTACTTAACGCTGTTGTCTTCAAAGGTGTATTTGAATCTATACTGATATGAAGGCTGCTCGCCAACTTTTACAGTGATTGAACCTTTGAAAGTGCCATTCTTCTGAGGCTTCATAGCAACTGGCTGCCAGCCATTGTGCTCGCATAGAAGATCTATCTTCTTAGCGTTCTGTGCAGCAGTCTTTTTTATTGTGAAGGTTACAGTTACCTTATTGTCTTTGGTAAACCTTTTTGAAACACTCATCGCATTCTCCTTTAGTTACAAAGCACCGGCTTTGAAAACTTATCACAACTTTCGACTCCAGACGGTACTTTAATTATAATTTTACACTGCCTTATTGTAAGCCTTTTTTAGTGCGATTTTCTATTTTTTAACAGTAAATAGATAATATACATATTCAATGTGTGAGCTGTGATAAATTTTTTAGAATTGATAAAATGAAAATTATTTTACATATCATTATTTAACATACTGAAATAAAAAGATAATTTTAAAATAATCAGCAAATTTGCATCGTAAACGTTTACGAAAAGATAAATGAGAAACAAGATGTTAAATCTATATAAAACAGCATGTTAATAAATATTAAAATGAATATATAAAATATATGTATAAATTCAATATGACACTCAGTTTACATAAAAATGCAAATTTTTATCGTATGACTTATTTTAGCCATCTGCACTTTTATTGACTGTTTATACCGTTTTGGAGTCTGTTGCCTGCTGTTGTTTCAGCTTTTTTTCAATAAGACTCTTGGTGAAGTTTCTGCGCATATAAAAGCCCCTGGGTCTTGTTTTTATAAACTCTCCGTCAGGTCCGATACAGTCTGTAAGTGCTCTGCCGTTGGCACACTTTGGGCGCAACTGAATTATTTGTCCTATACGTGCGCTGATTTTTTCCACATTTCCTGTTTTGATCATCTCATAGAGCTCGTTATAATCTCTTTTAATTTGACTGTACTGAAATTTGTCAGGGGTAAAAAAGAAGTATCCGGCAATAATTCTGTCTTCAAAATCCATATCTCTTTGGGCTGTTACAACAACAAAAAGAACTCTTTTTATCTTTGAATATAAAGTGGAGTTCTCAAATGTAAGGTGTCTTATTCCTGTTAAAGGTGCATGACAGAGAAAAGTAGACTCAAGCGGTACCAGATTACTATCAACAGGAAGTGTTTTCAGTTCCAGACCAAGTTTTGGAAAGTCAGGAATTGGACGATTTTCAGCTGAAGCTCCAAGTAGAATTTCCAGAAGTTCACCTGTGAATCCTTTCCCATGTGTTGTAGAAATTGGAAGTGGAATGCCTGCAGATCTGGCAAGTTCGCTTACGCTTTTCCCTACGATTGAATTTAAAGAGTTGATGAGTTCCTCAAAGGTTTCAGGAGTTTTTGCTCTGTTGATTATCTTGCTGTTTATCATCATCAAAAATCCTTTAAAAATAAGCGAAAACGAGATCTTGTCTGACTTTGAAATAAGTGTTCTCTGCTATAATACATCACAGTTGTAATTTGTGTTTAAACATAGGATTTAGTTTAAAGCAAAGGTCTTAAAAAGTTAAATAGACTAGGCGGTTTTCAGTGATAGACAAGGATGGATACAGACCTAATGTAGGTATTGTAATCTGCAACCGCAAAGGTCAGGTCTTATGGGCAAGACGCATCAGACAGAACTCATGGCAATTTCCTCAGGGTGGAGTTGACTATGGAGAGTCTCCTGAAGATGCCATGTACCGTGAGCTTTATGAAGAACTTGGTTTACAAAAAAGTGATGTCAGACTTCTGGCTTCAACACGTTTTTGGCTTAAATACAGACTTCCAAAAAGACTTGTCCGCTGGAATGAAAAACCAGTGTGCATTGGTCAGAAACAAAAGTGGTATCTGTTAACTTTACGCTCAGATAAATCAAGTAACATAGAGTTTTCCCGTGAAGGTCATCCCGAGTTTGATGATTGGAGATGGGTAAGCTACTGGTATCCAGTAAGACAAGTGGTTGCTTTTAAAAGGGATGTATACAGAAAAGTGCTGACATTCTTTTCTCTTGAAGCTCTGTTTGAGCGCAATTCTATCGACAGATGCGACAGGCATGAGAAAAAATTCAGCAAAAACAGGAGAGGAAGCTGAAAGTGGAAGAAAATCAAAATTCAATCCTTCTAGCTTTACGCCAGATTATTCAGGAAGTATCTACAAAGAGTTCTTTAGAAGATACTGTAACAACTCTAGTGGACAGGATCCGCAGTACAACACATGCTGATTGCTGCTCTCTGTATCTGTTAAATTCAAGGAAGTCTTTATTGCGTCTTGTTGCAACCGATGGTCTTCAAAAAGATTCTGTCGGAAAGGCAACTCTGCAGGTTGGCGAAGGTCTGGTGGGTTTAGTTGCTAAAAAACAGGAACTGCTCAACCTTGCAGATGCACCCTCTCACCCAAATTTCAAATACCTTCCTGATGTGGGAGAGGATGAATTTTTGTCTTTTCTTGGTGTACCGGTAATCAACCAGGGAGAACTTCTGGGGGTTCTGGTTATCCAGTGCAAGCAAAACAGACAGTTTACAGAACAGGAAGAAACCTTTCTGATTACTCTGTCAGCTCAGATAGCTTCCGTTATCTCTGTAAATAAATCAGAAAAGGAAACCAGTTCTGATTTTTATAATGGAAAACGATACAAGGGAAAGATTGGCACTGGTTCAATTGCTATTGCACAGGCCGTAGTGTGGAAACCTCCTGTTAACTTTGAAACCATGCAGATTATGTACTCTGATGATAAGGATATTCAGTCAGAATTATTCCATCAGACCATTTTTCAGTTACAGACAGAAATGGATTTGGCAAATCTGCATCTGCAGGAAGCATCCCATAATGAGGCTTCTTCAGGTTTTATGTCTGGTTATGGCAGTATGCTCGATGATCAGTCATTTGAGGATGAAGTTGACAATGAGATTTTCTCTCAGGGCTACGTTGCGGCTTCAGCTATCAAAATTGTAGCTCAGAGACGTATGGATGAAGCCTCAGAACAGGAGCAGACCGATAAAGTTCGAGATATCCGTGATTTTGCATCAATCCTGATTACAAGACTGGTTCATCTTGCTCCAAAAGAAACGGATGTAACTTCTCCTTTTGTTCTTGTCGTCAAGAGTATGCCAGCAGCTCTGGTAGCACAGATGCCTCAGGATAAGGTTGCAGGTTTCGTCTGTGTGGATAATGCTACATCTGCCCATACTGCAATACTGGCCCGTGATCTGGGGATCCCTGCAGTTATCGATGTTAATCTTGATTTAAATGACGTCGATGGCAGAACTATTATTGTTGACGGTCAGAACGCAGAAGTTCTCGTTGATCCATCCTCAAGTGTGGTTGATGAGTACATGCAGTTAATCTCCCAGTCTCGACAGCTGCATGATCTCTTTGAAAGCGTGAAGTTTGAAAAGGGTATAACCATGGATGGCCAGAGGATTTCCATTCAGTTAAATGCTGGTCTAAATCACGAGGATGATGATCTTGCTCTTCAGACTGACGGTATCGGTCTGTACAGAACAGAAATTTCTTTCATGTTAAGTCCTTCACTGCCATCTGAAGAACAGCAGATCTCCTGGTATAAGGCATTGTTGTCACAGTTCAAGGGCCTCCCTGTATGTATGAGAACTCTGGATATCGGAGGAGACAAGAGCCTGCCTTATCTTCCAATTGAGGAGGATCAGAACTCTGCTTTAGGCTGGAGAGGAATCAGAGTTTGTATCGATCAGCCTAATATTTTAAAAACTCAGCTTCGGGCAATGATTATTGCCAATCAGGAATTTGGAAATCTTGAAATCATGCTACCAATGGTCTCAAGACTGGAAGAGGTTCTGATCGTAAAACGGATCTTAAATGAAGCCTTAAAAGAGGTGTCTGAACAGACAGGAAAGGATGCCGTTCGCCCACGTTTTGGAGTCATGATCGAAGTTCCTTGTGTTGCTTTCATCCTAAATGAACTGGCTGCTGAATGTGACTTCTTCTCCATAGGCTCAAATGATTTACTTCAGTACCTGTTTGCAGCTGACAGATCAAATCCAAAGGTGTCAAAGATTTTTGATCCGTTCAATCCTGCAGCTGTAAGGTGCCTTAAGTATCTGATTGACAGAACCTCAGAAGTGGGTAAGCCTCTGTCAGTCTGTGGCGAGCTGGCAGGATCACCTGTGGGTTCTCTGCTTTTGATGTCATTAGGGTACAGCAATTTTTCTATGAATTATTCTCAGATTGCTAGGGTTAAGTACATTACCCGTCATGTTAATCTGCAGGATCTGCAAAGCATAGGTAAGATGGCTCTGACTTTAAATTCAAGTGTGAAGATTAAGAGCTTATATATTGAATATGCAAAATCTCAGGGGCTGTTGTCAGTTATAGACCCTAAGAACTACAACCAGGATAGGAGTTAAGTGTGCAAGTTTATTTGGATTTATTAAAGAAGATCATGGAAGAAGGCACCGACAGAAGCGATAGAACAGGTACTGGTACCCGCTCCATTTTCGGCACTCAGATGAGATTCAACCTTGAAGAAGGTTTCCCTTTAGTAACAACTAAAAAGTGCCACCTAAAGTCCATTATCCATGAGCTGTTATGGTTTATCTCCGGTTCAACCAACATTAAATATTTACAGGAAAACGGCGTACGTATCTGGAATGAATGGGCAGATGAGAACGGTGATTTAGGCCCAGTATACGGAAAACAGTGGCGTGATTTTGAAACTCCTGATGGACGTCATATCGATCAGTTATCAAATGCAATTGACTTAATTAAAAACCATCCTGAGTCAAGGCGAATTATCGTCTGTGCCTGGAATCCGTCTGATGTTGATAAGATGGCACTGCCTCCTTGTCACACTTTATATCAGTTCTATGTAGCCAATGGCAAGTTATCATGCCAGCTCTATCAGAGAAGTGCAGACATGTTTCTGGGAGTACCATTCAACATTGCAAGCTATGCTCTTTTGACTATGATGGTTGCCAAAGAATGTGATTTAGGTCTGGGTGACTTTGTATGGTCTGGTGGCGACACCCATATATATAAGAACCATTTTGAGCAGGTGAAATTACAGTTGTCGCGTACTCCTAGATCGCTACCAACCATGAATATTCTGCGCAAGGCTCCATCAATTTTTGAATATAAATATGAGGACTTTGAACTTTCAGGATATGATCCATATCCTGCCATCAGGGCTCAGGTATCTGTTTAATAAATGGTAGCGCATAAATATCAGAGTAAGTAAAGAGTATTACCATGATAGAAGTTTCAGGAAAGGTAAAATGGCAGTCAAGACGCGGTATGCGCGAACTTGATCTTATGTTACTGCCATTTGTTGATATTGACTTACCAAAGTGTGATGAAAAGATGCTAAATGATTATATTGATCTTTTAGAGGCATCTGATCTTGAGCTGGTACGCTGGTTTAACGGTACCGAACAGGCAAATACCGAAACCCGTCGCAATGTTATTGAATTTATAAAAAAGTGCCATGCAACACGCATGGGTAAAGAGGGCGTTTAATGCTGTTTTCAGAATTTGGTCTTCCAGATTTTTTAGTTAAAAATATTGAAAAATTAGGCTGGGACAAGCCTACACCTATCCAGACATTAGTAATTCCTAAAGCTCTGGAAGGCGCCGACATTTTAGGAGGAGCTCCTACAGGAACAGGCAAAAGTGCTGCTTTTCTACTGCCTGTAATTGCAAGGTTATCTCTGGAGAAAAAGCCAGGTGTCAGAGCTATTATTCTGGAACCGACAAGAGAGCTCGCTCTGCAGGTTGAGAACGTATGTCAGGCATTAATTGAAGGGTATAACGATCTGAGTGCCGGAACCATCATCGGTGGTGGAAGCAGAGAAATTGAACGTGAAAATCCAAGTTCCATTATTGCGGCGACACCAGGTCGACTCATAGAGTATATTGAAAAAGGATGGCTTGATACCTCAACTGTTCAGATGTATGTTATCGATGAGGCAGACAGAATGCTGGATATGGGGTTTAGAGATGATGTGGCGAAGATCACCCGAGAACTTTACAACCGCTATCAGACTCTGCTGTTTTCAGCAACTCTTGAAGGTTCTGGTATTGAGGATTTTGCATCATCCGTGCTCAATGATCCTCTGGAAGTAAGAATTGGTGCCGGTGGTGAAGAGGACGAGGTTCTCCCTGAAGAATTACAGTCTCGAGCCTACTATGCTGCAGGAGATCCTCAGAAGTTAAAGATTTTAGTTCACCTTCTTACAACCATCAGAGGCAAGTCCATTGTTTTTGTAAAAACCAAAGACAGACTGCAGCGTTTAGAGGCATCACTACGCAGAAACGGATTTAAATGTGCCAGCCTGCAGGGGTCTATTTCCATGACTGAAAGAAAGGCTGCTCTGCGCAAGTTCAATGAAGGTGAGTGCGATGTGCTGATTGCAACAGATGTTGCTTCACGAGGCCTAGATCTTCCTGATGTAACTCATGTCTACAATTTTGATATTCCTGCCAATGCTGCTATCTATGTTCATAGGGCAGGTCGTACTGCCAGAGCCGGAGCTCAGGGTGTAGTAACCACACTGGTTATGGCAAATGAAATCGGGTTCTTAGAGAAACTTGAGCGTTATACCGGTAAAGAAATTGAAAAGAGAGCAATAAAAAATGTCTGTGCTGTTTTCCCGGTAAGAGATCCAAATGCACCTCGACAGTCTGAAAAGAAACGTTCTCGAGCAAGTATCGGCGGTAATGGTGGTTTTGACAAAAAGATTAAGGATGAGGAAAAGAAGACTCACAAAAAGAACAGACTTCGAGATAAAAAGAATAAGGGAAAGCCTGATTTTGCAGCTAAAAGAGCTAAAAAGGCTCTGAGGGCTAAAGCAAAAGAAGAAGCTTCTGCACAATAACGGACATAAAATCTGTAAAGAGAGTATGAATGAGGACGCATCATGGCAGTAACCATTATTAAAAATGCCAAACTCCATGTAACTTCAGAGGAGTTTGTTGACGCAACATCACTGGCTATCATGGATCACAGGATTGTTCCTATGGAGCCTGGTCTTTTAGAAGATGGAACTGCTGAAGAAATTGATGTTAAAGGTATGCATGTCTGTCCAGGATTTATTGACCTTTTAGTCAATGGCTGTGCCGGAGTTTCATTTGGTCAGACACCATCGATTGAAGCTCTGGAGCAGATGCGCCGTTACCTAACCCAGCACGGTACCACCACATTTGTGCCTACTCTTATCTCAGGTCCAAGAGAGAACTTTACCAAGGCATTGGCTGCCGTTGCCGAGTTTAAGGAAAAGCATCCTTCTATATGTCCTGGAATTCATCTGGAGGGGCCTTTTATTTCCCAGTTACATAAAGGTTTTCATCCATCAGGATATATCAGACCGTTTGGACAGACTGATCTTGATTCATTAAGAGCACAAAAGGATGTTATTGCCTACATGACGATTGCACCAGAGGTAGTTAAGGCAAAGAACATCATAGAGTTACTGCAAAGCAAGATCCCTCTTTCACTGGGGCATACTGCCACCAGTTACTTTGAAGCAATGCAGTCTTTCAAAGCAGGTGTTTTCAATGTAACACATCTGTTCAACGGAATGCGCCCTCCGGTAGGGAGAGAGCCTGGCCTTGTTGGTGCTACACTGCAAAGTGAAAAGGTCTTTGCAAGCGTTATTGCCGATGGAAAGCATGTTCACCCTTCACTGGTAAAATTGGCTCATAAAGTCTTAGGAGACAGACTGTATATAGTATCTGACTCCCAACCTGTAGCCGGTATGCCTAAGACTCCTCAGTCTTTCATTGTCGGAGCAACAGAAGTCTTTGTTGATAAACGTGGTCTAATCGACGCAAAGGGAGCTTATGTAGGTACCAGCATCTGTATGATGGATGGTGTGAAGTTCCTTATTCAAAGCTGTGGTTTCAGCCTTGATGAGGCACTGCTTGCAGCCACCTATACACCTGCAAGAGCCATCGGAATTCAGGATATGGGAAGAATTGAAGGTGGCTTCATAGCTGATCTTGTTATCTTTGATGATGACTTCAGAATTCAGTATGTAGTTCAAAACGGTTTTGTTAAAACTATTGCCGAGTTAGTTTAATATGGATAACATTTTAGACAGAATTGCTGCTGAAACAGATCTTACAAAGTCAGAGAGAAAAGTTGCTGCAACTATTCTTAAAAATCCAGCTCTCGTTGTAAACGAGAATATAGCTCAGTTAGCCAAAAGATCTGGAGTCTCAGAGCCTTCAATCTGCAGATTCTGCAGGCGCTTTGGGGCAGAGGGTTTTCCTGCCTTCAAACTCATTCTGAGTGCAACGGTTTCTTCGGAGAATTTAAAAAAGGTAGAGTCTGTAAAGCAAGGTGATACGGTCGAAGATGTTATCTCAAAGGTAATAGGTGCAGCTAAAAATTCTGTATCAAGCACAGAACGTGCTGCAGATGAGGGTACTATTGCAAGGGCTATTGATGTAGTAAGTCAGTCCCGCCGTATTGTTGTCCTTTCACAGGGACTAACCTCTTTCATTGGTGTCGATTTTGTAAACAGAATGCTGAATTTAGGCTTCTTTTGCCAGTCTTATACAGACAGACAGTCAATGATGCTTGCTGTATCTTCATTACGGTCAGGAGATGTTGCTCTGGCAATTTCGGCAACAGGCAACAATAAGGATGTACTCGATGCAGTGCTTGAAGCAAAGTCCACAGGATGCTGTGTGTTGGCCATCTGTCCTGAACAGTCGCCTATCAGCGAAAGTGCCACTGTTCACTTAAAATCAGCTGAAAGTGTAAGTCCTGAGGATGACAGTATCTTTGCTAACAGATTATCTTTAATGCTGTGTTCTCAGATCATAATCGGAGGCGTTGTTCTCAGAAGGGGAATAGCAATTTCTGATCTTAAGCCACAGTTAAGAGAAACAAGGCTTAAATCCTACGTTGGAATAGCAAGAGAAGCACCTGTAACAGCAGAATCTGAAGATGAAAAAGACGACGGGTCATTAAAACCTGGAGCACCAATAACTACATTGGACTGGCACCCATACTGAGAATCAGATAGTTCTATCTCTGACTGTATAACTTTTTATAAAAAATCGCTCTGTTGTCCAACAAAGTTGATCTAAATCTTTAACTCATTGAAAAACCATCAAAAGCTTTCTAATTCATCAATATTTATACATAAACAGAAAATTAGATTACTTCTTCAATCGGCATATTTTGAAAAGTAATAATACAAACATCTTCACAATTCAAAAGTAATGTGACTTATAATCCGTGGATATATAGTCAACATAAATTCAGTATTAACTTGATTTATGGAGTATTTATATGTCCATCAAAATTCAAGTTGGTCAACGAATTAGACAATTACGCATTTCAAAAGGAATATCTCAAGAAAAACTAGCTTTAGAAGTTGGTTTAGATCGCACATACATAACATCTGTTGAAAATGGAAAACGTAATATCTCAGTTGTCAATTTAGAGAAAATTTGGACTTTCTTTGAACTTACTCCATCTCAATTTTTTGATTCGGAGTTATTTAAAGAAAATGGAGAAAAAAGAGTCACCTTATGATGGAGTAGATTTACATGAATACTCTGCAATAACAAATAAACTTATAGATTCTCATCCTCTAAGGTCTGATGAGATTGTAGAGTTGTGTGAGCAAGCGTGGTCTCTAGTATGGTCAACAAAAATAGGTACTAATCATATTTGTCTGTCATTAAGAGATATTAACCCCCCAGCAACTATCATAGGATATTTCTTTGAGAAGATATTTTGTAAATTATTAAATAGCAAATACCCTAATACTTGGAGAAATGGGAAACAACTTGACGAAAAAGATGTTGTTAATATTAAATTCCAAGAATACTCTTTTGAAATTAAGACATCAGGTCAGTTTTCCACAAAAATATATGGAAATCGATCATATGGAAAAAAAATTGAAGGGAACAATAAAAAAGATAAGTCAGGGTACTATTTAACGATTAATTTTTTTAAAGATAAATTAGAACTAATAAGATTTGGATGGATAGATCATTCAGACTGGGCTTCTCAAAAAAGTGAATCAGGTCAGCAATCACATTTGAATCAAACTGTTTACGATTATAAATTAAAGATATTAAAAGGAGATTATTTAAAACAAACTGACAATGAGTTGCTTTTTGGAAAGTCCAAAAAGATAAACCTAGAATTAAAGAAACTAGGTTTAACTTGTTTTGATATTGTTGAGTGTTGCAATTTTGATTTTAGCAACAGCTTGAAAAATAAAATAAATTACATAAAAACGCTTATTCACAACTGATTTTTTTTAATTCATCGAATTGTGAATAATCTCAATTGCTATCATTCAGAGATAACGTTGTCGTATGTTTTTACTCTGTCATATGACATTTCACAATATTCTTGTTTTATTTCAAATCCTATTGCATATCGATTATTTTTTAAGGCACATTCCATAGACGAACCAGAGCCTAAAAAAGGATCTAAAACAATTTCATTTATGTTTGAAAATCCTTTTATTACTCTTTCACATAAATCTAACGGAAACTGAGCCGGATGGTTGCATCTTTCCTTTGAAGCTCTATTAGTTCCTGATGTAACTTTAGCAATTTGCCAAACATCAGAAGGATTTTTACCTATTGTATTATTTCTCAATTTTCCTTTTTTCTTTTGATTTGGGTACAAGACATTAGGATCTCTGATATCATCTAAATTAAATGTATAGTTTTTGCTTGATTTTACGTACCACAAAACCTTTTCATTTCTAGGAGACAAATAGTTTTTACATGCAACTCCCGCACCGTAATTCCAAACTATTTCCTGTTGAAGGTAGAAAGGAATTTTATCCCATATCAAATATGGTATAGGTATCGCTCTAGCTTTATTATCTAAACTTACATATCCTACGTTTAGCAAAAAAGCTCCATCTAAACTTATGGATTCATATGATGATTTTATCCATTGTTCAGTCCATTTTAGGTATTCTTGTATGGGCATTACTTTTTCGTAACTTTTTCCTATATTGTAAGGCGGAGATGTAAATAAAAGATTAATAGAGTTCTTAGGTATTCTTTTTAATAATTCAAGTGAATCTGAGTTAAAGATCGCAAAACGTTCTCCTTTAAATAAAGGAGAACCAATTTTTTTTATTATATTTTCAAACTGTTCATTCATTTTTATTTTTTCTTTTTAAACAGGAATAGCAGATCTAAATTTTATCATAGATCCTCTAGTCAAACATTTCGTGCTAAACACGAAATCCTCTAATATATTTAGCTTATTTATATCAGAATCTTTGTAAAAGTTAACAAAGTTATTGTACACAATATAATTGTTAAGATATTTAGTAGCAACACCTTTGAAATAATGATAGGTAAGTCTTTTCAGTTCTGAATGATAACTGTTTACAGTCTGAATATTAAAAGCACCTGACTTATGTTTTCCTCTAGGGATTCTTACATGAGTTCACTCATTCTTAAATGCTATCTTTTGATAGCCTTTTAGAGAATCAGTTACAAAGACTGATCCTTGCTCAATTCTACCATCAGTAACTTTTTCTAAATCTTGAACTTTAGGTTTTCCTAAATTAGATATTTTACCATTGACATTCCATCATGATTTACCATAGATGGTACACATACCTGTTCACAGGAAAAAACTCGTATAGAGTTGGAATGTCCTCTATGTCTACTCTCACGAGGGATCTCAAAATTTGACCTTTTAGAACCTTTAAAACTTATAGGATAGAAAGTTTCATCACTCTCTACTATACTCTTTAGGGTAACATCTGACTGCATATTTTGAAGAGCATCTAAGATTTTATGTCTCCAATTAAATGCAGTATGCAGATTTATATTACATATCTCAGCGCATTTTCTTAGAGAAAACTTATTGATCATACATTCACAGAACAGTTTCCAAGTTTCCAAATCTTTTTTTGTTGAAAACAGTATGGTATTGGTTGAAATACTGAAGATTTTTCCACAATCCTTACACTTAAACTTTTGAACATTGCCATTTCTGCCATATTTAACTACGTTATGACTTTGGCAATGAGGGCAATCTGGACTATCAGGTAATGGATTTTTAGAATGTTTTAGAACTATTTCATTCTGATTATCTGATGATTTAATCTTTTGATTAGGTTTATCAGCTTTGAGGTATTTGAGGAACTCAGATTTTTCATGGTCTGATAAGTTTTCAAACATCTGAGTAATGATTGATATTTGATCCATAATAATCAACCTCTCTATCTTTCTATAAATATTATAATCTGTTAGAAAGGTTATATCAACTATTTTCTACAACAGAGCGTAAAAATTAAACTATAAAAAATTAAATTTAAGCTTATACAGAATACCGCTAGTTTTAATACATTTTTTTATGAAAGCCTGAAAGTAGCTCAGATCCAATAAGACAAATAAAGATCCGACCTTCCTTAGAAAGTCTAAAAAAGCACTAAGACTCAAGCAGTTATAAAATAGCTATGTTTGCAACGAAGCAGATCTTTTTCGCTTATTAGTACCAAAGATCTTCGTAACATAGCCATTAGAACTGTCCTGAATTTCAATATCATCACAGATGTAGCCAACGTCTCTAAGACCAGCAACAGCTTGTACAGCTTTGCAGAACCTATGTTCTTTCAAGACGGGCCTGTACTGTTCCTGATATGCAGTTCCATGAGTCAGAATGCTAAAAATGATGCGACACATTTTATGGGCTAGTGCAACATTCGCCTTCTTTGTGCCACGTCTTTCTTTGAACCTCTGGTGAACCTCATGAAGGAAACCTTTCTTCATAAGAGCGATGCCTGAAGCATCTTCAACCAGAAGAACCTTAAGGTACTTATTGCCAGGAGTAGTTCTGCCAGAGTATTTTTTACCGGCAGACTCATTATTACCAGGAGCAAGACCAATCCATTTACAAAAGCGTCTTATGGACGTGAATTGGGAAAGATCATCTCCAAGTTCACAGGTAATCCCCATAGCAGTAATGTCTTTGATACCAGGAATTGAACAAAGCAACTTCATAGGATGAGTATAAGGTTTAAGCTTATCTCTCAGATTGGCTTCAGCCTCTGCTATCTGTGCATCAAGGAATTTAATGTGTTCCATATTTTGTCTGATTGCAAACCAGACGTCGCTCTCCATATCAGCCTGCAGGGCATCAAAGATTTGCTGAGGTTTAGCCTTGAGTTTACCTCGAGAACTGGAGATTATATCAACGATATGATCGTAAAGAATCTTCCCATGTTCACCACTGATTAGGCATTCAATGATTTTAGTAGCTTTCTTACCGCGGATATCGCAGAATACACTTGAAGCTCTACAGCCAACCTGACACAACTGCTTGTGCATGATGTTAATGAACTTCTTTCTGGACATCTTCAGTGTAAAGAAAGATCGCCATAAACATCGAAGCTGTCTTATTTCTTTTGCTGGGACAAATGAAGCCCTATAGGTTCCCTGTCTTGCATCCTCAGCCAAATGAATGGCATCAGCCAAATCTGTTTTACTACCTCTCTTGTTTTTAACGTCACGGGCATTTACAACTACAAGCTCTTTATTGGTAAAACCAACGTTTTCCAATGATTCATATAAGGATTGCCAGTAAACACCTGTTGATTCCATGATAAGAACCTCAGCACCTTTTTCCTTACACCAGACTGCAAAAGCCTCAAGTTCAGGTTTTGATGCTCCAGACGACTAGGTCTCAGTAACTAAATTGTTACTACCGTACTCACAGTTCTGATAAACTGTAACAATCAGATTGGAATGCACGTCTATTCCTATGGCACTTTTGTGGAGTGCGTGAAATGTTGCAAGGTTTTCACGCTTCTTATGTGCTACACTCATAGAGCCTCCTATATTTAGGAAGGTTGATGACAATTGATGATCTTTCTCTGAATGGGTCCATAAGGAAACGTGAATTACATATTTGCCAAAAACAAATCTGTATTCTGTTTTTTTATGCGAAATCGTTGATAGGTTTACAACGTCATCATGCTGTTGTACAGCGATAGCACCCGCCATAATTTTTTTACGGAGACGGAAGCTCTCAAAAAAAAACCACATGGACCGAGAAGGATCATCATTTTAAGAATAGATGATTTTTATAAGAAGTGTAGTTGAGCGAAGAATGCCTCGCTTTCATTAGCTGTTGTGAACGAACTCTCCGCTCATGTTATTTTTTTTCAAATGCAGCAACGAAGTAGACATCACGTAACGTAAAAACTTTTCTATACAATCTGTACGCGCTGCAGGAGATTAGGAGTTTGAAAAGACAGCAAATGCAGGTTCCTTTGAAAATTTCTGTACAAGAAAGCTGATTTATATTGATAAAACGGAAGATATATATATTCTACTTGATACTGAAGAAAGAGTTTTTACTTCACGAGAAGCAGTTCTGGTAAATTATTAAATTCAGATACTATAGCCTACTTATTTGAAACGTGAAATTAAAAAGCTCTGCAGTTTTGATACCTACAGAGCTTAAAATTTTAAGGAATAAACTGTTTATGAGAGTATTACCATTTTGGCTTTTTTAAGGCACTCTTATAAAGTTCTATGTACTTCTTGCAGGAATCAGACCAGTTGAACCGTATTCTCATCGCATTCTGTTTAATGCGTTTCATTTCTGCAGGATCTTCAAGGTAAAGTATTAAAGTACGACGCAAGCAGGAGAGCAATTCTTCAGAACTTGGATCAAAGAACATAAAACCGTTGCCGTTTACTCTATCCTGATCATAGTCTATTACGGTGTCTTTCAGTCCACCAACAGCTCTTACAATAGGTAGTGTTCCATAGGCCAGTGAGTAGATCTGGTTCAGTCCGCATGGTTCAAAAATAGATGGCATCAGGAAGAAGTCAGATCCAGCCTCAATCTGATGTGCCAGCATATTGTCATATACAGGCTGAAAAATCATTTTCCCAGGATGTCTGTTGGCGATTTCAGTCATCTGTTGCTGTAAGTAAGGATCACCTGTTCCTTCAATTACAATCTGAACTTTGTGCTGTAGGAATCGGTCCAGGATAGGGATTAAAAGGCCAATGCCCTTCTGATCGGTAAGTCTTGCAACCATACCGTACATTGGGGTATCTCCCATTTCCAGACCCAATTTTCTTTGTAGCAGGTACTTTCCAAGAACCTTCTGATCAAGATCTTTTACATCATATCTGATGCGCAGTAGCTGATCTGTAGCAGGATCCCAGTCAGAATAGTCACAGCCGTTAACAATACCAGAAAGATCCTGCTGTCTGTCAAGATAGTTCTGAGTCATTCCATGTCCACCCAAATAGGTGGTAAGTTCGCTTGCATAACCTGGGCTTACGGTGTTGATTTTATCGGCGTAGAAAACACCGCATTTTAGAAAATTGATATACGAACCCTGTGTGATTTTGTCATTATATATGCGGGCAATTTCAGGCAGAATAGAAATCTGTGATCTGTCAAATGCTCCCTGGAAGGCTCCGTTATGAATGGTAAGAACAGAACGGGCTCTGGAGAGGTAAGGATCGTTAGCATATTTAATGCGCATCAGCATTGGAGCAATACCTGTGTGCCAGTCATTGCAGTGCAGAATATCAAACCAGTAGTTTAAGTGCTTGCATGCATCAAGTACAGCTGCAGAGAAAAAAGCAAATCTTTCTCCGTTGTCTGCGTAAGCCTGATTGTTGTCTCCATACATTGATGTTCTGTCAAAATATTTAGGACAGTCAACAAGCCAAACTTCAACTAACTTATTAAGGTATGTTTTTCTGATTGAATAGGGGATGCGAAGCTTTTCATCTGGATTATTTTCATTTAAAACACCACGTGCTATGACCTCAAGTTTGTCATAATCCTTGATAGTGGTATAGCATGGCATGGCAACCCTGACATCATGACCTTCTGCCTGCAGCTGTAAAGGCAATGCCTTTGCAACATCTGCAAGACCGCCAGATTTCATGATGCCTGCAACTTCTGATGATAGTAATAAGATGTTCACAGGCAACCCCTTATTTATTGTATTTAGTCAAAACCTAAGCGCATAGCCTTAGGTACTACTATTATGCCATTTTTAGAAATAGTGATCATTGAATTCTTCTCTTTTTCAAGAAGCTCCAGATCCTTTTTTCTATCGTATCCAATCTCGAAGCCAGGAGCAATCTCTACATGTCTGTCAAGGATCACATTCCTGATCTTTGCTCCATTGCCTATGATATTATCACCGATTAGAACACTCCCCTCTACAATAGCACCGTCACCTGCTGTACACCTGAAGCCAAGAACTGATTTATTGATGGTGGCTCCGTTAATTTTGCATCCTGCTGAAATTAATGACATGGAAACGTGAGACTCGTTATCATCTGTATCGGTGAAGTCTGCAGGAGGCAGTGGAGGATAGAAGGTGTGCAAAGGCCATTTTGGATTCTGCAGATTGAACTTGGGCTTATTGCCTAAAAGGTCCATATGGGCTTCCCAATAACTGTCGATACTTCCAACATCACGCCAGTAGGCAAAGTCCTTCTCTCCTTCAATTTCAATTTCACTAAAGTCGTACACATAAACATTTCCGCGAGGAAACATTTTAGGGATGATGTCTTTACCAAAATCGTGGCTGGAGTTTTTATCTTTTTCATCCTCAATCAGTTCATTACACAGAACATCAGCTTTAAAGATGTAGTTTCCCATGGATACAAGCGAATAGCCAGGATGGTTAGGCAATTCCTTAGGATGAGCTGGTTTCTCTTCAAAGCCTATCATTTTGTTGTTTTCATCTACTTGTATAACACCAAATTTACCGGCGCACTCGCTTGATTTCATTCTGATGGCAGCTACGGTCAAATCGGCATCGATGTTTTTATGGTAGGTCAGCATTTCGCGTACATTCATCTTATAGATGTGATCTGAACCGAAGATACATACATTATCAGGGAACTGTTCTTTAATGAAGGTCAAATTCTGGTAGATAGCGTCAGCAGTACCCTGATACCACTCTTTTGACACACGCATCTGTGCAGGTAGTGAATCGATAAATGCTCCGTAAATACCGCTTACCTGCCAGCCTTTCTTTAAATGCATCATCAGTGATTGTGATTTGTACTGGGTGATAACAAAGATCTTAATTATGCCTGAGTTAACAAAGTTATTGAGCACGAAGTCGATAAGCCTGTAACTTCCTCCAAAAGGAACTGCAGGTTTACTTCTGCATGAAGTGAGTGGCATAAGACGTGTTCCTTCACCACCGGCTAAGATCATAGCTAATGCTGCCATTTGAGAGACTCCTTATGAGATGTATTGATTTTTTATTCTTGAGACATTAAGTCATGTCATATACCTATGCTCTGAGTATAGATCATGATTTTTTTCTAATAGAAGAAAATGAGCACTGTATAATTAAATAAACAAAAAAAATTAGACTTCTTATGAAATAAGCCGAAAAAAGTGAGCCTCGTAATAAGTTTTTTTGCCGTAGCCAGAAAATAGAAAATAAACAAAGTCAAAAAAGCAAAAAATTATGTGGAAATTTTTGAGGAAGATATAATTTTTAAAATTATTACTTAACAGTAATAATTACTGTTAATTTTATGCAACTTATTGATTTTTGCATAATTTATTCTTAAATTACAACGGGCCTCTTTATTGGATATTTTGTAAATAGACACAAATTGTGCACATAATAAAATATTTGATAAAGATCAAATTTTGAGTTAGAAATAGTGTATCTTATTGAACAGGCAAGATAGTCAGTAATCGCGATAACTGATTCTGACATACATATTTATAAATCAGAGAATTTCATCTGAGGATAAAAAATGGAAAACAATAAAATCGTTTTTTTTGGTACTCACAGCTACGACAGACATGCATTTACAGATATGAATGCTGATAAAAACTTCGGTTTTCAGCTGATTTATCATAGAAGTTTCCTTGATATTAACAATGCAGATGAAACTCACGGTGCTAAGGCAGTATGTATTTTTGTCAATGACAGGGCCGACAGAGCTGTTCTACAGAAGTTAAAGGATAACGGTGTTGAGCTTTTAGCTCTGCGCTGTGCCGGATTCAACAACGTAGACTTACAGGCTGCAAAGGATTTGGGGATAAGAGTTGTAAGAGTACCAGCCTACTCTCCACATGCTATTGCAGAACATGTAATGGCTTTAATCCTAACCTTAAACAGAAAGACTCACAGAGCATATTCACGTACCCGTGACGGCAACTTTGCTCTTCACGGTTTAATGGGCTTTGACCTGTACGGCAAGACTGCTGGTGTTGTTGGTACTGGTAAGATTGCCCGTGTCCTAATCGGTATCTTAAAGGGCTTTGGTATGAATGTGGTAGCTTATGATATTTTCGAAGATCATGAGTATGAAAAGGCTGCCGGCATTAAGTATGTAACTATGGATGAGTTATATGCACAGTCAGATATCATCTCTTTGAACTGTCCTTTAACTCCGCAGAACAGATACCTAATCAACAGGGACTCTATTTCTAAGATGAAGAAAGGCGTAATGATCATTAACACCGGTCGTGGACCTCTAATCAATTCTGAAGATCTTGTTGAAGGTTTAAAATCAGGACAGATAGGCGCTGCAGGTCTTGATGTGTATGAAGAAGAACATGACTACTTCTATCAGGACAGATCAGATCACATCATCACTGATGACAATCTGAGCCGTCTGATGAGCCTGAACAATGTTCTGATTACTTCTCATCAGGCATTCTTTACTAAAGAAGCAATGAATAATATCGTTAACACAACCCTGAAGAATGTAACTGATTACTTTGCCGGCAATGAACTTGTTAACGAAGTAAAACCTCAGTAATCTACAATCACTCCTAAAGAAGGTGCTGTTAACAGCACCTTCTTGTGAAAATTTCACAAAATTTACTTTTACAGCAAAAGAAATCTTCCTTCAGGCAAAACTTGCACACAATCCTGAGAAATTCATAATCATTAAAAAAGTAGAGGATCCATGAATAAAAAAGATTATCTGCTTCTTACCATTACTTTTATTGCAATAGCAACTGTATCGGTATTTGCAACAGTAAAAATTATCAATGAGAATAAAACTGTATTTCCTGAGGTGGTGAAGGTATCGGAGGTAAAACAGTTGCCATCTCGTTCGCGGAGCAATAATGTTTGTAGCGTTTTTATATTCAATGCGGCAGCCGACTGTGCTGTAGGCAGTAAGATTGTTTTTACTCCTTTACGCTTGGGAAATGAACAGTTGCCTATTTATTTTGCAGGTCAGTACTGTGATCTTAACTATGCAGTAGTTTCAAATAATGGAGGTGTTACCTGTATTAAAGCTGCTCCATATGAAGATCCAGTAACTGAGGCTAATAAGCAAGATAAATGTGAAAATAACAATATTGAAGAGAATAGTTCGCAAGATAACAATCAAAACAGCAATTAAACAAAACCTTTTTCAAAAAAATCACATTCTAAAAGAATATAGAGTCAGAATTTCTGTTCTTGTTATTTTGACTTTTTCTTGATAAAAATCTTTTTTCTTCAATAAATGCCACTGATAAAGGCTCTGTCTGAATTTCTTCTATATAATAAGTAAAGAAAACGATATAAACAGGATAGAACAAATGAGCGATAAGATGTTTCTGCCATTACCATATGGGTATAACAGTTATGAGGAAATAAGGAATGATAACTGTTACTTTGTGGATAAGACCTCATACCTGAAAAATGTTCTTGAAGGCAGTGGCAAGGTACTTCTGTTTACAAGACCAAGACGCTTTGGTAAAACAGTCTTTATGAGTACGCTCAACTCATTTTTAAAGATAAACAAAGAAAATCCAACTGACACCTCAGAACAGCTAAGACTTTTTGAAGGAACACAAATATTAAAAGACACAGAGTTCTGTGAAAAGTACATGGGTAAATATCCTGTTATCTTTATCACTTTAAAGAGTGTGGATGGAGATAACTTTGAAGATGCCTATAAGATGTTTGCCATTGTCGTATCAAAAGTTGCTTCTGAATATAAATACCTTTTGGAAAGCTCTAAATTAGATGCTGAAGATAAGGATAAATTAAAAAGAATCACAGATGAAAGCTTTTTAATGAAACTTGAAAACTCAGCAATACTTAAGACTTCATTAAATACTCTGTCAGCTCTTTTTTATAAGGAATACGGTAAACTCCCAGTTCTGCTCATAGATGAATATGATGTACCATTAGCCAAGGCCTCATATCACGATTTACTCAAATATAAGACATTTGACGGAAAAATTGATGCTAACAATACCTACCATGCAAGAATGGTAACTCTAATGTCAGGCTTCTTAGGTATTCTAAAAGATGAGAACACTCTTACCAAGACAGTTATGACTGGATGTTTAAAGGTAGCTAAAAACAGTATCTTTACAGGAGTAAACAATCTTTATGTAAATACTGTAACTGCAACAGAAAAAGACTATACAGGCTTAATCGGTTTTACCAAGGATGAAACAAACAGGTTTCTTGATGACTATGACCTGTCAGAATACTCTTACCTTGTAAAGGACAACTATGACGGATACAGGTTCTATGACAAGGAAATGTTCTGTCCATGGGATGTGGTAAATTTCATTCGTAACAATTACAAACTGAAAATAGATGGTGAATTACAGCAGATACATGCAGACAACTACTGGACAGGCACCACCTCAAGCTCTTCTATCTATGAATATTTAGGATATCTTACAGATAAAGACACTCAGAAGATGCAGGACCTCATAGATGGTAAGTCAATAAGTTTCAGTCTCAATGATTCCATGAACTATGACAGTCTGTCAGAACACAATCCTGATGACTTCTGGTCACTTCTCCTGCATACAGGTTATTTAACCTTAGACTGGGATAAGACAACAGAAGAGCTCAAGAAAAACAGTAACCTTAATAAAGTAGTCTTTGCAAAAATTCCTAACCAGGAAATCTTAAAATGTTTTATCAGCAATATTCAGAAGAGATTTAATACAGAGATTGTTACAGACTCTATAGCTGACTCTCTTGCAAACAGTCTTTTTAAAGGTGATGCTGATACAGCATCTGACACTATCTTTGAGCTTTTACAGAACTATATTTCAATTAGAGACAGTGCTACAAAGGCTCCTCATGAGAACTACTATCATGGTTTTCTAAACGGTATTTTTGCAAACTGCAAATCATCCATAAGTGAGTACCACTCTAATGTAGAGTCAGGAGACGGTTATGCTGATATTATCTTTAAGAGTAAAAGAGAAGATAAACTCGTAATCATCGAAATTAAATCTGCTGGTGTTGGTTCTGACTTAATCACCTTAAGTGAGGATGCTGTAGCTCAGATAGAAAATAAGAATTACGCCTCTCCTTTTATGCAAGACAGAATGACAAAATGTATCTATGCTTATGGAATTGCCTTTTCAGGTAAGAACTGTGCTGTTGAAGTCTTGAAAATCAAATAAACATAATAAAGCAGGATCATCCTTGCATTGTATGAACCTGCTTTTAGATCTTTAGTGGCTTTTATTTTTCTTCCATTCTAGCCTTATACACAATAAAGGTTGTGCTTGATGAAACGATCTGCACATAGTCAAAGTTTTCTAAAAGGACTTTTTCATAACCTAAATGTGCGTTGGCAACCAGATACATAACACCGTTTTGGGTTAAGTGATTTTTAGCTTCGATGATCATGTTAACAGTAGGTGCGGTAGTTGTGGCTACACCTACATGAAATGGTGGATTTACTGCTATAAGGTCAAATCTCTCAAGTCCAGACAACATATCAGAAGCTTTAACTCTGATAGACTCACAGTTATTGTCTTTTGCATTTTGTCTGGTAAGTTCAATAGCAGCCGCACTGACATCAGTTGAGGTAACATTCTTGTAACCTAATTTTGAGAGAACAAGTCCTACAACGCCACAGCCACATCCAAGATCCAGTGCGCTTCCAAATGGTGTTAAATCTTTTAAACTCTCAATAAGCATCTCTGTACCCTTATCAAGTTTTCCCTGTGAGAAAACCGCACTGTCCTGATGAAGATTAAGAGGTATCTTAATAGGGGCAACTTTTATGTCAGTTGCAACTTTGTAAGTGTTAAAGTCATTTTCGTAAACTGCTTTAAAGAGTGTACATTTTCTTGCAATATCAAGCTTTCTGACAAAGCCCAGAGGTTTTAGAAGAGAGTCTGCACTCTTTGCTCCACCGTCATTTGATCCTGCTGTATAGACAAGAGCTTCTTTTTTTAGTTTTGCTTTTAAAGTATTTAATAACTTTAAGGTCTGCTGTTTGTTCTTTGAGAGCAAAAGCAGCAGAGTATCGGCTTCTTTTGTATGAGACAGAGCAGTTTTAACATCAGCAAAGATTAGCTTTACATGTTTATATTCAATTACCTGAGGACATGAATCATCCATGCTCTTACCTACCATAGCCGCCATCTTTTTGCAGACAATGTAGTTGTCTACAATGACTGTAGCGCTATGTGCTCTTTTAACTAGAGAGAACAACATAGGATCAAGAATGTCACCTGCGATAATGAGATCACGACCTGCAAACTCATCTTCATTTCTCTGTAAAAGTTCAAATACTGGTGAATTAGTTGCCATTAGACTTTATTCCTGTATTTTAAAGCGCGGGCTAGTTCTACATATTTCTCTACACTGATGTTTTCAGCTCTTAAGATTGGATCAAGTCCAAATCCGTTTAACTCCTCTTCTGTAAAGAATTTGGATAAAGAGTTACGTATGGTCTTACGGCGTGCAGAGAAAGCTGTTGTAGTGATGTTATTCAGATAAGGCACAAGAGCTCTTTCCTCATCAGTCAAAGCTTTAGGTTTTAGGCGTACAACAGCAGAGGTAACCTTTGGAGCAGGTCTGAATGCTGAAGGTGGAACTACAAGCATGGGAATAACCTGAGCGTGGAACTGAGTCATAACAGTCAGACGTCCGTAATCCTTGGTGCTAGGACCTGCAGCCAGTCTCTCTACAACTTCCTTCTGCAGCATAAAGTGCATATCAGTTATGCCTTTTTGTGACAGCAGGTGGAAGATAATAGGAGATGTGATGTTGTAAGGCAGGTTGCCGAATACTCGTAAACTGCCAGCTCCTTCAAGTTCTTCAAAGTTGACCTTTAGAGCATCTCCCTCAATAATGGTCAGTCCTTTTAAGAAAGGATCATGCTTTAATATTTCAACCAGATCGCGGTCGAGCTCAATAGCGGTTAAGGCTTTTGCTCTTTCTAAAACCGGTCTTGTAAGAGCGGCATGGCCTGGTCCTATTTCAACCAGATGTTCTCCTTCTTTGGGATTGATAGCATCAACAATCTGTGAAATGATGTGATCGTTAACCAGAAAGTTCTGACCAAAGCGTTTTCTTGCTTTCATATGTACTGGTGGTAAAGCCATATTATCTCCTGCTTCGTAGTGCCATTGTATGAGCCAGTTCCACTGCCGCAAACAGTGAACCAGGATCTGCCTTGGTTGTACCTGCCAAATCTAAAGCCGTTCCATGATCTACAGAAGTTCTGATGTAAGGCAAGCCTAAAGTTGTGTTATATCCGCAGTCAAAACCTGCATATTTTAAAACAGGCAGTCCCTGATCATGGTACATGGTTAAAAAGGCATCAGCTTTATCAATATACTTCTGCTGGAACATGGTATCAGCAGGAAGCGGACCTATGATATTGATACCTTCTGCTCTTAATTTTTCAAAAGCAGGAATAACAGTATCAATCTCTTCCATACCCAAATGACCATCCTCACCTGCATGCGGATTTAAACCGGCACTGATGATGCATGGTTTGTCTATTCCGAACTTGGTTATAAGATCGTGGTTTAAAATTGTTACGATCTCAATCAGGAGTTCTTCTGTGATCGCCTCTGAAACGTCTTTTAAGGGAAGGTGAGTTGTTGCCAGAGCCACATTAAACTTTTTACAGCCGAGCATCATCACTACTTTTCTGGTATGAGTTCTTTCCTGAAAATACTCAGTATGACCAGTAAAGTTAAGACCAGTATCTGCAATTACAGCCTTGCTGATAGGGCCTGTAATGATACCTGAGAACTCACCACTCTCTGATCTGTCTGAGGCAATGTCAAGACAGTCCAAAACGTATTTGGCATTTCTTTTATCAAGTTTGCCAGGAACAGAGGGTACAGAAAGTGGTACATCAAGAACGCACAGTGAACCTTTTGTTTGGGGAACAAAATCATCCTTTGAGTAGTCGATGATCCTGATGTTCTGTGTTTTTATGCTGTCTGAATTAAAAAGAGCTATACGCTGTGCGATAAGCTCTTTTGATGCAACGATAACCAGCTGTGTATCTTTCAAGTCCAGTTTAGACAGATGATACATCAGCTCCGGACCGACACCTGAAGGCTCTCCAGGTGTCACTGCTAAACGATATGTCATTTAACCTCTTTAGTAAGACCGCTTATTAAAACGGAATCAGTTTAAAAAACGGCTGTTTTCTGAATATTGCTGACTGTCCTGATCGTCATTTGTAGGCTTTAGTGTATTTTTGCCTTTACTGTCCTGATCAAGTTGAATTCCTGAATTTACCAGTTCAGGATCGATAACATGGATGTAAGCCATCTCTCGCAGTGATCTTTCCCATGAAACTACAGCCTCACTGAATTCACGATCAAAGATAATAGAGGAGGCTTTATCTTTGAAAACTTCCAGTGAATCTCTGTCAACTTTTGTACCCTTCAACAGGATCAGGTGCCAGCCGAAAGCTGATTTTACAGGCTGACTCATCTGACCTACATGCAGCTGGGTTAAAGCTCTTGCAAAATTTGGATCATAGATATCAGCAACAGCATAACCTAAATCACCACCTTTAATGGCAGAACCAGGATCTTCAGAGTACTGTTTTGCTGCCTGAGCAAAGGTCATTGTCCCTTTGTTTATCTCTGCAGCTATATCCTTTAATTTTGCAACAGCCGCCTCATCTGAATAGATGATTGAAGTCTTGATTAAGATATGAGCTGCATCATAAGTTCTGATAGGCGTTACTGCTGAATGTGAAACATCGTAAAGTTTGATGATGTGCATACCGATTGATGATCTGAAAGGTCCGATTACATCACCAGGCTTTGCATTTAGGATAGCAGGCAGGAATGGCAGCGGAATAGATGTTTCTGGAAGGTATCCCATATCAGCACTCTGTTCTGAGGTTGCGTATTTTGCGGCAATTTCCGATACATTTGCCCCATTTCTGACGGCATTTAAGGCCTGTCGAGCCTCATTCTGTACGCGGTTGTACTCAGCTTCGTTTGGTTCTGATGACAGAGGAATTACAACCTGTGCAATATGGTACATAGGCTCAACGCTACCACGATGTTTTAAGGCTTTTGCCAGAGTGTTAATTTCAACTGGAGAAATGTGAATTCGCTGACGAACACTTGAACGGCGAATTTCGTTGATTAGGTAATCCTCTTTGAATTTTTCACGGGCCTGAGCTTCGGTGAGGTTAGGACCATAGCTTTTTAGAATCCTGTCGGTTGAAGTATTGTTTCGTAAAGCTGCTGATTCTAAGGTTGAGTCTAACTGCATATCAGTTACCTCAGCGCCGTTATTTTTAGCTATCTGTAAAATCAGCTCGCGGGTGATAAGAGACTGCAGTGCCTGACGGCGGGCGGTTATCTCATCTACTTTTGCTCCGGTTGCAGCGTACTGACTGAGCAGCTTTTGAGTACGAGCATTGAGCTCGCTCTCTAGAATGATTCCGTTGTTCACGACAGCTGCAGTAGAATCTAAAACCTGTTCTTCTGCGTGGGCATTGCCAAATAAGGCTAGCAAAACAGCACTAAGAGAGGCAAATCTGCCTAATTTGTTATGTAATTTCATTTAATTTACCTTATTCTGTCTGTGTTAATTTTTGTTAAATTTGTAACCTTTTTTAACGTCTTATACACTAATAGTGTATCTGTAACAGTTACTCTGTAAAAATTGCATTTAATTTTTCTGGTTTATTTTAAAACAGCACGCATTCATTTAGATTCAGAGCCTTACATAAAGTTCAAATTTATCTGTTCAGGTTGGTAGGATCCAGAGAAGGCAGATAATGTGTGCCTGTACCATTAGGATCCGTTATACCTCTTACATTGATTGCAAAGAGATCTTTTAGCTCAAACTGAACTCCAATAAGTTTTTCTGGAGTGTGCTGCATGTTTTTCCAGTCCATGTTCATATAGTTTTCATAGAGCAGTGTAACAGCATAACAGCAATCGTCATACTTTATGCCTAATTTTGTATCAATATTGTAGGATTGCTCAACATCTTTATAGGAAGCGGCAAATGCTGTCCATGAAGATGATATTGGCAGCTTGACTTCCAGCCCCAACTGTCTTAAATCGACCTGTTTATAGTTTTCTAAATAATAGTTACCGTTCTTATAAAAACGGTATGAAACACCAAGCATATATCCGGTTGCAGGATCTGTATAACGGGCCGATCCACTATAGGTATAAAATTCATCTCCATCAGGATTATACTGAGCCTGGGCGTGGATAGACATGCCTGCAAAAGGCACAACATCAATCAAAGCCTCAAGAGGAGTTCTCGGGTTGGTGCTCAGAGTATCAGTCTGGCGCAGTTTTACTTTGTTATCTGAAAAGTTATAACCCTGAGCTACTGCTACACGAAAAACCTCGCGATCATGAACATCAAGCAGACGTGAGCTTAAACCGAAAGTCGCCATATTGATGTTGGATATTCTGTCAATACCAGCGTAGTGGTGTGGAGAGAACAGTGTATAGTAGTCATCATAACGGTTTGTTGTGTCGTACAGTGCGATGTTGCTCTGATCTCTGTAAGGAATATACTGGTACTTGAACTCAGGTTCTAGAGTCTGAGTATGGTTCATGTCCAGAACTTTCTTTTCAAAGGTTGATTTGGCATGGATGTCAGCTAAGAACAGAGCTCGGTTGACAGAATCTTTATACTCTCTGACGCCCAAACGGTTCTTGTATGATGAGGTTAGATACTCAAGATCAGACTGACCGTAGTGAGTCAGAAAGCCAGTAAGTCCCATATCAACAGTGGTACCGTATCCCTCATATGCAAGATAACGGGCAGAAGGTTCTGCATGCAGTCTGTTCATGGTCAGAGTCATATTGTCTTTCATTTTATCAAGAGAAAAACGCGTAATTTCAGTCTTTAACTTAAAGTAGAACGGACCGTATGAGTCGTAGGTATTAGCTTTAAGCTGAGGCATCATGGCAAAAGGTCTGTAGGTGGAAATATTAGAAGTAGAGAACATGTTCTGGTACTTTCTTAATTCCAAAGACAGATCATATTTGTCCTGATCATATGAGGCTTTAAAGCTCTGTAGCAGACTTGAATCGGTAATTGCGGCATTTTTCTGACTTACATCGGACAGATAGGTATAGTCATCGTTGCGGACTTTACTGTAATCCAGTCTGAAGTTCAAATCATTGTCAAGAAATGATAGGTTCTGATAAATGTTAATAAACCAGCGACTGTAGTCATCATCTTTAGGAGACCAGTAAGGATCATTAGGCAGATAGGTTGCGTTAATTTCTCCTGAAAGGTTTTTGAAAGGCAGATATCTGAACTGAACATCATAGATATTACCTCTTTTTGCATCATGTCCTAGAGTTGCTGTAGCATCATAGTTTGAAGCTAGATTCAGATAAATAGGAGCACTGTAGGAAAACCCTTCACCGGTTTTATATTCTAGGGCGACAGGCAGTAAACCTGAATGACGTTTCTTTGTTAAAGGTATCTGTGCATAAGGAGTGTAGAATACAGGTACCTTACCTAAAAAGAGTACATCATTCCAAGCATCACCAAAGTAGGCATCCTTTTCAGTCTTGAAAGTGGTTGTATAAAAATGCCATGATCTCTTATCCACAGGACATCCTGAGATGGTGGCTCCCTTGTAGGTTTTGGAGCCTTTTTTATTGTCTATATCCATCTTGTCTGCGGTGCCTGACATTACAGAACCGTTTAAGATGAACGAAGCGTTTGTAAGGTTCATCTTTTTGGTATCAAGATTGTTAACCATTTCTTCATCAGAACTGATGGTGTACTCAGGTTCGTGAATTACGGCACTTCCTTTTGTGGTTAAGGTTCTTGCCTTACCGTCATAGACGACTTTATCTGAATTTAAAATTTTATCGCCCTGCGTAACTTCAACGTTGCCGGTATAGGTCAGAATATGAGCCTTTTTGTCGTTCAGCTTACCGGAAACCCTGTCAGCTGTTACTACCACAGGCGTTTTGTCTGAATCAAACTTCTGAGGGTATCTGTATGAAGGAACACCATAGAAGCAGGCCATATCCTTACTGCGGATAGGGAAGGATGGTGAATTTATCCATGGTTTTTCATTTAGCCTGTTGATAAGCCTCATAGGGAATGTGGCAGTGTCGGCGACACGGGGATTCTGCAGATATTTTGAAGATGCCTCAGAACTCATGATTTCCAGAGTGCGTTCTGAGAAAGATCCTACAATGTTTGCTCTTGGTTTGATGTCAGGAGCTATTCTTGTAGTGGTTACAGAAAATTCAGAAACTGAATTTTCTTTATCAGCTTTTTCATTTTGACCGTTATGTTTTTCGTTATCAAGTGCAAAAGCGTTAGAGACAACAGCCATGCTTACAGCTATTGCCAGTGTTGCCAAAGTAAACTGTTTCTTCCCTTCGTTTTTCAAAATCTTATCCTGTAAGTTCAGTCTGTTCTGTCTGTTTTAATCAGATATCTGCATTTTAAGAGAGTTTTGTCTTTTTTGACGGTTATTCTTTTGGAAAGTTGTACTTTCTAAGATTAGGAGCATTTAAAAGTTCGCCGTCCTCATCTTCATTCACAGGTCTGCCTTTAATCACACGCTCATCGCTTGCCCAAGCTCCAAGATCAATCAGTCTGCATTTTTCAGAGCAGAACGGTCTGTACGGATTGGACTTGTCATATACAGTTTCTTTTTTGCAGATAGGACATTTTACCTTCAGAGGCTGTCCTTCAATTTTTTCAATTTTTTCACCTAAATCATGAGCATCATGGATAACCTCATTATAAAGTTCTGGTGAAAGCAAATCTTTCAGACTCATTGCTGTAAGTTACTCTTGATATAAGCAATCTTAAATGGAATATCACCTACTTTTGACTCTTTGTCAAAAGGTAAAAATCTGATGTTCACACGTGACTGGAAACCACTGACCACAGGGTAGCCTGCCACATTCTCATCATACTGAATGTTGATTAGGTCACAGGTATCGGCACTTTCCTGCATGAAACCTGACTTTGCCACTCTGTCAGAGAAGTTAGCACACAGTCGCCACAGGTAGAGAATGGTGTAAACAGGGATCCTGATGCAGTCGAACTCGTGCAACCACTTGTCGACACTCTGTTTTTTCTTTTCGACGCTCTGAGAAAACCAGTAGGTAAAAAGAGGGGTATCAAAGCAGTTGATGCCGCTTGGAGTTAAAAATCTTGGTTTAATAAGTTCGATAATAGGATCGTCCTTTAGGACTGTTCTCTGTCTTGTAAAGGAGTCTAAAGCGGTTTTCGCTTCGGCGATCTTCTGACGTAATACGGATACAAAATCCCTGTCGCATTCAGGATCTGTAAGCCAGCCTTTTAATCTGCTGTCACATTTTTCAAGATCTTTTAATAATTCTATTTTGATGGAACTTGATCCATCTACAAGATCGATGAAATCAACTACTGAGCGTAAAAGAAACATCACGTTCTGGATAGAATCGAGATCTGTACTTTGCTCAGCATTTTTAAAAACCTGTTCTAATTTTAGGTATGTTCTAGCTTTTGGGCTTAAAGGAAATTCGTAATTAAACATAACCTTATAAAGTACTCTAATGCATTAAATTCTGCTGTTTGCCAGCTGTTGGTATAGATTATGTAATTTTAACACGAGATCGGTCTTTTTATCTAAAGGAGAGCTATCAGATTTAATTAAATCATCAGCTTTTTTTATTCTTGTTTTTCTGTCAACCTGTGAGGCTATCATAGAGAGGGCAAGTTCTCTGTCTATGCTGTCCCGTAGCATAAGTCTTTTAAGCTGTAAGGATGGTTCCACATCAACCACTAAAATTCTGTCTACCATAAACTCAAGGTGGTGCTCAAAGAGCAGGGGAATACATACAATTACATACGGAGAGGTCTTTTCCATGACCTGACGGACAGTTTCATTTTCGATGGCAGGTGCCATAAGTGCGTTTAAATCCTTTAGGTTTTCAGGATGACAGTTATCAAAAGCGATCTTCCTTAGCAGACGTCTGTCTAAACAGCCGTCATCTTTGATGATGTTCTGGCCGAACCGTTCAGCTAGTTTTCCTAACAGAGCGGTACCCGGCATAACAACTTCTCTTGCAACAACATCAGTATCAACAACAGGAACATTAAGTTTTGAAAACAGGGATGCTATGCCAGATTTTCCGCAGGCAATACCCCCTGTAAGACCGACTCTAAAAGGAGATTTTAGAGTGGGATTTAAAGTAGCTAAATTTGAAGATAATTTACAGGACATAAATAAAATCAAAAAATTCAGTAGAATACAGATGAATACTGATATTTTAAGGTATTTTTTGTTGAAATTTGTGTAGAATAGATCAATTAGCGGAAAATTTATAAAAATATATTATTGGGTAAACTGTGAAAAATATAAAAAAAAGCCTGAGTGCACTATTTGTATGTGCACTTGTAGCAGGCTGTTCTTCAGATGATGGAAATGCAGTAAAGTCACTGCTGCCGGGCGGACTTAGCATTAATGACAGGGCTATCTATTTAAGAGGTGAGATGAATGACTATGAGGCATCCGAGACTTACCGTTTAAGAAAGGATGGTCACGGTTACTGCACTCTGGCTACATTACGCTCCGACTGGGCTCCATACAAGTTTAAGTTTGCCGATGAGAACTGGACAAAGGGAACAAACTTCGGATTTTTAACACCTCCTGGAGTATTAAGAGACGGTGCCCGTTCAGTTGAATTAAATCCAAATTCAAAGTTTGAAGAGATAAGCTACTATCCAAAGACAGACGGTGTATACCGATTCTGCCTCATTCCAAAGAATGACAGATACTATGTAACTGTAACAAAAAGCTCTAAAAAAGAGCTTCCTTCAATGGCACAGCTGATTGATATGTCACGAAGCGACTTTGAATAACCGATATTTAGATAATCTGTTAAAAAAACTTTCTTAAAGATAAAGTAAAGATACAAATCAACATATAACTGGTGTTAGGTTATATGTTGATTCAGAATGAGCACACCACAATTTCTTTTCTTCAATCAAAGATCTATTCAATCAGAAACTCCAAAATTTCAGGACGCATTATGGGCTCAAGAATATCAGAACTAATGGTCAACTTTAACGATTATCTGTTACTGGAGAATGGTCTTTCTGCGCTTACAATCAAAGCTTACTGTGCTGATGTGGAGAGGTTTTTCAACTTTTTGGAAAAGACTTCTGGGGTGAAGGATGAGCATTTTACACAGGAGCATATAGAAGCATTCCTAAAAGAGAATATTGATCATGAGACAAGTTCGAATGCCAGGTTTCTCTGTTCATTAAGAGCCTTTACAGGATTTTTAAAAAAAGAAAAACTCATTGATACTGATCCCTGTGTGCGTATTGAGAATCCAAAACTTATAAGAAACATACCTCACGTAATGTCTGAAGGTTGTGTAAGTGCTTTTTTAGATGCACCTGATCTTTCAACACATACAGGATTAAGAGACAAGGCAATGCTTGAGACTGTCTATGCTACAGGTCTTAGAATCAGTGAACTTATCTCATTAAAGTTTGACAATGTGAATTTTACTGACGGCTTTGTCATCGTAAGAGGTAAGGGTGATAAGGAAAGACTGGTGCCTCTGTGTGAAGATGCTGTTTACTGGATAGAGCAGTATGTAAATACTTTGAGAAAAGAAAAAGATCCTGACAGAAGGTGTCCGTATATATTTTTATCCGGCAAGGGGGTTGCACCCATCACAAGAATTGCCTTCTGGTACCGTATTAAAGCTTATGGAAAACAGCTGGGGTTAACTGACAGTTTTTCACCGCACTCATTTCGTCATGCCTTTGCGACACATCTTTTAAATCATGATGCGGATTTGCGTTCTGTGCAGATGCTACTGGGCCATTCATCACTTACAACAACACAGATTTATACCCATGTGGCCACTGAGCGTATGCATCAGGTTTACAGCAAGGCTCATCCTAGATCCTAGTTTATTTTTTCAAAAGCCAGCAAATCTTAAATGAGACCTGCGTGCATGTCAGTAAATATACTGATGTGTATAATAGAGACAGCAATTGATTTTAGAAAAACAACTATAAAAAGAATTTTGCTTTTTTGAGCTAATGTTAATTGGAAAAGAATAGGCAGCATGCAACTTTCATACAGAAAACTGTTTTCAGACAGTAATAACATTGAATACTCTGTGGTTAAGACTATGAGTACAAGATGTCTGTGTCTGCAGGGGAACAGACAGAGTCTGCCAAGAATTAAAAAGGCTTATAAAAGCGCTCAGGTTTTTTATAAAGGTGCTCCAGAAAATATCTTTGAGCCCATATCCATCAATGAAAATGCTCAAGGTAATTTAGTAAATGCACTTTTTAGCTATCAGGACTCAGGCTTTTTAAAAGATTTTTTAAGTGTAGTCCCTCCTGAGTGGCAGTATGCGGCAGGAAAAAAAATTGGCAGAATTTTAAAAGACCTTCACTCACTTCCTCTTACACAAGATCAGATGGAAAAAGCTAACAGAAGACACTCCTCATATATGGACAGGATTGCCTCATATGTAGGTGAGTTGCCCCGTCTTAAAAATGATCGGTATGCGATGGAAGCCATCTCAAGCCGGTATGACTATTTTTCAATTTTCAGACCTGTTATGAGGTACGGTTCACTAAAGTACCAGAAGATCCTGACTACTCACGACGGTACAATCTTACTGCTTCCTTCATATTCATATGGACCTGGCTGCATGTGTGAGGATTTTGCCTCTTTAGAATTTGAAAATGGCGGACTTTATCCGGTGCTGTGTGCAGGGGTAATTGATGGATACTTTTCATCAGTGGTTCCTGTAAAATTCTGGATGCACTTTGCTTTGTACAGTGCACTTTACTCCCTGTGGAAATGTGCTTTAAAGGGAAAAGAGAGCAAAGAAATGTATATTAGGATGCAGTTGAATTCAGACAGAATAAGAGAGGATTTTGACAACTTTAAAAGGCCAGTTCCCAACTGGTATTCAGATCCTGAGCTTTTGAAAATCAAGGAAAAGGCGGTAAAGCTGGCTTTGTAACCTGTCCTGTAAAAAAACAGTTTATTTGGCAAGATCCTCTATCACACATGAATGCTGTTTGCAGTAACTGATTCCGCTTAAAAGAATGTTGTCTGTGTATTCTTTTGCTCTAGTTTTGTATTGTCAGGATACTGTCTGAAGACAAAATCCCATTCATCTATGATAAAGATAAATCTCTTTTTTAAGGTTGCTATGGTTTTTGATAACGACTAGTTTCTGTTTTCTTCAAATCTGTCCTTATAGGTTTCCTTTAATTCTTTGACAACCTTTGAGTTAAGATTTTCAAGATATCTGTTTCCATTATGTTTATCATCGAAAGTCATCATATCAAGACAGATGACTCATGCTGATTCAGATGCTTTTCAAAATCAGATGATGCGGCAATTTTCAGATCAGAGAAGAGTTCTTTTGAGTCACAACATTTCTAATAATGCGCATTGAGAGTTTTTACGGTAACACTTTTTCCAAAACGTCTTGGCCGTGTCACACAGATAAACCTGTTTTCTGTATCAATAGTTTGATTCGTTAATGAGAGCAGATCACTCTTATCTATGTATTCAGAATTTCAAACAATTTTAAAAGTTAGGTAGTTAACATTAACATACATAAAGTTCTCTCTTGAATTAACAAGTTTATTCATGAATAGCATTTCAATATATCAGTAAAACAATTTAGGAAAATTTAAGTTATCACGACTTTTATAAGAACAAACCTTGCACTGATAGAAAGTGCAATATTAAAGAATGAGACTTAGCAGAATTGTATCTGAAGGCTTATATAGGAGATGTGTTTAAAAAAATAGATTTGGATCAATTTATTGAATTTTGATATTTAATAAGTCAAAATCTGACTTATTAAATGACTATAATTGACTTGAATTTGATTAAGTAATGAGGTGCCCATGAGTAAGAAAACAGACACAGAAAAGTCTAATATTGTGATTGACAGTGGCTGCTTTAATGAACCTCGGCAGCCATTGATTCAGAGCACAAATGAAAAGAAATACAACGTCAAATTTGATAATGACGATTTGAATCTTTTGAATGCTCTGCAGGAGCATTATGGCATTAAGAATAAATCTGATCTTATAGAACTTATCTTATGTACTTATCTAAAAAAATCTCTTCACGAAGATGGCGTGGCTGCGGATGTGGCACTGGCAATTGGCCTTGTTGCTGATGCCTATGCAGGAAGAGGAGAACTGTCATCAGATGTATCATCATGGACAGATGAGGTGGCATCTGTTCCTTACTATGTTTCCTCAGTATTAACCTATGGGCCTACAGGCAAAAAAACAGGATTTTTACACGACGGTGTTGCTCATTCAGACAGCTATCTGCAGGTTGGTGTAAAACTGCTGCAGTTTTGTGAGCGCGAAGATCTTATTTCTTCACCACAGTACAAGAAGCTCTTTAAGAGCCTGGAAAAATGGAATCTTCTGACAAAGTATCAGAGAAAGAATGACGGTAAATCTCAATAGTGCAGTTGTGTCTTATGGAAAGGCAATATGATGCAGTCTTATAAGAAGGCCTAAGGAATAAAGAAAATGAGTATAATTCAGGACATACAAAACAGAGCTCTTGATGAGGGCAGGATCAAAGCAGAGAACGTAAACAGCTATAAAGTATTAAGTGTAAGACCTGGTAGTCAATTATCAGCTCTAATTGAGGTTCTGGCGTTTCTGGATGGAAAATCGCCTTCTGAATTTATCTGTTCAAATTTCTCTAAAGCACTGCATGACTTTACTTTAATGTCAAAGGAACATACTAAACCATTACAAAAAAGTGTGGAACAGAGTCTAAAAAAATCGCCAAAACATGTTTTTAAAAAGGAAAGCTCTATTGGAATGCTAGAAGAGGAGGGGGTAATTAAGGTACAGTCGAATGATAACAATGATCCTATTGATGGCTCATTAAGACTGTTAAAACATGGTTTTAATGACAGTGACATGTTAAAAAAGTAAAAATATCCGCAGATTAAATGACAGAACAGTATACAGAGCTTTTAATGAAACAGTCGTTTGAGTCTGACAGATGCCTGATGTTCAGCTTCAATTAGCTTATCTTTAAAGCTTGCTTTTTCTTTAACTGCGGTTTCACCTAATATCTCATAACGGATGTAATGTTCTAATTCCTCGTTGTTGTAGGGAACAGGACAATAATGGTTTGGAGCGTAGTCTACGCACATGTTGAACCTTATGATCCCATCAGAACTGTCAGGCTCTTTTGAATGGATATGTCCATGGATTACGGTATTGCAGTTATTCTCTTCAAAGATCTCTTTAAACTCAGCTTCTCTTTTTGAATCAGGTTCTGATAATGGATAGTGACAGATAAAGATATTCTCAAAAAGAATGTAATCTATGATCTTTTCAAAGCCACAGCTTAAAAAGAACTTATCCGTATTGGTATCGTGGTTTCCTCTGAGCATGAGCTTTCTGCCTTTAAGCTTTTTGCAGTACTCAGAAATATGAGGTTTAAATTCAGACTTTAAGAAAGCTATATCACCTAAAAAGACTACGATGTCGTCATCGGTGATGACATCATTGTAGTTTTTTAGCATTACATCTTCACACTGCTGTAAGCCTTCATCTGAAAACTCAAACTGAGGACGAGCATACTTAATTATGTTCTTATGACATAAATGAAGATCTGAGGTGAAATAGAGCATGGTTGCCTGCCTTAAAACAAAAGTGTTAATACATTAGTTGATGAAAAAACATCAGATAATGTAAAAGGTGGTGTAACGTAAACTAAAAGTTAAAGTCTTTCTTTAAAATGAATGAGTAAAACTTCATAACACTCAAATGACAGACTTTGACTTTTAGCTTTAAAAAGTTGTTAGCTTAAAGCTAAGCTTTAAAACAGCTTAAGTTTCAGCACTTATTGCAAGCAGAAAGTACAAATCAGGGTAACTTACTGAACACTAAAACAAAAACGGACCTTAACGGTCCGCTTTAGTTTAAGAGAAAAGATTATTTCTTTTGCTCTTTAGCAGCTTCGAGTTTCTGCTCAAGGTAGTGAATGCTTGCACCGCCCTTGATTTCAACAGGATCAGTTAACAGATCCTTGTGTAGAGGAACGTTGGTCTTAATACCGTTAAGTACTAATTCATCTAAAGCCTCTAAACCGCGCAGACGAGCCAACTCACGGTCATCATCGTAAACAATTAACTTGCCTACTAATGAATCATAGTGAGGTGGAACCTTGTAGCCCTGATATACATGGCTGTCCCAACGTACGCCTGGACCACCTGGTACATGCAGATACTTTATCTCACCAGGAGATGGCATAAAGGTAGCAGGATCTTCAGCATTAATACGGAACTCAAATGCGTGTCCACGTAACTTGATGTCTGACTGCTTGATTGATAATGGGTTGCCAGCGCAAACTGAAATCATTTCACGAACGATATCAACGCCAGTGATCATTTCAGTAATAGGGTGCTCAACCTGAACACGGGTGTTCATCTCAATGAAGTAGAACTCACCGTTCTCGTACAGGAACTCAAAAGTACCTGCACCACGGTAGCCAATATCAACACATGCCTGAGCGCAGCGGGAACCGATGGTTTCACGCTGTTCCTGTGAAATAAATGGAGCAGGAGCTTCCTCTAGAACCTTCTGGTTTCGACGCTGCATTGAGCAGTCACGTTCACCTAGGTATACAGCATGACCCTGACCGTCAGATAAAACCTGGAACTCAATATGGCGAGGGTTCTCTAAGAACTTCTCCATATATACGGCAGGGTTGTTGAAGAACATGTCAGCTTCACGGCGTGTTAGAGCGATTGAATCCTCTAACTCAGCGTCAGATCTTACAACACGCATACCACGACCACCGCCACCACCAGCTGCTTTGATGATGATAGGGTAGCCAATCTGGTTGGCAAGTTGCCTGTTTTCTTCAAAATCCTCACCTAGGGCACCAGCTGAACCTGGAACGCATGGAACGCCAGCTTTCTGCATTGCTTTTTTGGCTGAAACCTTATCACCCATTAAACGAATTGTGTCAGCTGTAGGACCAATGAAGATAAATCCTGACTTTTCAACCATCTCTGCAAAGTCAGCGTTTTCTGAGAGGAAACCGTAGCCTGGATGAATAGCATTAGCTCCAGTAGCTTCAGCTGCAGCGATGATTGATGGAATATTCAAATATGAGTCTTTAGGGGCGGCAGGGCCGATGCACACCGCCTCATCAGCTAATTTTACATGCAGTAAATCGCGGTCAGCAGTTGAATGAACAGCTACGGTCTTCAAACCTAACTGACGGCATGCTCTTAAAATACGCAGAGCAATCTCACCGCGGTTTGCAATCAGAACTTTTTCAAGTTTCATATTTATGGGTTACCCCTTATATATTATTCAAACTCGAATAATGGCTGATCGAACTCAACAGTAGAACCGTTCTCAACCAAAATCTTCTTAATAACGCCTGATCTGTCAGCCTGGATCTGGTTCATCATCTTCATAGCTTCAATGATGCACAGAGTGTCGCCTTCCTTAACAGAAGTCCCTTCCTCAACGAATGGAGCAGCGGTAGGACTGGCTGAACGATAGAAAGTACCAACCATTGGTGACTTCATAAGTTTTGCTGCATCAGGAGCTGCAGGTGCTGCTGCAGGGGCAGGAGCTGCAGGTGTTGCAGGAGCTGCTACAGGAGCAGGAGCTGCTACAGGAGCTGCAATTACGGTCTGAACTGACTGGGCTACAGCCTTTTCACGTGTAATCTTAAGCTCTTCTTCGCCTTGCTTTAAGTTGATCTCAGATACATCTGACTTAGATACAATTTCGATAAGCTTAGCTATCTTATGAATATCAATTTGCATGAAAAATATCCTATTTAGTTGATTCTAATCTTAATGCCTACGGTCTAAGAAGCGCACTGCACCTCTTAGAGCAAATTCGTAACCATCAAGTCCGAAACCTACAATGACACCAACGGCCACATCAGACAGGAAAGAATGATGTCTAAATTCCTCTCTTTTGTGAACATTGGAAATATGAATCTCATAGAACGGCATATCAATACCTGCAAGTGCATCGCGAATAGCTACACTTGTATGTGTATAGGCACCTGCATTTAATAGTATGAAATCTACTTTGTTGCGGGAATTTTGGATCTTGTCGACAATATCGCCTTCATGATTAGATTGGTAGCATTCGATATCAATATTGAGTTCTTCTGCGACCTTCCTGAGCATGTTCTCCAGATCTTTAATGGTTTCATGACCATAGATCTCTGGCTCACGTGTGCCTAAAAGGTTAAGGTTTGGACCGTTAACAACTAATATTGAATATTTAGCCAAAATCTAACTCCAAAAAACTGAATTGTGGCATTTTATCATTTTTACAGTAAAGTGGCGTAAATTTTATTAAAAAGTACCGGTTTTTTATAAAATTAGAAGATATTTGTCTGATTTGAACCATCAGAATTACAGATAAAACGCTCACTTTATGAATGTAATTTGTGTTTTTTTATTTGGCAAATTTAAGATACGAAAACTTGCAAAAACTATGATGTGGAACACAAAAAAATGTTAGAATAAGTACACAGTTTTTTCTTTCATTTAGGGTGCCTGTTAAAGGTACCGACCTTAATAACTACTGAGGAACACTTCATGAGCTTCATTAACAAAGCCAAGTCAATCGCAGAATATGATCCAGAGTTATGGACCGCAATGAGCGGAGAATGCCAGAGACAGGAAGATCATATTGAACTTATCGCATCAGAGAACTATGCCTCCAAGTGTGTAATGGAAGCACAGGGCTCACAGCTAACTAACAAGTATGCTGAAGGTTATCCTGGAAAGCGTTACTACGGCGGTTGCGAATACGTTGATGTTGTGGAGCAGTTAGCAATCGACAGAGCATGCAAGCTATTCCACTGCGATTATGCTAATGTTCAGCCTCATGCTGGTTCTCAGGCAAACAATGCTGTATATCAGGCACTGTGCAAACCAGGTGACACCGTAATGGGCTTATCACTAGCTTCAGGCGGTCACTTAACTCACGGCTGCCCTGTAAACTTCTCAGGTAAAATCTACCACGCTGTAGGTTACGAAGTTAACGAGAAGGGTGAGTTAGATTATGATGCAATCCGCAAGGAAGCATTAGAGTGCAAGCCAAAGATGATCATCGGCGGTTTCTCAGCTTACTCAGGCATCGTTGACTGGAAGAAACTTCGTGAAATCGCAGACGAAGTTGGTGCTTACTTATTAGTTGATATGGCTCATGTTGCAGGTCTAGTAGCCGCTGGCGTTTACCCAAGCCCAATTGAGTATGCTCACGTTGTAACCTCAACTGCTCACAAGTCATTAGGTGGTCCACGTTCAGGCTTTATCTTATCAAACTGCCACGACGAAGCTATCTATAAGAAATTAAATTCAGCCATCTTCCCAGGTACTCAGGGTGGTCCTTTAGAGCACATCATTGCTGCAAAGGCAATTGTATTCAAAGAGGCTATGGAGCCATGGTATGTTGATTACCAGAAACAGGTTGTAGCTAACGCAAAACTGTTAGCTGAAGAAGTTATGAAGCGCGGTTACAAGGTTGTAGCCGGAGGCACCCACAACCACCTGTTCCTAATGGACTTCATCGGTCTGGAGATGACCGGTAAAGATGCTGAGGCAGCTTTAGGAAAGGCTTTCATCACTGTTAACAAGAATACAGTCCCAGGTGAGCCACGTTCTCCATTTATCACCTCTGGTATTCGTGTAGGTACTCCAGCTTGTACCCGTCGCGGTTTCAAAGAGGCAGAAATCAAAGAATTAGCTTCAATCATGTGTGATGTTTTAGACAACTATCAGAATGATGAAGTGATCTTAAAGTGCCGTGAGCGTGTTAAGGCTCTATGCGCTAAATTCCCTGTATACAAAGACTAACTGAAGTCCCTATAAATAGGAAATTTACTTTGAGTCACGTTTTAGAAACTGACAAAAAATACATGATGCAAGCAATCAGGCTTGCATCATGCGGCTTATATACATCCTACCCAAATCCTGCGGTAGGATGTGTTATTGTCCGTGATGATAAAATCATCGGCAGGGGATACCATCATAAAGCCGGTTGTCCGCATGCTGAGATTATGGCTTTACAGGATGCTTCCTTTGACGTCGAAGGCGCCACCGTATATGTAACTTTAGAACCATGCTCTCATTATGGCAGAACTCCTCCTTGTGCCTTGAAGCTCGTAGAGATGAAGGTTAAAAGAGTCGTTGTTGCTGCAGATGATCCAAATCCAAAAGTAAACGGTCAAGGTTTTAAAATCTTAAGAGATGCAGGTATTGAAGTTACTCAGCATGTGCTTGAGAAAGAAGCTTTGTTCCAGAACCGTGCTTTCATGAAATCCATAACAGGCCCTATTCCTTACGTATCTGTAAAGGTCGGTATGTCTATGGATGGAAAAACCGCCTTAAAAGACGGTTCGAGCAAGTGGATCACTAATACTCTTTCCCGTCAGAAAGTTCAGGATATCAGAGCCAAATCAGACTGCATAATCACTGGAGTGAATACTGTCATTGCAGATGATCCTTCCATGTCTGTCCGTTACAGCGAATTAAAAGAAAAGTATTTAAAAAAGATTGACAGAGAATATCTAAGACAGCCTTTAAAGGTTATCCTTGATACCAATTCAAGTTTAGATATTACAAGATACCGCATATTTAAAGATGGCAAAGTGCTACTGGTTAATGGTACTACTGATTCTGATCTTGTAGGCACGGAAAAGGTTGTTGATGAACATGTAACTCGCATTTTTATGCCTTTAAGACATGATCTGATTGATCTTGAATATCTGTTAAAATATTTAGGTGAGTTAAAAATTCGCCGTGTGATGGTTGAGGCTGGATCCATTTTAACCTCAGCTTTCATAAACTCAGGTTTCTGTGATGAACTGTACCTGTTTATGTCCGGAAAAGTCCTTGGCAGTGACGGTCGTAACGCCTTCAATCTTGAGAATGCGCTGTCTTTGGATAAATGTCAGAAATTTACTCTGTATAAGGCTAAAAAGTACGGTTCTGATGTGCTCTTACATTATCTGAATGGCGGTAGCTGATGTTTACAGGAATAGTTGAGGCTGTAGGCACCCTTAAGGCTCTAAAACAGCATGGTCACGGTTATGAGATTTTAGTTGAAACTCCAGATTCTTTTAGATTAAAAGAACGCGTAAAGTTAGGTGATTCCATAGCCAACAATGGTGTCTGCCTGACAGTTACTAGAATGTCTGGTAATTCCTTTTACGCAGATGTTTCTGCTGAGACTGTAAAGTGCACCTGTTTGGGAAACTATGCCAAAGGGCACAAGTTAAATTTAGAACTGGCCTGTACTCCGTCTACTCATCTAGGCGGACATATTGTACAGGGACATGTTGACGGTATCGGAACGGTAGTATCAAGACATACACTGGATGATGCCTATGACATCTGGATCAAAGCTCCAGATGAGCTTTTACGCTATATAGCCACAAAAGGCTCGATTGCAGTAGATGGTGTGTCCCTGACCGTAAATGAAATCAGACAGGACAAATTCAGACTGACTTTAATACCACATACCCAGAGCAATGTTAACTTTGATAGTTTCAGTGAAGGTAACAGAGTTAATCTGGAGGTGGACGTACTTGCAAGATACCTTGAAAGATTGTTGGGGGCGGGTTTTAGCTCTAAAACTGGTACTATTGGTAACGATAATTTAAAAAACGGTTCATCTGACGGCACGAACACAAAGTCATCAGGCATTACTATGAGCTCACTGCTCAAAAATGGTTTTATATAATTTTGGAGAACATATGTCTATCAGAGTAATTGAAGGTAACAAGCCTTGCCGTGATGGCAAGTTTGCTATTGTAGTATCTCGTTTTAACAGCCTAATCTGTGAGCGTCTGGTTGAAGGCGCTGTCGACGTTTTAAAGCGTGAAGGTGAGGTTTGTGAGGAGAACATTACTTTAGTACGTGTTCCTGGTGCAATTGAGATCCCTGTCGTATGTGAAAAGATTGCAGAGTCTAAAAAATACGATGCTATCATCGCATTAGGTTGTGTGATCCGCGGTTCAACCTATCACTTTGAGGTTGTTGCAAACGAGTGTGCCAAGGGTATTACCCAGGTAACCTTAAAGTATGCCATCCCTGTATCAAACGGTGTTTTAACGGTTGATACCCTGGAGCAGGCTCTTGAAAGAGCAGGTTCTCATACTGGCAACAAAGGAGCTGAAGCAGCTTCTGCCGCTCTTGAAATGGTAAATGTTGTAAAACAGTTTTAGTGGCTCTTTCAACTGAAAGTTAGCAAAATAAATTTTTAACAAAAAATAATAAAGGATTTTTTAAGATGGATTCAACAGAAGGTGCAGTAACACCGGCTCAGCGTCACAAGGCAAGACACTTTGCGATGCAGGCTATCTATCAGTGGCAGTTGACAGGTCTGAGCCCAACCGAGATTGAAAAACAGTTTTTGGAAGATCAGCCTATGAAAGGTACTGATCTTGATTACTTCCATGATCTGGTATCAGGTGTAATTAACAATGTTCGCGATATCGATATTGTTTATGCTCCATACTTAAGCCGTCCACTGGATGATCTTGATCAGGTGGATAAGGCTGTACTGCGTTTAGGTACCTTTGAACTGATGTACCGTCAGGAAGTTCCATACCGTGTGGTTATCAATGAGGCTATTATCCTTGCAAAGGAATTTGCTGAGCAGGACAGCCACAAGTTTGTAAACGGTGTGTTGGACAAGGTTGTCAAGTCTTTTAAGGCTCACTAGTGTCACTGGGCGAATTTGAACTAATAAAAAAGTACTTCTGTCAGAACGACAGAGGTACTGGCATTGAATTAGGCATAGGCGATGACTGTGCCTTGTTAAACCTTCCAGAAAATAAAACTCTTGCTGTTACAACTGATACTCAGATTGAGGGTATTCATTTCTTTAAAGACACTTCTCCATACTATATTGGCTATAAGTCTCTTCTGGTAAACTTGTCAGATCTAGCTGCCATGGGAGCAAAACCATACTGTTTTACATTATCAGTAACAATGCCTGATGCTGATGAGAAATTTTTAGAAGAATTTTCAAAAGGTCTGTTTACACTGGCATCGAAAGTAAATATTCCTCTTATAGGAGGGAATACCACTAAAGGCCAGTTATCAATAACCATAAGTGCATATGGTTTACTTGACAGAGGAAAAAGCTTAAGGCGCGATATGGCCAAAGCAGGGGATGATATATATGTCACCGGAACTTTAGGTTTACCAGGACTCGCTGTAGAACTTGGCTACAGGAACCTTATAAATGGCAAAGATATAAGTGACAAACTCATAGATGGCAGAAATGCCTTTTCTCACTGTTACGAAAAGAGTATGTTAATTGAGAACCGCTGTGAGTTTGCCTCATCCCTTGTAAATTACAGTCGCTGTGCTATAGATATCTCAGATGGACTTGCAGGTGATTTAAAACACATCATGGAACGTTCAAAGGTTGGTGCAAGATTGGAAGTTGAAAAACTGCCCAAACCTTATGAGTTTGAGTATTATTGCCTTAATGAGAAACTGCAGGATAAGTTATGTCTCTACGGAGGCGGTGATTATGAACTGCTCTTTACAGCTCCGGAGAATAATTATGACAAAATTGTGGAATTAGCATCTGCATATGCTGTAAAAGTAAGCAAAATTGGCAAAATTAAAAATGGTACATTTGAAATCTTAAAACATGGTAAGATGTACCATCAAAACGACAAGTCGTTCGAACATTTTTAAGTACAAGAATTCAAGGAACACTGGAGATTATCTTGAACACATTATTAAAAAAGACTGCCATCGCAACAGTACTGGCAGCATCAGTATTTTCATTAAACGCATGCGATCACAAAGTTTCTGTTTCAGAAAATGGTGCTGTAGTTAACGCAAACGCAACAGATAGTGCAGCTTTAAATGACAAGAGCTCTTTTGAGGATAAGGCTGCATATGCAATTGGTGCATCTTTAGGTGAATATGTTGCTCAGATGAAGCAGAGTCAGGAGCAGCTAATCGGCCCTATTTCAGCAGAAAAGGTTATCAAAGGCTTTACTGATGGCGTAAATAGAGCTTCAGCTCTTGATCGTGCACAGATTGAAAAAGTGTTAAAAGATCTTGATGCCAAGATCCAGGAAAAGGTAGCTAACGAACAGAAAATGTCTGCTGAAGAAAACCTGAAGGCAGGTGAAGCATTCTTAGCTGCTAACTCAAAGAAAGAGGGTGTTGTAACTACTACTTCTGGTTTACAGTACAAGGTTGTAAAGCAGGGTGAAGGCGAGACCGCTAAGAAAGGTGACAAGATCACAGTAACCTACAAGGGTACTACTATTGATGGTGTAACTTTTGATGAGTCTAAAAAGCCTATTGAGTTCCCATTAGAGAACATGATTGAAGGTTGGATCGAAGGTTTACAGTTAATGAACGAAGGTTCAGAGTACATCCTCTACATCCCATCCAAACTAGCTTATGGAGAGAATGGTGCTTCACAGGTTGTAAAACCAAACTCTGTTTTAATCTTTGATGTTCAGTTATTAAAGATTGAAAAACCAGCTCCTAAGGCTGAGACTGAGTCAAAAGAAGAAGCTAAGAAGTAGACTTAAGCTTTAAAAATATAAAAAAGCTGTTCTTTCATTTAGTGGAATGACTCGCATCTAAAAGCTCTAACCAAATGTACGATCTTTGGTTGGAGCTTTTAATTTTAGAAATACGTAGTAAGAAAAGATTCATCAGTTATGTTCCTCATAAATGGAGCCAACCTTTATTGCTAATGGCATCTGTTCTGTTGCTAATCCTCACCTCATTAAGAGAGCATTATGTTTAAGTAGAAGTTTTGAACTTAATGTTAAACTTTTAGATAGATAAAAGGTCTTATGAGACAGGATATAAGTTGTTTTCTGCACTGTCTTGATCTATCCATAATTTGTCACTGATAAAAGAAAAAAATTGCTTTTCAATATATAATCTAGAAGAAGGTTTGGAGATAATTACATATGAAAGATATCAGCTCAACAGGCTCATTTAT